>QCHB01000005.1 GCA_003278095.1 SAR116 cluster bacterium AG-390-L20 | reverse complement strand
TAAAATAGCATAGAGATAGTAATGTTTAAATTAAGATATATATATATATCAATTTTATTATTTTTTTATATTGTACCTGTTTTATCTCAGACTATAGATGGATTAAAAGATATTGTATCTTTTCAACAAGAAAAAATCTCTAGAATTGAAGATAATCTCAAAAAGGTGGTTGGTTTAATAGAAGAACAATCCAAACTGAAGAGTTCTGATAGTAAATTAAAATTATTGGAAAAAGAGATAAGCGACCTTAATGAAAACTTAAGACTAATTGAAAATAAAATAAAAAACATCACTAATTTGACTTACGATTTAGAATTTGCACTCAAACGAGTTGAGCGGCATCTTCAATTATCATCGATTAAATCTGTTCAAGAAAAGATAAATGTTACGGAAAATAATGATAAAAATGATTATAAAATTAAAAAGAAAGTTGATGTTAAGAAAAATAGTTTACAAGGTAAAACAAATGGTGTTTTAGGGTTTGTAAAAGAGGACACTTCAAATGACAATCAGACTAATGATGTATTAACTGATAAAAACTTTGAAGATGATAAAAAAGAAACAATATTACCATCAGGTACAGTAGAAGAAAATTATAATTATGCACTTGATTTAGCAAGTCAACTTGACTTCGTTAATGCTGAAAAAGCATTTAAAGAATTTTTAATTTTACATAAAGAAAGTGAAAAGTCCGCTGATGCACAATATTGGCTTGGTAGAGTTTATTTTGCCCAAAAGAAGTTCGAAGAGGCCGCTATTGCTTTGGCTGAGTTTAATAGTGTGTTTCCTAATGATCCAAGATTTCAAGAGACAACCTTACTTATTGCAGAAGCAGCGGTAAACTTTGCCCCACAAGATCAATTATGCGATATTTTAAACCAATCACTAGAATTTATGATAAATCCTTCTGAAAAATTTAATAAAAGAATTAATTTTTTAAAGAATGAAAAGCAATGCGCCCCTGAATGATTGGAGCTTTTAACAATCATTTCAAACAAATTTGTATTAATTTAAATCCAATCAAAAAAGTATTTGTTCTTGGTTTGTCTGGTGGAATGGACTCAATGGCGCTTTTATATTTATTGAAAAATTTTTTAGAAAATAATAAAAATTTTGATATAGAAATTTTTCCAGTAATAATTGATCATAATTTGAGACAAGAATCTAGTAAAGAAGCTCATGAGGTAGAAAATATAGCAAAAAAACTTGGTTTTAAAACATCTATAAAAAAAATTTGTGGTAAAAAACCAACTGGAAATATTCAAAACTGGGCAAGAAAAAAAAGAAGAGATCTTTTGTGTGAAGTCACATATAAATTATCAGGTAATTTACTTTTAGCCCATCATTATGACGATCAAGCAGAAACTTTGTTTATGCGTTTTACAAAAAATTCAGGCCTTGATGGACTTCAAGGAATACAATCAGTTAAATTTTGGAACGGAATTTTAATAATAAGACCACTTTTAGTTTTTAAAAAAAAGCAATTAAGAACTTTTGTAGACCAAAATGATATTAATTTTTTTGAAGATTCTTCTAATAAGATGTTAAAATTTGAAAGAGTAAAAACAAGATATTTACTTGATAAAATTAGGGAAAAAAAATGGCCTAGTATTTCACAAGAATTAAATAAATTTAGCAGTACAAATACTACTTTATTTAAAAAAATTAAAGTTCTTTTGGCGGATTGGATTTCTGAAAATATATTGATTGACGAGACAGGAGCTGCAAGGGTCGATTTAGATAATCTCAAAATAATTTTTGAGAAATCAAGTCTTCTTACTATTAATATTATTGGTAAAATAATTCAAACTGTTGGAGGAAAGGAATTCCCTCCAAAAAGAAAAAAAACATTAAATTTAATTCGTACTTTATTTTACAGTAATTTAGTGAATAAAACCTTAGGTAATGTAAAAATATTTCAAAAAAATAATTATTTATTTTTTGTAAGAGAGCTAAGAAATTTGAACTTTAATATGGAGATTAAAAAAGATAAAAATTATATATTCGATGGAAGGTATATAATTGTAAGTTCAAAGTCTGGTAATTTAATTTCATCAAATGGAAATGATATTAGTAAATTTAGTAATAAACATCCTTTTTTTGAATATAGAGATATAATTAATAATACAATTCCTTGCTTACGTACCCTTGAAGGCTCATGCATTAAACCCCATTTAAATATTATTGATGTAAATTCAAATATAAATGAAAAATTAAGTGACAAATCTTTTAGTCTTTACCTCATAAATAAAGTATTGGTATAATTGATATAAATAAAAAAGGAAAATAATGAATAATTTTGGAAAGAATATAGCTGTTTGGGTAATAATATCTCTTGTACTTGTTGCAATTTTTAATGTGTTTCAAGGTGGTTCTTCTAAAAACACGGGCAATGCAATTGCTTATTCAGACTTTCTTGCTAGAGTTAACGCAGGTGAAGTTAGAGAAGTGAGTATACAAGGTGATAAAATTTTTGGAGCTTCGAGCAGTGGTGTTCCTTTTTACTCATTTATACCAAAAGAAGATGCGTTAGCTAATAAACTTTCAGAAAAAGGAATTAAAGTTACTTCCGAGCCAGTGGAAAGTGGAATGCCAGGTATACTTTCTGTTCTTATTTCGTGGTTTCCAATGTTACTTTTTATAGGAGTTTGGATTTTTTTTATGAAACAAATGCAAGGTGGTGCCAAAGGTGCTATGGGGTTTGGAAAATCAAAAGCTAAACTTCTTACCGAGCATAGAGATAAAGTCACATTTAGAGATGTTGCTGGCATAGACGAAGCTAAGGCTGAACTTGAAGAAGTTGTAGAATTTTTAAAAGATCCAAGCAGATTTCAAAAACTTGGCGGTAAAATTCCAAAAGGTGTATTACTTGTTGGCCCCCCTGGAACCGGAAAAACTTTATTAGCTAAAGCTGTTGCTGGTGAAGCAGGTGTTCCCTTTTTTACAATATCTGGATCAGATTTTGTTGAAATGTTTGTAGGTGTTGGTGCTTCAAGAGTAAGAGACATGTTTGAGCAAGGTAAGAAAAACTCACCATGTATTATATTTATTGATGAGATTGATGCTATGGGTAGACATAGAGGTGCAGGCTTAGGTGGAGGCAATGATGAGCGAGAACAAACTTTAAACCAACTTCTAGTAGAAATGGATGGATTTGAAACTAATGAAGGAGTTATACTTGTCGCCGCAACAAATAGACCAGATGTTCTTGACCCAGCTTTATTAAGACCTGGAAGATTTGATAGACAAGTTGTTGTACCTAACCCAGATATGATCGGTAGAGAAAAAATTTTAAAGGTCCACATGAAAAAAGTTCCTTTATCTTCTGATGTTATATCAAAAACACTTGCTCGAGGCACTCCAGGATTTTCTGGAGCCGATCTAGCAAATCTAGTAAATGAGGCTGCACTATTATCTGCCCGAAAGGGTAGAAATAATGTAAGTATGGCTGAATTTGAAGAAGCTAAAGATAAAGTCATGATGGGCTCTGAAAGAAGATCCATGGTTATGACTGAAGAAGAAAGAAAACTAACCGCATATCATGAAGCAGGTCATGCGGTTGTAGCAGCTTACTCACCAGCAAGTGACCCAATACATAAGGCGACTATAATTCCTCGGGGCAGAGCTTTAGGTATGGTAATGAGATTGCCAGAAGGAGATAGGGTGTCAATGGCTAAAGATAAGCTTTTTGCAGATCTTAGAGTTGCATGTGGTGGAAGAATTGCTGAAGAGTTGATATTTGGAAAAGAAAAGGTTACTACTGGCGCAAGCTCTGATATTAGAATGGTAACTGATACTGCTAGACGTATGGTCACTGAATGGGGACTTTCAGATAAACTTGGATTTTTAGCCTATGAAGCAAACGAGCAAGAAGTTTTTCTTGGAAGATCTGTCTCTCAACAAAAAAATGTATCAGATAATACGGCTTCAATAGTTGATAATGAAATTCGTAGAATTGCTGATTCAGTTTATTCTGATGCAGAGAAAATGTTAAAAAAATATTCAAAGCAACTTAAAAGAGTTGCTGAAGCTTTATTGGAATACGAAACTCTCGACGGTCAACAAATTCAAGACTTATGTAAAGGTTTAAATATTTCTATCAAAAAATCTAATGATAATGACAACTCTCCTAAAGCAAAAAAACCTAAAAAACGAGCAGGAATTCCCTCCACAACAGCTAAGCAAACGATTGTTACTAATGAAATAGATAACTCCTAACAATAAATAATAATTTTGTTTCGCATAGGTAATTCATGGCTATCGTGGAAAATAATAAAAGTTTATTTGCACCGCCTTTTTGTGAAGAAGTTGAAACTTTTATATTACCTATTCCAAAATCAAGGTTTGAATGTTTTAATGGTTTGAGAATTGGAGGAGGTTGGCGATATTTTAACCAACTAAAAGTCATACAAAAAAAAAATAATTTGTATGTGGAAGTTATGATGACTCCTGCAAAGTTATTAAATACTTCAAAAAACCATAGTAAAGACTCTTTAATAAAAGCTGAAATGAGTTTAGATAATATTATTAAGAAAAGATATCCATATTCCAAACTTAATATGTGTCAACCACATATTATGGGTGTAATAAATATTACACCTGACAGTTTTTACAAGAAAAGTCAAAAAAGTGATTATAAATCTATAAAAAAAATTTTTGAAAAAATGGAAACTTGTGGTGCGTCAATTATTGATATTGGTGCTGAGTCAACTAGACCAGGCGCAAAAAGGATTTCGGTTAGTAAAGAAAAATATAGAGCAATACAAATCATAAAATCTTTAAAAGAACATAATTTTAATTCTCTTATATCTTTAGACTCACGAAACTTTTCTACTATGAAATCAGGATATGAAAATGGGGTAGATATTATAAATGATATTACTGGCTTTAATAATAAAAATAAAATTGCTTTTGTATCACAAAACAACTTGCCTATAGTAGTAATGCATATGCAGAAGGATCCTGAGACTATGCAAAATAATCCTAAATATAGTTATGCACCAATAGATATATATAAATTTTTTGTTAAAAAAATTAATGAATTAGTAAGTATGGGCGTTGATAAAGCTAATATCGTTATTGACCCTGGAATTGGATTTGGAAAAAATAAGCTTCATAATTTAGACATATTACGTAATTTGTCAATTTTCCATAGTCTGGGCGTCCCAATATTAATTGGATTAAGTAGAAAGTCATTAATCGAAGAACTTTCAATTGATAATTTTAAATCTCGTGGGATCAATAAAAAATCTATTAATCCAAGTAAAAGGTTGAGTGGTTCAATTGCTTTTGCTGTTCATGCAATAAACAATGGTGTACAAATAATAAGAACTCATGATGTCTTTGAAACTAACCAGGCATTGATATGTCAAAGAGCATTAATTTAAAAAGGTTCTAAATGATAAAAACATCTTTCAATATTTCTCAAAGATTGTTTGGTACAGACGGTATAAGGGGCACTGTAAACAAAGATAAAGTTACTGCTTTAATGGCCGTTAATTTAGCAATGGCAGCAGGAGGCTATTTCTATGGTAAAGCAGGAACAAAGAAATCAAGAGTTTTAATTGGTAAAGATACAAGACTATCTGGATACATGCTCGAACCTGCTTTAGTTGCTGGTTTTACATCTGTTGGTCTGGATTCTATTACGACTGGCCCTCTTCCAACTCCAGCTATAGCTCATTTAACGAGGGTCTTAAGATGTGATTTAGGTGTAATGATTTCTGCATCCCATAATCCTTATGAAGATAATGGTTTGAAACTATTTGGTGCTGATGGATTTAAATTGAATGATGAAGTGGAAAATGAAATTCAGCTAAGGATGGCCAATGGACCGATTCTTGCCAAATCCGCAAATTTGGGCAGGGCTAGAAGAATGGAAGATGCAATTGGAAGATATTCTGAATTTGTAAAACAAATATTACCCAGAAGTGAAGACTTAAGTTCAATGAAAGTAGTGTTGGATTGCTCCAATGGCGCTTCATATAAGGTGGGACCTGAAGTTTTGTTTGAGCTTGGGGCTGATTCAATAATTATTGGAGCAGAACCTAATGGTAAAAATATAAATTTAGACTGCGGAGCTATGTTTCCAGAAAAAATGGCTGAAATGACAAAAGCACAGGGAGCTAATTTAGGAATTGCTCTTGATGGAGATGCGGATAGGGTAATTTTCTCGGATGAGAAGGGAAATATTATTCATGGTGATCAGATAATAGCTGTATTAGCTAAAGAAATGAAAAAAAATAATCAGTTAAACCATAATAAAGTTGTAGGCACTTTAATGTCAAATCTAGGTTTAGAAAATTATTTAAAAGAACATAATATTAGCCTTTACAGAACTAAGGTTGGTGATCGCTATATTCTAGATCAAATGATTAAATCTAACTGTAAACTTGGCGGTGAACCTTCTGGGCACATTTTATTATCCGATTTTGCCAAAACAGGAGATGGTTTATTAACTGCGATTAAAGTATTGTCATTACTTAAAAAATCTGGTCAGAGAGCATCAGAGTTTTTAAGACCATTTAAACTAGTGCCTCAGTCTTTAAAAAATCTTAAAAATATCAATAAGAATATCTTATCTAAAGACAATATAACAAATTTAGTAAAAAAGCAGCAAAGTCTATTAGGATCAGAGGGTAGAATATTATTACGACCATCTGGAACTGAAGACTTAGTTAGAATAATGGTCGAGTGTAGAGATGGAAATAAAGTTAAGAAAATTACAGAGATAATTGCCAACACTATTCTTAAAGAAAATGAATTTGACAAAATTAAATAATTTGCAGAAAACTGTCTTAGTAATAGCTGGATCAGATCCTAGTGGAGGTGCTGGAATACAAGCTGATTTAAAAACACTTACGAGCTTTGGTATATATGGTATGACAGCTATTACAGCATTGACCGAACAGAATTCAAATGGAGTTTTTGATATATTGGAAATTCCTACGGATTTTGTTGTAAAACAAATTAATTGTTGCCTATCTGACATTAATGCTAATGCGGTCAAAATTGGAATGTTACATAGCGCAGATTTAATTTATACAGTTCTTGAAGCTTTATTTAATAACAACATTGTGAGTGACAAGAATGTAAATATAGTATTAGATCCAGTAATGGTGGCAAAGGGAGGGCATAAATTATTAAAAGAAAATGCAATTGACGCTCTAAAAAATTTTATTAAGGAAGCAAAACCTGTTCTAACGCCCAATATCCCTGAGGCTGAAATATTAACTGGAATTAAGATTAACAACCTCAAAGATATGAAAAATGTAGGAAAAGAAATAATTAATCTAGGTGCAAGCCACGTTATTTTAAAAGGTGGACATATGAAAGCACGGGTTATGACAGACTTATTGATAAACTCTTCAGAAATCCATTCAATTGAAACTTCAAAGATCAAAACTAATCATACCCACGGAACAGGTTGTACCATGGCTTCGGCTTTGTCAGCTTCTTTAGCTAAATCTATTGACATTAGACACTCATTTGAGATTGCCCATAAGTATGTGAACAATGCAATTAAAACTAACCCCAAATTTGGAAGAGGTAACGGACCTATAAACCATTGTTTTAATATAAATGGATTTATAAATTAGTTATTTCAAGGATTCTTTTGTACCAATTATAAATTGGATCATACTCATCCAATAAATTACAAGCACTACAAGAATAAACCCACTTAAAATTTCCAAAAAAAATATAATCTTCCACACCTGGTTCTTTCCCAGAAATAAATCCATTAATTTCAATAATTTTTCTTATAGGACTTATCAATGTTCTAAATTCTCTGATATGATCAGGTATTTTAGGTATGAATTTAGTTATAGGACCTTTAATTCTTTTTTCTCTTGTTCTAATAAAGTAATCTAAATCATTACCTTCTAAAACATTTGGTATTTCATGTGCAATTATTTTAAATAAAATTGGTAAAAGCTGTCTAGAAGTCCAAAGGTACAAAAAGTTAGAAAAATTCTTAGATGAAAGGTTTAGAAAAATCTTTTTGTCATTATAATTTGTGTCTAACCAATTTATTATGTTCCATGAATCACAAACAAACCCATTCTGGTGTGTTAAAATAGGTACTAATTGTTGATTGGAAAATTCTATTTTATTTTTTTCAGAAAATTTTACAGGTTCTGTTTCAAAATTTATTTGTCTATGAATTAGGCAGATTTTAACAATCCAACAAGGGGGGCTAAATCTCAAATCATTTTTTCCTGACAAATCGTATAACTTAAGCAATTAAAATCTCTCTTTTTGTTTGTTGACAAAAATTGAATAATCTTTAAAGACTTATTTGGGCTGTTGCTTCCCAATAAGCAATAATATTTATACGAGGTTAATATGACCAGACCATTAGTCAAGCCAATACGTCCTGAATTTTCTTCTGGACCTTGTGCAAAAAGACCAAAATGGTCTTTGAAGTTTTTAAATAATAGTGTATTAGGTAGATCTCACAGACATAAAATAGCTAGATCAAAACTTCAAAAGGTAATTGATTTAACAAAATTAATTCTGAAAATTCCGAAAGATTACTTAATAGGTATTGTTCCAGGTTCAGATACTGGAGCCATTGAAATCGCAATGTGGAACCTTCTTGGGCCTAGACCAGTCAATATGTTAGTTTGGGACAGTTTTAGTTCGGATTGGGCAAATGATATACAATCTCAACTTAAATTAGATAATGTTCACATCTTCAAAGTTGATTATGGTCAGTTACCTGATCTTATTAATAACCAATTTAAAGGTGACATTGTTTTTAACTGGAATGGTACAACTGCTGGAGTTTGTGTGCCAAATGCAAATTGGATCAATACTTCTCGCAATGGTCTAACTATTTGTGATGCGACTTCGGCTGCATTTGCAATGGATATTGATTGGCAAAAGTTAGATGTTGGAACTTTTTCATGGCAAAAATGTCTTGGTGGTGAAGCTGGTCACGGTATTCTAGTCCTATCTCCGAAAGCAGTTGAAAGAATTAATACATATAATCCTCCTTGGCCTATACCAAAGTTATTCCAACTTAGAAAAAATGGTAAATTAAATCTTGATATATTTTCAGGCGCCACTATAAACACGCCATCAATGTTATGCGTTGAAGACTTTTTAGACGCACTTAATTGGACTAGAGAAGTAGGTGGATTATCTGCACTAATAAGTAAGTCCAAGAATAATTTAAATATAATTAAAAATTGGATTTCAGTTTCTCATTGGGCTGATTTTCTGTGTGAAGATGTTAATAATTTATCCAGTACATCTATATGCTTAAAGTTGGTAGATCCTAAAATAATAGATCTTCCATCAGAGATTAAAAATAATATTGAAAAAAATATTGTTAAATTATTAGAAGACCATGAAGTTGCTTTTGATATAGGTAGTTATAGGTCAGCTCCGCCAGGATTTAGAATTTGGGGTGGTCCAACCGTTGAAAATGATGATGTTAAGAATTTATTACCCTGGTTAGATTGGGCTTATTACGAAACATTAGACCAACTTAAAATATGATATAAAAGAAGGTAGAAAAATGCCGAAAGTACTAATAAGTGATAAATTAAGTGAATCTGCAGTAAACGTTTTTAAAGAAAATAAAATCGAAACTGAATATATGCCAGGATTGAATCATGAAGAATTACTAAAACTAATTGATAAGTTTGATGGTCTCGCAGTCCGTTCTGCAACAAAGGTTAATGAAGAAGTTTTTAAGAATGCAAAAAATTTAAAAATAGTTGGGCGCGCCGGTATTGGTACAGATAATATAGATAAATTAGCTGCAACCAAACATGGTGTAGTTGTAATGAATACACCTTACGGAAATGCAGTCACTACAGCTGAACATGCTATCGCTCTTATTATGTCTTTAGTCAGAATGATACCCCAAGCAGATACATCTACTAGACAAGGAAAATGGGAAAAATCGAAATTTAATGGTACCGAGATTAGTGGTAAATATTTAGGTCTCATAGGTTGTGGTAATATAGGATCTATTGTAGCTAGTAGAGCACTAGGCCTAAAAATGAAAGTTTTTGCATTTGACCCATTTCTAACGCAAGAAAAATCATATGAATTAGGTGTTGAAAAGGTTGATTTAGAGTATTTGTTAAAAAATTCTGATATAATATCTCTTCATACGCCACTTACAGAAGATACTAAGAATATAATTTCGTCTGAAGCTATTAGTATGATGAAAAAAGGTTCAAGAATTATTAACTGTGCTAGGGGAGGTTTAGTCGATGAGGTTGCTTGCAGGGCGGCTTTAGAGAATAAACATTTAGCTGGTGCAGCTTTTGATGTTTTTGTGGAAGAACCAGCTAGGGAAAATATTTTATTTGATGCTCCTAACTTTATAGCTACACCTCACTTAGGTGCGGCTACTTTAGAAGCTCAAGAAAATGTTGCCCTACAAATAGCGCAACAAATGTCAGATTATCTAAATACTGGAGCAGTTGTAAATGCACTCAACTACCCAAATGTGTCATCAGAGGAAGCACCAATATTGAAACCATATGTAAAGCTTGCTTACTTAATGGGATCTTTTTTAGGTCAAGTTACACAAGAAGGTATATTGAGTGTAAAATTAGAATTAGAAGGTAAAGCTTCATCTATCCAAAGTATCCCGTTAATGGCAAGTAATCTTGTTGGTTTGTTTGAACCTACATCAGCCGCTGTAAATAATATAAACTCATCCTCTATAGCTTCAAGTAGAGGAATTGATTTAACAACGATTAAGCATGAAAGACGTTGTGATTATGAGACATTACTCAAGATCACTGTCAAACATGATAAAGGTGAAAGAACAATTTCAGGAACTTTAATTGCAGGTAATAAACCAAGGATCATAAATATTCAAGGGATTGCAATTGAATCAGATTTTCCTAAAAATGCCCTTTATTTAAGAAATTATGACAAGCCGGGTTTTATTGGTGATTTAGGCAACACCTTAGGAAAGAAAAACATCAATATAGCGTCTTTTCATTTAGGACGAAGAAATGTAGGTGGAGAGGCTATTGCACTAGTTGAAGTTGATGGTGAAGTAGATGAAAAAATCATTTCTCAATTACGATCTTTACCTCAAGTTGCTCGGGTCAACATTATTAGCTTCGAAAATAATTAAACTATGTGTTTTTCTTAAATTTTATTAGATACATTATAGACTTTGATATATATATAATATTCTTATTTGAAAGCTATTATAATGTCGAGTTTATCAAATCAAAAAGGATTGTTGCCTGCGGGGCTTAGTGACATTCTTTATCCAAATGCTCACATTCAGTCTAAAATAATAGAAAATTTACTAGATATATTTTCTAGTTATGGATATCTAAGAGTTAAACCTCCTCTAGTTGAATATGAAGAAACTTTGCTATCAGACGGTCCAGGTGAAGTTTTAAAAGATTCTACTTTCAGAGTTATGGATCCTTTATCACAAAAAATGTTAGCATTGAGAGCAGATGTTACAGCACAAATTTCTAGAATTGCTTCTACTCGATTGTCACACTTATCTCGTCCACTAAGATTATCTTATTCTGGTGACGTTTTAAGAGTAAAAGGTGACAGTTTTAATATGGAGCGTCAGAAAACTCAAGTAGGTGCTGAATTAATAGGACCCAAATCTGAAGTAATAGATGCTGAAATAATGCTCGTTTGTGTCAAAGCCCTTAAATCAATAAATATAGATAATTTAACAATTGATATTAATTTACCATTTTTGAGAGAATATCTTTTAACAGGTATTTCACCTTCGTTAAAACACACTATCAATCAATATATAGATATTAAAGACAAACAAAGTCTTAAAAAATTAAAATTTGAAAATCTAAATATTATATCTGAATTAATGGACGTTGTTGGAGATCGCTTAAATGTAATCAAATATCTTCAGAAATTAAAATCCAAAGGCATTTTAGTTGATATAATAGACCATTACTTAACAGTCATAAATATTGTCAGAAAAAATAATAAGTTTATTAAACTTTCAATAGATCCACTTGAAAACAGGGGGTTTAAGTATCACACAGGGATAACTTTTACAATTTTTTCTGACAAATTAAAAGGCGAAATAGCAAAAGGTGGAAGTTATAATATCTTAACAGGAGAAACTGCAACTGGATGTACAATTTATACCGAAAAAGTTTATCCCAATCTTATGTTAAATTTAGATAAAGACTTAGTGTATATACCTTATCTAAACATGAAAGATGCGGACGAGATTATAAAAAAAGGATATAGAATTGTTTTTGGTTCTGTTTCTAACGTAGAGTTTGAAAAAGAAGCTTCGGAAATGAATTGTAAATATATTTGGAAAGATAATACTATTCTTAAATTAAAATCTTAAGAAATTAACCCAAAACTAAGGAATATTTTATGAGTAATATAGTTGTTGTTGGAACACAATGGGGAGATGAGGGTAAAGGTAAGATTGTTGATTGGTTATCAAATAAAGCTGATTTGGTTGTAAGATTTCAAGGTGGCCATAATGCTGGACATACATTGGTTATTGACGACAATATTTTTAAGTTATCTTTATTACCTAGTGGAATTGTAAGAGACAATACAATTGTCTTAATTGGTAATGGGGTCGTTGTTGATCCTTTTCATTTAGCAAAGGAAATTAAGCAATTAGAAGAAAAAAATATAAAAATAACTCCAGAAAATTTAATTATATCAGATTCAGCTTTTTTAATTTTACCTATACATCAATTAATTGATAATATTAGAGAAAATAAACAGAGCCTAAATAAAATTGGAACAACTGGTAGAGGTATAGGACCTGCTTATGAAGACAAAGTAGGAAGACGAGGTCTAAGAATTTGCGATTTACTTGATAAAGATGATTTTTTACTAAAACTTAAAAAATTATATGAACACCATAATATTTGGTTGTCTGCTATCGGAGAAAGCAAACAAGACCCAAATGAGATTTTTTTAAAGTTATGGGAACAAGGCCAATTTATTTTAAGTTTTGTTCAACCATCTTGGTTTTTAACAAGCAAATATGTTACTGCGTCTTCTAATATCTTGTTTGAGGGTGCTCAAGGCACTTTTTTAGATATAGACCACGGAACTTATCCCTATGTAACTAGTAGTAATACCGTTTCATCCCAAGCTGGAATTGGATCTGGCATTGGACCAACATCAATAGATTATACAATAGGAATAACTAAAGCTTACACAACTAGAGTTGGAGCAGGTCCATTCCCCACAGAGGAAAAGGGAGAAGATGGAGTCAATTTAGGAAAAAAAGGTCATGAATTTGGAACCGTAACTGGAAGACAAAGACGTTGTGGTTGGTTTGACGCTATTTTAGTAAAACAAGCTGTTGCATTATCAAGTATTGATGGCATAGCGTTGACTAAATTAGATGTTTTAGACGATTTTAAGGAAATTAAAATATGTACTGGTTATTATTTAAATAATGAAGTCATAACTTATCTACCTTCATCAGAGAAGCAACAACAACAAATAATACCAATTTATGAAGTATTGGATGGTTGGGAAGGTAGCATAGTAGGTATTAGAAAGTTACAAGACCTACCAAATCAAGCTAAAAATTATATTAAAAGGATTGAAGAACTCATTGGTTGTGCAATAATTTTAATATCTACTAGTCCTGAGAGAAATGATACAATATACTTAAAAAATCTATTTGAAACTACCTAATAATCATTAGTACCAATTAGTTTTAACTCTTTAGCCTTAATTTTCATAGCTTCTTGAAGCTTCTCAAAAGCTCTTGTTTCAATCTGCCTAACTCTTTCTCTACTTACCTTATATTCTTGGGACAATTCTTCAAGTGTTTTGGGGGTATCAATAAGACGCCTTTTAATTATTATGTCTTTTTCCCTCAACTTTAAATGTTGCAAGGCTTCAACCATCATTTTATTACGAATATTTTTTTCTTGATTATTAACAAACTGTGTTTCTTGATTATCTCTTTCATCTGATAACATATCCTGCCATTCAGCTTCTTCTCCATCATTACGATTTATCTGTGAATTAAGTGAATGATCACCTCCAAGCATCCTTCGATTCATGCTAATAACATCATCTTCTGCAACATCAAGTGTTTTAGCAATATGATTAACTTGATTAGGTGAAAGATCTCCATCTTCTAGTGCATTGATTTTACCTTTGATTTTTCTAAGATTAAAAAATAATTTTTTTTGACTTGCTGTAGTTCCAATTTTAACCTGTGACCAACTTTTTAATACAAACTCTTGTATTGCAGCCTTAATCCACCACATTGCATACGTAGCTAGTCTAAAGCCTTTTTCAGGGTCAAATTTCTTAACAGCATGCATCATGCCGATATTGCCTTCAGCAATAAGATCTGCGACAGGAAGCCCATAACCTCTATATCCCATTGCGATCTTTGCAACTAATCTTAGGTGACTAGTAACAAGTTTATGAGCAGCTTTAGTGTTTTGTTTATCTAACCAATCTTTTGCTAAAACATATTCCTCATCAGCATCCAACATTGGAAATTTTTTTATCTGATCTAAATATCTTCCCAGATTATTGTCTGGGGATAATAATGAAATACTTGTTGAATCTAAATTATTCAAAATAGAGCTCCTAGCTATTTATATTTAATGTTTTTATAAGTTTTTTAAAGTATTTCAATAAAAATTTATTTTTTTTTTTTAAAAATCTCTATTAATTGAGTCATATCTTTTGGTAAAGGGCTAATAAAGTCCATATATTTTTTTGTGATGGGATGATTTAAACTGAGTTTAGTAGCATGCAAAGCCTGCCTGTTAAAAGACTTAATGCTTCGAATCTTTTCTTTGTGAGAGCTATCTCTATATTTATTCTCAGACAATGATTTACCATATAAGTCATCACCAATGACGCTGTGACCCATATCAGAAAAATGAACTCTAATTTGGTGAGTTTTTCCTGTTTCAAGCTTGCATTCAATTAAGCTAGCTAGAGGTGCATAAACGTCTAGCACTTTCCATTTAGTTCTAGCCACTTTACCTTTAAGTGATATAGCCATTTTTTTTCTATTAAAAACTGATCTTCCAATTGGTTTTTCAATAATACCAATATTTGAAGGTTGGCCCCAAACGATTGCATTATATCTTCTATCTAAATCATGATTGCTAAAGGCTTTACACAAATTAACGTGAGCAGTTTCAGTTTTTGCAACTACCATCACTCCACTAGTATTTTTGTCTAATCTATGAACGATACCAGGTCTTTTAACCCCGCCAATACCCTCTAAACTTTTTCCACAATGATACAATAAGGCATTTACTAGAGTACCATTTGGAGAACCGGGAGCAGGATGGACAACTATACCTGCTTGTTTATTTAAAATTATTATATATTGATCTTCATAAAGAATTTCTAAATCAATCTTTTCTGGTAAAGGAATAGGGTTGTCTTCAGGAGGAAATTGAATAGTAATAAGTTCACTATTTTTAATTTTAAATGATGGATCCTTAACTTCTAAGCCATCAATTTTTATATTTTTTCCTTCAATTAATTTTTTTACCCTACTTCTAGATAAAAAAAGATTCCTATCATTTAATTCTTGTTTTGCAACGTTACTTACTTTAATAGCTTCTGTAATCCAGACATCAAGTCTGTCATAGGAAATATCAAAGTCTTTAGTAAAAAGTGAAATTTTAATAGGATTTAACATGTCTAACTTATCCAACTCAAAACCTGAAAATCAGTCTCAGATTATTTCTAATATAAGGATTATAAAAATAATTGCTATAATTTTGGGTTTGTTAATTATTTTAGGTTTGTTTGTTTTGTTTATTGGATTATCTAATAGTTACAATAAACTAGAAAGATCCGAAAAAAGCAAAAATAATATTTTAAATCTAGATGAACAAAAAATAAATATGTTAAACTTTGTACAGCCTACTAGTGCCCAATTAATTTCTTCATCATTAGGACAAGATAATGAAATTTTATTGAGATATCTTTATGAAGGTAATAATGTTTTTGTGATTTTAAATAGTAAAACAAGACAAATAAGATCTATTATGACTGTAAAAAAAGGTACCCAATTTAGTTTAGATTAGCAATGATTGAAAGAGTTTTGAATGGATAAAACAAAAATTCTTATTGGTACTGACACTATCTCTGGAATAGCCCCTCAGATATTGAAGGTATTTTCACAAGTGTCTGATGAAAAAACACTTCCATATGGAAATGATATATTTACTACAAAATGTAAAAATATTATTTCAAATATTTTTGAAAAACAGGACTTAGAAATTATACCGATGATGTCTGGTACAGCCTCCAACTCTTTAGCTTTATCTTCTTTCCTTCGTTCCTATGGAAGTATTTTGTGTCATAGTGAATCACATATAAATAAAGATGAAGGAGGTGCCCCAGAGTTTTTTTCTGGTGGAGGGAAGTTACGAACTATCTCTAATATTTCTGGCAGGCTTAATTCTAGAGATATTACCGAAAAACTTAATGAATTGAATTTTAAAGGAAAGCAGCATTCAAAAATTTCTGGTATCTCGGTGACGCAATTAGCAGAAAATGGAACGCTATATTCCCAAAAAGAAATAATGGAAATTAGCAATATTTGTAGAGAAAACAATTTTTATTTACACATGGATGGAGCTAGGTTTTCAAATGCATTAGTTTCGCAACAATCTGTTTCTCCTGCTGAAGCAACTTGGAAAATAGGGATTGATTGTCTTTCATTGGGAGCAACAAAAAATGGGGCAATGGCTGCTGAAGTTATTATATTTTTCAATAAAAATCTTGCAACGGAAGCCAAAAAAATGATCAAGCAAACTGGACATGTAATCCCTAAGACTAGATTTATTACTGCTCAATTAAACGCATGGTTTGAAGATGGATTATGGTTAAAATTAGCGCAAAAGGCTAATGAAAATGCAAAATATCTAAGTGGTGAATTATCAAAATTTGAAGATTTTACACTTTTATATCCAACACAAGGGAATGAAGTTTTTTTAAAAATTAACAAAGAAACATATAAGAAAATTCTCGAATTAAATATTATTCCTAATCTTTGGCGTGAAATAAGTGATGATGAGATTGAAGTAAGATTTGTAACATCTTTTGAAACAAAGTTGAATTTAATTGACGAAATTATAAATAGATTTAAAACTTGTTTTTCTTATAATTCAGAGACCATAGTTTAAATATAGAGCTGTATTTAAAATTATTGATTTAATTTGTTCAATTATTTGTTTTTCAAATATAAAAGCAAACGTACCTATGTAAGAGTATCCCAAGAGTAAGGGCAAAAAGTATATTCTTATCATAAAGAAAAGCCATGCTACATAAAGAGGTATGAGAGGTTGCACAATAAATTTTGGCGTAATTTTTTGAGTAATATTTAAAATAGGATTAGTCAATTTTGTAAAAAATTTAAAAAAACTTAAGTTATTTTGTTCGTTAATAAATAAGTTTAAGACAAACTTTAAAACTAAAATAGCCATTATTAGAGCTAAAATATAGTCAATTATAATAAGCCATATAGGAAATGAAACATTCATAACTAATTATACAAACATAGAGGTAAAATTCAAAATTAATATTTGAATTACTTAAACAAATAAATAACTCCAAACACAATTTTATGTTAATTAATAAATGGTATTAAATTTCTGAGGTAAACTAATGAATAATCCGCAATATATCTACTCAATGTATAAGTTGAGTAAAATTTATCCTGGTGGCAAACAAGTTATTAAAGATATTAGCTTGTCATTTTTACCTGGAGCGAAAATTGGAGTTTTAGGAGGCAATGGCGCAGGAAAATCTACTCTTTTAAAAATTATGGCGGGTGTTGATAAAGAGTATAGTGGTGAAGCAAAATTGGCGGATGGTATAAAGGTTGGTTATCTTGCTCAAGAACCTGAATTAAATAGTGATTTAAATGTATATGAAAACGTTATGGAGGGTATGGCTGAAGCAAAAAAACTTGTTGATGATTTCAATACTATTTCATTAAAATTTTCTGAGGATTTAACTGACGAAGAAATGAATGAAACAATTGTTAAACAAGGAGAACTTCAAGAACAAATTGATAATATGGATGCCTGGGATTTAGATAGAAAAGCTGAAATTGCCATGGATGCATTAAGCTTGCCTCCTGCAGAAGCAAATATAAACCATTTGTCCGGCGGTGAAAAAAGAAGGGTAGCATTAGCACAATTATTATTATCAAATCCTGATTTTCTGTTATTAGATGAACCAACAAATCATTTGGATGCTCTATCAGTTGCTTGGTTACAAAGATTTCTTCATGATTTTCCAGGTACAGTTGTAACTATTACTCACGATAGATATTTTTTAGATGAAGTGGCTGGATGGATTTTAGAATTAGATCGTGGAGAGGGTATTCCGTATAAAGGTAATTATTCAGGATGGTTAGAACAGAAACAAAAAAGATTAGAACTAGAAGGAAAGATAGAAGAAGCAAGAAAAAGAAAATTAAATGAAGAGTTAGAATGGATTCAATCAGCGCCAAGAGCAAGACAGGCAAAATCAAAAGCACGAATATCTTCTTATGAAGAGTTAGTAGCAAGAGAACAAAAAAAAGAAATTAACTCTGGTAATCTTGTTATCCCTCCTGCTCCTAGGCTAGGTAATGAAGTAATAAATTTTGAAAATGTATCCAAGTCTTTTGAAGATAAATTGTTAATAGATAATTTGAGTTTTAAGTTACCTCCAGGTGGAATTGTAGGTGTTATTGGAGCTAATGGTGCAGGTAAGACTACTTTATTCAGATTAATCACAAAAGAAGAAAAACCCAACAGTGGAGATATTTCAATTGGTGATACAGTTAGTTTAAATTATGTAGATCAGTCTAGGGACATTTTAAAGCCTCAACAAAACGTTTGGGAATCTATTTGTGACGGATTAGATGAAATAGAGATCGGGAAAAAAACGATTCAAAGTAGAGCATATGTAGGACAATTCAATTTCAAAGGGTCTGATCAACAAAAAATTGTAAGCCAGTTATCAGGAGGTGAAAGAAATAGAGTTCATCTTGCAAAGATGTTAAAAACTCCTGGAAATGTTTTACTTTTAGATGAGCCTACTAACGATTTAGACGTTGATACTTTGAGATCTTTAGAGGAGGCAATCTTAGATTTTTCTGGATGTGTTGTTGTAATTTCACACGATAGATGGTTTTTAAACAAACTTGCTACACACATACTAGCATTTGAGGGTGGAAGTCATGTTGAATGGTTTGAGGGTAACTATCAAGATTATGAAAATGACAAAAAAAGAAGATTAGGAGATGATGCATTAAACCCTAAAAGGATTAAATATAAGCCAATATCTAGATAAATCACTCACTTTTAGTAAAAGTGTTTAATAAAGCATTAAAATCACCCTTATTTTTTCGAAGTATAGCCATTGTTTCAGCTTTATGGGAACTTACTAGTGATATGCCTTCAATCTCTAAATCAAGCACAAGAAAATTTCCTTTTTTATCCTTTGCCAATTTCCATAAAAGATTTACATCAGGAATTTTTTTACTATGGTCTTTTATTATACCCTTTACATATACTAATTTTTTACCTCTTGCTTCAGATTTTAAAGGTTTGTAGGCTAATGTAGCTAGTGTGTTTAAATGTTCTTCAATTGTATTAACAATTTGTTTAAGTAAAGCACTTTTATATTTTTTTTTTTGGGTATTATTTGCTTTTTTCCAATAACTTCCAGTAGTTGCTCTTGCCATAAAATCCAAATTAATAAATCGCTTTATCAATATTTCAATTTTCAATGATCTTTCTTTTGGTGAGAGGTTTATTGTTTTTACAGCATGCTTTTTAGCATCAGCAATCATCTTTTGAACAATTACTTCACCATTTTTTACATTATCAGAATAGGATTTAAATGTTAAAAATTGAAAAAATAAAAATGAAAAAAGAGTAATGCATAAAACTTTTTTTAAATTTATATTATTGTAAGAGTTTTTCAAATTCTAGATCCAACTTGTTGTTTTTATCCTCCAGATATGTATCACCATATACATTTTTTCTTCTATTTTGTATATAATAAGATTTCATTTTTGTATAGGGGTCAGGTGATTCATAAATATTTTCAATATTTTTTGCAAGTTTACTTCTTTTATCAACTAAGTTAATTGGGATTTCTGCTAAGCTTAGTTTATTGACAGAATTAGATGAAATATTGCTTAAACTTTGTCTATCCGATAACGTTCCCGTAAAATCTCTAACAGTTTTAGGCCCTAACAAAGGTACCATTAAAAAAGGACCTTCTGGAACATTAAGCTTGGCTAGAGTAGACCCCAAGTCCTTTTTTTTAATTTTAGTTTCATTATTATCAAAGTCATAAAAACCAAGGGATAGCCCATTTAACATAAATTTCGCGGAAGCTAAAATTGTATTTTCTAAGTCTGTCTGGAGAGTACTATTCACGATAGTACTGGGTGTATCCATCCACTCTAAGTGATTACTTACACTTTTTCTAACTGAATAAGGTATTGTTTTAACATATGCAGCACTTACGGGAGAAACTATGTTTTGATCTAAAGATTTATTAAAAGCAAAAATATTCCTATTTAAACTTTCAAATGGATCTGTACTTTCAGCAGAGTTTTTTAAATTCTTAGTACAGCCAATTAATAAAAATAATAATATTAATGAATATGAAAATGCAAATTTATTTTTTTTCATTTCAAGTAATTACGCTCTTAATTATTAACCAAGTTTATTATCATTTATTTATTAATTTTCTACAAGTTAAACCATCGATATGTTAGAAATAAAAATTAATTATAATCAAGAAACTTTTTAAAATTTATGAACAACTTTTATAACCACCAAGCATTTATTGATTTAAACCCATCTCAAAAAGAAGCAGTAAAAAATTTAGAGGGTCCTCTATTGGTTTTGTCGGGAGCGGGAACCGGGAAAACAAGAGTGCTTACTGCCAGACTTGCAAATCTCATATATAGTAATAAGACCAAACCTTGGAATATACTTGCAGTAACTTTTACAAATAAAGCTGCAAAAGAAATGAGGATTAGACTAGAAGGTTTAATAGGCCCCTCAGCAAATTCGGTTTGGTTAGGAACATTTCATTCAATAGCTGCCAGAATACTAAGAGAAAACGCTGAAATTGTAGGGTTAAGTTCAAATTACACCATTATTACTCCGGATGATCAAGTAAGACTATTAAAACAAATAATGCTTGACGATAAAATTGATATTAAAAAATTTACTCCAAAAGCAATGTCAAATTTAATTGGGAAATGGAAAGATAAAGGTTATAAGCCAGAAGATTTAAAAATTTCAAATATTGATTATTTCGCTAATGGTAAAGCCATTAATGTGTATAAAACTTATCAAATGAGATTGATTACTCTTAACTCTGCTGATTTTGGAGATTTGCTTCTTCATAATTTAACGATTTTTTCAAAACATCCAGATATTTTAAATCAATATCATTCTAAAATATTATATTTTTTAGTTGATGAATATCAAGATACCAACACTATACAATATTTGTGGTTAAAACTCTTGGCTGATAAAACTAAAAATATTTGCTGTGTAGGAGACGATGATCAATCTATTTACGGATGGAGGGGCGCCCAAGTCGGAAACATATTAAGATTTGAAAAGGATTATTCTTTAGCCAAAGTTATAAAATTAGAAGAAAATTATAGGTCCACGGGAAGAATCTTAGAAGCTGCTAATAGTGTTATTTTAAACAATAAAGAAAGATTAGGCAAAAATCTTAAAACCTCTTCAAAAGATGGAGACAAAATTGATTTAATATCTGTATGGGATGGAATGGAAGAGGCAAAAAAGACTAGTTTAGAAATTGAAAATCTCTATTCTGCAGGTTTTAGGCATGATCAGATGGCAGTCTTAGTTAGAGCTGGTCACCAGACAAGATATTTTGAAGAAAGATTTGTTGACATTGGAATCCCTTACAAGGTTATAGGCGCTAAATTTTACGAAAGAATGGAAATTAGGGATGCTTTAGCATATCTCAGGGTAGTTCAACAGCCTAATGATGATCTTGCTCTGGAAAGAATTATTAATATTCCAAAACGTGGATTAGGAATAAATACAACAAGCATGATACATTCTTACGCTAAAAAAAATAATATTTCTTTTTTTTCTGCATCACAAGAATTGTTAATGACTGACGAACTTAGGCCAAATGTTAAAAGATCCTTGTTAAATCTAATAAATCAATTTTTATATTGGAATAATCAAAACAAAGATATCAGTCATACAGATTTAGCATTAAAAGTACTTGAAGAGTCAGGATATATTGCACATTGGCAAAATGAAAAATCTCTTGATGGCGAAGGTAGGTTGGAAAACTTAAAAGAATTAATAAATGCCATGAGTGGCTTTGAAAATCTTTCTGGTTTTTTAGAACATATTTCACTTGTTATGGATGGTGATAACACAGCTGATGCAGGAGAAGTATCCTTAATGACTCTACATGCCGCTAAGGGACTTGAATTTGATGTGGTTTTTTTGCCTGGATGGGAAGAGGGATTGTTTCCTAGTCAGAGGTCTATAGATGAATTAGGTTTGGCAGGATTAGAAGAAGAAAGACGACTTGCCTATGTAGGCATCACTAGAGCAAAGCAAAGATTATTTATAACCTTTGCAGCTAATAGACAAATTCACGGATTATGGCAAGGATCGATCCCATCAAGATTTATAAGTGAACTTCCTAGACATATTCTTAACGAAAATATAGAAGGTAATATTGGTGCTGATGCGTCAAGCTATAATCAAATTGATTTTGGTTTGTCTACAAAAAATGCATCTTACGGACCTGGATTTTTAAGGGCAAAGCAAAATGGAATAAAAGGAATTAATGCTTATAAGAAAGCTCAGATAGATACTAATGTTTTAAACTCTAATATTGAATTTGACAATGGGCAGAGAGTTTTTCATCAAAAATTTGGAATGGGTCTTATTATTTCTTCAGATGGTGATAAATTAAATATAAACTTTGACAAAGCAGGCGAAAAAAAAGTTGTGTCAAGCTTTGTAAAGTTAATAGATAAATAAATTTTTATTATGGATTTGTGGTCAGTAAGATTTTATATACAAGATAATTTCAAAAATATATTTTCAGAATATGTTGAAGATTTTGAAGGTTATATATCCTCCAGCTTATTTGTAAATGAGGATAAAGATAAAAAAAAATATACTAATTTTTATTCAAATAATATTGCTAGTAATAAATTTGGAGAATTTCACCAAAATCAAATTTGGGTATTAGAAATTTTTTTAAATCAAAAACCTGATATTAATAATATCAGTCGTAAATTAAATTATCTCGCTAAAGAGTTAAAAATTACAGAATATTTTTTTTATGATCATCCAAGAAAAGATAAATATTCTAATAGACTTAATGTAAGTAAGATCTCACAAAAGAATTGGCTTAAACAAAATAGACAATCTTTCCCAATAATTAATATAGATAACTTTTATATCTATGGATCACATAATAAGAAAAATTGTTCAGTAAGTAAAATTCCTATACAAATAAACGCATCCACTGCATTTGGAACTGGATCCCACGAAACTACTAAATGTTGTTTAAAAGCTCTAACTTTTATATCTAGATTTACTAAATTAAACCAGATTTTAGATTATGGATGTGGGACAGGTATACTGGGAATATCCTCAAAAAAGATATTTAAAAAAAGTAAGGTAACTTTTGTTGATATAGATAAAAATGCTGTGAAGCTAACAAAAGAAAATCTTAAATTAAATAACATTGTGCTAAACAATGTTTATTTAACTGATTCATACCACTCGAATAAATATACAAAAAAACAATTTTATGACTTGATTTTTGCAAATATCTTATTTGGTCCTTTAAAAAAATTAGCACCTTTATATAGTTTAATTATAAAGCCTAATTCTTTTTTAATAGTTTCTGGTCTTTTAAATGAACAAATTCCGTATATTATAAACTGGTATAATAAATATGGATTTAAAGAAAAAAAAACATTTAGTTTAAATGGTTGGGGTTCAATCATATTGATTAGTAACCAATAAAAAAGGTATTGTATTTGGAAAAAAATCTTAAATTATTAACAAAAAAGATGAAAAGTAGAAAGTGGGATGCTTTCTTGGTTCCAAGAAGTGACATGTTTTCTGGTGAAGAGGTCCCGGAAAATGAAGAGCGTTTAAAATTTATTTCAAATTTTTCTGGCTCAGCTGGATATTCAATTATATCAGCAAAATCTAAAATAAAATCAGTGATTTTTAGTGATGGACGTTATCAATTACAATTAAAAAAAGAGGTTAACTCCAAATATTTCAATATACTTAAAGGTGGGTTTAAAGAAGTTTGTTTATTTTTAAATAAAAATAAAAATATTCTCAAAAAAGTGGTTATTGATCCTTGGTTATTAACTTTAAGTGAACATGAGTTTCTTCAAGATGCTATTAAAGAAACAAAAATAAGTCTTGAGTTTACGAACAAAAATATAATTGATGAATTATGGTTAAATAAACCTGTCAAAACTGATAATGAATTATTTAAGCTTCCAATAAAATATACTGGAGAGACAGTTAAATCAAAAATAAGCCGTTTAACAAAAGTAATTAAAGACAATAATTGTGATTTTTATATTTTATTTAACCCTACAGGTCTTTCGTGGTTATTGAATATTAGAGGAAGAGATTTGAAACATACTCCAATTTCAAGATCTTTTTGTATAGTTTCAAAACAGAAAGAATTACATATATTTACTGACAATAACTCATTTCAAAATAGCATAAAAAAAGAAAAAGACATTCATATTTGTAATTTTGAACATTTAAGTCATTTTTTAGAAAATTCTAAAAATAAAAATTTTCTAATAGATGCAAAGACTCTTCCAATGAAGGTTTATAACTTTTTAGTTAATAATAAATTAAATTATAAATCAATATCTTGTCCGGTAGATCAATTTAAAACCAAAAAAAACCCTTGTGAGTTAAGGGGCTTTAAAAATGCCCATTTAAAAGATGGTCTTGCAATTTTGAATTTATTATTCTGGTTTGAAAAAAATGTAAATTTTAAAAATCTTTCAGAAATTGAAGTATCAGAAAAGCTTCTTGGAATTCGGTCATTAGAAAAAACATTTGTGTGTGAGAGCTTTTCAACAATATCAGCTTTTGGAAGTAATGGTGCTATTATTCATTATAAAGCTGACAACTTATCTAATAAAAAAATTAATAGAGATGGTTTATATTTAATAGATACAGGTGCTCATTATCTTGATGGCACAACAGATACGACCCGCACTCTCTTAGTAGGGGAGGCGGAGACTGAGATGATTGAGAATTATACTTTAGTTTTAAAAGGACATATTGCTATTGCATCAGCAATTTTCCCTAATAATATTAAAGGAAGAGATTTAGACGCATTGGCGAGAATAGCACTTTGGTCAAAAGGTAAAGATTATGCCCATGGAACTGGTCACGGAGTTGGAAGTGTTTTAAGTGTACATGAAGGACCTATATCTATTTCAAAAACATCGGATTGTACTATTGAAAGTGGAATGGTTATATCTAATGAACCTGGTTATTATAAAAATGGAAAATATGGTATTAGAATTGAAAATTTAGAAGTTGTTTCAAAATACAAAATAAATAAATCGAATGAACATTTTTTACATTTTCAGAATTTAACTAGAGTACCTTTAGAAACAAAACTTATTAATAAAAAATTGCTTACAAAATTTGAAATTGACTGGGTTAATGAGTACCATAAAAAGGTTTATAAAAGTTTAGTAAAATTCATTGAAACAGAAAATGAAGAGTTACTAAATTTTTTAAAAAGAAAAACCACGCAAATCTAATCATTAAATTTTTGAATTATTCCAACCCATTCTTCTTCACTTACTATTGGTATATTTAGTTCTTTAGCTTTTTTGGCTTTACTTCCAGGTTGATCACCTATAATTAAAAAATCAGTATTTTTAGATACTGTGCTGCTAACTTTGGCACCTAAATTTTGAAGAGTTTGCTTGGCCTCATCACGACTCATACTATTTAGAGCACCCGTTAAAACTATGACTTTATCTGTATATGGAGATACAACTGATTTTCTTTTAATATTTTCAATAGTTATATAATTTAAAATTTTGTCAAAGATAATTACATTAGAATTTGTATTAAAATATAAAACTAAATCTTCAGCAATGCTCTCTCCTATTTGATCTATCGAAACAAGTTCTTGAAAAGAGTTTGATGTCTTATCCGTCGCTTTTACCATCTCAGCACGAAAGTTTTCAAATGTATTATAATGCAAAGCTAATAATTTGGAATTTGTTTCACCAACTTGTCTAATTCCGAGTGCATAAATTAATTTGTCAAATGTAATTTTTTTCTTTGATTCAATAGAATTTAATAAATTAGATACTGATAGTTTTCCTAATCCCACTTTTTTTTCCAATTTATCTTTATGTTTTTTAATAGCAAAAATATCTGCAAAATCTCTAATAATATCTTCCTTAAAAAGCATCTCTATCAATTTTTCTCCCAAACCATCAATATTAAATGCATTTTTTGAAACAAAATGTTTTAGTTTTTCAACAGTTTGTGCTGGACAATTAATACCAGATAAACATCTTCTAATTGCTTCACCTTCAGGCTTAAAAGTAATGCTATTACATGATGGGCAGTGCTTAGGAACAGAATAAATAATTGAACCTTTAACTCTCTTTTCTTTCACTACTCCTAAAACTTGTGGAATTACATCTCCAGCGCGTTGTATTTTTATAGTATCACCAATACGTATGTCCTTTCTGAAAATTTCATCTTCATTGTGTAATGAAACATTTGATACTAACACACCACCAACTCTAATGGGCTCTAATTTACCAACAGGAGTTAGGGCTCCTGTTCTACCTACTTGAGTTTCTATATTAACAAGAATTGTTTCAACTACTTCAGCTGGAAGCTTGTGAGCAATAGCCCATCTCGGAGCTCTGGCTAAATTTCCTAATCTTTCTTGGAGAATTTTACTGTTAACTTTATAAACCAAACCATCAATTTCATATCCTAAATTATTTCTTTTTAATAAAATTCTTTTGTAAAATGCTTTTATGTCATTGATGTTACGAGCTAAGTAGTTTTCCTCGTTTGTAATTAAACCCATTTCTTTAAATCTTGTCAAAAGATCAATTTGGTTATCAAATTTAAAATCTTCAGTATATTCACCAATTGTAAACGCAAAAAAGTTCAATTTACGTTGTTTTATGATATTAATGTCCTTTTGCCGTATGGACCCTGCTGCAGCGTTTCTAGAATTAGCAAAAATTTTACTATTATTTTCAATTTGTAGTTTATTTAGTTCTTCAAAATGAGTTTTTTTCATAAAAATTTCACCTCTAATCTCTATGAATTTAGGATATTTTCCTGTTAATTTGTGTGGTATGTCACTTATAGTTTTAACGTTTTCTGTGACAATTTCTCCTACATTACCATCACCTCGTGTTACCGCATTCAATAAGTCTCCGTTTAGATAAAGAAGGGATATTGATAAACCATCAATTTTAGGTTCACACGTATATTCCAATAAATATTCTTTTTTAAGTGACAAAAACTTATAAGTTCTTTCAATAAAATCGTTAATATCTTCAAATGAAAAGGCGTTAACTAGGGAACCCATAGGTTTTTGATGATGATACTTTTGAAATTTGTTAGAAATTTCATCACCAACAGTTTTACGTTCTAAAAAATTAAATTCGGGGTTGGATGAAATTATATCATCATATTGTTTGCAAAGTTCATCAAATTCAAAATCTGATATTTCAGGATCATCTTTGGTGTGATACCTATAATTATGATAACTAATTTTATCTTTCAGTAAATTTAATTTATTAAGAATTTCTATATTCATATTTTCAAGTATTTAATAATTTAGAGGCTGCTTCCCTGGCTTCATTAGTAATGAAGCTTCCTGAAACCATTCTTGCAATTTCCTCTACTCTTTCAGTCTCGTTTAATTGAGTAACGTTCGTTGTGATATTGTTATTAATATTATTTTTCTGCACAAGATAATGAAAGTGTCCTTTAGAGGTAACTTGTGGTGAATGTGTGACTACCATAGCTTGATAATTATTTCCTAATTTAGCTAGTCTATTACCCACAGCATTTGCAGCGGCTCCTCCAATACCTGAATCAATTTCGTCAAAAATTATTGTTCTTTGATGTACCATAGTTTCAAGTACTACTTTTATTGCTAACAAAAACCTTGATAATTCTCCTCCGGATGCAATTTTATTAATTGGAAGAGCATCCGCACCAGAATTAGTTGATGCTAAAAAGATTACTCTATCCATACCCATTTCAGTTGCGTTTTCTAATTCTAATTCTTCAAATTCAACTTTAAAATATGCATTTTCTAACTTTAGATGGGGTAATTCATCATTTATTTTTTTAGATAAATATATTGCAGAATTACGTCTGCTTTCAGATAGTAACTTACTATTTGAAACAAATTCAATTTTTAATTCTTCATATTTTTTTTGAAGTTTATCAATCTTGAATTTATTATTATCATTTTGATCTATTTTTAATTTTAGTTCCTTTTTTATCCTTATAAGATCATCAATATTACAATTATGTTTACGTGCTTGTGATTTTAACTCATGGAGACGATCATTTACAAATTCTAAGTTATGAGTGTCTTCACTCACTTCACTAGCTTCACTATTTACAATGGATTTTAATTCTTCAATGTCAACCTTAATTCTGTCTATAATTTCAACTGCCTGACTAATATTTAAACGATCAATTGATTTAATATTATCAAAAGTCTTATAAAGTTTGTTAATCAAATTCTCAATTCCTAGCTCGTCATCTATAATTGTTTTTGATTGATTAATAGCTATAAAAATTTTTTCGCGGTTATTTAAAAATAACTTGGTCTGGTTTAATCTTTCTTCTTCACCTAATTTAGGGTCTAATGACTCTAATTGATTAAAAGACTCTTTAATCCACTCATTATCATCAGTAGTTGCTTTTTCACGTATTTTTGTTTCAGAAATTTCTTTCTGCAATTCTTTTAGTTTATTAAAAGATTTATTTGTTTTTTCTATTAAATGATTGTGCTTTGAATAAGTGTCTAAAAGTGATAAGTGTGTCTTAATGTTTGAAAGTCCTCTATCTTCAAATTGACCTTGTAACTCAATTAAGCAGTCAGTTATTTCAGACAAAGCATTACGAGTTATCAATACATCATTGATGAAACATTTAGATTTTCCTTTAGTACTTATTTGTCGTCTTATTAAAAGTTCATTTTCAAATTCAATATTATATTGGTTCAAAATTTGTACTACAGCGTGATTGTCATAAACTTCAAAGAGCGCAAGAACCGAAGCCTCATTTTCACCTTTTCTAATTAAATTAAAGTCAACTCTATTACCTAGAATTAGTCCTAAGCTATCAAGAAGAATTGATTTTCCAGTACCTGTTTCTCCAGTCAATACTGAAAGACCTCTATTAAATTCAATGCTAAGGGATTTTATAAGAACTATATTTTTAATTATTAATTCTTTTAACATTTAATTAATCAAATATTGTGATGAAATAGTTTTTTATGGAAGAAGTGAAGCTTTCTTTTTCACCCGTTGATGAAATATTAGAAAGAATGTCCTTGCTTAAATTACTCCATTCACTGTTAGGGAAATTATATTTTAAGATAGCATTACTTTTTATAGCTTCTTCTTTAAGTCCCATCATTAACAAAGCTTCAGTTAATCTGTATAATGTTTCTGGTATTGCTGAACTATTTTGATATTTTTGCAAAATCGTTTTAAATCTTTTTATGGAGCTAGCAGGGGCATGTTTTTTCAAATAGAATTTACCAATATTTAACTCATTTATAGCTAATGAATTCTTAATAAATTGGATTTTTAATTTTGAGTCTTTTGCATACTTACTGTTAGGATATTTTGTTGTTATAAGCTTAAATGAGTTTAAAGCTTTTAATGACAAACTTGGATCTCTGCCTTGATTTGAAATTTGTATATAATAACACATTGCTAAAAGATAATGAGCATAGTCAGAAAATTCATCTTTTGGGTTCATTTCATTAAAAATTTTTAACTTACTTATAGATTTGTTTATCTCATTATTTTGATAAAGTGAGTAGGCAGTCATTATTTCTGACTTTTTAGCTAATGACGAAAAAGGATGATTTATATTGAGATTATCAAATTCTTTGACAGCCTTATCATAATTACCATCTTTTAGAGATGATAATCCACTTTTATAAGTTTCTATATCACTTGATACAAATGCTTGATTTTCTTTTTTATTTGAACTGCAATTTATTAATAAAATTAAAATAGTAAGTAACTTTATTGAAATTATGTAATTATTTTTTATAAATATCATCCAGTGATTTCCAGTAATAAATAAAACATCAAGTAGTTTTATTATTTATAAATGGATTTGTATATTAAAAAACAAGTAGATTATTAAATATTTAAATTAAGCGACATAATTTATATTTTTGGGAGAATTATCCTTAGCTAAAACATTATAAATTTTTTCAGGATATTCGCTAATCATTGCTTTTTCTATGACATAATTTTTTTTATCTTTTAGAATTTCTCTAACAAACATTTGATTAAGTTTATGACCAGGAGCAAAACAATCAACTTCTCCAACTAATTGCATACCTAACAAATAGAAGTCACCTACACAATCTAATGTTTTATGTTTAACAAACTCTTTTTCAAACCTCAACCCATCAGGATTTAATACCTTATATTTATCAATTACTAAGGCATTATTGAGGTTACCACCTATAGCAAGACCGGCAATTCTCATTTTTTCGATATCTTCAAAAAAAGCATATGTTCTAGCTTCAGATAAGTGGTTTATAAAGTTTTCTCTTGAATGAGAATAATAGAATTTAGAATTACCAATAATTGTATTCGGGTAATCAATGGATATATTTATTGTTAATTCATTAGATGGGGATATAGATATATATCTTTTACCATCATTAACTTTGATTTTTCTTAAAACCTTAATATAACTTTTATTTGCAGACTGAAGTTTGATACCTGATTTAAGTATTTTTTTTACATATTCATAAGAACTACCATCTAACGCAGGTAACTCGGAATTATTAATTTTAATTATTGCATTATCAATACTCAACGCATTCAAAGCTGCCATGAGATGTTCTATTGTTGAAACAGAAATGTCATGCTTATTCTTTATTTTTGTACATAGATTTGAATCAAAAGTGTTTTCTATAACTGCTTTAATAATGTTATTACTTTTCACATCAGTTCTTACAAAAAGAATACCAGTGTTTATGTCAGCAGGCTCAACACTCATAGATACAGCTCTGCCATTATGAACTCCAACTCCAGAAAAATTTATTATCTTGTTCAAAGTAAATTGTCTGAAGTTTTTAAATTTAGAAAAATTATTAATGTAATTCATATTATAAATCCTCAAACATATACATAAACTGTTTGAGATAAATTACAAATCACATATAATTACTAAATATTTCAACCTAAATTAATTAGCCTGTCTTCTAAGAAATGCTGGAATCTCAAGTACTTTTTCATCAACTTCCTTAGGTTCTTGCTCTATATCTGTTAGATTGATTTGATAATTATCAATTATACTTTCATCTTTGTTACTAAACAAATCAAAATTATTAGTTTTTACTGATATTTCTGCGATGTTTTCTTCTTTAATACTCAAATTTGAAATTTTTTCTTCAGATAAAGTTTCACTTTCTACATTTAAGCTGGGCTCTAATTTCTTTTCAACTGATTTCTCATTACTAAAAAATGATGAAAAACGATTAAAAAATGTTTTAGGTTTAGGTTCTGTAAATTGATTATTAGGTTTATGATCTAAAATATCCTTTAATTCTTCACTACTAACATTCAAGGAAGATAAATCAGATTTATTTAATTCATTATAAAAATCTTTTTCGTCCTTTTGAATATTTTGGTCAGTACTCAGTTGGTTTATTTGAGTTTCTAAATCTATCTGTCTATTTGAGCCCCCTTCAAATTCTATAGAATCTTCATGAACAGAAGTATTTTCAATTTCGAGTTTAATATTATCTATTTTATTAGCGGTAACCTCTGATGTTTGCACAATTTCTCTATCTTTTTTATTAGAATAGGTTTCAGTATTTTCTATTTTTGTATAATTAATACCAGTAGCAACAACCGAAACCTTAATAATTCCCTCTAAACTATTATCTATGGATGATCCAAAAATAATATTAGCATTTTCATCAACCTCATTTCTAATTTTACAAGCTGCTTCATCAACTTCAAACAAAGCCATATCAGGTCCACCTTGAATATTTAATAATATTGATTTAGCGCCTTTTATATTACTATCATCTAATAGAGGATTGTTAAGAGCAGATTGAGCAGCATTTTTAGCTCTTTCTTCACCAGAACTTTCACCAGTTCCCATCATTGCTTTACCCATATTTCCCATAACTGTTTTAATATCTGCAAAATCTAAATTGATCATTCCTGGGTTTGTTATTAAATTTGTTATGCCACAAACACCTTGGTAGAGGACATCGTCTGCCATTTTGAAAGCCTCTGCAAAGGTAGTTTTTTCATTTGCTATTTTAAAGAGATTTTGATTTGGAATAACTATCAAAGTATCAACATTTTCTTTTAATAAGGCCAAACCGTTTTCTGCAACTTCCATTCTTTTTTTTCCTTCAAAGTCAAAGGGTTTAGTAACTACAGCTACTGTTAAGATGCCTTTGTCTCTTGCAGTCTTCGCGATTACAGGTGCAGCACCAGAACCAGTGCCTCCACCCATTCCAGTTGTAATAAATAACATATTAACATCACCTAATTCTGAAATAATTTCTTCAATTGATTCTTCAGCGGCTTTTCTGCCAGTCTCGGAATCTGAACCTGCCCCAAGACCTAATGTTGTATTTTTACCAAGTTGAATTTGTCTTGGAGTTAGACTTCTGGACAAAGCTTGTCCATCGGTATTTGCTGCAATGAAATCTATGTTATTTATATTAGCGTTTATCATGGTATTTATGGCATTACCACCAGCTCCTCCAATACCAATTACTGAAATTTTTGGTTTAGCGTCATTTATATTCTCTGGAATAGTAAGATTAAGTGTCATTTTTTTACTCCTTGGTTTATAGTTAATTAAATTATTTTTTTATAAATTTTTATCAAGCCAATCGCCAATTTTTCCAAAATAACTGTACAAACCTACACTCATATTATTTGAAATCAATTTTTTCTCATGCTTCAGACTTTTAATTAATAATCCCGTCAAGCACGAAAAAGTTGGGGTGTGTACAATTTCAGGCATATCAATTAGCCCGATTGGTCGTCCAATTCTTACATTTATATTTAAGAAAGATGATGCGTGTTCTCTAATATTGTTAAGATTAGCTCCTCCACCACACAAAATAACTTTATTGATTGAAGTTTTACTAAATTTTAAAAAACTCAGTCTTTCTTTCACAAGTTCAAAAATTTCTTCAATCCTAGGCTTTATTATTGCGGTTAACATGGCTTTAGGTATCTTTTGGTTTATAATTTCACCTTCATCAGAAATAATTGGGACATCAATTTTTGTATATTCGTCAGTTTCATTTGAAATTGCTGATCCGTATAAAATCTTAATTTTTTCAGCATCTTCTGCTTTTGCACCCAATCCACGGACAATATCACTGGTAATATGGATACCTCCAATTGGAATAGAATCAGAAAAAATTATTTTATTATTAATAAAAACACCAATACTTGTCATATTTCCGCCAAGATCAATAATAATCGCTCCATTCATTCTCTCTTCTTCAATAAGTGTTGAGATACCTGAAGCTTCTGGACATATAGTAAATTTATCAATACTTAAGTGACATAAATCTATAGCACTAGAAATATTTTTAATTACACCTTCTTGTCCATAGATATTGCTTGTTTCAACCAATAAATTATCTGTGTGAATCCCTATTGGATTATCTACTGGTCTATTATTGTCGATATAATATTTAATTACTGAAGATGATAAAAGTTTATAATTTTCAATTGGTTTAGGTTTGTTCATTTTTTCAATTTTGGCTAAATCACTTTTCATAACTTGACCATTTTCAATTTTTAGTTCATTTCGTGTTACCTTTGTGATTGGTCTACCCCCAGAAAGGCTGCATGTGACTTTATTAATAGGAAAACCAGCCATAGTTTCAGCCCCTTCAACTGCTTTAGCAATTGAATTAGCTATCTCTTTCATATCTGTGACAATACCGTTAGTAATTCCTAAAGATGCATGTTGTCCAAAGCCTAACACTTTAACCTGTATATCATTATTCTTAGCAGATGACCCTATTAGTGAGGATACTTTAGTGTTTCCAATATCAATAACGGCAAATATATCATTTGATCTTTTTATATTATTCATTACTGTCATAGATGTTTCCTTCTTAAAATGGTATTTTTGTCAAAATTAATTTTACCAATTATTTGTTTTGGGTTTCTAAGGTCAATTTCTGTAAGCCTAAGATTTAAAACATTATAATTTTTGTGAAGTTTAATAATTGTTTGCCATGCTTTGTTTATATCTTTCGATGGCAATCGTACAACTAATCCTTGATTAAAATGTAAGTCCCATCTTCTTTCATTTATGAAAGTTAGTGACCAAATATTCTTAGAAAAATTTTGATTAGTTTCTAATATTTTCAAAATAGAGAATATGTTTTCTTCTGATTTTTTCCCTTTAATTATTGGAAAATCATTTTTAAAATCATTTACATTACCGTCAAAAATTATGTCACCATTTGCGGCTATAAGCTTGTTGTCTTTTTTATTCTGCCAAATTGCAATAGGTTGATTTTCTATGATTTTAATTTTGATTATATTTGGGAGAACTCTCTCAATAGAAACTTCTTTAACCCAACTATTTTGCTTTATTTTATTATATATTGAAGAAAGATCAACATTGAAAATACTTCCATCATTATATATTTCAATAATGTCTTTAATATAATTATCAGATAAATTTATGGTTCCTGTAATTAATACATTTTCTATTTTAAACCCATTTTTGATAAGAAATTGATTTGACGGTTTTAATTTATTTATTATGTTATTTTTGCTTAAACTATCTAAAAAATAAAACCCACAAAAAAATAATATACACAATAATAAAAAAGCTAAATTTATTAGCCTCGTTAATTTTTCAGTTTCAAAACCATAAAATTTTCTTTTAAGCAGGTTTTTCTTGTTAAGTTTTAATCTTAACATTCGTAAGAAGCCCCCTCAATAATAATCTTAACCATATTTTTTAGGGTTATATTGCAAAACATTGCTTGTTCTGGGGATAAAGAAGTTTCTGTCATTCCAGGTTGTGTATTAATTTCCAGCATATATAACTTATCATTTTGATCATCGTACCTAAAATCACTTCTCGAAATACCCTTACAACCGACAATTTGATGTGCTCTTAGCGCCCATGACATAGCTTGGTTATATGTATTCTTTGGAATTTTTGCTGGTATATCATGTATTGATCCATTTTTTTCATATTTAGCTTTATAGTTGTAAAAATCTTTATCTTGACCTGCTTTAATTTCAGTTACACATAATGGTTGTTCTTGTAAAACTGTCACTGTGAGTTCTTTAGAGCCAACATATTCTTCTACCATTAGATTGGAAGAGGTGGAATTATTTATTATGGGAACTTGATTTCCTTCTCTAATAATTTCAACACCAACTGAGCTGCCGCCATTTATAGGCTTGACAACAAAGGCTCCGCAATGATTTTTTAAATCTATACTTCTATCAGGCAAGATTTCTAATGTTTTAGGAAAATTTATTGGATCACTTGAATTTTCTGTAGCATTTATTATTACTCTTTTTAAATAAATTTTGTTCATTGCAATTGCTGAAGCTGTTACTCCTGAATGTGTATATGGTATTTTTAATAAATTTAATAATCCTTGGATAGAACCATTCTCACCAGAGCTACCATGTAATGCATTAAAACAAACATCAGCTTTAATGTTCATTAAAATATTTATATTTGTCTCACTGATATCAATTTCAGTTACTTTTAGTCCATTTTCTTTTATAGCTTTAGAGCAAGCTTCAGCTGATTTTAGAGACACTTTTCTTTCTGAACCATAACCTCCCTTTAATAATAAAACGTGCATGTTATCTATAATTTTCATTTAATGCCAACTCTTTGTATTTCCCAACTCAGTCTAATTCCGGAAGTCTGAAAAACCTTAGATTGTACTTTTTCTCCTAATTCTTCAATTTGTTGAGCAGAAGAATTTTTTAAATTAATAATAAAATTACAATGTTTATCTGAAATCATTGCGTCACCAACTTTTAAACCTCTGCAACCAGCCTGATCTATAAGCTTCCATGCTTTGTAACCAATAGGATTTTTAAATGTGCTGCCACCTGTTTTGACACCGGTAGGTTGTGCTGTTTTTCTTAAATGAAGGATTTGCTTCATTTTAGCCTCTATGTTTTGTTTATTGTCACTTGTACTCTTGAAACGAGCGGTGCAAAAAATCCATTCATTACTTATTCCAATTTTTCTATATTCCATTCCTAATTCTTTCACGGAAAAAACTCGGGATTCCCCAGAAAGATTGATTGCCGTTACGTCTATTAAGATATCCTTAAACTCTGAGCCAAACGCTCCAGAATTCATTTTGATACCTCCTCCAATTGTTCCAGGTATACCAAGTAAAAATTCTAGACCAGTTCTTTCATAATCTCTTGCGAACCTCGCAACTTCTGCGTCTGTAGCGCCTGCTTGAGCTGAAATAACACCATTATTATCTATGCTGATACTTTTTAAATTTTTTGTAACTAATACAATTCCATTTACCCCTTTATCTCGAATTATCAGGTTTGATCCAGCTCCGATTGCTAAAACTTTGTATTCTTGGGGTTTGTTTTTTAAGAAAAATATCAGTTTTTTTTCATTTTCGGGTATAAAAAGTATCTCAGCATTACCGCCTACACCAAACCAAGTAAATTTGGATAATTTATGGTCTAATTTAATGCACTTGTTAAATTTATTCTTAAATACTTTTACATTCATAATATAAATTATCTTCGAGTTTATTTGCAATTTTAGTTATTGATCCTGCACCAAGACAAATTATTAAATCATTTGGCCTGGCAAGTTTTAATAGTGTTTTCATAAGGGTTTTTTGATCTTTAATGTATAATACATTCTTGTGTCCATAGTTGGATAAACCAAATTCTAAATCAGTACTTTTAAAATTAGTAATTGGCTCCTCACCAGCAGAAAAAACATCAAGAAGTAAAACATGGTCAGCATCATTAAAACAACTACAGAAATCGTTAAATAAATCTCTTAATCTACTATAACGATGAGGCTGAAAAACACTTATAATTTTATGTTTGGGCGTAATAAGCCTGGCTGCAGCAAGTGCAGCACTTATTTCAACGGGATGATGTCCATAATCATCTATTATAAATGTTTCATTAAAGTTTCCAACTTTTTGAAATCGTCTTTGAATACCTGTAAAGCTTTTCAATGTTTTTTTAATTTTTGTAATTGGAATATCCAGTTCAATTCCTATTGCTATACTTGCAAGTGCATTTTGAATATTGTGTAATCCAATCATAGAAAACTCTATTTCATAATTTTTATAATTATGATCTTTTAGGTTTGAGATATTTAATGAAAAAAACATTTTGTTTTCTTTATACGAGATGTTTGTTGCTCTAATGTCAGCATTGGCAGATAAGCCATATGTAATAACTTTCTTATTTTCTAGTTTTGAAATTAATTTTTGTGTTCGTGGGTTATCTATGCAAAGACAAACAAATCCATAAAATGGTATCGATGACACAAAATGAAAAAATGCTCTTTCTAAATTTTCTTCTGATTTATGATAATCAAGGTGTTCTAAGTCAATGTTTGTAATTATTGCAACTGTTGGATTTAATTTTGCAAAACTGCCATCACTCTCATCAGCCTCTACAACCATCCATTCACCGTTTCCGAGTTTTGCGTTACTATCCAATGAAGAAATGACACCTCCGTTTATGATTGTTGGATCCATTCCATTTTCTTCAATCATCTTTGCTATCAGTGAAGTAGTAGTAGTTTTGCCATGAGTACCAGCTATTGCAATTGATTGTTTAAGGCGCATTAATTCACCTAGCATTTCAGATCTATGAACTACTGGTAGGAACATTTTTTTTGCTGTCATATATTCTATATTTCTTGTGGGGATTGCTGTTGACACAACAACTAATTTTGCATTAAGAATATTTGATTTTTTTTGTCCTATATAAACTTTAATTCCAAGCTTTTTAAGTCTATTGGTATTATTGCCGTCAGTTATATCACTTCCTTGAACTTTATATCCGGATTGAAATAGAATTTCAGCTATTCCGCTCATTCCAATTCCACCAATACCAATAAAGTGAATAACTCCTAAATTTTTGGGACTTTTTAACATATTGTAGGAACAACCTTTTTTTTATCATTTATTAATTTTAAAATACATTCAGATAAAAACTCTGTAGGTGTTTTATTATTTCTTAATTTTTCAAGCCTACTTGCTAGTTTTTTTAATCGATTACTCGCTTCAACAAGGTTATTTGGGTTTTGTAAAAGATGCTTTATTAACCTTTCTAGTTCATCGATAGTTTTGTTATTTTGATCAATTAACCAGCCACCCTTATTTTTTTCAAGAAATCTTGCATTTTCATATTGATGATTATCTAATGAGGTCGGTAAAGGAATGAATATTACAGGCCTATTAGATGCTAAAACTTCAGCAACACTTGAACCACCTGATCGGGTGATAATCAAATGAGAAATTTTAAATTTTTCCGAGACATCTTGAAAGAAAATAGATATTTCAGCATCAATTTTATTAAGTTTGTAATTTTTACGTACTAACTTTAGATCTTCTTTTCTAACTTGCTGAATTATTTTTATTTTTTCTTTAATACCCTTAGGAAGAGAACAAATAATTGAAGGTAAGTATTCTGAAAAAAACTTTGATCCAAGACTTCCACCATATATTAAAATATAAAAAAAATTCTTTTTTGCCGGTGGTAAGTATTTAATCTTTCCAATTTCGTAAAATTCTTGTCTAACGGGATTACCAGTGTAAATAGACCTCTTATTTTGTTGAATATTATCAACATCTATAAAAGATAGAGCCAAAATATTAGTTATCTTACTAAGAAACTTATTGGCCCTTCCTATAACAGTATTTTGTTCATGAATTATTGATGGAACTCTAAAAATTTTAGCAGCTATTATTGGGGCAAATGATGGATAACCACCAAAACCAATTATAGCATCAGGTTTGTAGTTAATGATTAACAAAATTGATTTTAAAATTGATATAAAAATTTGAAAAGATGATTTTAATTTATTTATAATAAACTTATTGCTTGGGCTTGATAATTTATGGGTAAATATCTTAAAATTTATTCCTTTATTAATAAAAAAATTTTTAAAATAATCTTCACCTCTTTCATCTGTAATGATAATAAATAAATGATTTTGAATTTGATTAATTATCGATAATGAAGGGAAGATATGACCACCCGTTCCTCCAGCAGCTATCATTATAGTATTTTTATGAATTCTGTTATTCATTATTTTTATTCTCGTAAAGTTTTTCATTTAAAGTCTCAAATGAAATATTTTTTCTGGTGAAGGACAAAAGAATTCCAGCTGTAATAGCTGATGCCAAAATTGACGATCCACCATAGGATAGAAAAGGTAAGGTCATACCTTTAGTGGGAATAAGATCTGTGTTACTTGCCAAATGTATTAATGATTGAAAGCCAAATTGAAAAGCAAGACCACTTATGGAAAGAACAAAAAACAAATTATTAATTTTTAAAGTGTACAAAAATGATCTTAATACAATTAGACAGTATATTGTTATAATTCCACAACATATTAAAACACCATACTCTTCAGCAGCTACTGCAAAAACAAAATCAGAATGTGCATCTGGCAAAGACTTTTTGTAAAAACCTTCTCCTGGGCCTTTCCCCCAAAAACCACCAGATTCAAATGACTGTAGTGACTTTGAAACTTGATATGCTTTGCCTTCAATAAAGTTATCAATTCTTATTTTAACATGGGTAAAATTTTGGTAAGCAAATATCATAAATATTGGAAATGCTAATATAAGAAGTAAAATAATCATAAGAGGTATTCCTGTAATAAACAGTTGGAAACCCCAAGTAAAAATCATAATTATTGTCATACCTAAATCTGGCTGTAGTAATAAAAGAGTTGATATGATTATTATAGAAGTAATTGACCACATCCAAGCTGCAGACATTGATTTTTCAACCCATAGACTTAAAATCCACGCATTAAATATTACAAAAAATGGTTTACATACTTCACTTGGTTGAAAGCTAAAACCTCCAATATAAAACCATCTTTGAGCACCTTTTATCCTCTCTCCTCCAATCAAAATAAATAGTAATAAACTAATACAAACAAAAAGCCCTAATATGCAAAAAACCTTAATTTGTTTTTCATTCAAAATTGAGAAAAATATTATAATTGGAATACTAAGTGATCCGAATAATAAATGTCTAATTGTAAAATGATGTGACGATATGTTAAGGCTTTCAGCTAAATGTTGACTTGAAGCCATAACTAAAAATATACCAAAAATTATTAAAGTAAAAAAACATGTCAGCATATATCTATCTATTGTCCACCACCAAAGTGCCATGTTAGATCTATCTGAACGTGTTATTTTCATTTAGACTATACCTTGTTCAATTTGCTGGCTTATAATTTTTTTAAATTGATTACCTCGATCTTCAAAGCTTTTAAATTGATCAAAACTTGCTGCTGATGGAGATAGTAAAATTACATAATTTTTTAATTTCGACATTTTACTTTTTTTAATGGCTAGTATTGTTGCCTTTTCTAATGTGATACATTCGTTTATTGGAATGTTTTCATTAAATTTTAAAATTTCATCTGAAAAATACTTTGTTGAATTTCCTATTAAAAAAACCTCTACAACTTTATCCAAAAAATTCTTTGCGTGACCTATCCCATCATTTTTGGGTTTTCCACCCACTATCCAAAATATGTTACTAAACGATTTTAATGCAGCAGCTGTAGACTCGCCATTTGTTGATTTACTGTCATTAATAATTTTAAAATTGCTAGAAATATATAAAGGTTCCATCCTGTGGGATAATCCTTCAAAACGCTTAATTGCTAATTCTATTTTATTATCATTAATATTTAACTTTTTCGCTATTGATATAGCTATTGAAGCGTTAATTGCGTTATGAGTTCCTTTTAAATAATTATTATCATTAATAAAATCTTTTGCTTCCTTTTCATTTACACTTGAAAACTTTAAAGAGTTAAATTTATTTGCATCAATGATTTTATTTAATAATTTATTACTTTTATCATAAATAAATATTCCATTTGTTTTTAAAAAGTTAATAATTTTTAATTTACTAGATACATATCTATCAAAAGTCTCATGATAATCTAAATGATCAGGTGTTATATTTATAATAGTAGCAATATCTAAAGATAAATTTTTTGCACCATCTAATTGATAACTTGACAATTCGAGAATTATTACTCCATTTTCTCCAGGGTCGTTTATGGAACATGCAGGGATACCAAAATTACCACAGATAACACTTTTAATTTTATTAAATTTTAAAATATGAAATAATAAAGCAGCTGTTGTTGACTTTCCATTTGTACCCGTTATGCCGATTATCTTAGCTTTAGGATAAATTTCTACAAACAGGTCAATATCGTTAATAATTTTGACTTTGTTATCAATAGCAAGCTTTATTGCATTGTGCTTTTCTTTATTATTTATAGGTATCCCAGGGCTAACTACTAATGTTTTTATACTTTCCCATGGCCAATAATTGTAATTAATCCAATTGCTTTTTTTTATAATAGACGGTTTTTCTTTTTTATCATCAAAAACAAAAATATTAGCCTTTGAATTTAACAAAACTCTTGCAGCAGCTAAACCAGATAAACCCAGTCCTAAAATTCCAACATCCTGATTTTTATAATTAATAATACTATTCAATATCTTTACCTTAGTTTAAGGGTCGAAAGACCTATTAAAGCCAAAATTAATGCTATTATCCAAAACCTAATTACAATGGTGGGCTCAGCCCATCCTTTTTGCTCAAAATGATGGTGCAATGGTGCCATTCTAAATATTCTTTTGCCTGTAAGCTTGAAAGAAACTATTTGTACAATCACAGATATAGTTTCTAATACAAATAGACCACCAATAATGATTAAAACTAACTCATGTCTTGATGCTGAAGCACTGACACCTATAACTCCACCAAGAGATAATGATCCAGTATCTCCCATAAAAACCATAGCTGGTGGAGCATTAAACCATAAGAAACCTAACCCTGAACCAATTATTGCTCCTAGAAAAACTGCTATTTCGCCAACACCGGGTACATAACTGATTTGTAAATAACTAGAAAAATTTAAATGCCCAGTTAAATAAACAATTATAGCAAAAGAGCTTGCCGCAATCATTACGGGAACTATTGCTAAACCGTCAAGGCCATCAGTTAAGTTTACTGCGTTAGAGGATCCCACAATCACTAAAATTGTGAAAGGCATATATAAAACTCCTAGAAAGAAAATACTTTCTTTAAGAAACGGGATAGACAAAGTATTTTGTAAATTTTGAGGAGTGTTCTCAGAAATAAACCAAGCTGCAATTAAAGCAACAAAAATCTGTGGAATAATTTTTTGATAACTTTTTAAGCCATTACTTGTCATTTTAGACACCTTAATCCAATCATCTAATAGCCCTATAAATCCAAAAGAAATGGCTACTCCCAAAATTATCCATATATATGCATTATCAAGCTTTGCCCACAAAACTGTTGAAGTAGTAAAAGCCAATACAATTAACAAACCACCCATCGTTGGAGTGCCAGTTTTAAATATTATATGACTCTGGGGGCCATCAGATCTTATTGGTTGCCCTTTCTTTTGCATTTTTTTTAATATAGCAATAATTTTTGGACCAAAAATAAAACTGATTAATAACGCTGTTAATAAAGCTCCAATAGATCTAAAAGTAATGTACTTGAATAAATTAAGAGGTTGGAAATATTCAGTATAAGTAAGAAAAAAATCAGGCAACATTATGTTTCTCCTGACTAATATTTCTAAAAACTGGAATTAGATTCCATAGTCCAATCCCATTTGAACCTTTGACAAGAATAATTTGATTAGGTTTTACAAATTCAGTTACTATTTTTAAAAGAGGTGAGAAAGTTAAATATGATTTGCAACTAATTAGTTCTTGTAATTCATTACTAATTTTCTTTGTATAAGGCCCAACAGTTATAAGTAGGTCAGGATTTACTTTTTTTATCATTGGAATAAGTTCAAAATGCATTTCTTTTGCATTTTTTCCTAATTCAAGCATGTCCCCAATTATTAAAATAGTCTTATAAGTGTTTAACTTGTACTTTGTTTTATAAAAATTAGAGAGAGCAGCTTTCATTGAGTCAGGATTTGCATTGTAACTATCATCTATTACATATGTTTTACCTTTTTCACCATAATTTATAATTATTTTATCGCCTCTTCCAGCAAGAGGTTTTATTCTACTAATTATTTTTTCACTGGTAACCGTACATAATCTTAATTCTTTAATAACTGAAATTGTTGCTATGGCATTTAATGCTTGTGTTGTGTTCAGGTTTGTTAAATGCCAATTTTTTATTTTGTCATAATAAATTGTTGATCCTTCATGTTCGTCAACTAATTTAGTAATTTTTGTATTTGCATATTTAGAGTGGCCAAATAAATGTATTCTTGCTGACACCTTTTTTGCTTTTTTGATTAAATACTTACTCCATAATGTATCAGTATTTATTATAGCTGTACCATTTTGATTCAAGGTTGAAAAAATCTCACTTTTTTCATCAGCAATTTCTTTATCATTTTTAAAATTCTGAATGTGAGAACAGGATATATTTGTTATTAGGGCTATATCTGGTAGTGCAATTTTAGTCAATCTCTGAATTTCTCCAGCATTATTCATCCCTAATTCTAAGACACAATAATCATAATCATTATGAAGCCTTGACAAGGTGAGTGAAAGTCCAATTAAATTATTGTTATTTTTGTGAGTATTGTGAGTTTTACCAAATTTCTTTAAAGTATTAGATAAAAGGTGTTTTGTACTCGTCTTTCCGCTACTACCTGTTATTGCAATAGTAACACCTTTAAATCTATGTCTTGAAAATTTTGCAATTTGCTCTAAAGCTTTTGTAGTATCTTTCACCAATAATGCTTTATATTTATTAGCCAGCATTTTATTAGATACTATTATTCCATAAGCACCTTTTTTTATTGCATTTTCTATAAAATCGTGACCATCAAATTTATAACCAATTATGGCTATGAATAAGTCACCTTTATTTATAGTTCTGTCATCTATACTCACTCCACAAACCCCATTATAGTTTTGGAGGAAATATGAAGAAGGATCTAGGGCATTGGTAGCCAACATTAAATCTTTTTTTGTCCATAAAGGCTTCAATTTATTATTCCAATTTTTTCGATGTTTTTAATAGCTTCTTTAGCGACAGTATAATCATCAAAAGGAAGAGTTTCTATTCCGACTGCTTGAAATGTCTCATGTCCTTTACCTGCAATAAGTAGAAGATCATTTTTTTTTAATTGTGAGACAGCATATTTAATAGCCTTATCTCTGTTAGGAATTTCTGTAGCATTTGGACAGCCGCTTAAAATTTCACTTCTAATAATTGAAGGAATTTCATTTCTTGGGTTGTCGTCAGTAACTATTACTATATCCGAATATTCATTAGCAATTTCTCCCATTATTTTACGTTTGTTTTTGTCTCTATCTCCTCCGCATCCAAATAAAGTTATTATTCTTTCTCTACCTATTATTTCTTGGATAGATTTTAGTGCTGATTTTAGAGCAGCTGGTGTATGTGCATAATCAATTATTACTAATGCGTTATTTTTTGTTTCTGAGAGAACCTCCATTCTTCCACGAGCAGGTTTAAGGTATCCTAGAGATTTAAAAACTAAGTTTGAATCCATACCTAATGCAATACAAATAGATGCAGATGCCAAGACATTATAAACTTGAAATTTTCCAATCATTCCAATTGTAGTTTGAAAATTTTGTTTTTTAAATTCTAGAGTTAGGTCAATACTTTGTTTGTTTTGTACAACAGATTTAATTTTTATATCTGCTTTAGAACATTGACCAAAGGTGATAATAAAATGATTAGCGTCTTTTAGTTCTTCATACAATTTTTTACCATATAAATCGTCAATATTAATGGAAACTGCAGAATTATTTTTCAACACTTTTGTAAAAAGTCTTTTTTTAGTTAAAAAATAATTTGCAGTATTCCCATGATAATCAAGGTGGTCATGAGATAGGTTTGTAAATACAGCTCCTGAAAAATTGACGCCATCTAATCTATATTGATCAATGCCGTGTGAGGAAGCTTCAAGAGCAAGGTGGGAAATTTTTTCTTCGACTAAAAAATTTAATTTTTTATATAAGTCAGAGGGTTCAAATGTTGTCAGATTTTCTTCTTTATTTTTATATATACTTTTATTTATAGCAGTTTCAGTCTTCGTCCCAAGAGTTCCCATGGAAGCAGCTTTCCACCCGGCTAGTGCCCATAATTGGCGGCAAAATTCAACTGTAGATGTTTTTCCATTAGTTCCTGTTACCCCAATGATTTGTTTTGGTTGCTTTATGTAAAATGAAGAAAGTAATAGCGTATATATTTGTCTGGCAGTTCCTTTTTTAATAGAAAAAACTTTTTTATTACATGTTTCCTCGGCTATTATTAAAAATGCACCAAGTTTTTCAGCCTCAGCTATATATTCGGCTCCATCAAAATTTTTACCTTTAATTGCAACAAATATATAACCTTTTTTAATTTCCTTACTATTGGAAGAAATACCCCTAACTTTATTATGTAAAATCTTATTATTAACCTTTTTCAACAAGTCTTCTGTAATTTTATTTTTTTCAATCAAATCTTTCAAAAGCATTTTACAAATTTGCTCCCTTTTTCTTACCGCGTATTTTATAATTATTTAAATCTTTGGTAAAATCTGATGAAACTTTTGTTTCAGGTTTAATGTTTAATATAGGTGATATCCTGGTTACTAATCTTTTAATTACTGGAGCAGCAACCCACCCTGCAGTTCTATAACCAAATGAAAATTTCTGTCCTTTCGGATTATCAATCATTATTGTAATTACGAATTGAGGGTCATTCATAGGATATGCTGCAGTAAAAGCTACGATATTTTGTTTCTTTGAATATCCACCAGTTTGATTAACTTTTTCAGCGGTTCCAGTCTTGCCTCCAACTAAATATCCTGTGGCCTGCGCCTTTTTAGCTGTTCCATGTTTACTGCTTACAACAAGTCGCATTATACTTTTCATTTTTTTTGAGGTTTCACTCGAAAATATTCTATTATTCGATAGCTTTGAATTTGAAATTAGTAATGTTGGTTTGATTTTAACACCATCATTAACTATGGTTGCAGTAGCGGATGCAAGGTGCAAAGGAGTTATAGCAATTCCATGTCCATAAGATATTGTCATGGTAGTTAACAACTTCCCATCTTTAAGAACCTGTGGTTTACCTAACTCAGGAATTTCTAAATCAAGCTTGTCCATTAGGCCAAGTGATTTTAAATATTTTAACTGTGTTGATGTTCCAAATTTTTTAGCTATTTTGGCTGAACCAATGTTACTAGAGTGAACTATAACTTCAGGAATATTTAAACGATAATTTAATGGATGAAAATCTCTTATAGTCCTCGAAGATACTTTCAGTGGAGTTGAAACATCAAAAACATCATTTTCTTTAACATGATCACTTTCAAACGCCACAGCTGCGGTTATAAGTTTTAGAGTTGAACCTAACTCATAGATACCTTTTGTTGCTTTATTAAATAAATTCTGATTATTTATATTATTATAATTATTTGCATTATAATCAGGAAGAGAAGTTATTGCATAAATTTCTCCATTTTTAGCATTCATTACTATTCCTGCCCCACCTTCAGCATCAAATTTTTTAATTTGTTCTGACATAATTTTTTCTGTTATGTATTGAATTCCGTTATGTATTGAAATAGTTATATCTTCACCATTTAGTAGTTTCTCATTAAATGATTTTTCAATTCCAGCGATACCTTTACCATCAATATCAGTTCCACCTAAAATATGAGATACCAAGTTATTATTAGGATAAATTCTTTTATCTTTAGCCTCTATTTTTATCCCTTCAATGCCTTCTTCTAATAATAATACATGCTGCTTTGGTGAAATCTCTCTCAACAAATTAACATGTCTTTTTTTTGTATTTAATTTTCTCCAGAGACTTTCTTCTTTTAATTCAGGAAATATTTTATTTAGTTTTTTTATCGTTTCATTTTTATTTAAAATTTCTTGAGGATTAATATTTAGACTATTTACATCTATTGTAGTTGCCAAAAGCTCCCCATTACGACCATATATATTTCCGCGATTTAGTTTGGAAAATAAACTTTGTTGTTTTTTTTTGCTGGAAATTTGATTTTTATTTGCTTTGGTTATACTGGCTAGTGAAAAAGTTTTATACCCAATTATTGTAAAAGAAAAAATTAATAATACACTACAAATTGATAATTTAATTCTGCGTAATTTTAAATTATTTTTAATAGAAAAATCATTATGTAAAAATCCATTTATTTTCATTTCACATTACTTTCAGTTATCGATTTCGTCACATCTACTAAGTGTTGTAGATCCCAGATATCAATTGCAGAAATTTCTCTTAATTTTAATTGGTTTTTAGCTAAATTTTCTATTCTTTTAGGGCGTTTCAAATAACTAAGCTCTGCCTTTAATATATTTAAGTCACTTTCAGTTCTTATTATATTTTTATTAATTACAGATAGTTCGAGCTCTTTTTGCGTTATAAGGTGTTTAACTTGATATAATGAAATCGCCACAAAAACTATCAAAAAGAAAATAATAAAAGATGGATATCTAATCATACTGTTTCTCCAAAAGCTGATGGAAAAAATGTTCTTTTTGCAATACGTAATTTAGCTGATCTAGATCTTTTGTTGATTTTTATTTCATTTTCTGATGGTAAGATTGGTTTTTTGGTTATGATTTCGAGGCTATTATCTCTATTGGGAAATTCAGGACGATGTCGTGAATGATTTTCTTTCTTAGCGCATTTTAAAAAGAACTTTTTTATTATTCTATCTTCAATAGAATGGAAGGATACAGCAGCTAAAATACCTTGAGGTTGGAGTATTTTCTCAGCAGCGATTAATCCTTGTTCTAACTCTGATATTTCATCATTCAAATATATTCGAATTGCTTGAAAAGTTTTAGTAGCCGCATCTATCTTTTGTTTTGATGTTGGAATTGATTTTCTTATTATGTTTGCTAATTGTCCTGTTGTTTTTATATAAGCTTTCGACCTTTCAAGAATAATATTTTTGGCTATTCTTTTCGAATAAGGTTCCTCACCCAGTTCATAAATAATGTTTGCAAGAGTATTTTCTTCAACTCGGTTTATAAACTCTTCTGCGGTGGGACCTTCTTTAGACATTCTCATATCAAGTGGACCGTTTAATTTGAGAGAAAACCCTCTGTGCTTTTGATCAAATTGGGGACTGGACACACCTAAATCAAAGACAACCCCAGCTACTTTTTTAATTTTGAAATCATCTAAGAGACTAACTAATTGAGAGAATTTTGCATTTTTAAAAAAAAATCTATCTTTAAAATCAATTTTAATTTTTTCTGCAAAAATTTTAGCTTCTGGATCTCTATCAAAAGCTATAACTTTACAATACTTTTTATTTAGAATGGCTTTTGTATATCCGCCTAATCCAAAAGTGGCATCAATGTAATATTCATGATTATTTATTGATAAGGCATTTACAACTTCATCGAGCAAAACAGGAATATGTTGAGGTATATAAGACATTATAATAATTATTCATTCTTTTTTAAAATTAATTTTGGTGGACCTTTTTCATTAAGAATTTTTTGAGATTTATTGTATTGATTTTCATATTCTGATGGAGACCAAATATAAAAAGATTCTCCTATACCCATAAAAACTGCTTTATTAGTTAGGCTAGCAAAGCTCATAAGAATATCTGGAATTACGACTCTACCATTGATGTCAAATTTTATTTCAAAAGAGTCTGCCATCATCATTCTTAAAAGAAATGCATCATCTGATAATGCATCTAATTCATCAATAGCATTGATGTACCTTTGCATTCTTGTTAGAGTTGTGCCTTCAATACATGGGAATTGGAGACTTTTAAATAATATTAAAGGTTCTTTTAATCTTTCAAGATTCATTCTGAAAGATGCTGGAATAGAAACTCTACATTTTAAATCAATCTTATTATGTGAAGTAGACAAAAACATTGATATTAAAACCTTAAGTTATAAATAATACACATGCTTGGGATATAAATTTTTAATTAATTAAAATTGATACCTAGTAATTAATATTATTACTATTATGGGATAACATGGGATTTTATGGTAGTCAATGGGAAATTGATTAGTTTTGTGGTATTGTATTTTAAATTTTAACTCTTAACAAATTGCCAGAGAGCAATAAGCCGGGTTTTGTATCAAAATTTTGATTGTAGTTATTAATCTTGAAAATTTGTTACCAAATTTTTCTAGCGACCTACCCAAGAAACTTCTTAGAAATCGAATAAGTGTTTCTTCTATTTGATCTTGCTCCAGGTGGGGTTTACAAAGCTATTTCTATTGCTAGGAATACGGTGCGCTCTTACCGCACCATTTCACCCTTACCAAAAAATGGCGGTATATTTTCTGTTGCACTTTCCCTAGGGTTGCCCCTGCTGGATGTTATCCAGCACCTTATTTCTATGGAGCCCGGACTTTCCTCTTTAAAAAGCAACTACATTACTCTCTGACAATATCAAAATATAATATTTAAATTTTTGGTCAACATTTAATTATTTAAACTTCACTCTATATTGATTTCATCATTTAAAATTTGTATTTTAAGCCATCGCTCTTCGGCAAAAGATAAATTTTTTTTTATTTCACCTATTTGGTTTATTGTATCATCAAAAGTCTTTTTATCATCATTGTATAAATTTTCTTTACTTAAAAGACTTTCCAACTTTTCAAGCTTTTTTCCCATTTCTTCAATTTTTTGAGGAAGAATCTTTAAGTCATAAGTATCTTTAAATGTAAGTTTTTTTTTCTTTAATATATTTTCTGCAGATTTTTTATTATTCAATTTTTTCTTTTTAAAATTAGTTTGAGTTTCACTTAATTTTAATTTAGACAAGCCGTATTTTTCATAATAATTTGAAAAGTTTCCTTCATGTTTTAAAATTTTACCATTATTTTCAAAAACTATAAGTTTATCGATTGTATGGTCGAGAAAAAATCTGTCATGACTAATAATTAGAACTGTCCCATCATAATTTTTAACATTTTCCTTTAGAAGATTTAGTGTTTCAAAATCTAAATCATTGGTAGGCTCGTCTAAAATTAAAAAATTATGCTCATTTAAAAATAACTTGGCAAGTAGTAGTCTCGCTTTTTCACCGCCTGACAATGTAGAATTAATCTGCAATGATTTTTTTTCATCAAATAGAAATTTTTTTAAATATGATAAAACATGAATTTTTTCTCCTTTAAAGTCAACATAATCGCCGCTTTCAGTCATTGTCCTCCATGGTGTACTATCTAAATCAATACTTTTTTTATTTTGATCAAAATATTTGATTTTTATATGTTCTCCTACTTTTATTCTACCAGTGGTTGGAGAAAAAACTCCTTGCAAAATTTTTATTAAAGTAGTTTTTCCAGTACCATTTGCTCCTATTATACCTATTCTACTATTACGTATAATTTTAAGACTAAAGTTCGAAATAATATTAATTTTATTATCATCTTTATGAGCAAATGATATACCAAACGCCTCAACTATATTCACACCTGATTCATTTGTTTTACGAAGATCTAAATCTATTGATTTCCTTTCAATTATTTTTGTATCTTCAAAATTTTGAGATAATTTTTCTAAAGCTCTAACTCTGCCCATATTTCTTTTTCTTCTAGCCGATATGCCTTCAATAGACCACTTTGTTTCACTCTTAATTTTTTGTTTTAATTTGTGAGATTTAATTTTTTCAACTTCAATTAATTCTTTAGACCATTTATTAAAGTTCTTATATGGTCCTTCATGTTTCAAAATTTTTTTATTATGAAGCCAAAATGTTTTAGTACCAATTTTCTTTAAGAATTCTTGGTCGTGACTAACAATAACCATTGTTTTTTTAAGAAATAATAGTTTTCTTTCGAGCCAATCTATTGTTGGTAAGTCTATATGATTGGTTGGCTCATCTAAAAGTAGAATATCAGATTCACTTAGAATTGATTTTGCAATATAAATTTTACGAATTTCTCCTCCTGAAAGTCCTTTTTTATAGTTTATGTTCTTGAGGTTTAATTGATCAATAATATCTTCAACTTTGGATAAATCAGGAAATTCAATATCTTTTATTAAAAAATCAACAAGATTTTCAATAAAGGGTTCAGGTGGATCTTGTTCTAAATAAAACAATTTTAGATTTGGTGAAAACCACATTATTCCATCATCAACTTCTTGAGTCTTTTTTAAAATTTTTAAAAGTGAACTTTTACCACATCCATTTTCACCAACTAAAATAATACGATCATACTTATGGATAGAGATATCAGCACTACTTAATAGTATTTTATTTGATCGTACAATTTTCAAGTTTTGGATTGTAATTAATGGTTTGGACATTTTTATAAAATTATCTCTGCTTTTGGATGATATCCCACGCATTATTAATTTCCTTAAGACGTGAGGTACTTTTTTGTATGAGATCTTCCGGGATACCCTGTGAAATTAATCGATCTGGATGGTGATTGATTGCAAGCTGTTTCCATTTTTGTTTAATTTCTTCAGTTGGGGCATTTTGTGAGACACCTAAAATTTGATAAGGATCTGAATAAAAACCCGATTTTGATGAATATATCCTTTCAAAATCTTCATTTGAAAAACCAAAAATATCCCCAACTTTTTTCAAATATTCAATTTCTGGAATTGTGATTTTACCGTCAGCTTGAGCAATAATAATAAGAAGTGTAAGTAATTCTTCTAACACAGAAGAATTCTTTTCTAATAAATCACTGATTTGTTTAGCATAGACTTCAAAGCCATCAGTTGTTTTTTTTGCTTGATCCCATAACTTGGCTACATTTTTAATCTCATTTTCTGGAACATTTATTTTTTCTTTAAAAGCTTTTATTTCCTCTACCGTTACTTTACCGTCTGCTTTTGCCATTTTAGCTGATAGAACAATCACCCCAATCGTAAAGCCAATCTGTTTTAACGCTGTTTCTTCAGGTAATTTTTGTTCAGTTTTAATTTTGTCTATGGCATGGCCTGCTACACCCACTAAAAATGCTCCTAAAGGTCCTCCAAATGCAAAACCTGTTGCTCCGCCTATAATTTTTCCCCATATACTCATATATTACCTATTACATTTAAGATTCATGCCATACAAGTAAAATTAAATTGGCTTAGTAATGTAAATATGTATAAATCTTAATATTTATATCAATTCTATGGAGTAACTGTTTTGATAGAAGAATATGATTTCACTGGACTAAAGTGTCCGTTACCAGTTTTAAAAGCAAAAAGAGTTTTAAAAACATTAGATAAAGGTAAAGCTGTTATATTTATTTCAGATGATCCTGCTAGTCCGATTGATTTCTCGCATTTTTCTGAAAATGAAGGATATAATATTTCAATAAAAAGCTTAGAAACTGGCAAACACTATTTTACTCTTTCTAAGATATAATTTTAGAGTTTTTGATAAAGTAACATGAATCTTTTAAGATCTTTTTTATTTAATATTCAATTCTACATTGGGACTAGTATTTTAGTCACGATATGTTTGCCATGTCTTTTATTTCCAAGACCAGTTGTTATTTTTGTTAATAAGATTTGGTGTCTTATAATGACTAAAGGAATGAAATGGTGGCTCAATACTGATATTAGAGTAATTGGTAAAATTCCTTCAAAAAATAAAGTTGTTATATATGCCATAAAGCACCAATCTGCTTGGGAAACTGTTTTTTGTACGGACCTTTTCTCAATGCCATCAATAGTTTTAAAAAAAGCTTTGATTTTTTTACCTGTAATTGGTTTATATTTTTTAAGATCTGGGGCTATTCCAATAACAAGAGATCAAGGTATAAACGCATTAAAAAAAATGGGAAGAAAAGCTAAGCGAGCAGTAAAAGAAAAACGATCAATGATGATTTTTCCTCAAGGAACTAGGGTGTCACCTGGCGTTTCTACTAAGGAAAAACCATATCTCCCTGGAGTGTTTTTTTTATACTCTCAAACTAAAGTTTCAGTAGTTCCAGTTGCTCATAATGCTGGTTTGTTATGGCCTAAAAATAGTTTTATTAAATACCCTAGTAGGCTTAAATCAAAATCCGTTACTATAAAAATTCTTCCTGAGATACAACCAGGTTTGTCAAAAATAGAATTTTTAAAAAAATTAGAAACTATCATTGAAAATAGTTCAAATGAGTTAATAAAATTGGAGAGTTAATAATGGATGGTTTTTCTCGTGGCGGTGGAAACAATAAGCAATTAAATGTTCTTGGATATGATCTTGAGCCTTGCAAGCTTTCTAATGACAGATCTGATATAACTACTGGGTTTTACAGAGATAACTGTTGTAACACAGGCCCAGATGATTTAGGACTCCATACAGTTTGTTGTATAATGACAAAGAATTTTTTATCTTTTTCAAAATCAGTTGGTAATGACTTAAGTACACCTATACCTGAATATAAATTTAAAGGATTAACTGAAGGTGACAGTTGGTGTCTTTGTGCCTCAAGGTGGCAAGAAGCATTTGAAGCAGGTAAAGCTCCTAAAGTAATATTAAAATCAACTAATATAGCCACTCTTTCATTAGTAAAATTAGACGATTTAAAAAAATATTCTGTTTAGAGTTTAAAGGAGGTAAATTATGCATTTAGATCAAAAGGTAAAGGTTGATTGTACCGACCACGATACTCAAAATGATGGTAAAATTATTAGAATTTACCCAAATGGTATTGATGTAGAAGTATCAGGTACTATAATAAAATTGAAAAAAACAAAACCAAATTTTTATGTGGGATCAATGGCAGGCCTAGAGTTTGTAGTTAAAACTTAAGTTACTAATCAGCTACTTTTTGAATTATTTCAACAACTTTTTCTTCTTTTTGTTCTGCCTGCTTCATACCGGCAACATTTATGACACCACCCTCAAATACAGCAATTTGCTTATAAACTATATCACCTGACATTGCTCCATTTTCCATTATAACTATACTATCTGAGTTAATTTTACCGCTTACATTCCCACTTACAATAAGCTCAGTCGATTTTATAGTACCTTCAATAATGCCTTTTTCGTCGACTATTATTTGATCAGCTGATAGTTCGCCTAAAAACTTATTCCTAATTAAGATAGAGCCAGAAGTATTATATTTACCTTCAAAAACACCATCTCCATCTAGTTGTGAACATGTTTCTAGGTTTTTAACCTTGTCTTTAAGAGGTGAAGATATACGACTTATTTTTATCATAAAGATTCCTTGTTAAAATCTGATCTTCCCTTTTACCATTCGTAACAGCAACATAAAAATATAACTAATTGAAAAATATAATTTTTTATCCTAATTTTTTTTATCTAATTTTATGTATAATTTGTTTAAGAGAATCAGTTTATAAAACTATATTATTGAATCAATAGTCTCATATTAAAGGTAATTTAATGCAACAACCATTTTACGCTAGTCCTGAAATAAACCGTCAAGGAAATTATAGAAATAACAAAAAACTAATTGAAAAAATTATGCGTGATGAAAATACAAAATTTATTCCTTATTATAGAGGTAAAAATTTTTTTAAAGAAAGAAATGAAAATATTGAGGCAATAAAACTAAATAACAATCAATTAAAAATTTTTTTTCCAAAAGAAATTGAAAATCCAATTTTTTTGGGTGTGGCTAATAATACTAATTATGTAGGTTTAGATTTAAGCAAACAAAACCTTAATATGGAATTATGGTTAAAGGAAAATGAAGTAATTGTTGAAGATCTTAGAAAATACGGACCCTCATTGAATGACATAGATGCCTCTTTTTTAGCACTAACTAATGGGATGTTTTTTTGGCATAATACTCATCAATTTTGTGGCTCATGTGGATTTAAAAACATATCTAAAGATGGTGGTTTTGTAAGAATTTGTTCTAATGATAAATGTGGTAAAAGTCACTTTCCAAGAACTGATCCAGCTATAATCACCTTAATTTCCTTTGAGGATAAGATTTTATTAGGAAGATCTCCTAGATTTCCCGAAGGAATGTATAGTACACTTGCCGGTTTTGTTGAACCTGGAGAAAGTCTTGAACAAGCTCTTGAAAGAGAAGTATTTGAAGAAGTTGGAGTTAAAGTTAGGAATATAGAATATTTTGATTCACAACCGTGGCCTTTTCCTGCTTCATTAATGTTAGGTTTTTTTGCTGAGGCTACTGGTGAAAAGATGAATATTGATTATAATGAAATAGAAGATGCCCATTGGTTTTCAATAAAAGAATTGAAGACTTTACAACATCCTTCAATCACTGGGGGATTTAAGTTACCTAGGATTGACTCTATAGCTAGAAGATTGGTTGATAACTGGATTAATAAATTTAATTAAATAGTGTAAGAATAGGTTAATTATGATTTTTTCGTCAATTCAAATAGGCAGATTGGAAATTTCAAATAGAATTGCAGTGGCTCCAATGTGTCAATATTCAGCTGTAGATGGTGTGATGACTGACTGGCATACTCAACATTTAATGCAATTAGGTTATTCAGGTGCTGGTCTGATTATGATTGAAGCTACTGCAATTGAAAGAGTAGGAAGAATAACTCATAATTGTGTGGGCATATATAATGATTTATGTGAATCTTCTATTAAAAAAACTCTAGAGCAAGCAAGGTCTGTTGCACCTCCAAATACATCTTTTGGTATACAATTAGCTCATGCAGGAAGAAAAGCTTCAACACAAAGACCTTGGGAAGGAAGAAAAAGTTTAACTTGTGAAGAGGATCCTTGGATTACAAAGGGTGCTTCACCTGTCCCATTTGATATTGGCTGGCATGTACCTCAATTACTTAGTGAAAAAGATATAAAAAAATTAAAAGATAAATTTGTTGAAGCTTCAATTAGATCAGTTAAAATTGGCTTTGATCTGATAGAAATTCATGGGACGCACGGTTATCTCTTTCATCAATTCTTATCTCAAATCTCAAATAAGCGTGAAGATAAATACGGAGGTAATCTTGAGAACAGAATGAGATTTCCGTTAGAGGTCTTTTCTGCAATTAAAAATGCTTTACCAAAAGATTTTCCCTTAGGAATGAGAATAACGGGAACGGAATGGGAAAAAAATGGAATAAGTGAAAGTGACGCAATAATATTTGCTCAAGAACTAGAAAAAATAGGTTGTCATTATGTTTGTGTATCAAGTGGTGGAAACACTCCTAATCCTCAAATACCAATTAGACCTCACTACCAGGTTCACTTAGCTAAAATGATTAAAGATAAAACTAATATGATCATAAGAGCAGTGGGATTGATTTCAGATCCTAAAAAAGCTAATGACATAATTATTAATAAGGAAGCTGATATGGTTGCAATGGCAAGAGCATTTATTTCCAATCCAAGATGGGTTTGGGATGCTGCAAAAATTTTAAATCATTCTATAAATGTTCCACCTCAATATGCGAGAAGATTATAGATATTAAAATTACTTTTTTTCTGAAAGTATATCAACAAGTGATTTAGAATGCTCTGGTGACAAATTAAGTTCTTTTCTTAACTTTTCAATTTTCTGAGCTTCATCGTCACTTATTACACCATCACTTAATGCTTGATTTATTTCGGCTTCCAAAATTGCAGCTTTTTGAGCTCTTTGATTAGCAAAAGCAGAAGCAACTATACCAGTTAAAAGTGCTACAGTACAAACTCCCATTATTGCTGTAAAAGCTCCAATTATTTTTCCTAACGGGGTAACTGGTGATACATCCCCATAACCAACAGTTGTTAAGGTAATAAGTCCCCACCACATTGTTTCTGGAATTGAACTAAATTTTTCTGGCTGGCTATCATGTTCTGCAATATACATCAATGCACTTGATAGGAATAATGCTATTACCATCAAATATAACGCGGCACTAAAAGATCTCCAATCTGCTTTAATTGCAGAAAAAAAATCCTCAAGTGCTGAACTATAATTAGATATTTTCAATAATCTTAATAATCTTAATACCCTGAGCCACCTAAGATCTAAGCCTCCAAAAAAGTATGGTAAAATAGAAGGTATAATAGCTAAAAAATCTATCAAGCCTGTAAAACTAAATATATATTTTATTCTTTTTATAAAATTAGTTGAGTCACCTAGGTCATTTCTTGCAGGAGCAGACCAGACCCTTAATAAATATTCAATGCTGAAAATTACAACCGAAAAAAACTCAAATGCGCTGAAAGCTACTTTATATTCATTTCCAATATGTTTCACTGATTCTAAACACACAGCAGCAATGTTTAAAACTATAAGTATAAATAAAATCATATCAACATACTGACTAGGCTTGTCTGCCACATTACCTTTAGATAAAAGTTGGCTGGTACGTTTTTGAATTTTTAAATACATCATTAAACCTAATGTAGAAGTTTTGTTGAAACAGAATTAATATTTAGAGACTCTCTTAGGGTGTCGACGCAACAAGCCCTCCATCAACTATTAGCTCAGTTCCAGTAATATACTTTGCTTCGTCAGAACATAGAAATAATACGGCATTGGCAACATCCCATGATTCACCCATCCTTCCCATTGGAACTTGATCATGCCTTTTTCTAACAAATCCTTCATAATCACCACCTGCATATTTTTGTGCCAATCGGTCTACTAAAGGGGTATGCATCAAACCTGGAACAACGCAGTTCAGTCGAATATTCTTTTTCGCTTCAATTACTGCAGTGGTTTTAGTCATCTGTATAAGTGCTGCTTTTGAGGCACTATAAGCAACTTGAGGTTTACCTACATACCTTAGTGCTGCAACTGAGGAAATATTAACAATTGAACCACCTGAGTTTTTCTCCATAATTGGAATTGCACATTTAATACAAAAATAGGCAGTATTTAAATTTAACATAAATTGTTGTTGCCATGTGATTGTATTAATCTCTACTGGTCCTCCAGGTTCAGATTGACCAACAACATTAACTAAAATATCAATTTTTTTATTTTGGGCTTCAACTTTATTAAAAAATTCTTTTACATTAGTTTCATTAATCATGTTGACCTTATAAAAAGTAAAATCATTACCTTCTTTTTTTATAAAATCGGACGTATTGTTACCTGCTTCCTCATTGATATCAGTTCCAATAACTTTTGCACCCTGGCGTGCTAAAAGAGTTGCTATTGCCCTACCATTGCCAAAACCATCTCCAATTGATCCACATCCTGACACAATGGCAATTTTATCTTTTAGATCTAACATATCAAAAAAATCCTAATAAATTTTTGGTAACCATTGTAACATAAACTTAAAGAAAATTTTAATGAAAGTATAGTTAATGATTGATGTATCAAACTTATATTATAATAGGTATAGAAAAAAAACTGATCAAAATTTTTCCAAAATTGATGTTACACCTCTAATAAATTCTATTATATCTAGAGCCAGTGTAAGAAAATTTTCAAAAAAAAATATTTCTAAAGAACTTTTAACGCTACTTTTGACAGCTGCACAATCAGCCCCGTCCAAGTCGAATCTTCAGCAATACTCAATTATGGTAATACAAAATCAATCCTTAAAAAATGAAATTTCAAAATTGATTGGTGATACAAAATGGGCACTTACAGCACCAGTTTTTCTATTATTCCTTGCTGACATTAGAAGAAATATTAAAATTACAAATCATAAGGGATATAATCATAAAAATAATAATGTAGATACGTTTATGAATGGTGTTATAGATGCGGCTCTATCAATGCAGTCTATGATAAGTGCTTCAGAGTCAATTGGCTTAGGCATATGCCCAATAAGCATGATTAGAAATATAATTGAAGAAGTAAAAAATCTTTGCAAATTACCTAAAGGTGTTTTTCCAATTGCTGGACTTGCTCTAGGTTGGCCAGATGAAAGGTCACCAGTATCTATAAGGCTGCCTCAAGATATAGTAATCCATTATAATACATATAATGAAAAAAATTTAATGGATAAAATTAATCAATATGATGAACGAGTATTTAAAGTTGCTCCTATAGAAAGAAACAATCAGAGACATATAGATATTTATGGAGTAGCGAAAAAGGGAACCTGGTCAGAAAATATTAGTAGGCAACTTTCTGTAGTTGAAAGAAAAGACTTTAAAAAATGGTTAAAAAATCACGGTTTTAATCTTGAATAATATCTTCTAAAAGTTTATTAAATATTTTTTCGTTTTCGTACATTATCCAATGACCAACATTGTATTCCACATGAAAGCGCACATTTTTGTTAACTTTTCTTAAAATAGCCATCCTATCCTCAAGATAGGCCCCAACGCTAGCATCTTTTTCTCCCCATATCACATAAAGTGGTACATCTTGTTTTTCTAAAATCTTAGTTAAGGTATCTGTTGCAGATATTGGGCGACTTTTAATCCTATGGGCATCAGTATTTTGCTTTTGTATATGAACTGAAAAATCATCAACTTTTTGAGAATTATGCATCATTAAAATTTCAAGATTTGTTTGGTGGGCACTATAAATTTCTTCCTCAGACATTTTAGAATGTCTTGTTATCATTGTCTTCATATCACCTCTTTTGGCGCCTAACCCACCGGGACCAATTAATATTAACTTTGTAGGTATAAATTTTCTTTGGATTAATTCATTTGACAAATGACCTGATATGAGGCCTCCAAAAGAAAACCCACATATTATTGCATTATCGTGTGGTGCAATTAATGCTTCAAGTGTATCAGCTAAATTAGACGCGATTTTTTCGGGGTTATGTGGAAAACTTAAATCATCAGATTCACCGAACCCAGGCATGTCTGGAATGAGTACCTTATGATTTTTTGAAAACGGAAGTGCTTGCTTAATCCAATGCGCCCAACTTCCGTAACCACCATGTAAAAAGATTATAGGATTACCCTTGCCCCATATTCTCCAACACACATTTGAATCTCTTGATTTAATAAAGAGTTTTTTAGACTTGCTTTCTATTTTTGACAAATCTTTATGATGTTTTTTGAAATTAAATTTTTTCACTGCCATTTTTCTTTCTTATTAAACTTGAAAAAAGTAATAATTTTTTTTTGACTTTTAAACAAGCAATTTGTTGATATAGTCAATATCTTTGAGATATAATTTGCGTAAGTTTTTTAAAAACAAAAAAGGGGAAAATATTTATGGCTCATCTACCTGCCTCAGATGCTTTATCACATATTAGGGTTATTGATCTAACAAGAGTAAGATCTGGTCCGACTGCTGTGAGGCAGTTGGCAGACTGGGGAGCAGATGTAATAAAAGTAGAAGCTCCAGAAAGTGTTGAGCCCGATGGTGCACTTGGAGCATCTCGACACACCTCAGATTTTCAAAATTTACATCGTAATAAACGAAGCATTACTTTAAACTTAAAACAACCAGAGGCGATTAAAATTTTGATGAAGCTTGTTGAAACCTCTGATGTAGTTGTTGAAAACTTTCGTCCTGACGTTAAAGAAAGATTAGGTGTCGACTATGAAAGCTTAAAGTCACGAAATCCAAAAATTATTTTAGCAAGTATATCTGGTTTTGGACAAGATGGCCCTTATGCTAAAAGACCAGGGTTTGATCAAATTGCACAGGGAATGGGTGGATTGATGAGTATAACTGGTGCTCCTGGAGAAGGCCCAATGAGAGTAGGCATCCCAGTAGCAGATCTTACAGCAGGGTTGTTTTGTGCTATGGGAATACAAACTGCTCTTCTTGAGAGAGAAAAGTCTGGGTTAGGTCAATGGGTAAATACATCTTTATTACAAGCACAGATTTTTATGCTTGATTTTCAAGCTGCACGTTGGTTAAGCGAAAATCATGTTGCAGGCCAAGCTGGTAACAATCATCCAACCAGTGTACCTACGGGAGTTTTTAACACATCTGATGGGTCAATTAATCTAGCAGTAGCAGGTGAAACAATTTGGAAACGTTTTGCAGAGGCTGTAGATAAAGGAGAATGGCTTGAAATGGATGAATTTAAAAATGCCAAAGAACGTCTTATGAATAGAGATTACTTAAACAAGCTTATTGAGGAGGTTACTATCACTAAAACCTCAGATGAATGGGTTGAGAAATTAGAAAAAGTTGGGGTACCATGTGGTCCTATAAATTCTATAGATAAAGTATTTGACGATCCACAGGTTAAGCATTTGGGTATTGCCCAATCCATTGATACTATTCCATTTGGACAGACTGAACTAGTAGGCCAACCTTTTAACCTATCTCGTTCTCCTAGCATAATGAAACAAAGGCCTCCTGAAAAAGGTGAGCATAATGAAGATGTTTTGTTAGATTTAGGTTATAGCAGTGAAGAACTTGATGAGTTAAAATCAAAAAATATTATTTGAAATAAGTGGGGTAATTATGACAACTAATAAAATGTTATCAAGAATTGAAAATGGTGTTGGTTATATTACGTTTAATAATCCAGAAAAACATAATGCTGTCTCAATTGAAATGTGGGATGCTTTAGAGAGAATACTTGATAATTTTAGAAGTGATAATACTGTAAGAGTGATAGTGTTAAACGGGGCAGGTGGAAAGTCATTTGTTTCTGGAGCAGATATTTCTAAATTTGACAAAGAGAGAAGTTCTAAGGAAGCTGTTTTAAGTTATAATAAAAGAACACAAAAAGTGTATGAGAACCTTGAAACATTTCCAAAACCAACTATTGCAATGATTGATGGGTATTGCATAGGTGGTGGTCTGAATTTGGCTGTATGTTGTGATATAAGGATATGTTCTGAAAAATCTAAATTTGCAATGCCAGCAGCAAAATTATCTTTGGGTTACCCTTTTTCTTCAATAAAAAGATTATTTGATGTTTTGGGACCAGGAATGGCTAAACATTTCATGTTTACAGCAGATAAAATTTCTGCAAAAGAGGCCTTGACATGTGGGTTAATTCAAAAATTAATTAGTGAAGATGACATAGAAACTTTTGTAAAAGATTATGCTCTTACTATATCTAAAAATGCTCCCTTAACTATCAAAGCTATGAAAAAAATTGGGGTGGAAATATTAAAAAATCCAGATGAAAGAGACCTTGCAATATGTGAGAAACTTGCGTCCGCATGTTTTGACAGTGAAGATTATAAAGAAGGAAGGAGAGCATTTATGGAAAAAAGACAAGCCAATTTTAAAGGTGCTTAACTTCTATTAAAATATTTCACAATGGATTATAATATTTTATGGCATTATCATGAAATAAACATTTAATTTTATCATCACTCATCTCGGAAGTTATTTCCTTAAAACCATAATATATGTCGTCAAAGCATGCTAAAACCCCATCCACTGGAAAATTAGATGCAAACATACATCTTTGATATCCAAAAATATTAATAGCATCTAGAATAATACTTTTATTGAGTTTGACTGTCCATTGTTTACCAGGAACACAAATGCCAGATATTTTAATTGCAGTATTAGGTTGTTCAGCAAAATTCTCTAAGTTAGCTTTCCAATTACCTAGGCCTTCCTTCGATCTGTCAGCAGGAAGACCAGTGTGATTCAAAATAATAATTGTATCTGGAAAATCTTTTGCTAATTTTGTAGCCTCGTCTAAATGCCACCAAGGTGTTTGAAGATCAAAATGAAGTTTGTATTTTTTAAGCAAAGAATATCCCTTTCTGAAAAATGGATCATTAAGAGTTCCTTTTGAATTCAATGTTTTAATATTTGGAGATAGTGAAGACTTTGGTTTATGCCTTATACTTCTAATCAAAGGAAACTGTGTATGACCTTTTAAAACTAATTCAATATCTTCTCTATCAAACCAAGCTTGTCCAACTAAAGCATTTGGAAAGCCTGATATATCGAATAATTCTTGAAGCCACTTTGTTTCTCCGACAGGATCTTTGGGGTCCCACTCAGTTTCCATATGAATAGTTTTAACTATGTTGTGATTTTTACTTACTTTTTTATAGTCAGCTAGCAAAAAGTTTTTACAAATTGAGCTGTAATCACCATATCTAAAAGGTATTTGGTTATTTTTATCTAACCAAGGATTTTTTTTAAGGCTTAAGTCCCAAAAATGGTGATGAGCGTCAATAATAGGTAAATTTTTCAATTTAATATTTCTTTAAAATTTATCATCTTTGTTAAATAATTTAATAATAGATGTCCCGTCTAAATTTTCCTTCGATTTTTCAGATAATAGTGTAAATAATTGTTTAGTTAGATTTGACATTGGAAGAGGTATTTTTTTTTTATCTCCAAGTTCTAAAACCATAGTTAAATCTTTAAGAATTTGAGATATATAACCTTGTGGTTTAAAATCTCTATTTATCATTCTTGGAAATAAATGTTTTAACAAATTTGAACCTGCGTGACCTTCACTTAGTGCTTCTGGAATTTTTTTTGAATCAATCTTCCAAGCCTCAGCAAATGACAATGCCTCTGCTAAAATTGTGTAATTATTGAGGACTAAAATTTGATTTATCATTTTTACAATTTGACCTGATCCAGTTGGTCCAAAATAAGTGAAATTAGATGAAATATTTTTTAAGATGGGTGATACTTTTTCAAAAATCTTTTTTTCTCCACCGATCATTAAAGCTAAGGTACCATCTAAAGCTTTGTCTGGTCCTCCAGACATAGGAGCATCAATCCATGATGCTCCTTTTTTAGTACTTATTTTATTTGAAAAGTTTACTGTTTCATTGGCTAAGGTAGTAGATAAATCCACTATAATAGTAGTTTTAGAAGCATTTTTAATAATTCCACTTTCCTTAAAAACTACATCCTCTACACTTTCTGTTTTATCTACACATATAAATATTATCTCACAATCTTGAGATAATTCAGCTGGACTTCTCGATAACGAAATTCTTTTTTTATTAATCAAATGTTTTAGGTTATTTTTATTTTTATCATAAATACTAACATTATATTCTTTTTCTATTAAACGTTTTACAAGACAGTTTCCCATTAATCCTATGCCAACAAAGCCCAATGGTTTTAAATGATTGCTCATGTGTTTCTCTTGTAAATAAAATTATATGTTAATCGTCAATAATAAAATTTATATGTAAACACAAATAAATAAAAAGTATAATTCATAAGTTAACAATTGCTTTTTTATTCAGACATAAAATAACTTTAGGAATTAACTCGTTTTGATTAATAACGTTAAAAATGGAATTTTATTAATAATATTCGCTACTTTATTTTTTGCTACTATGGACGGAGTATCAAGATATTTAGCAGAAACATACAATGTTTTTGTTATTAATATGATTAGAAGCTGGGTTTTAGCAATACTAGTTATTTCAATCAGTTTAAGAAAAAAAAATGGCATTAAAAAAGTTATAACTACTAAACAGCCATATATACAATTTATAAGAGGAATATTACTAATTTCGGCCATACTAATTGGAGTTTACTCCTTCACGACGTTAGGTCTGGTTCAAACTCATTCAATATTATCCTCCTTTCCTCTAATAGTTGTTGCGTTTTCGGGGCCAATATTGAAAGAAAAAATAGGGATTCAAAGATGGATGGCAGTTTTATTTGGTTTCATTGGTGTTTTAATTATTTTAAACCCTACAGATTTTATAATAAGTTTCGATGCTTTACTTCCTGTAGCGGGAGCTTTTGTATTAGGTTTTTACACTATTTTAACCAGAAAAGTTTCTGAAACAGACACTTCTGAAACAAGTTTTTTTTGGGTTGCCATTGTAGGTTGTGCATTAATGTCGATTATAGGACCATTTTTTTGGGAGCCAATTTTTTTTAAAGATTGGACCTTGATGGCTTTATTATGTATCCTTAGCACTGCTGGTCATTTTTTATTAATAAAAGCGTATGAAAATGCGGAAGCAAGTGTTTTGCAACCATTTACATATTTCCAATTATTTTTTGCATCTATCATAGGAATATATATTTTTAATGATAAAGTTACTTTGTCAATTTTTCTAGGTGGAAGTATAGTTGTAGCTAGTGGTATTTTTGCTGCTTGGCGAAATTATATAAAGTCCAAAAAATAGAATATTAATTTATCAGACTTATTTTTTTAAGGAGATTTTATCATTAAAACAATTCTTATTACGGGAGCTAATAGAGGAATAGGTTTAGCTTTAACAAAATTAGCACTTACAAAAAAAAATAGGGTTGAAGCATGTTGCCGAGATTTAGATAATTCTATTGAATTAAAAAAACTTGCTGATGAATATCCAGATTTAAATATTATTAAAATGGATGTTACAAATACAAAAAGTATTTTAAAAGCTGCTAAAGAGTTTAAAAATCCCATTGATTTACTTGTTTGTAATGCAGGTATTAATAATGGAAAGGGTGATATTTTTAGTAAAGAGCATAATGAAAAAAACATTTTAGACGTCATGATGGTAAATGTTGCAGGACCTTTTCTAACTATCAGAAATCTTTATGATAACTTAAACAAAATTGATGGATCTAAAGTAGCTATCATTTCCTCACTAATGGGTAGCCAAACTCATTCTTCATCTAATGCAGCAATTTATAGAGCTTCTAAAGCAGCAGCTAATAACTTAATGAGAACTATATCCAATCAATTTATTAATGAAAACATTGTTGTAACATCTTATCATCCTGGTTGGGTCAGAACAGACATGGGAGGAAATTTAGCTGATATATCACCAGAAGAGAGTGCTGCTGGTTTACTTAAACACTTCTTAAATTTGAAGAAGGAAGATACGGGAAAGTTTTTTAACTATGATGGTAGTATTTTACCTTTGTAGTAGCAGTTTTATTGTTAAATTAATTTAAGAAAATTCACATATGAAAACATATAGATTTTTAAAGATAACTTCCACTGAAAAGTTAAATATTTCTTATAAAATTAGAAAAAAAGTTTTTTGTGAGGAACAAAAAATTTCTCAAAAAATTGAGTTTGATAATCTAGATCATTTATGCCAACATTTTTTAATTAGCAAAGATAAAATTTTTATTGCGACCGCTAGAGTTCGTCCAAAAACTGAAAATACTTTTAAGATAGAAAGGGTGGCAGTTTTACCTGAATTTAGGAGGCTGAAAGTAGGATCCTTGCTGATTAATAAAATAATAGAGACATATTTAATTAATAAAAAAGACAACTTATTAATTTTACATAGTCAAGTCGCTGTAGAAGATTTTTATAAAAGTCTTAATTTCATTTCCTATGGTAATACATTTTATGAAGATGGAATTCCTCATATTGCAATGAAGTATAAAAATTAAAGAATTAGTCAAAGTCAAATTCAATGAAAAAAAGTATTAGATTAGTAGTTGTAGGAACAGGTTACTTTAGTCAATTTCACTATGATGCTTGGAAAAGATTAAATGTAAATTTGGTAGGAATATGTTCATTGAATAAAAATGAGGCCAGTAAATATTCTAAACAGTTTGAAAATTGTGAGGTTTTTTCTGATTTTGAAACTATGATAAAAACTACTAAACCAGAACTTGTTGATATAATTGTTCCACCTTTAAATCATCTTAAATTTATTAAAATTGCTGCAAGAAACAAAGTTGATATTATTTGTCAAAAGCCTTTTACCACTTCTATTAAAGAAGCTAAAGAAGCAATAAGTTTTACAAAAAGAAAAAAAGTGAAGATAGCAGTTCACGAAAATTTTAGATTTCAACCATGGTATATTAAAATTGATGAAATCCTAAAAACTTCATTATTAGGCGACTTATATCAAGTAAGTTTTAGGATGCGCCCTGGCGACGGGCAAGGTGAAAAAGCTTATTTAGAAAGACAACCTTATTTCCAAAAAATGGAACGATTTTTAATACATGAAACCGCTATTCATTTAATTGATGTCTTTAGATTTTTATTTGGCGATATAAAAAGTGTTTTTGCTAATTTGTCTAAATTAAACACTAACATAAATGGAGAAGATGCAGGAATTGTTTTCTTTGAATTTAAAAATGGAATAAGAGGTTTATTCGACGGTAATAGACTGTCTGATCATATTGCTCTAGACCGAAGACTAACGATCGGTGAAATGCTCATTGAAGGCTCTATGGGTACATTAAGATTAAATGGAAATGGAGAAATTTTTAAAAGAAAATTTGGGGATAATATAGAAAAAAAAGTAAATTATAAATGGTTTAAAAAAGGGTTTGCGGGAGATAGCGTTTTTCGATTTCAAAAACATCTCCTTAATCATTTTTTAAAAGGCGAGAAGTTAATGAATACTGCAGAAGAATATTTAGAAAATCTCAAAGTTGAAGAATATATATACAAGTCAAATTTTAAGAAAAAATTATTAGATCTTGTTTAACAAATTATGGTGCCGGCTGGGGGACTCGAACTCCCGACCTGATGATTACAAATCAACTGCTCTACCAGCTGAGCTAAGCCGGCACTGATCAAATCAATAATAGATATTTATTTTATAGACAAGTACTTATTTAATTTTTTATAATATTTTTTTGTAACTGAAACATAGATATTGAAGCGGCGTTTGAAACATTTAATGACTCGCTGTCAGGATTAATTGGTATCTCTAATAGTTGATCTACTTTTTCCTTTGTTAATCTTCTTAGGCCTTTGCCCTCTGAGCCAACAATAACAGCAACGTTCCCAACTTCTTTTTCAAGATCAAAAACATTTCCATTTCCACCATTAGCCAAACCATAGACACGAAAATTTGCATCTTGAAGTTTTCTTATTGCCCTTGACATATTAGATAATTCTATAATTTTTAATTTTTCAATTGTACCTGATGAAGCTTTTGACATGCTAGTAGACTCTACTGGACTATTTGTTTGGGATAATGCCAATGCATTCATTTTAAAAGCAAAAGCTGACCTAATTATAGCACCAACATTTTGGGGATCGGATACTTGATCTAAAATTATAATTCTTATGGGTTGTTCAGATTCATATTGTTTATCAATTAAAAACTCATCTAATGAAATTCTTTTAAGAGGCTCTGTGATTAAAATTACATTTTGATGGGGTTTAAAATCATTGATTATATCTAGTTGTTCTTTAGTTTTTATTTTTATTTTAGTTTTAAGTCCTAAATCTTTGATACTTTTTTCCCATTTTACGTGATGATCTTTTGTTGAAATAAGATAAAATGATTTTCTTTGTTTGTTTTGCAAAGCTGAAAGCACTGCATGTTTACCAGATATAATTAATTGATTGGGCTTCAGATTTAAATCCTTTTTCAGAATTACATTTTTACTTTCTTTTATGACATTTTTGTTTTTAAAAAATAGAAATTTTTCATTTTTTTTTGATCTTGTAAAATTTCTTTTCATTTTTTTATCTAAAGCAAATTGGTTTTTATATGTTTTTTTATTGACATTGAAATAAAGCTTTTATATTTCGCAATGCTTGTGTATATAAACTTACCATAATTAATTAATTTAACAGGGTATTTTTTTAAAATTAATAAAAAAGAAATTATTTAAAAATTTGGTGGGGTGGCCGAGTGGTTAAAGGCAGCAGACTGTAAATCTGCCCGCGTAGCGTACGTAGGTTCGAATCCTACCCCCACCACCATTTTATTTTTACAACAATTATATACAGAAAGGTCATATAAGATGTCTAAAGAAAAATTTGATCGTAGTAAACCACACGTTAACATTGGCACAATAGGCCACGTTGATCATGGGAAAACTACTTTAACTGCAGCAATTACAAAAGTTATGGCTGATGCTGGTCGTGCTGACTTTTCTGCTTATGACCAAATTGATAAAGCGCCTGAAGAAAGAGAGAGAGGTATAACTATATCTACTGCTCATGTTGAATATTCTACTGAAAATCGTCATTATGCTCATGTTGACTGTCCAGGTCACGCTGACTATGTCAAGAACATGATCACCGGCGCGGCTCAAATGGATGGCGCTATTTTAGTTGTGAATGCTGCGGATGGTCCTATGCCTCAAACTAAAGAGCATATACTTTTAGCGCGTCAGGTAGGTGTTCCCTCATTAGTAGTTTATATGAATAAAGTCGATCAAGTTGATGATGAAGAATTATTAGAATTAGTGGAATTAGAAATTCGTGAACTCTTAAGTAGTTATGATTTTCCTGGTGACGACATTCCTATTATAAAAGGAAGTGCACTAGCGGCTTTAGAGAATCGTGATGAAGCTATTGGTCTGAATTCGATTACAGAATTAATGACTGCTGTTGATACTTATATTCCTCAACCAGCTCGTGACAAAGATAAGCCTTTTTTAATGCCTATTGAAGACGTTTTTTCTATATCTGGAAGAGGAACTGTTGTTACGGGTCGTGTGGAAAGAGGTGTTGTGAAAGTTGGTGAAGAAATAGAGATTGTTGGCATAAAGGAAACAACTAAGACAACATGTACTGGTGTTGAAATGTTTCGTAAGTTATTAGATTCTGGTGAAGCTGGTGATAATGTTGGTGTTCTTTTAAGAGGTACAAAAAGAGAAGAAGTCGAACGAGGTCAAGTTTTATCTGCACCTGGTTCAATCAAGCCATATTCAAAATTTAAAGGCGAGGCTTACATATTAACTAAAGATGAAGGTGGAAGGCATACACCTTTTTTTAGTAATTATCGTCCACAATTTTATTTTAGAACTACTGACGTAACTGGGGCTGTAGAGCTTCCATCAGGAACAGAAATGGTTATGCCTGGGGATAATATAGCAATAACTGTTGAGTTAATTGCACCAATTGCAATGGATGAAGGTTTAAGATTTGCAATAAGAGAAGGTGGAAGAACAGTTGGTGCTGGGGTTGTTTCGAGTATTCAGTCTTAACTGATAACATTTAATAGTTAATGTAGTGAGGGTTTATTATTTAAATAAAGGAGTGTAGCTCAACTGGTAGAGCACCGGTCTCCAAAACCGGGGGCTGGGGGTTCGAGCCCCTCCACTCCTGCCAATTATATGCATGATAAATTATTAATGACTTTGACTTATAAAAAAAAAAAATGTAAATAGACATTTTTGTTCTTGCAAGAAAGGTTTCTCATGGCTAAAACAAACCCCGCGCAATTTGTTAGGCAGGTAAGACAAGAAATTAACAGAATAACTTGGGCTTCTAGACGAGAAACTTTGTTCGCATCATTAAGTGTTTTCGTTATGGCATTAATAGCTTCTATTTTTTTCTTATTAGTTGATCTTATGCTTTCTAATATTGTCCAGTATTTATTAAGTTTTGGTGGTTAATTACATTGTTTATACTTTTCTCAATTCTAATCGCGAAATTGGAAGGCAAATATGTCTAAAAAATGGTATGTTATTCATGTTTTTTCAGGTTCTGAAAAAAAAGTTTCTCAAAGTATTGAAGAGCAAGTTATTTCAAAGAACATGCAAGATTTGATTGAAGAAGTTTTAGTACCAACAGAAGAGGTAGTAGAAGTTAGACGCGGCAGTAAAATTCAATCTGAAAAGAAATTTTTTCCAGGTTATATCTTAGTCAAAATGGAAATGACAGATCAATCTTGGCATTTAATTAAATCTCAGTCAAAAGTTACTGGTTTTCTAGGTGGTAAGGGCAAACCTATTGCCATAAGCCAAGCTGAAGCTAAACGACTAATTGATCAAATAAGTGAAGGTATTGAAAGACCTAGATCTAGTATTATATATGAAGTCGGAGAAGAAGTAAGAGTGTCTGAAGGCCCATTTCAAAGTTTTAATGGTCTGGTTGAAGAAATTGATGAAGATAAATCAAGACTAAAAGTTGCTGTTTCTATTTTTGGTAGATCAACTCCTGTGGATCTTGAGTATAGTCAGGTTGAGAAAATTTAAACAATTATTATACAACCAACAATATTTGTTGTAAGGGAGAAAAATGGCAAAGAAAATTGATGGATACATAAAGCTAAATATACCAGCTGGAGCAGCTAACCCTTCCCCTCCTGTAGGTCCTGCATTGGGTCAAAGAGGTGTAAATATTATGGAATTTTGTAAAGCCTTTAATGCTTCAACAGATTCCTTAGAAAAAAATATGCCTATACCAGTTGTTATAACAGTATTTTCAGATAAGAGCTTTAGTTTTGTTACTAAAACACCACCTGTTTCTTTTTACCTTAAAAAAGCTGCAGGTAAAGATAAAGGTTCTAGTGAGCCTGGTAGAACTGTAGGTGGTTCAGTTAAAATAGATCAAATTAGAGAAATTGCAGAAAATAAAATGAAAGATCTCAACGCTGCTAATATAGAAGGGGCAATTGAAATGGTAAGAGGTTCAGCTAGATCAATGGGATTAGAGGTTTTGGAGTAAATAATGAAAAAGGGAAAATTTTTAACTGATGTATATAAAAATTTAGAAAACAAATCTTTTACCGTTAAAGACGCAATCGACTTTTTTGTTGAAAGTAAGAGGGAAAAGTTTGACGAAACAATTGAGATTTCTATGAATTTAGGCATTGACCCGAGACATGCCGATCAAATGGTAAGAGGCGTTGTATCTTTACCGAATGGTAATGGAAAAAATATGAAAGTTGCTGTATTCGCAAGGGATCAGAAAGCAATTGAGGCTAAAGAAGCTGGTGCAGATGTTGTTGGCGCGGAGGACTTGGCAGAAGATATGCAAAAGGGTAATTTAAATTATGATAGAATTATAGCAACACCTGATCTAATGGGGCTGGTTGGTAGAATTGGAAAAGTTTTGGGCCCAAAAGGTTTAATGCCTAATCCAAAATTGGGAACAGTTACAGCAGACGTAAAAGTTGCAGTTGAAGCAGCTAAATCAGGACAAGTCCAATACAGGGCCGAAAAAACTGGTATAGTACAGGCAGGGGTTGGAAAAATTAGCTTTGGTTCAGATAAATTAGTTGAAAATGTTAACTCATTTATAGATTCAATTCAAAAATCTAGACCTTCTGGTGCAAAAGGCACGTTTATAAAGAAAATATCAATCAGCTCTACAATGGGAGCTGGTATAAATATAAATATATAGTTTAAATATATATTTATTTAGAGAGTAATTTTATTATTCTCTATCAGTCTTTAACTAGACTGATCCTGTCCAAGACTGTAGGGGAATTTTTTCTTAATATCCTACATAGACAATTAGAGCAGTTATCTGCTTGATTTGAAAGGGACGGGCCGTGGGTAATTTATTACCTGGAATGCAACAACTGTCATGACATATTGTTATGACAAAAACGTGGAGACTTATCGGTGGATAAAAAACAAAAAACTGATCTAGTCAAAACTTTGCATAATACATTCGAAGATGCTGCTTCAGTAGTTGTCGTTCATTGTGTTGGTCTAACGGTCGCGGAGAGTACAGATCTCCGAAATAAAATGCGTAATGAAAATTGTTATTTTAAAGTTACAAAAAATAAAATTACTCGATTAGCATTAAAAGAAACCAAGTATCAGCATATGGATGAAATGTTTAGAGGACCGACAGCGATTGGTTCATCTAAAGATCCGGTAATGGCCGCAAAGATTTTGGTTGATTTTGCTAAAGAGAATGAAAAGCTAGTTATAATTGGAGGAGGTTTAGAAGATAAACCACTTTCAAAAATAGATGTGGAAGCACTTGCAAAGCTCCCAAGCCTATCTGATTTAAGAGGTAAAATTGTTGGTTTGCTTCAAGCACCAGCTTCAAAGATTTTAAGATTAACAATGGAGCCAGCTTCACAAGTTTTAAGAACAATTTCACAAAAATCACAACAATAACAATTAATATATTATTAGGAGAAAAAAATGGCAGACTTAGAAAAAATTGCACAAGATTTGAGTTCATTAACGGTTCTAGAGGCAGCTGATCTAGCTAAGCTTCTTGAGGATAAATGGGGTGTATCAGCATCAGCACCTGTTGCTGTAGCTGCTGCAGGTGGTGCTGAAGCAGCTCCTTCAGCCGAAGCTAAAACTGAATTTAATGTTATGTTAACAGCAATTGGTGAAAAGAAAATAAACGTCATCAAAGAAGTTAGAGCAGTAACGGGGCTAGGGTTGAAAGAAGCTAAAGATTTAGTTGAGGCAGCTCCATCAATGGTTAAAGAAGGGGTTCCTGAGGCTGAAGCAAACGAAATTAAAGGTAAACTCGAAGAAGCTGGTGCTTCCGTTGAGGTAAAATAAGTTTGTCTTTTACCTTTAATAAAAAACAGGCTTAATTATTTAAGTCTGTTTATAAATACGTTTTTTCATATGGTCGTATTGGCTAATTAAGTTTTAAAAGGATAATAAATGTCAGCTCAGCAAAGTACATTAATGAATAGAAGAAGAGTTAGAAGAACGTTTGGTAAAATTAGCGAAGTAGCAGAGATGCCAAATCTAATTGAGGTTCAAAGAAATTCTTACGAACAATTTCTTCAGATGTATGATCCAGTTGATGAAAGAATTGATGTAGGTTTGCAGGCTGTGTTTAATTCGGTTTTTCCAATTAAAGATTTTGCAGGTAGATCAATGTTAGAATTTGTTTCTTACACTTTAGAACAACCTAAATATGACGTTGACGAATGTCATCAAAGAGGTTTAACTTTTGCTTCTCCACTAAGATTAACCTTAAGATTAATAGTATGGGACTTAGATCCTGATACTGGCGCTAAATCAATTCGAGATATGAAAGAACAAGATGTTTATATGGGTGATATGCCTCTTATGACTCCAAATGGAACTTTTGTTGTAAATGGAACTGAAAGAGTTATAGTTTCACAAATGCATCGATCTCCTGGGGTCTTTTTTGATCACGATAAAGGTAAAACTCATGCATCTGGTAAATTCCTTTTTGCTGCAAGGGTAATTCCTTATAGAGGATCTTGGTTAGATTTTGAATTTGATCCAAAGGATATTTTAAATGTAAGGATTGATAGAAGAAGAAAATTACCATGTACAACTTTTTTAATGGCATTATTAGACAATAATTCCGAGGAGTATTTAAAAGAATGTAGTGAAAAAAACTTAGAGCCTGACAGGACCCAACTTATTGGTATGACAAGAGAGGATATTTTAAAATATTTTTACAGATCACAGACATATCAATTAAAAGCAGAAAAATGGATTACTGAATTCTTTGCAGATAATTATAAGAGCCAAAGATTGAACTTCGATTTAATCGATGCCTCTAAAAATGAAGTCCTTGCTAAAGCAGGAGATAAAATTACCCAAATAAAGATCAAATCTCTAGTAGAAGATGGTTTAAAATTAATTGAAGTAAAAGAAGAAGAAATAATTGGAAAATTCATATCTGAGGACATCATAAATGAAAATACTGGTGAAGTTTATGCAGAAGCTGGTGATGAAGTTACTGAGGAGCTTATAAAGTTATTCAAGTTAAATGGTCTACATAATTTGAATATCTTATCTATAGATAGCTCTTCTGTTGGACCTTGGATAAGAAATACATTGGCATTGGATAAAAATGCTTCTAGGGAAGAGGCATTAGTCGACATATATAGAGTTATGAGACCTGGTGAACCTCCTGCTCATGAAACGGCTGAGATTTTATTTAAAAATTTATTTTTTGATGAAGAAAGATATGATTTGTCTGCAGTAGGTAGGGTTAAAATGTCAGCACGTTTAAACCTAGAAGTTGATGACAGTATAAGAATTTTGAGAAAAGTTGATGTTCTGGAAATTATAAAAGAACTAATTTCTCTTAAAGATGGCCATGGAGAAATTGACGATATAGACCATTTGGGTAATAGAAGGGTACGGTCAGTTGGTGAGTTATTAGAGAATCAATATCGGGTAGGTCTTTCAAGAATGGAAAGAGCAATTAAAGAAAGAATGAGCTCAGCAAATGAAATTGAAAATTTAATGCCCCAAGATCTTATTAATGCAAAGCCAGCTGCAGCCTCGCTTAGAGAGTTTTTTGGTTCAAGCCAATTATCTCAATTTATGGATCAAACCAATCCTCTTTCAGAAATTACTCACAAAAGAAGAGTTTCTGCACTAGGGCCAGGTGGACTTACAAGAGAAAGAGCGGGGTTTGAAGTTAGAGATGTCCATCCTACACATTATGGTAGAATTTGCCCTATTGAGACACCAGAAGGACCCAATATTGGACTAATAAATTCTTTGGCAACTTTTGCTCAGATTAATCAATACGGTTTTATTGAAACACCTTACAGGAAAGTAGACAATGGTAAAGTGACTAAAGACGTAGTTTACGTTTCTGCTATAGAAGAAGGTAAGTTTACAATTGCACAAGCTAATGCGGAATTAGATAGTTCTGATAATTTTACTGACGATCTACTTCCTGTCAGAAAAGGAGGGGATATTGGTTTGGCTAACCCAGGTGATATTAATCTTATGGATGTTTCTCCTAAACAATTGGTATCCGTCGCGTCTGCTTTAATACCGTTTTTAGAAAATGATGATGCAAACAGAGCTTTAATGGGGTCTAATATGATGAGACAAGCTGTTCCATTAGTAAAATCTGAAAGTCCTCTTGTGGGGACTGGGATAGAAGCCACAGTGGCGCAGGATTCAGGTGTAACATTAGTAGCGCGAAGATCAGGAATTGTTGACCAAGTTGATGCTACAAGGATAGTCATTCGAGCTCATTCTGCTGATGCAGCTGACGTAAGTCCTGTGGATATTTACTCATTATTAAAATTTCAAAGGAGTAATCAAAATACTTGTATTAATCAAAGGCCATTGGTTCAAGTGGGTGACATAATTAACAGTGGAGACATAATTGCTGATGGCCCAGCTACTGACGATGGAGAATTAGCCTTAGGTAGAAATGTCTTGGTGGCATTTATGCCCTGGAATGGCTACAATTTTGAAGATTCAATTCTGATTTCTGAAAGAATTGTTAAAGAAGATGTTTTTTCTTCTATCCATATTGAAGAGTTTGAAGTAATGGCTAGAGATACAAAGTTAGGCCAGGAAGAAATTACTCGTGATATTCCAAATATTGGCGAAGAAGCTCTAAGAAATTTAGATGAGGCTGGTATGGTATATATTGGTGCTGAAGTTAAACAAGGTGATATAATGGTTGGTAAAGTAACTCCTAAAGGTGAAAGCCCAATGACACCAGAGGAAAAATTGCTTAGAGCCATATTTGGAGAGAAGGCCTCAGATGTTCGTGATACATCACTAAAAGTTCCACCAGGAGTTTCAGGTACCATTGTTGATGTCAGAGTTTTCTCTAGAAGAGGTGTTGATAAAGATGAAAGAGCTAGAGCCATTGAAAGGGCTGAAATAGAAAAATTTGCTAAGGATAGAGATGATGAAAAAACTATCCTCGAAAGAGGTTTTTATGGACGTCTTAAAGAATATATTATTGGTAATAAGATACAACGTTCATCTATTAAAACAATAAAAAATGGGGATTTATTAACTGAGGAAATTATTGCAAAATTATCACGAAATGATCTTAGAGCAATTAGCATTGAAGACGATAAAGTTCAAAAAAAGATTGAAAAATTATCTAACCATTTTGATGGGGTCATAAAAACTTTAGAAAATAGATTTAATGACAGGGTTGATAAGTTACAAAGAGGTGACGAATTATTGCCTGGTGTCATGAAGATGGTTAAAGTTTTTGTTGCAGTAAAAAGAAAACTTCAGTCAGGGGACAAAATGGCAGGAAGACATGGCAATAAAGGGGTTATTTCAAGAATTATTCCTTCTGAAGATATGCCTTACACAAAAGATGGTACACCTGTTGATGTTGTTTTGAATCCTTTAGGTGTTCCTTCTAGAATGAATGTTGGGCAGATATTAGAAACTCATTTGGGTTGGGCTGCTTCTGGTTTAGGAGATAAGATTGGAAAAATGATTGAGAGTAATAACGATGCTAAAAACAAAAATATTAGAAATTTTTTAATTCAAGTTTATGGAGAAAAGCAATATAAATCCGATTTTTCAAAGATGAATGATAACGATTTAATGCAGCAAGCTCTTAACTTACGAAGAGGTGTCCCGATGGCTACCCCAGTTTTTGACGGAGCTAGTGAAAAAGATGTTAGAAATATTCTTAATTTGGCAGACTTAGACGAAACTGGTCAAGTTTGGTTAACTGACGGTAGAACAGGAGAAGTTTTTGATAGAAAAGTTACGGTTGGTTATATTTACATGTTAAAATTACATCATCTAGTAGATGATAAAATACATGCAAGATCGATTGGCCCTTATTCACTCGTTACGCAACAACCTTTAGGCGGCAAGGCTCAATTTGGTGGTCAAAGATTTGGTGAAATGGAAGTGTGGGCTTTAGAAGCATATGGTGCTGCCTATACCCTACAAGAAATGCTTACTGTTAAATCTGATGACGTTTCTGGTAGAACAAAAGTTTATGAATCTATAATCAAGGGTGATGACGATTTTGAAGCAGGTATTCCAGAATCATTTAATGTGTTAATCAAAGAGTTAAAATCTTTAGGCTTAAATGTAAACATGGATTTAGTTGAATAATTTATTGATTTTTAAAAAGAATAGGAACGCAAATGAATGAACTTATGAATTCTTTTGGCCAAACAGGTTCTACACAAAGTTTTGACCAAATTAGTATTTCTATAGCATCACCAGAGGCCATAAAAAGTTGGTCTTTTGGTGAAATTAGAAAGCCAGAAACAATAAACTACAGAACTTTTAAGCCAGAACGTGATGGTCTTTTTTGTGCAAAGATATTTGGTCCAGTTAGAGATTATGAGTGTTTATGTGGCAAATATAAGCGTATGAAGTACAGGGGTATTATATGTGAAAAGTGTGGTGTAGAGGTAACTCTTTCTAAAGTTAGAAGAGAGAGGATGGGGCATATCGATCTGGCTGCTCCAGTTGCACATATATGGTTTTTAAAATCATTACCTTCACGCATTGGATTGCTTGTAGATATGACGCTAAAGGATTTAGAAAGAGTCCTTTATTTTGAATACTTTTTAGTTACTGAGCCTGGCTTAACTTCCTTAACAAAAGGCCAATTGTTAACTGAAGAAGATTATGACGGTGCTCTTGATGAATTTGGTGATGAAAGTTTTGAAGTTTCAATAGGTGCGGAAGCAATCAAAAGAATCTTAACTGAAATGGATTTAGAAGAAGAACTTATAAAAATACGCGATGATTTGTCCAAAACAGGTTCTGAAATTAAAAGAAAAAAATTAGTAAAAAGACTTAAATTGATAGAATCTTTTATAGAATCCGGTGCTAAACCAGAATGGATGATTCTCGAGGTTGTTCCAGTTATCCCACCTGAACTTCGTCCTTTGGTACCACTGGATGGTGGTAGATTTGCAACTTCTGATCTAAATGACTTGTATAGAAGGGTTATCAACAGGAATAATCGTTTAAAAAGACTTATTGAGTTAAGGGCACCAGATATAATTATTCGTAATGAAAAGAGAATGCTACAAGAATCTGTAGATGCTTTGTTTGATAATGGTAGACGAGGTAGAGTCATAACAGGGGTAAATAAAAGGCCATTAAAATCTTTATCCGACATGCTTAAGGGTAAACAGGGAAGATTTAGACAAAACTTACTCGGAAAACGAGTTGATTATTCTGGTAGATCCGTAATTGTTGTTGGACCTGAATTAAAGTTACATCAATGTGGCCTTCCAAAAAAAATGGCTTTAGAATTGTTTAAACCGTTCATTTATTCAAGATTAGAGCTTTATGGATTAGCAAGTACTGTAAAAGCAGCTAAAAGAATGGTTGAAAAAGAAAGGCCAGAAGTTTGGGACATCCTTGAAGAGGTGATAAGGGAGCACCCTGTAATGCTTAATAGGGCACCAACATTGCATCGATTAGGAATACAGGCATTTGAACCAGTTTTGATTGAAGGAAAAGCGATAAATTTACATCCTCTTGTATGTACAGCTTTTAATGCAGATTTTGATGGTGATCAGATGGCAGTTCATGTTCCTCTATCACTAGAGGCTCAACTTGAAGCAAGAGTCTTGATGATGTCGACAAATAATATACTATCTCCTTCAAGTGGGAAACCTATAATCGTGCCATCACAAGATATCATATTAGGTTTATATTATTTATCCATGATAAGTAATTCTTTGAAAGGTGAGGGTATGATATTTTCGTCTCCTACGGAAGTTTTAATGGCCCTAGACAATTCTCAAGTTGAACTTCAAGCAAAAATTAAAGTTAGAGTTAATACGTATGATAATGAAGGCAATAATATTGTAAAAATCGTTGAAACAACTCCAGGAAGAGCTAAACTTTCGACATTACTTCCTAAACACAAGTCTGTAGATTTTAATACTATTAATAAGTTGATGACAAAAAAAGAAGTTACGAATGTCATCGATTACGTTTATCGACATTGCGGACAAAAAGATACCGTTATCTTTTGTGATCAGCTCATGGCAATGGGTTTTAAGCATGCTTGTACTGCTGGTATATCTTTTGGTATTTCTGATCTTGAAACGCCAAAGGCTAAAGCTGAACTTATGATGCAAGCTGAAAAACAAGTTAAAGATTTTGAACAACAGTATCAAGATGGATTGATTACTCAAGGTGAAAAATATAATAAAGTTGTTGATGTTTGGTCTAAATGCTCTGATGATGTTGCTGCTGAAATGATGAAGAATATTTCAACCATAAAGGTTGGAGAACCTGTGAACTCAGTCTGGATGATGGCTCATTCAGGAGCTAGGGGATCTGCAGCTCAAATTAAACAATTAGCAGGTATGAGAGGCTTGATGGCTAAGCCTTCAGGTGAAATTATTGAAACACCTATAAAATCATCTTTCAAAGATGGTCTAAATGTTCTTGAATATTTTAATTCCACGCATGGTGCCAGAAAAGGACTTGCGGATACAGCTTTAAAAACAGCTAACTCTGGATATCTAACGAGAAGATTAGTTGATGTCGCCCAAGATTGTATTGTTACTGAAGAAGATTGTGGAACAGAAAATGGTTTTGTAATGAGGGCTGTAATTGAGGGCGGAGACATTATTGAACCTCTTGCTGAAAGGATCTTGGGTAGAACTGCGGCTTCTGATATTATAGATTCAAAAGATAATACTACTATTTTACATAAAGGTATTATAATAACCGAGGATGATATTGAAAAGATTGAAAAGGCTGGTATTGATCAAGTCAAAGTTAGATCTGCCTTAACTTGTGAAACACAACCAGGTATCTGTGCAGCATGTTATGGAAGAGATCTGGCTAGAGGCACTCCAGTTAACATTGGAGAAGCTGTAGGAGTTATTGCCGCTCAATCAATAGGTGAACCTGGTACTCAGCTAACAATGAGAACATTTCATATTGGTGGTGCTGCTCAACGTGGTGCTGAACAATCTAAAATTGAGGCTCCTTTTGATGGCAAAATAAGGTTGGATAATACTTCTTTAGTCACAACAGAGGATGGTAGTGAGATTGTTCTCTCTCGTTCATCTGAAATGCTTATTTTAGATGATCAAGGAAGAGAAAAAGCTCGATATCGTCTTCAATATGGAGCTAAGTTGTTAAAAAAGGACGATTCCACTGTAAAAGCTGGACAAATATTAGCTGAATGGGATCCATACACAATACCAATTATCACAGAAAAAGAAGGAACTGCACATTATGTCGATCTTGTAGAAGGCGTTTCCATGAGAGAAATAATTGACGAATCGACTGGTATAGGAAGTAAAGTTGTAATGGATTGGAAGCAACAATCTGGTGGATCAAATTTGAGGCCAAGAATAACTTTGAGAGATACTGATGGAGAAGTAATCAATTTACCAAATGGATTAGAAGCTAGGTATTTTATGTCCATGAATGCAATTTTAAGTGTTGAAAATGGAAGTAAGGTCAAAGCTGGAGCAGTTTTAGCTCGTATCCCGAGAGAAAGTTCTAAAACTAGAGACATTACCGGAGGATTGCCAAGAGTTGCTGAGTTGTTTGAAGCAAGAAAACCAAAAGATTTTGCAATAATTTCAGAAAGCGACGGAGTGGTTGAATTTGGAGCAGACTATAAAGCAAAGAGAAGGATCAGAGTTGTTCCGCAAAATAGTGAAATTGATGCTGTTGAATATATGGTTCCAAAAGGAAAATTACTAGCTGTTCAAGAAGGTGACTTTATTAGAAAAGGTGACATGATAATTGATGGAAGTCCTGTTCCACACGATATACTAAATATACTAGGGGTTGAAGCTTTGGCAGATTACTTAGTTAAAGAAGTTCAGGATGTTTATAGGTTACAAGGAGTTAAGATTAATGATAAACATATTGAAGTTATAGTAAGACAAATGTTACAAAAAACTGAAATAACTGATCATGGTGGCACAACATTTCTTAACGGAGAGCATGTAAATAGATTAGAATTCAAATTAGCTAATGAAAAAGCTCTTAAAGAAGGTTTTGAGCCTGCAAAAGGAGTTTCAGTTTTATTAGGTATAACTAAAGCTAGCCTGCAAACAGAAAGTTTTATATCTGCAGCTTCTTTTCAGGAAACAACACGTGTTTTAACTGAAGCCGCAGTATCTGGTAAATCTGATGCTCTTTCTGGGTTAAAAGAAAATGTTATTGTTGGACGCTTAGTACCTGCTGGAACGGGTTCCATTGTTAACAAACTTAGAATGACCGCTAATCGAAGAGATAAAGAAATTTTAGACAGTATGGCAAAAGAAGATCCTGTCTTGATCGAAGAAATGGAAGAAAAACTAGATTGACGAATGTATACGAACTAATATGTAAATTTAACTTTAGTATGTATTTTGTCCTTGACCATTGACTAAGTTAAGATTATAATTCCGCAAATATTGGGTTCTGGTTGTAATTTTAATTAGACGCTAGCCCTTATTCGCACTATTTATAATGCTGGTTTCAGCTATTCGTTTTTATGAAGGATGTCTAAATGCCTACTATTAATCAGCTTATAAGGCATGGTCGTAACCGACCAGTTAATAAAACAAAAGTTCCTGCTATGCAATCTTGTCCTCAAAAAAGAGGTGTATGTACACGAGTATATACGACCACTCCCAAAAAGCCAAACTCTGCTCTAAGAAAGGTTGCTAGAATTAGGCTTACAAATGGTTTTGAAGTCACGTCCTATATACCTGGTGAAGGTCATAATTTACAAGAACATTCTGTTGTGATGATAAGGGGTGGTAGGGTTAAAGATCTACCTGGTGTAAGATATCACGTTATAAGAGGAACTTTGGACACACAAGGTGTTTCAGATAGGCGTCAAAGAAGATCAAAATACGGTGCGAAAAGACCTAAATAAAAAGGAAATTTTAAATGTCAAGACGAAGAAAAGCTATAAAAAGAGAAGTTATGCCTGATCCGAAGTTCAACGATAAAATTGTATCAAAATTTACATCTTGTTTGATGTTTGACGGTAAAAGGTCTACTGCTGAGAAGATAGTTTATGGTGCATTTGACGTAATTGAGAAGAAAGCTGGTGTAGAGCCTGTGAAAATTTTTCACGAAGCTTTAGGTAATGTTCAACCCCAACTTGAAGTTAGATCTAGGCGTGTCGGTGGTGCTACTTATCAGGTCCCGGTAGAAGTTCGTTCAGATAGGGCCTTGGCGCTCGCAATTAGATGGCTTATAAATAGTAGTAGAAATAGGTCAGAAAATTCAATGACAGAAAGACTTAGTGGTGAGCTAATTGATGCTTCTTCAAACAGAGGTGCTTCTGTTAAGAAAAGAGAAGATACTCATAAAATGGCTGAAGCAAACAAAGCCTTTTCACATTACCGTTGGTAGAATTATAGGAATTAAAATGTCTCGTGGATACAATTTAAATAGATATAGAAATTTTGGTATTATTGCTCACATTGATGCCGGTAAGACTACAACATCCGAAAGAGTTCTTTATTATACTGGCAGATCACATAAGATTGGTGAGGTCCACGATGGAAACGCTACAATGGATTGGATGGAGCAAGAGCAAGAGCGAGGTATTACAATTACTTCTGCTGCAACAACATGTTTTTGGACTAGAACAGAAGACGGTAAAGGTTATGATTCACATTATGGATCCTCGGAAGATGAGGCTAAATTTAGGTTTAACATTATAGATACACCTGGTCATGTTGATTTTACTATCGAAGTAGAAAGATCATTAGCGGTACTTGATGGTGCTGTTGTTGTTCTTGACGCTAATGCTGGGATTGAACCGCAAACCGAAACAGTATGGAGGCAGGCCGATAGATACAAAGTGCCTAGAATAGTATTTGTTAACAAAATGGATAAGATTGGTGCTGATTTTTTTAAGTGTGTGGATATGGTAAAAGATAGGACGGGAGCTACTCCTTTACCTATTAATTTACCAATTGGTGCAGAAAATGAGTTTGCAGGTCTTGTGGATTTAGTTTCCATGAAAGAGTGGGTATGGGACTCAGAAGATTTAGGCGCTTCCTGGGCTATACGTGAAATCAGAGAAGATTTGCTGGAAAAGTCTAAGTCTATGAGGGCGGATCTAATAGAGTTAGCAGTTGAGCAAGATGATGCTTGGATGGAAAAATATCTAGAAGGTGAGGAGCCTGATGAAATTTCTTTAAGAAATTTAATTAGGAAAGGTACCCTTGCTATGGATTTTGTTCCAATTTTGTGTGGGTCCGCATTTAAAAATAAAGGTGTTCAGACGATGTTAAACTCAGTAATTGATTACCTTCCTGATCCATTAGATGTGCCTGCTTATCTTGGTTTTTTACCTGGTGATGTTACTGAAACTAGAAATGTTGAAAGAAAGGCTAGCGATCAAGAGCCTTTTTCTGGTCTCGCCTTTAAAATTATGAATGATCCATTTGTTGGTTCTTTAACTTTTTTAAGAATATATTCAGGTTCCATAAAAAAAGGGGATTCTCTTCTTAACTCTACCAAAGGAAAAAAAGAGCGAGTTGGTAGAATGATGATGATGCACTCTAATAATAGAGAGGAAATAGATGAGGCATTTGCTGGCGATATTGTTGCATTAGCTGGTATGAAAGAGACAACTACTGGAGATACCTTGTGTGATCCATTAAAATCTGTTGTATTGGAAACAATGTCATTTCCAAATCCGGTAATCGAAATTGCAGTTGAACCTAAGTCTAAGAACGATCAAGAGAAAATGTCTACAGGCCTTGCAAGATTAGCTGCTGAAGATCCATCTTTTCAGGTGTCTACAGACATTGAATCAGGTCAAACCATTATGAAAGGTATGGGTGAACTTCATCTTGATATATTAATAGATCGACTTAAACGTGAATTTAAGGTTGAGGCTAACATTGGTGCTCCGCAAGTTGCCTATCGAGAAACTATCACGAAAGAAATCGAAGTTGACTATACTCATAAAAAACAATCTGGTGGGTCTGGTCAATTTGCTCGTGTTAAAATGACATTTTCGCCAAACCCTGATAAAGACTTCGAATTTTTGAATTCAATTAAAGGTGGTAATATTCCTACTGAATACATACCTGGCGTTGAAAAAGGTTTAATACAAGCTAAGGATGCTGGTATAATAGCGGGTTTTCCAGCTATCGACTTTAAGGTTAATCTTCATGATGGCGCATATCATGACGTGGATTCTTCAGTTATGGCTTTTGAGATAGCCGCGAGAGCAGCATTCAGGGAAGGTATGGCAAAGGCTTCGCCAGTTTTACTTGAGCCTATAATGAAAGTTGAATGTGTTACACCTGAAGAATACATGGGCGATATTATAGGTGATTTAAATAGCCGAAGAGGTCAAGTTAATGGAATGGATGCTAGGGGTAATGCCCAAGTAATTAATGCTATGGTTCCTTTAGCCAATATGTTTGGTTATGTAAATAACCTGAGGTCAATGAGTCAAGGCAGGGCTCAATATACAATGATTTTTGATCATTATGATCAAGTTCCTCAAGCTGTTGCAGACGAGGTTAAGGCGAAGTTAGCCTAAACAATTATATACAGAAAGGTCATATAAGATGTCTAAAGAAAAATTTGATCGTAGTAAACCACACGTTAACATTGGCACAATAGGCCACGTTGATCATGGGAAAACTACTTTAACTGCAGCAATTACAAAAGTTATGGCTGATGCTGGTCGTGCTGACTTTTCTGCTTATGACCAAATTGATAAAGCGCCTGAAGAAAGAGAGAGAGGTATAACTATATCTACTGCTCATGTTGAATATTCTACTGAAAATCGTCATTATGCTCATGTTGACTGTCCAGGTCACGCTGACTATGTCAAGAACATGATCACCGGCGCGGCTCAAATGGATGGCGCTATTTTAGTTGTGAATGCTGCGGATGGTCCTATGCCTCAAACTAAAGAGCATATACTTTTAGCGCGTCAGGTAGGTGTTCCCTCATTAGTAGTTTATATGAATAAAGTCGATCAAGTTGATGATGAAGAATTATTAGAATTAGTGGAATTAGAAATTCGTGAACTCTTAAGTAGTTATGATTTTCCTGGTGACGACATTCCTATTATAAAAGGAAGTGCACTAGCGGCTTTAGAGAATCGTGATGAAGCTATTGGTCTGAATTCGATTACAGAATTAATGACTGCTGTTGATACTTATATTCCTCAACCAGCTCGTGACAAAGATAAGCCTTTTTTAATGCCTATTGAAGACGTTTTTTCTATATCTGGAAGAGGAACTGTTGTTACGGGTCGTGTGGAAAGAGGTGTTGTGAAAGTTGGTGAAGAAATAGAGATTGTTGGCATAAAGGAAACAACTAAGACAACATGTACTGGTGTTGAAATGTTTCGTAAGTTATTAGATTCTGGTGAAGCTGGTGATAATGTTGGTGTTCTTTTAAGAGGTACAAAAAGAGAAGAAGTCGAACGAGGTCAAGTTTTATCTGCACCTGGTTCAATCAAGCCATATTCAAAATTTAAAGGCGAGGCTTACATATTAACTAAAGATGAAGGTGGAAGGCATACACCTTTTTTTAGTAATTATCGTCCACAATTTTATTTTAGAACTACTGACGTAACTGGGGCTGTAGAGCTTCCATCAGGAACAGAAATGGTTATGCCTGGGGATAATATAGCAATAACTGTTGAGTTAATTGCACCAATTGCAATGGATGAAGGTTTAAGATTTGCAATAAGAGAAGGTGGAAGAACAGTTGGTGCTGGGGTTGTTTCGAGTATTCAGTCTTAACTGATAACATTTAATAGTTAATGTAGTGAGGATTTAATGGACGGTCAAAATATTAGAATTAGATTAAAGGCTTTTGATCATAGGATATTAGATCAATCTACTTCTGAAATAGTCAATACTGCAAGAAGGACTGGTGCTAAAATTCGAGGGCCGATTCCATTGCCTACATCTCTCAATAGATTTACAGTTCTCAGGGGGCCTCATGTAGACAAAAAAAGCCGTGAGCAATTTGAAATGAGAACTCACAAGAGAGTGTTAGATATAATTGAACCGACCCCGCAAACTGTAGACGCTCTTATGAAACTAGATTTGGCATCTGGAGTTGATGTCGAAATTAAGATTTAAAGGATTTAATTATGCGTTGTGGCGTTATAGCTAGAAAATTAGGAATGTCAAGAATGTTCAACGATAAAGGTGAACACGTTCCTGTAACTGTTTTAAGAATTGAAGATGTTGAAGTCTTGTCTACAAGGTCTATGAAAAAAGATGGCTATATTGCTGTTCAATTAGGCTTTAACAATAAAAAGTTAAAGAATATTAATAAGCCTCTAAAAGGTCATTTTGCAAAAGCCAAAACTGAACCTAAAGAAAAAATTATAGAATTTAGAGTTAGTGAAGATGCTTTACTGAAAATTGGTGATAAAATTAGCGTAAATCATTTTATACCCGGTCAAAAGGTTGATGTAATGGGAATTTCACAAGGTAAAGGTTTTGCAGGTTCAATGAAGAGACATAATTTTGGTGGAATGCAGGCTACACATGGTGTGTCAATCAGTCATAGGGCCCACGGTTCAACTGGAAATAGCCAGGATCCAGGTAGGACTTGGAAAGGCAAAAAAATGGCAGGGCAATACGGTAATGTTAGAGTTACAACTCAAAATCTCAAAGTTGTGAAACTTTTAGAAGATGAAGATTTAATTTTGGTAGAAGGTTCAGTTCCGGGATCAAAAAATGGAATTGTAACTTTGTCTGATGCAGTTAAACATGATCTCCCCAAGGAGGCTCCCTTTCCTGCTGGTCTAAGAACGTCTGATGCTTCGCATGATAAAACAATACCAGTTTCTGAAAATACCAGTGGTAATTTATCAGAGAATGAAGGAGCCTAAGGTGAAAATTAAATCTTTAAATTTAAATAACAAGTCAGGTAAAGAAATAACGCTAGATGTTAATGTTTTTGGAATATCTCCTAGACCTGACATAATGGCCAGAGTTATAAGATGGCAATTAGCTAAAAGACGTTTGGGTAACCACTCTGTTAAAACGCGAAGTGAAATTAAAATGACTACAGCTAAAATGTATAAGCAAAAAGGAACTGGTAAAGCTAGGCACGGTTCGGGTTCAGTGTCACAGTTTAGAGGTGGCGGGATGGCTCATGGGCCAGTTGTTCATTCGCATTCTCATAACTTAAATAAAAAAGTAAGGAAACTTGGTTTAAAATCTGCATTATCTGATAAATTCAAACTTGGAAAACTTATTATTTTAGATGGCTCAAAATGTGATGGAAAGACCTCTACTTTAAAGAAAAAATTAGATAAGATGGGAGTGGGCAAAACTCTAGTTATTTCAGGTAATGATGTTGAATCAAATTTTGTTAAAGCTGCAAATAATATTAAAAATTTAGATGTGCTTTCCTACGAAGGAATTAATGTCTACGATATTGTTAAAAAAGAAAACTTAATAATTATTGACGATGCACTTAAATTTGTTGAGGAACGGTTGTCATGAGCATAAGACCTAGAAAAAAAAATGAAACTTTAATTAGTCTTAATAAAGCTTACCAGGTTGTTTTAAATCCTCTAATTACAGAAAAAGCAACTCAAATGTCAGAATTTAACAAAATGGTATTTTCTGTCCCACTTTCCGCAAGCAAATTTGACATAAAATTATCAATAGAAAAAATTTTTTCAGTAAAAGTTAAGTCTGTTAACACCATACTTCTTAAAGGAAAGGTTAAAAGATTTAAAGGAATTTTAGGTCGAAGAGCAAATACAAAAAAAGCTATAATAACTCTTGCACCTGGTAATACGATAGATTTGTCAGTGGGGGTATAATATGGCATTAAAACAATATAAACCCAATACACCTGGACAAAGAGGATTAGTACTTGTAGATAAATCCGAATTGTACAAAGGTAAGCCTGAAAAAAGATTAACCGAAGGTCTCAGTAAAAATGGAGGAAGAAATCACTCTGGTAAAATTACAATGTGGCAAAGAGGTGGTGGACACAAAAGACGATATAGAATAATAGACTTTAAAAGGAATAAGTTTGATATAAATGGTATGGTTGAACGTATAGAATATGATCCAAACCGTTCAGCATATATTGCTCTAATAAAATATGAAGATAATGAATTGAGGTACATTATAGCCCCTCAAAGACTAAATGTGGGAGATAAAGTTATATCTTCCAATAAGGCTGATATTAAGCCTGGAAATTGTATGCCACTTTCATCAGTGCCAGTTGGAACTATCATCCATAACGTTGAACTTAAACCTGGCAAGGGAGGGCAAATTGCTCGTTCAGCAGGATCCTACGTTCAACTTATAGGTAAAGATTTATCTTATTCAATTCTGCGATTAGTATCTGGTGAAGTCAGATTTGTGCTCTCTTCTTGCTTGTGTGCTATTGGAGCTGTTTCAAATCCTGATAATCAAAACACTAACTTAGGAAAGGCTGGTAGAAATAGATGGTTGGGAAAAAGACCTTCTGTAAGAGGTGTTGCCATGAATCCAGTTGACCATCCTCATGGTGGAGGTGAAGGAAGAACATCTGGTGGTAGGCACCCAGTTACTCCCTGGGGCAAGCCTACAAAAGGATATAGAACAAGAAATAATAAAAGAACTGATAAATTAATAATTAGAAGAAGAAAAGCGTAAGGTTAACTAAATGTCTAGATCTATTTGGAAAGGCCCCTTTGTGGACGGCTATTTACTAAAAAAAGCTGATATAGCAAGAGAATCAGGAAGAAATGATGTAATAAAAACTTGGTCGAGGAGATCCACTGTTATGCCTCAATTCGTAGGGCTTACATTTGGTGTGTATAATGGTAAAAAATTTATACCTGTAACAATCACTGAAACAATGGTGGGGCATAAATTGGGAGAATTTTCACCTACAAGGACTTACTATGGTCATACAGCTGACAAAAAAGCAAAGCGATAGAGGAAAAGATGGGAAAAGAGAAAAACAAAAGACGAGAACTGGACAACGAGGCAAAAGTTGTGTTGAAAAATATTAGAATTAGTCCGCAAAAACTTAACCTTGTAGCTCAAATGATTAGAAAGCAAACCGCATCTAAGGCTATTTCTGTTTTACAATTTTGTAAACGAAGAATATCAAATGATGTTGAAAAGGCACTAAGGTCTGCTATAGCTAACGCTGAAAATAATCATTCACTAGATATAGACAAACTTATTGTAAAAGAAGCCTATGTTGGCAAAGGGTTGGTTATGAAACGTTTTCATGCTCGCGCTAGAGGTCGTGGTGCCAAAATTATCAAACCTTTTTCTCATCTAACAATTTTATTGTCCGAACAGGAAGGTAAATAATATGGGTCAAAAAACACAGCCAATTGGATTTAGGCTAGGCATTAACCGTACTTGGGACTCTAGGTGGTTTGGTGGAAAGTCTTATGCTGACTTGCTTCACCAAGATATAAATCTTAGAAAATATTTGTTTGATAAGTTAAAAGCAGCCGCAGTTAGTAAAATTGTTATTGAAAGACCTGCTGGAAGAGCTAAAATTTCTATTTATGCTGGAAGGCCAGGATTAGTTATTGGTAAAAAAGGTCAAGATATCGAAACTTTAAAAAATACATTAAGTAAGCAAATTGGTTCTGATGTAAGCCTTAATATAATAGAAATTAGGAAACCAGAGATTGATGCCAAATTAGTAGCTGACGGCATCGCTCAGCAACTTGAAAGAAGAGTCGCGTTCAGAAGAGCAATGAAAAGGGCTGTTCAGAGTGCAATTAGACTTGGAGCTGAAGGTGTAAGAATAAATTGCGCAGGCAGGCTTGGCGGTGCTGAGATTGCTAGAACTGAATGGTATAGAGAAGGTAGAGTCCCTTTACATACATTGAGGGCAGATGTTGATTATGGAGAGGCAACCGCATTTACGACTTATGGCGCGACTGGAATAAAAGTTTGGATTTTCAAAGGTGAAGTTATGGAACATGACCCTATGGCTCAAGATAAAAAAATGCAAGGTGCTGTCAAAGGTTCAAATATCAAATCTATGGATCAGGGGTAAAAATGTTACAGCCTAAAAGAACAAAATTTAGAAAAGCTCATAAAGGCAGAATTCATGGCCTTGCAAAGGGTGGAACAAAACTTAATTTTGGATCCTTTGGGCTCAAAGCTGTTGAGCCTGAAAGAGTTACAGCTAGACAAATAGAAGCTGCTAGAAGAGCTATAACTAGGCATCTAAGGAGAGCAGGTAGGGTATGGATAAGGATATTTCCAGATGTTCCAGTTTCAAGTAAGCCAGCCGAAGTTAGAATGGGTAAAGGTAAGGGGTCACCTGATTTTTGGATTTGCAGAGTCAAGCCTGGTAGAATTATGTTTGAACTTGATGGCATCTCAGAAATTGCTGCTAAAGAAGCTTTGAGTTTAGCAGCGGCAAAACTGCCTATGCATACCAAAGTTGTTAAAAGATTAGGTGAATAAAAAAGAGGAATAAATGGCAAAGTACAAGTCCAAAGATTTAATAGTTAAGACTAATGATGAACTAAAAGAGCAGATAAAATTGTTAAGAAAAGAACAGTTTAACCTTCGCTTCCAAGTTTCAAATGGACAGAATGAAAATCCTGCCAGATTTAGGCAAATTAGAAAAGAGATAGCCTGTATAAAAACAATTCTGAATAATGTTGTATTAACCAAAGTTTGAGGACAAATTATATGCCAAAAAGAATTTTAACAGGTAAAGTTACAAGTAACAAGTTAGATAAAACCATAACTGTTTTAGTTGAAAGAAAAATTATGCATCCGATGTACAAAAAATTTGTGACAAAATCTAAAAGGTTTTCTGTTCATGATAGTCAAAATAAGTTCAATATTGGGGATATTGTAAGCATAAGAGAGTGCAACCCTATTTCTAAAAATAAGCGTTTTGAGGTTATATATTAATTGGAATTTTTCTTGGAGATATAATATGATACAAATGCAAAGTAATCTCGAAGTTGCTGACAACTCAGGTGCAAGAAGAGTTCAATGTATTAAAGTTCTGGGTGGATCTGGTCGTACATCAGCTGCTGTAGGAGATGTTATAGTAGTTTCAATTAAAGAAGCAATTCCTAGAGGTCGAGTAAAAAAAGGCGACGTTCATAGAGCTGTCATAGTAAGAACTGCGAAAGAAGTTAGACGAAATGACGGTACTTGCATTAGATTTGATAAAAATGCTGCGGTTTTAGTAAATAAGAGTAACGAACCAATAGGTACAAGAATATTTGGTCCTGTTACACGAGAATTACGCAGTAGAAAATTTATGAAAATAGTATCTCTAGCTCCTGAGGTTTTATAATGAATAAAAAGTTTAAAATAAAAAAGGGTGATTCAGTTATTGTAATTACCGGTAAGGACAAGGGTAAGACAGGTAACGTTTTATCTATATTAAAGGATAAAGATAGAGTAATTGTTCAAGGGATTAATATTATTAAGCGACACAGAAAAGCAACACAAGAAAGCCCGGGTAAAATTGAAGAAATAGAGGCCTCTCTTCATATTTCAAATGTGTCGCATGTTGATCCTGATAATGGTAAACCAACAAGAGTTAAGTACGAGATTAAAGATGGTGTCAAGAAAAGAATGTCTGTTGTGTCAGGCTCTTTATTAGACAAGTAAAATGGAGATTTAAATGACAGTCCGCTTGTATGAAAAATATAAAAAAGAAATTACTAGCACTCTAAAAGACAAATTTAATTATAAAAATGATTTAGAAATACCAAAACTTGAAAAGATCGTAATTAACATGGGTGTAGGTGAAGCAGTAAAAGACAGTAAAAAAATTGAAGTTGCTGTCAGGGAGTTGGCTGCAATAAGCGGCCAAAAACCTTTAGTAACCAAATCAAAAAAAGCTAATGCGAGCTTTAAATTAAGAGAAGGGATGCCTATTGGAGTTAAAGTAACTCTTAGAAAAAATAAGATGTATGAGTTCATAGATAGATTTGTAAATGTAGCGTTACCGAGAGTACGAGATTTCAGAGGAGTTAATCCAAAGAGTTTTGATGGTAATGGCAATTACGCACTTGGCTTAAAAGAACAATTTGTTTTTCCTGAGATTGAGTATGACAACGTGGATTCTGTTAGAGGAATGGATATAATTTTTGTTACTTCAGCTAAATCAGATGATGAAGGAAAAGAGTTATTAAGCGGATTTGATTTTCCATTTAGTTCACAATAATTTTTATTAGGAGATATAGATGGCCAAAAAAAGTGCTATCCAAAAAAACCTGAATAAAGAAATACAGGTTAAAAAAAATAAATCAAGAAGAGATAGATTAAAAGCAATTTGTAGTAATAGATCTCTTTCTATTGAAGAGCGTTTTGAAGCTCAACTCAAATTATCTGAAATGCCCAGAAATGGAGCAAAGATTAGGCTTAGAAATAGATGTCTAATTACAGGTAGGCCTCGTGGCTATTATAGGAAAGTTAAAATGTCACGTATTGCATTAAGAGAATTAGCTTTATCTGGACAGATTCCGGGTATGGTTAAATCAAGTTGGTAGAAAGGTATTAATTATGTCAATGAGTGATACGCTTGGAGATATGTTAACTAGAATTAGAAATGGTCAGACAGCTAATAAAACAGTTGTAGAAGCTCCTGCGTCTAGATTTAGGGCAAACGTTTTAGATGTTTTAAAAAGGGAGGGTTATATTCGTAATTTCTCTAAATTTGAAAGGCGGCCTGGAATTCATGAATTTAAAATAGAACTAAAATATTATGAAGGTAAGCCTGTAATAAGTGAAATAAAAAGAGTATCAACCCCTGGTAGAAGAGTTTACTCAAGTATAAGCGATTTACCTAGAACATATAATGGTCTTGGAATATCAATATTATCAACTCCAAGAGGTGTTATGAGCGATAATGAAGCAAGAGCTGCCCATGTTGGTGGCGAAGTTCTTTGTCAAGTATTTTAGGAGTATAAATAGATGTCTAGAATTGGTCAGGCCATTATAAAAATCCCTGATGGTATTGAAGTTAAGCATGAAGGTAATAATTTTTGGGCAAAGGGGTTAAAAGGTGAATTAACTGCTCCAGTGAGTAGTACTGTTAATGTTACTATAAAAGATAAGACAATATCAGTTGAACCAAAAAATAATGATGCAAAAAGTAAGGCGATCTGGGGTACAACCCGAGCACTCATAAATAATGCTGTTTCAGGGGTTAGTCAAGGTTTTACAAAAGATATGGAGATTGTTGGCGTTGGTTATAGAGGTGTATTACAAGGTAAGACATTATCACTTAGTCTAGGTCTTAGTCACCCCGTTGAAATTGAAGTGCCCGAGGGTATTATGGTGAAGATGGATGGAAACACAAAATTTACAATTTCTGGTGCTGATAAACAGAAACTTGGTGAATTTGCAGCAATGATACGATCAAAAAGACCTCCCGAACCATTTAAAGGAAAAGGAATAAGATATGCTGACGAATTTATTTTACGTAAAGAAGGTAAGAAAAAATAGAGGTATTTATGAATAATTCAATGACCCTTCATAATAGAAGAAAAAATAGAAATAGAAAAGCTTTGAAAACTAAGTCAAATGGTAAATTAAGATTAACTGTATTTAGGTCAAGTAAACATATTTATGGTCAAATAATTGACGATAATAAAGGTATAACTGTTGCATCTGCTTCAAGTCTAGAAACTAACGTAAAAAAACAATTTAAAAATTGTGGAAATAAAGAAGCGGCAACCTCAGTAGGTAAATTAATAGCTGAAAAGGCTCTTACAAAAGGAATAAAAAAAGTTGTATTTGATAGAGGTGGATATATTTATCATGGCAGAGTTAAGAACCTAGCAGAAGCAGCTAGAGAAGGCGGATTAATATTTTAGGGGTTTGTAATGGCAAGAATTGATAAACAAGATAAAAAAAATAATAAAGAAGATAACGACTTAGTTGATAAGTTAGTTGGTATAAATCGTGTTGCTAAAGTTGTTAAAGGTGGAAGACGTTTTGGATTTGCTGCTCTAGTTGTAGTTGGGGACCAAAGAGGTAAAGTTGGTTTTGGAACTGGTAAAGCTAAAGAGGTACCTGAAGCTATAAAAAAAGCTACTGACGATGCAAAAAAAAATATGGTTAAGGTTCCAATGAAGGAAGGAAGAACTTTGCATCACGATATGAAAGGTCACTATGGTGCTGGAAGAGTTGTATTAAGGAGTGCACCATCTGGAACTGGTATAATTGCTGGTGGTCCTATGCGGGCTGTATTTGAAACACTTGGGGTACAAGATGTAGTTGCAAAATCAATAGGAACGTCAAACCCCCATAATATGATAAAAGCAACATTTGATGCCTTCAACTCAATGAATTCCCCAAGAAGCATTGCCAATAAAAGAAGTATGAAAGTTGCTGAAATTTTTGGTAATCAACCTAAATCAGAAATAAACAAAAATTCTAAAGCTAGTTAGGTGTTGTAATGTCAGATAAGAATACACTCGTTGTTACTCAAAAGAAAAGTCCTATTGGTAGACAATCAGATCAGAAAAAAACATTGATAGGTCTGGGTTTAAATAAAATTGGTAGAAGTAAAGTTTTAAATGACACCCCTTCAATTAGGGGCATGATAAATAAGGTAAAACATCTGGTTGAAGTTAGCTAAAAAATAAAATTAGACTGGATTAGGGGTTAAATATGAATTTAAATGTAATTAAAGATAACAAACACTCAACAAAAAATAAAAAAAGAGTTGGCAGAGGTATAGGTTCTGGAACTGGAAAAACTTCTGGAAAAGGTCATAAAGGTCAAAAGGCTAGGTCCGGAGTATCTATTAAAGGTTTTGAAGGTGGCCAAATGCCTATCCACAGAAGATTACCAAAAAGAGGATTTACCAATATAAATAGAGTGCCTTATGTTGTATTAAATTTTAACAGAATACAAAGTCTAATAAATGATAACAAAATTGATCCAAAAAAAATAATTAATTATCAAACGTTATTTGATTTAGGCATAGTTAAAACTTTGAGATCTAAGATTAAACTTTTGGCTAAAGGCGAAATAAAAACTAAAATTAATATTGAAGTTGCTGCTGCTTCTAATTCAGCAAAAGAGATTGTGGATAAAGTAGGCGGTTCAATCACTATCATAGAAAATAATAAACTGGTTAAAATCCCACCAAAGAAATCTGGAGTTTAATTAATGGCTAACGAAAGTATGTTCGGGGTTTTAGGTCAGGCCACTGAGCTACGTCAAAGAATTATATTTACTCTTATAGCTTTAATCGTATACAGATTAGGGACTTATATACCTGTTCCAGGCATTAATGCAGTTGCTTTATCGGAAATTGTTAATAATGCTAATAATGGCGTTCTTGGAATGTTCAATATGTTTTCTGGTGGTGCTTTAGGTCGTATGACAATTTTTGCGCTAACAATTCTTCCATATATATCGGCCTCAATAATAATGCAATTGATGACTTCTATTTCTCCTCAAATGTCTCAATTAAAAAAAGATGGCGAGTCAGGAAGAAAAACTATTAATCAATATACTAGATACTTAACTGTCTTATTAGCAACAGTCCAAGCTTATGGATTTGCAGTAGCTTTAGAAAGCACAACAGGTGCTTCAGGTTCACTAGTTAATAATCCTGGTGTTTTTTTTAAAGTAACTACTGTAGTTACTTTGGTTGGATCAGTTATGTTTTTGTTATGGCTAGGGGAGCAGATAACATCAAGAGGCATAGGAAATGGTGTTTCATTAATTATTTTTTCAGGGATCGTTGCTGAATTACCTAGAGCTATTGCACAAATTTTAGAACAAGGTAGAACTGGGTCAATTTCTACATTCTTAATTATTGCAATTCTAATGCTTGCCATAGCGGTAATAGTTTTTATTGTATTTATAGAGCGTTCGCAAAGGAAAATAATTGTACAATATCCAAAAAGGCAAATGGGCAATAAGATGTTTGCAGGTGATTCATCTCACTTGCCATTGAAAATTAATGTTCCTGGTGTTATTCCTCCAATTTTTGCATCAGCCCTCTTACTATTACCTACGTCATTATCTTCTTTTTCGGGTTTGGATAATAACAGTTCCGAATGGATCTTAACTTTGAATTCATATTTTGGAAGAGGGCAACCTTTATATTTGGCATTATACATTAGCTTAATTGTGTTTTTCGCATTTTTCTATACAGCAATAGTTTTTAACCCTGATGAAACCGCAGATAACTTGAAAAAGAATGGTGGTTATGTACCAGGTATTAGACCTGGACCTCCAACTGCTGATTATTTAGATTTTGTGTTAACAAGACTTACAGCAATTGGAGCTACTTATTTAGCTGCTGTTTGTATTTTACCAGAAATTTTAATATCAAAATACTCAATTCCTTTTTATTTAGGTGGTACTAGTTTACTAATCGTTGTTACCGTTTCTATGGATACAGTATCTCAAGCTCAATCACATTTAATTGCACACAGATACTCAGGATTAATTAAAAAATCAAAATTAAGAGGAAGTAGGCGGTAGATGAATTTTATATTATTTGGGCCTCCAGGTGCTGGCAAAGGTACACAAGCCAAAATGTTAATTGATAAGTTCGATATAGTTCAAATTTCTACAGGCGATATGTTAAGAGATGAAGTTAAGTCTCAGTCTGACTTAGGTAAAAGTGCTAAATCTATAATGGACCGTGGAGATTTAGTTTCAGATAACATAATAATTGCTATGATTAAAAAAAGAATACAAATGTCAGATTGTAATAATGGGTTCATATTAGATGGTTTTCCTAGAACTTTAAATCAGGCAGTAGAGTTAGACGGATTATTAGAAGATTTAAAGATTAAAATAGACAATGTTATACAAATTGAAGTTGATGAAAACTTGTTGTTAGAAAGAATAAATAAAAGAGCATTAGAAAATGAAAGTATTAGAAATGACGATAACTCTGCAATTCTAAAAAATCGTATAATAGTATACAAAAAAGATACTATGCCTGTAATAGATTATTATAAAAATTTAAAAAAACTTAACACAATAAATGGAATGCAAAGTATAGAAAAGGTATCTCAAGATATTCTCAATATTTTGTGATGATGTAAAAAAAGTTGACTGTGTCTTTGTAAAGATTACAATCCCGGATTTGTTAGGTTTAAATAGATCCTTAATTTTGGTAGAAAAGGAGAAATTAGTGGCAAGAATTGCAGGAGTAAATGTACCAACTAATAAGCGTGTTCACATTGCACTTACTTACGTTCATGGTATAGGATTAACGGGTTCAAAAAATATTTGTAAAAAGGTGGGAATAACTGAAGATAAAAGAATTAATAATTTATCTGAAGATGAACTTACCAAAATACGAGATATAATTGACGCTGATTACCTTGTTGAAGGTGATTTAAGAAGAAAAACTTCTATGGATATTAAAAGGTATTTAGATTTAGGTTGTTTAAGGGGCTTAAGACATAGAAAAAATTTACCAGTTAGAGGACAAAGAACTCATACAAATGCTAGAACTAGAAAAGGTCCTGCAAAGGCAATTGCAGGTAAAAAGAAGTAATCCTTAAAAGGAGAATTTAATATTATGGTTAAACAACCTATTCAAACAAGAATACGACGTAAAGAAAAAAAGAATGTTACTAATGCTGTAGCTCATGTTAATTCATCATTTAATAATACTGTCGTTACAATAACGGACATTCAAGGAAATGCCATTTCATGGTCTTCATCAGGAAGTATGGGTTTTAAAGGATCTAGAAAATCTACTCCTTATGCTGCTCAACTAGCTGCAGAGGATGCTGGCAAAAAAGCTTCAGAACATGGTGTAAAAACTGTTGATATTCAAGTGCAAGGTCCTGGCTCTGGAAGAGAGTCTGCTCTAAGAGCTCTTCAAACCATTGGATTTCAAGTTAACTCGATAAGAGATGTTACACCTATACCACATAACGGTTGTAGACCAAAAAAAAGAAGAAGAGTTTAGACAATTTATTTAAAACAATTACAAAAACTAAGTTTTTTATTTATAGAGAGCAATCATGATTGAAAAGAATTGGAAAGAAATAATAAAGCCTTCTAAGTTAGAAGTAAGAAATGAGCAAAATCCTGAATACACTTCAACTATAATAGCAGAACCTCTTGAGAGAGGTTATGGAGTGACCATTGGAAATGCTCTTAGAAGAATATTATTATCTTCACTCCAAGGATCCGCTATTACTTCAATACAAGTTCAAGGTGTACTTCATGAGTTTTCTTCAATACCAGGTGTTAGAGAAGATCTTACTGACATAATATTGAATGTAAAAGGTATAAAGGTCAGAATGGATTTTGATGGAATTAAAAAAATTCAATTAAATGTTGACGGACCTTCAACAATAACTGCAGGCATGATAGTATGTCCACCCGAAGTTGAAATAATGAATAAAGATCATGAAATATGTACTTTAGATCAAGGAGCCAAACTTAATATAGAGTTTTCTGTAGAAAATGGAAAAGGATATGTTTCCTCTTCAATTAACAGAAAAGAAGACATTCCAATCGGTGTTATTCCGATTGATGCAATTTTTAGCCCTGTAGTTCAAGTTTCATATAATGTTGATAATGCTCGTGTTGGTCAACAAACAGATTATGATAAATTATCTTTAATGGTTACAACTGATGGATCAGTTTCACCAGAAGACGCGGTTGCATTTTCTGCTAGAATTATGCAAGATCAATTAAATAACTTTATTAACTTTGAAGAACCAGAAGAAGAAGAGGTTCCAGAAGTTCTTGAAGATTTACCTTTCAATAAGAATCTTCTACGTAAAGTTGATGAGTTAGAACTTTCAGTCAGATCTGCAAATTGTTTAAAGAATGACAATATAGTATATATAGGAGATTTAGTTCAAAGATCAGAACCTGAAATGTTACGAACTCCTAATTTCGGTAGAAAAAGTTTGAATGAAATAAGAGAAGTGTTAAAAGTGATGGGTTTAGAACTTGGAATGGATGTAGAGAATTGGCCACCCGAGAATATTGAAGAATTAGTTAAAAGAATTGAAGAACCGTTTTAGCTTTTAAAAAATTCCTTAGGAGACACAGATGAAACATAAAATTAAAGGTAAAAAATTAAATAGAACTTCCTCTCATAGGAAAGCTTTATTTAAAAATATGGCCCAAGCTATTATTAAGCATGAGCAAATAATAACCACTTTACCAAAAGCTAAAACCATGAAACCTATAGTAGATAAACTCATTACTTTAGCCAAAAAAGGAAGTCTACATGCTAAAAGACAAGCATATTCGAAATTGCGAGACGATAAAATGGTAACAAAACTATTTGGAACCCTTGCTTCACGATATGCTGATAGAGCGGGTGGATATACACGTGTTTTAAAGGCTGGTTATAGGTATGGAGATGCTGCTGCAATGGCTGTTATAGAATTAGTCGACCGTGACGAAGATGCAAGAGGGTTAGACAGTGGGCCAGTTCAAAATACAACTGAGAGTTCAGACGAACTTAAAGAAGCTGTTGTTAGTTAGTAACAATATTAAATTAGAACACAAACCGTTCTTTTCTTAGGAACGGTTTTTTTTTGAGAAAACTATGTATTTTGAAAATTATATTGGAATAGATTGGTCGGGAGACAAAAATAAATTTCAAAAAGGTATAAGTGTTTCCTTATGTAAAAATGGAGTTGATGTCCCAAAAATCATTAAATCGCCAGACAAGTATTGGTCGCGTCATAACTTAATAGATTGGCTAAATAAAATATTAGTCAAAGAAAAATCACTGGTAGGATTTGATTTTGCATTTTCTTATCCATTTTATGATCGTTTTTCATATTTCCCTGGTATCAAAGAAAGCCCGACAAATGTTAAAAGTTTATGGTCAATTATTGATATAATTAACCAAGAAAAAGGAAATTTATATGGTGGAGAAATATGGAACCAAAAACCATATTGTTACTTTTACAATGCTCCAAATTCAAAAGGTAAGCTTTATATTAGTAGAAGAAGAATAACAGAAATTCATGCAAAAAACAAAATGCATTCACCTAGTCCAACTTTCAATTGTGTAGGCCCAGGTGCAGTAGGGACAGGATCTTTGGCAGGAATGAGAATGCTTAATTTATTTAATAACCAAGTAAATATATGGCCTTTTGATAATTATAAAATATTAAACAAAAGTGTTTTTGTAGAAATTTTCCCTACTTATTATTTTAGACTTTCTTCAATTAAGCCTGAAAAAAATGTTGGATACACGTTTGAAAATATTAATAAATGTTTGAGTTTTTTTAATTCAAAGCCGCTTGTTAAAAATCAAGTAATTGGTGGTCCAGACCAAGATGATGCAGATGCAATTATTTCTTGTGCAGCTTTAAGATATTTTTCTTCTCAAAAACATATATGGAACGTTCCAAATATGTCTAAAAAAGAAGGATGGATATTTGGTGTTTAACTAAAAATTATAATCAAAAATGGATTAATTTAAATGAGAAATATTAAGGTTCCAAATTCAGAGGATGGATCTAGGTTTGATAGATGTTTAAGAAGATTATTAGGATATATAAATCAATCAGTATTAGAAAAACATTTAAGATTAGGATTGATTTTATTAGATAACAAAAAAATAAAGTCATCGGTTAAAGTCAAGTCAGATCAAATAATATCATATACTAATAAAATAAACTTTGAGAAAAAAAATATCAAGGAGCATTGGGATGAAAATATTATATTATTTTATAGAAACCTCTATAACAAGATTTTAATCAAGGAGACTAAAGAATATATAGCTATAAATAAACCCTCAGGTCTTGCTGTACAGGGTGGAACTTCACAAAAATATCACATCGATGGTATGTTAAGATATTTATTCAAAGATGCTAACCTCACTAAACTTGTTCATAGAATTGATAAAGATACTTCAGGATTATTACTAGTTGCAAAAGATCAACAAACGGCTAAAACATTTTCAAATTACTTCAAGCAAAGAAAAATAATTAAAACTTATTTAGCTATAGTGTCACCTTGTCCATCAACTGAAATGGGAGTTATTGACTTACCTATTTTTAAAGGGGGTATTAAAGATCAAAAAAAAATGATTGTTAATCATCATAAAGGAAAAAAAGCAATTACTGAATATAAAGTTTTAGACAAAGTTAGTTCACGAATTGCTCTATTGGCTCTTTATCCAAAGACAGGTCGAACTCACCAATTAAGAGTCCATTTAGAGCATATAAACACTCCTATCGTTGGGGATAAAAAGTATACTGGTTCATTGAAAGTCTATCCTTCAGACCATAAATTATTAGAACATGAAAGTATTTCGCAAATTAAATGGGGTCACTACGGCATAAAGAATTTACAATTACATGCTTATTCAATTAGAATGCCTTCAAATGATTTAATTGAAGCTGAAGTTTCTGAAGATTTTAAAAAAAATTTAAAATTTCTTGGTTTACAATTACCAAAAAATATCGATAAAATTTTCACGTAATTATTGGAGTTTTTTTTGTCTGAAAATGTAAAATTAGCGTTGTTTGATTATGATGGAACAATAGTAGACTCAGCAATTATGATAGTCGAAGGTGCGATTGCAGCGTTTAGAATGTGTGGTTTACCAGACCCTGATCCAAAAAAAGTAAGAGAAAATATAGGAAAACCACTTGATATTGCATTAGATGAATATATGCCACCTGGATTTAAGGTAACACCAGAGCAAATATCTGAAGCATATAGATCATGGTACGCAGAACAAGGAAGATTAGGGTTGCAAAATGAACCACTTTACCCTGGGGTCATTGATTTAATAAAAGAGCTGAAAACTAATGGGTGGTTAATTGGGATAGCCACAAATAAATCACGTGTGGGCTTAACTAATGGTCTAGCAAAACACCATTTGTCAGAATTTTTTGATATTACTTTAAGTACAGATGAGAATATTCCAAAGCCTAATCCTGCTATGGCTATAAAAGCAATGAAAGATTTGGGAGTGCAAAATAAATTTTGTGTAATAATTGGTGATACAATAAATGATATTGGATTAGGTGTAAATGCAGGTATAACCAGTATAGGTGTAACTTGGGGGTATAATAGTAGAGAGTTATTAACAACTGCAGGAGCAACGCATTTGGTCAATAATGCAAATGATTTAGGTAAATTAATGAAGACTATTTTTGCTTAAAATGAGAAAGTTTTGGAAAACAGTTAAAATACAAAAACAATCTATTAATTCATATGAAATTTTATTAGATGAAAATGTTCTTAAAACTCCTATGAAAAAAAAAATAACAATCCAAAATTATAAAATAGCGGAAGAAATATATAGGGAGTGGAACCAAGATAAAAATATTATAGACACTGATGCTATGATTTTTTATGGAATTATATCTACATCTATTGATAAAATTAGTAATAATAGAATATTATATGTTAATGAGATTTTAAATTTTATTGATACAGACCTAATTTGTTATAGAGCAGAAGAACCTAATGATTTAGTCCAATGGCAAAGTAAAAATTGGGATCCAATTTTGCTGAAAGTTGAAAAATATATTAATAATAAAATAGATGTTTTTAAAGGTATAATGCCTTTAAAACAAAACAAAGGAATTAAGTTTAAAATAACTAAATTTTTAACTAAATTTTCTGATTTAGAAATTATAGCTTTGCATAAAATTACAAACATAACTGGATCTATATTTTTATCATTATGCATATTAAATAATGACATAATTAAAGAAAAAGTCTTTGAACTATCACATTTAGATGAATTATGGCAGGCTGAAAACTGGGGTTATGAAGATGAAGCTTCTAAAAACAGAGAGAAGATTAATATTCAGTTAAATAGAACAATGTATTTTTTAGACTGTCTTAGGTCGTAATGCCCATTAATGACAAATATTACTTATAATGACTTCTAAAATGAGTGTAGATAATTACTTCAAATATTTAAATCCACAAAATAGGGTTTTGTTAGAAGAATATAAAAAATCTACACAAAATCAAATGTGGGTAACGACTATAATTTTGTCACTCACAATTATAGATAATATTTTATCAGATGAAAATAATTTAGATTATATTGACGGATTAGATATCAATCATTTTAAAAACTCTAGAGATTTTCATTGGCTAAGATTAAGAAGAAATCAGATACTACATTATGAAGGGCCAAAAGAAGGTTTTTTTGAAAGTAAAGATAGTGTCAATGTCTTGAAATTAGATAGTTTAAGAGCTCACAAAATATTGAAGAAATGTTTTACCAACTTTTTTAAATAACATTAATTACTTTATAAAAAATGAACCATTTTCACCAAAAATTTTTTCAAAATATTTTTTTAAACTATTATCTAATTCGTCAAATGAAACATTCTTATTTAATTTATGTAGGCTAGTTATCCCACTATCTTTAATTCCACATGGTACAATGTTTTTAAATTCCTCTAGATTAGGATTTAGATTTATAGATATGCCATGATAAGTGATCCAACTAGAAATTCGAATGCCTAAAGCAGCAATTTTATCAAATCTGTTGTTTGTATTTACCCAGACACCTGGCTGATTTTTTATTCTTACTCCATAGATATCGAAATCACTTAATGATAAGATAACTAATTCTTCAAGAGCATGTACATATGCTTTTACGTCTTGTATTCTATTTTTAAGATTAAGCATCAAGTATACTACTCTCTGACCTGGACCGTGCCATGTCCATTGTCCTCCTCTTCCAGTACGACGAATTTCTACTCTATTATTTATCAGATCGTTATCTTTTGCAGATGTTCCTGCTGTGTAGATAGACTCATGTTCTAAAAGCCAAACTAATTCTTTCTCAGAGTTTCTTTTTATATTTAAAACTCTTTTTTCCATTACTGAGATGGCAAAATCATAATTTATCAACTTATTCGATATTTTCCATTCAACAGTCTGTGTCAATTTAATAACCCTAATCCTATCATTTGCTAATATATTATTTAACTTGCATTATACAAATTGTTTTGTTATCGCAAACATGACTTTTTATATGCGGCTGTGGCGGAACTGGTAGACGCGCAGCGTTGAGGTCGCTGTGGGGTAAAACCCGTGGAAGTTCGAGTCTTCTCAGCCGCACCATTTCAAGTGATTCAGTCATCCTAAGTAGTTGATGTGTAAGCATATTTTGTAATGTGTCCTTGGAGGGTAGACCAAATAGTAGACCATTTAAATGTTCCCTTCACATTCCATATTTGATTATAAAATTACTTTTAATTTTAAAAATTGACTATTTAAATTTTTTAAGTACATTTAAATAGACTTATTTTTATGTAAATTAATTATTTAATTTTATAATTGAACTAAAGGAAAAAATTATGAATGAATCTAATGAAGTTGTTTCACAAGAAGGTTCTCGTGGTAAAGTAATGGGTATATTATCTATTGTTCTAGCCGGGATATCCATTTTTATTCCAGTTATCGGTGTTTACCTTACTGTAGTTTCTGCAATTCTTGCTGCATTATCTTATGGAAAAAGTGCGCTTTTAGGGTATATAGCAATTGGAGTCAATTTTTTAAGCTTGTTTTTCCTTTCTCCTCTTTTATGGGTTGCAGCAAGTGCTGAAAATGCAGATGAAAATTCAATAGCAGGACTTGTGTGGTTTTTACTTGCAGCTCAAGTTTTATCTCTAGTTTTTTTAATTTGGAAATCTAAAAAGAAGGTTAATGCTTAAGGTTTAATATTTATAGGTTGAATATTTATAAGAAGCCTAGATTACGTATCATTATAATATGTTAATGTTGGCTTGAATATTAAGCTTTTATGGACTGATGAAATAACTTTACCAAATCAGTTAAAAAATATGAATGAAAAACAAATTAAATTAATTAATAAAAGTTAGTGGTAGTAAACTTTAACTCTCCATCTTTAATTCACATAGACTCAAACAACTACTATAAACACATCCAATGTACCATTGGCTCTGATTAAATAGACCCTACTGCTTGAACCTCTATGACACATTAAAATGGTTAACACTATTTATACCCCATCTGCTGCAGAGCCTATGTATATATCCGTACAAGGGTGGGGTGGCTCACTTGTGGGGTAGGATTACACTTATAGTGTTACACTTAAATGATACATATAAATGTTATTATAGTTTAGGTATATTTACACATATCCATTTCTATGTTCTCTATACTAAGAACGCTAAATTAAGATGTAACATTTAGGGTAGACCAAACGGTAGACCAAAATGTGCCTGTTGACACGGATTCGGTAATACATAAACTGAGCATAGAGCTTGTATACAACCTCAAGTGGTGCATCTTAGATTAACTTAAATCTTCTCAGCCGCACCAATCTAAAATTTAACTTACTGTAATTATTAAATTTTATTTTTTTAAATTAACACTGTGAAATAGATTGAAAAATTTGGTGCTTATTTTTTTGTTTTAAAATTAATTAATATGTTTATTATTAACATATTAATTAATTGTATTTGAGGCTATTTATGTTCAAGTTATTTTTATCTATAACAATTTATTTTTCATTTTTCTTTATTTCTTACGCTGACCATGGGCCTAAAAAAATGTGGAAAAGGCAAATAAAGCCCTATTTTAATGTTCATGAAACAAAAAAGTTTGGTCCTTTTAAAATAAATATTCATAGTTATGGGGAAAAACAAAATCTTGATAGTGTCAATTTGAAAAAAGAAAATTATGACAATATTTTTAAAGATAAAAACAATTTAGCTGCGTTAATAAGAAAAAATAATGATTTAGTTTATGCAAGATTTAATAAAAAAAGAAATATTGATAGTAATACGATATTACACGGTATGTCTATGGCAAAAACAGCATTGGCTACGGCAATTGGTAGTCTTGTTTGCATCGGTAAAATTGAATCATTAGATGATGAATTAGGTAAATATTCTTCTTCACTCAAGCAAACTCCATACTCTAAAATAACTATAAGAAACACACTGCAGATGAATAGTGGAGTGGCGCCAATACAAAATGATTATAAGCTAAGAAGAAAGATGAACCAAATGGCAATGGGGCTGAGAAAATATGAAGGAAAAGCTAGTATGTTTAAGGCTATTTCAATTTTAAAGGATAATGACAGAGAACAAGGCTCAAAACATTTTTATTTTTCATCAGACCCATTCGCACTTTCAATTATGATTACTGATTTAACAAACAGACCAGCAAGTCAAATTTTCTATGAAAATGCTTTTAAAAAATTTAGCCAAAATAAATTCATGCATTGGGTTTCAGATAAAAAAGGAATTACAGTTGCCCAAGCTAGGTTGACAATGAGTGTATTAGATTGGTCAAACTTTGGTCAATTTATACATGACGAAATGATTAATAATACGTGTTTAGGTAAATTTTATAAAGAAGGTATTGAAAATGCAGTTGAGACAAAAAGAGATGGAGTACGATACGGATATCAGTTTTGGGTATACGAAGTAAATGGCGTACCAACATTAACTATGACAGGTCATGGTGGATTTTTTAATGTTATTAATACTACTAAAAACACAATCTTAACTATGTTTTCAGTTGATGAAAAATATAAATATGGAAACTTATTCAAAAAAGGTGTTGTTTCTAAAATAGTAGAAGAGATTAATTAGAGATAGTTTTATTAATCCCTGACTCACTCAGTTTCATAAAGCCACTTCAACTATATTTCATATATCAATGACTCTGATTACATTAACCCTGCTATATGACTCTGTAAGAGTCATTAAAATAGTTAACACTTCACGAAGGGTGTTTGTTTGGATTAGGATATATAGATATAAAAAATTAATATGTAAAAAATAAAACTAATTTTTTAAAAATGAAACTTTAAGGTTTTTAGAAATAAATGAAAAATAAAGATACGGCTTTTCTTAACTCACTGTATATGGATTTTTCAACTGAAAATGAATTAGATTTATTTTTGAAATCTCTTGATGAAATATGGACAGATAAACTTTACTCTCAATTGAAGCAAAATGGTTTAATTCGTCATGTAATTTCTAAAGTATGGAATAAAGGACATCATAGAATTACTCAAGTTTTTGAATATGACAGTGAGACATCTTTTAAAAAATGTGAAAATATTTTAAATGTTGCTTTCACACCTGAAAATTGTCCAACCTTAGCAAAATTTGTTTTCAAAATATTTAATAATAGGGGAATAGTGGTTTCTGAGTTTAAATATGATTGGAGTATATAAGAAGTTTATACTTATGCTTGGGCTAACAATAATATTCATCTACGTACTATACCAATTCTAAAATCCCATCTGCTACAGACGCTAACTATACATATATAGCTACACCCTCATATATGCTTATTATTTGTACAGTCTTATATTTTTAAATATGTAAATACTTTACAGACAAATCATTATAAATGAGTATAAATTTTTGGTTTAAATAAGTTAAAAGGGAAATCTAATGAATAAATTAATTACAAAATTGATAATTATATTAACTATAGCAGTATTTGCAAATGTGGCCAATTCAAAACAATTAAAACCACAAGTAACAGTGTTACATTCAAGTTCTAAATCTAGTGCAGGTGAAGCTATTTCTTACCCTAAAGGTACTCCAAAAATGACTATTGTTCAGGTAATATTTCCAGTGGGTGGAAAATTACCAAAGCATACTCATCCTGCACCCCTTATCGTGCATATAATGTCAGGGGAGGTTACCTCAGAACGTCCTAATGGAAAAAAGGTAGTCTATAAGGCCGGAGATACGTTTGTTGAAGCAACAAATTCACCTCACACTGTTACAAACACAGCTAAAACGCCCACAATAGTGTATGCTGTAATTGCTGGAGCTGAAGGTCTTGGACCACTTACTGTATTCGCCAAATAATTACAAATTTAAATTGTAATCTATCCTATAAAATACTCAGAGTTGGATTTCCATTTAATAGCTTTCTACGAATTTTGATATAAGTGTTACCACACCCATCCCTGATTCATACAGACTCATTCAATCACTATAACAACATCTCATGCACCCATTTTGACTCTGATTACATTAACCCTGCTGCATGACTCTGTATTAGTCATTAAATTGGTTAATACTTTACGAGGAGTGTTTCTTTGGATTAAACTATTAGCATGAATAGCTTTATGAAAATTGTCATAATTGATTTTTTATTGTTTGGTAGTTTATATATTTTGTTTGTAGGTATTTGATTAGCGATATAAATATGAAAAAGAAAGCATGGAGACGATTATGTCAGTTTATATGATTGGTGACGTGGATATACACAACATAGAAGAATACCAGAAATATATGGAAAAAGTTAAACCTATGATTGAAAGCTATGGTGGTGAATACTTAATTCGGGGTGGAGAGATAGATTCTTTGGAAACAAATTTATGGAAACCTACTAGAATGGTATTAGTAAAATTTCCTGACAAAAAATCAGCTATGAAATGGTATGATAGTGAAGAATACAGACCTTATAAAAAAGTAAGATTAGAAAATTCTACTTCAAACATACTTATGGTTGAAGGAATATAATAATATAGTAACTACAAAGTTATAATTTTATTTTTTAATATTTTAAATTAGTAAATAGGTTATGTGTATGAACGAACATAAAAATTCAATACCATCAGCAAAACTAATTAGTCATGTTTTAATAGATTTTTCTAGTGAAGCCGAAATGGAATTATTTATAAATTATGTAGAAAGAACAGGTTCAAACTTTTATGAAAGCATGAAAAAAATTGGATTGATGCGCTTTAGATTGAATCAGGTATGGAACAAAGAAGGTGGTTTTGCTTTGTCAACGTTATTTGAATATAAAGACGAAAATGCCTATGTTAAGGGACAAAAAGTTATAGAAAAACATTTTAAAGAGAATGAAAATTTCTTTAAGAAAATCACTGTGAAAAGATTAACTACAAGAACACTTAATTTATTAGATTATAATTATTAACACTCCATCTGTTGCAGAGCCTATGTATACTATACGTACACCGTCCTATGTCCCATCTGTGGGTAGGGTCACTTAAATAATACATATAACTGCACACCTAAATGACTACATATTAATTGTAATATATTAACTGACTAATGAAGAAGATAGTATGTAGTTGAGTATATTTATATGTGTATAAATTTGAAGGTTCTTTACATTACCAGAAGATTTCTAAGGGTACACCAAACGGCAGACCATTATGTGCCTGTTGACACAGATTTAGGAACACATAAACTGATGCTATTGCAAAAGTATTGATAGGTAGATGGTGAAAACAAATACTGAAAATAGAAAGAATAACTATATTGTTATTTATGACTTTCTGTCAGAGAAAAAGTCAGATGAATATAAATCCTCTTTTAACAAATTGTATCCAAAAGGTGTTACTCACGGCAAATGGGCTGAAGATGCAGTTGGAGAGTTTGCAACATGCTCTCAAACGTGGCTTGGAAACAATAGTACCTTTTTTTGTTCTCATTATTTAGCTAACTCAAAGGAAGATGTAGAAAAGCAAGTTCAAAGTTGGGGAACAGATAAGTATGCTAGTTTTTTTGTTGTTGAAGTAGAGAGGTTTACGTCAAGTTTAAAACCAAAAGATGAAATAATAAACTTAGATAAGTGGTATGAAAATAATAAATAAAATCAGACTATAAATTCCTGACTCATTCAGACTGACACAACCACTAAAACTATAGCTGATATTAATTGAATCTGATTACATTAACCTTGCTGTATAACTCTGTATTAGTCATTAAAATGGTAAACACTTTAGTTATTTTATCCCTTCGTAAATTCTTCAGAACTAAATTCATGGACTACTATACCCCGGCTTCCTATTACTTTAGTAATAAATGTTTTTACCATTGGGATATAATGCTTTTCTAATAGACTTTGACATGCAACATATGCTTTTTCGTCTCTATACTCAAATAATATACCAACTCTATGGACACCTTCTTTATTCCAAAGTTTTGTCAAAACTCTTCTTAACATTCCAGCTTTCGTAAATTCTTCAACAACTTTTGGTGTAAATATTTCGTTTTGTTTAACTATGTAATGTTCAAGTTCATGGTCTGACATAAATTCTCTTGTGGTATAATTTACTAGTTTTGAAGAAGTCATAAAAGTGTCCTATTTAAAAAGTTAAAGTGATTAATAGTAGAATATTTCACTGTCTAATTATTGTAAATACCTTCATCTGCTGCAAAGCCTATGTATACTATACCGACAAGGGTCGGGTGGCACACGTGTGGGGCAGGATTACACTTATAGTGTTACACTTAAGTGATACATAGAAGTGTTATTATAATTAGGTATATTTATACATATTTAGTGACCCATTTTTCTATACTAAGAACGCTAAATTAAGATGTAAAACAAAGTGTGAAACATATGGTGCCTATTGACAATGCCATATGTATCCATATCTCAATATATAGCTTGATTGTGATAGGACACGATGCATAAGTAGAGTATGGAACTGCTTCTCAATCGCATTAATCTAAAATTTAACTTAATGTAATTATAAAATTTTATTATCTTTAATCAAAACGATGAAACAAAGTGTTAAAGTTTTGGTTCCTTTTTACTTAACATAGATAGGTTTGATTGATACCTTAATTTATTATAAATTTTTGCAGACTAGGAGTTTATGTTGGATACAAAAGCAAATTTAATGACTTACAATACTTTTACTTTCAAGACAGAAGCGCAAATGCTTCTTTTTAGAAGAATTTGGGAAGATAATGGTACAGCATTGTTTGACAAACTTAAAAAAAAAGGATGTACAAGATTTTGTCTTAATCAAATATGGAATATGAAGGGAACATTTAAAATATCTATTTTGTTTGAGTATGAAAGTCCAACTTCATTTAAACAATCTCAAAATGAATTAGAAAATTTTACCAAAAACATTATGAAAGAACTTCAAGCCGCAGACCCTGTTATAGAGGCAAGTAGAAACATTGTTCTTCAGGATTTGAGAGTCTAACTCCTGGCTCATACAGCCTTACTTAGCGACAACAACTAAAACTATTACTTCGATTGCATTAGCCTTTCTGAAAGACTTTATATTAGACATTAAAATGTTTAACACTTTACGAGATATGTTCGATTTGATTAAAATATGTCAGTATCAAAATGCTTATGGAATTTAAAATATGTATGGAATAACAGTTACTGTAAAATTACAAAATAAATTAGCCAAAGATTCTATAGTTATGTCCCTCAAAAATATGAGTGAAGAGTTGTTTAATGAAAGTGGAGGCTTGTTAATTAGGTGCTTCACGGAAGTATCAGATACTCAAATAGATATGTTTCATTTATGGAAAGATAAATCATCTTTAATAAAAACAAGAACAAAGTTTTCCAATAAGTTTTGGAATGATATAAAAGAAATGGGAGGAATAGTAAGTAAATCAGAGGGTGAAACGGTAGTTGAAATGTCAAAACTAATAAATAATGCTAATGTACAGGTTAAGTGATGTACGTTAGAATTGTAGAAATAACAGCTCCAACTAAACTTCAATTAAATATTTTTTTAGATTATTTAAGAATTACTCATTTTCCAAAAAATTTTGAATAGGGTCAAAAGTCTGCAAAAGTTTTCAGAGTAAATGATATGTCAGCGTTTGTTGTTGCTAGATTTAAAGATAAGAAATCTACAGATAGAATAAAAATCATGAATAATCTAGAAATTAATGAATTGAAAACTAACTTAAAAATAAGGTCATTTGAGGGACCAATTAAGTACTGTTTAGATTGATAATCTAATTTCATTAAATTATATTTAAAAAATTAAAAATGAGAAAAAAGGAAAAAATATGTATACGAGAACCCATGTTTTTAAATTTGTAAACAAGGTTTCAAGGGACTCTTTTAAATTTTTTTGTATAAATTATACAGATTCTTTATTTAAAGATGGTTTAAATTTTTCATTATTTATTGATATTTCAGATATCTCTTTTCAATTTTTAACTGTTTGGAAGTCAAAAAAAGAATGGGATAAATCTTTTAAACAAGCAGGTGAATATTCAGATTTAAAAAAACAGATCACAGAAATGGGAGCCACAATGACAATAGTTGGAGGTGAAACTCAAGGAAGAATGTCAACTCAGAGTGATTTTAATCTTTTTGAAAATGTTAAATACTCTGGTTTTTAAAAATTAATAAATAATAAAAATAAGGTCTTTCTCAATTCACTTTACGAGGCGTGATCATTCCACTTAATATAAAAGTATGTTTTTAGAATATTTTGAAACTATTACTTTTTCTGTAATTTTGTGCTCTGTATTTTTTGGAGGAATAGTTAAAGGATCGGTTGGTATTGGAATGTCTATGTTTTCAGTTCCATTGATAGCTTTTATTTTGCCACCTACTAAAGCAATGATGTTTTTATGCTTTCCAGTTATTATAACAAACTTCATCCAAATGGATATCAAAAGAGGAATAAGCAGTTATAGGTTTTTTCCAATGTTTATAACACTTTTTTTAGGTATACTTATCGGTGGAAAACTAATATTAAGTTTAAATTTGAAAACAATTTCAATAATAATTGCGTTGACAATTATTATTTTTACGGGTTTAAACTTTTTAGGATTAAATCTAAATTGGCTTAAACCAAAATATGAGAAAATAATATCAATCTTTATTGGTTTTTTTTCAGGTATTCTGGGGGGGGTGTCTACCTTCTACGCACCGCCTATAATTACCTTTTTAGTCTCATTAAATTTAGCAAAAGAGAATTTTATAAGAACTACAGCAACAATGTATTTCTTAGCTTCTATACCATTATATTCATCCCTTATTTTTCATGGTTTAGGTAACTTTTATGATTTGTTGGTGAGTCTGATCATTACTGCACCAGCTTTGTTAGGACAGTATTTAGGAACTAAAATTAGGATGAAATTATCTAACATAATATTTAGAAAAACTATTTTAATGATTTTAATTGTTATTGGTTTTTCATTATTGATCAAAAATTTATAAAATATTTTGTTTGTTGGACGTCTATACTTTATCCTTAAAAATTTTTTAATGATGTCTAAATTAGCTTTAAGCAAAGCAATTACTATTTTGGATTATATTATTGAAAACTAAAAAATATATTCTTCTGGTATAAATAATTCTCATCATAACATAACTGATCATATAAGTTAGTTATTTTATTAATGAGATATACGTTTATTCTATACTAAATTCATAATACTCTTAATGTTGAGTTAGGCACAATATTTAATTAAATAAAAATACAATATGAATGAATTAACTCAAAATAAATTAGAGAGCCATGCCCAGAAAATTTTAAACGATTACGATGCGAAAAATCATAGTGCTTTGTTTAAAAATAAAAATATCAAGATTAGTATCTCAGATGCTTATAAAATTCAATCAATACTAACTGATCTCAGAATCAAAAGAGGTGAAAAAGTAATTGGTTACAAAATTGGTAGTATTTCAAAACAAACACAAAAAAAATACGGTTTTTCCTATCCAGCTTGGGGACGTTTATGGGAAAGTGAACTTCATTCAAATGGAATAAAATTAAATAAAGAAAATTATTCAAATCCAGCAATGGAAGCTGAATTTGGTATAAGATTCAATCGTGATTTACATCCTAAAGAAGTTAGTTTTGAATATATATTAGCTTCAATTGACACAATTCACCCAATAATTGAAATACATAATCTAATATTTTATGGTGATAAACCCTATGGTGCAGAACATATTTCAAACAATGCAATAAATGCCGGCGTGGTTTGTGGTCTTGGAATAGACAAACCAGAATTTGGAGAAATTACTGACCTAAAATTGATTTATGATAAAATCATAATAGATAAATGGACAAATAAAATATGGCCTATTGACATGTTATCAGCGGTTGAGTGGTTTGTTATTGAACAAGCTAAGATGAATAATCAAATAAAAAAAGGGGATCTTATTTTGACAGGGGCATATGGTCCTCCAATTCCAATAGTTGATAAAAAACTGATAGAGGTTAACTCTAGTTTGTTTGGAAACATTTCAGCAATTTTTAAATAAAAATAACTTCATTCTTTCTGAATTACATAGACTTACATAAACATGTTGAGCACTAATCATGTACCAATAATTTTGATTACAATAACTCTGCTTTATTACTAGATGCATAAACTAAATGGATAATACTTTATGGATAATATCTGGTTAGATTAGTATATTCCTACTTAATATTTAAAAATAGTTATAGGAGATAAAATGCCATTAATAAGAATAGATGTTCCTGAAGGTATTTCTAAAGATATTAAAAAACAAATACACAGCAAAGTAAGAGAAGTTGTATTAAAAACATTAGCTCCTAAAGAAGTTAAATATGACTATGTTTCTATTAGAGAGGCTTTTGGTTTTATAGGTGATGGTCTTCCAGTTATTGATGTGGATTTGAGACCCGGGAGAGATGCGAGAAGAAAAAAAGCTCTTGTTGACGGTATATCTGAAGTTCTCAAAGAAACACTAAATATTACTAAAGAAGATGTATATTGTCTGTTTAGAGAAACACCGGCACATAATCATTACACCGGAGGTGAACCTTTGCCAGAGTGGGTGGCATCTGATGAATGTAAATAATGAAAATAATAATCTATTATTAAAATTGATTAATACATGTTAAGTATTAATTATGAGAAAAGAACTAAAAATATTTTTATGTGTTGTAACATTTTTTATTTTGTTAAAGGGTTATATTTTCTTTTTTATTAGCCCTTCTATACTTACCAATCCAAATATGGGGTACCAATTTATAGTTAAATAAAATGATATATGTTCTTATTGATGATTAAAACTTTAAAGTATAATTATACACTAATGTTACGATTTATTTTTTAATAAAATTAAATTAACATATAAGTCATACCATACTTCAAATTTTAAAAATTGAAAATATTTATTGCTTGTCCTAAAATGACTTATGAACAGAAAACTGACAGAAAAAAAATTCACTAATTGGTGGAATGACGGAGAGAATAAATTTTCAAAGTTTATATATATATTTGTTAGTTGGTGGGATAATGGTAAAAACAAGTTTTTAAAAGCAATTTATTTTTCTATTTTTTTACATTTTTTGTTTGGTTTTTTTTGGCTGCTTAGCCTTGGCATAGGGTACATATTTTAATAACAATATTTTTTTAAAAGGACACAAATTGAAAAAAAATGGAAAACCACACCCCTATATTTTTAAATGGTATGCTAGTGCATATATTATTTTAGCAATTATTGTAACTTATCTAGAATATGATAATTGGTTTAGTTGAAAATAATAAATTATAATGTATCTCATTTGCAAGGTTATGCACACAACGATAAATGTTTGTCAAAACTAATAATTTTAAAAGAGTTTATCTAATGAATTTAATAAAAATTCTTAATTGTTTTAGTTAAGCTATACAGATTCTAATTTAACTTTAATGCAATTCTTACTAATAACTGCTGGATAATTTATAACGTGTAACAACTCATTTTCCATTTCATTTATTCTTTTATTACATTTAGCCTCTGTTGAATAATAACCTTTAGTATCCTCAATCCCAAAACATTCTTTTTCGTGGTGGATTAAGTTCATTGGCGAACATACTAACATAACTGCAAAAAACATATTTATTCTCCATGATTTCCCCCATGGTTAAAATTATATTGAACAAAACTTGAAGTATCTCAAAGTTTTTTTCAATACAAATTGGGTTTATGTAATTTATTTATGCAGAAACTATCTGTGTTATTAAAAATTAATCATTTTATATGAATGTTTCATAATTCAACAATATGTATAAGCTTGAAAAGCTGACATATATCTATCAACTAAAATATCTTTAATAATAATAATTTATTATAATGAGTTATTAAATAAAATTAAGTATTTGCATTATACAATATATAATGTATTAGCCTTTAGACTCTTTTTTAATTTTTTCTTCCAGATGACCTATCATAATTCTTCTCATATATTCAGCTCTGGCCAAGTCTGTAAAGGAGTACTCACGAATATCATCTTGGCTAACTCTGATAGAAAAATTATAAAAAGCTCCAGTTTTTTTTATGCTAGACGCGCTACCTGCAGCAATTTTACTTGTATTAACTAAGGTTCCAAACTTTGTTTCAATTATATTTGTCATCTCTACACCCCCCAAAGTATAAATAAGTAAAATTAGTATGAACTAATATCTTTGAAAAAGTCAAAAAATAAATTTTAATTGTTATACTTTAAAGGTTAACAGTATTTGTACATAAAATGAGATCTTTCGCTTGTATGTTGCCTTACGTGAGTACTCCATCGTCCTTTTTCTACGGCTACAGACCATTCACTACTGTTAACTACGTCTGGATTTTCTATTTCATACATTGCCACAAACTTTTGACTTGGAGCATCCATTGACTTAGTTTCACCTCCAATAGAGAACATAAAAGGAACGCCTTGACCTCTTGTGACTTTATTAACTCCTGGTACTTCCAATAAATAAGGTATGTGTTCCTTGTCGTACACTTCATTAAACAGACTTTCAAACTCAGACTTTACATTCATAGAAACTATAAAAATATATTTTGATTTAGACATATTTTCTCCTTTAAAGTTGTTTAGCAGAATTTATTAATAATTCTTTTTCTTTTTTGTTTAGTTTTTTAACTTCTATTTCTCTTTTACTAGCGCTACTTCTATTTGAAAAATCTTCTTTATAAATCAATTGCACAGGTAATCTTCCTCTAACATATTTGGAGCCATTTCCAGACATATGTGCTCCAATTCGTTTGTCTAAGTTATTAGTTATGCCAGTATAGATTGAATTATCTCTACATCTTAACATATAAACAAACCATATCATTTATATTTTACTATTGTTTTCTCTTGTTATATCAATGAAAATATCTTCAAGACTTACATCTTTCGTAGATAAATCTACTATATTCAACTTCGATTTATATAAGGTCTCAATAATTTTTTTCGTAGATATTTTATTAGGATTAAAGTGCAATTGCACTTTATTTTCATGAATTATTATATGTCCAATATTTTTAAGAAAATTTTTATCTTTTGTCGAAATCTCATTTTCACTTAATGTAATTTTAATAATTTTTTTGTTTGATTTTGTAAGAAGAGAATTTGTAGTTTCATTTGCAACAATTTCACCTTTACTAATAATAGCTATGTGGTCACACAAATTTTCTGCCTCTTCTAGATAGTGCGTAGTTAATATTATAGTAACACCCTGTTCATTCAATTTTTTAAAATATTTCCATAATTTTTGTCTCAACTCTACATCTACCCCTGCAGTAGGCTCGTCTAGTATAACAATTGGAGGTGAATGTACCATTGCTTTAGCCACTAGTAATCTTCTTCTCATTCCACCAGATAACGTTCGACTATAACTCTTAGCTTTATTACTTAAATCCATTAACTTTAATAATTCATCTGTCCGCCAAGATTTTTTTGGAACATTAAACATTCCAGAATGTAAATTTAAAGTTTCTTGAGGAGTAAAAAAAGCATCAACATTTAACTCTTGTGGAACAACACCTATTGCTAGTTTTGATTGTTTTCTGTTTTTATCAATATCATAACCCCAAACAATTACCTTGCCAGAACTTTTAATTACCGCTCCAGAAATAATATTTATCAGAGTTGATTTACCTGCACCATTAGGGCCCAAAAGACCAAAAATACTTCCAGCTGGAATATTTAGAGATACATTGTTTAATGCAATATTTTTTGTTTCTCCATCATAGAATTTATTAAGATTTTTAATTTCTAAGGCTAATTTATTATCTGGAACTTCCCAATAATTTTTATTCATTTATAAACTTTCTAATTATTTTCCTCATATTTAAAAAAAAATATCAGATCTTTATGATTTAATGACAATTACATCAATTTATATATGATATAATATCAATAAAATAACTGTAATTTTTTTTATAAAATAATCTTAAATGAGCGATAATTTAAAACACAATAAAAGACCAGATATAAAACTCAATGACCCGAATAATTTAATCTTAATTGATGGTTCAGGGTATATTTTTAGAGCTTTTTATGGGTTACCTTCTATGACAAATGAAAATGGGGTGCCTGTCAATGCAGTTTTTGGTTATACAAAAATGTTACTTAAGCTGATTGATGATTTTAAACCGATGTACGTAGCTGTTATATTTGACGTTGCAAGAAAAACATTTAGGAATGATATTTATGATTTATACAAAGCTAATCGATCTGACCCCCCAGAAGAACTAATCCCCCAATTTTCAATTATTAGAGAAGCAACTAATGCTATTGGCTTACCTGTTGTCGAAATGGAAGGTTTTGAAGCTGACGACTTAATAGCAACATATTCAAACATTGCCCAAAAAACAAATAAAAAGGTAATCATAATTTCTAGTGACAAAGATCTTATGCAATTAGTTGATGATAACACAATTTTATTTGATCCAATGAAACAATATTGGATTAATGATGAGCAAGTTTTTGAAAAATTTGGGGTTTATCCAAGTAAAGTGGTCGATGTTCAATCACTTGCAGGTGACAGCAGTGACAATATACCTGGAGTTCCTGGAATTGGTGTTAAAACAGCTGCGGAGTTAATAAATCAATACGGTGATTTAGAACAACTGTTAACCAGAGCAACTGAAATAAAACAAAATAAAAGAAGAGAAAATTTAATAGAATATGCTGATCAAGCAAGATTATCTAGATCATTAGTAACCTTAAAAAAAGATGTACCAGTTAATTCAAAAATTGATGAGTTCAAAATAAATTCTATTTTGAAACTTAATAAATTAATTCCTTTTTTAAAAGCCCACGGATTTAAAAGCTTATTAAATAAATATGAAAATGTTGTGAAAGAAGAAATCAAAGAAGAATCAAAAGTTTCAAAATTAGATGTTATTAAAAATGATCAGGAATTCAAATCCATTTCAAAAAATTATTATTTAATTGAAAATTTATCGGACTTAAAACTTTTTTTAGATAGATGTTATGATAAATCTACTATTGCTGTAGATTGTGAAACGGACTCTTTAAATGCTAAAAATGCTAACTTAGTTGGTCTATCATTGTCATTTGAAGAAGGTGAGGCCTGTTATATACCTTTAAGGCATGGAATAAATTTGGAAAATAATCAGTCAGGGTTTATTTTTGACGATGAAAAATTATTTAAACAAATTCCATTTGACGATGCAATTTCCTTAATTAAACCACTTCTAGAGGATAGTTCAATTTTAAAAATTGGCCATAACATTAAATACGATTCATTAGTAATGAAACAAGAACATAATGGTAATATTAATTTAAATCCTGTTAGTGATACTATGTGTATTTCATATGTGGTAGATCCAGGAAGAGTGGATAGTCACAAATTAGATGCTTTAGCTTTGCGTGAATTGAACCATGATACCATCAAATATGATGATATTTGTGGAAAAGGAAAAAATAAAATTTCATTTAATCAATTGTCTCCCTTAGATGCTCTAAATTACGCGGCTGAAGATGCTGATATAACTCTATCAATTTACAATAGAATTTTACCAAGAATAATTAATGATAAAAAGTTTTCAGTTTATAAAAGACTAGAAAATCCATTGATTAATGTATTGTTAGAAATGGAAAATACAGGAATAATCATTAATCCTAAAAAACTCAATGAAATTTCTAAAAATTTATCAAGTCAGATTGATAAATTGGAAGAGCAAATATTCAAAATGAGTAAAACTAATTTCAATATAGGTTCTCCCAAACAGTTAGGAGAAATTTTATTTGATAAGATGAAAATTGAAGGTGGCAAACGTTCAAAAAATGGCTCCTGGCAAACAAGTGTTGAAATATTAGAAAAAATTTCTGATATGGGATATGCAATTGGAGACGTTATTTTGAGTTGGAGACATTTTTCTAAACTTAAAAGCACTTACACGGATGCATTAGTTGAACAAATAAACTCAAAAACTCATAGAGTTCACACTAACTATTCTATGGTTGGAGCGAGCACAGGAAGGCTGTCTTCTTCAAATCCAAATTTACAAAATATACCAATTAGAACTGAAGAAGGAAGGTTAATTAGAACAGCTTTTGAGCCAAAGCAGGGCTTCAAATTAGTTTCAATGGATTATTCTCAAATTGAATTAAGGTTGATTGCTCATATTGCAGATGAAAATAAGATGTTGGATGCGTTTAATGATAATTTAGATATTCACGCCGATACTGCCTCAAAAGTATTTGGTATACCAATAAAAGAAATCACTTCAGAGTTTAGAAGAAAGGCAAAGGCAATTAATTTTGGAATTATCTATGGTATTTCAGCATATGGTCTTGCAAAGCAGTTAAAATGTTCTGCAAATGAAGCAAAGGATTTTATTAGTTCATACTTCTACAGATTCCCAAGAATTAGAGATTATATGGAACAAATTAAATCTAATTTAGATAGTGATGGCTATGTAGAAACTTTATTTAATAGACGTGTTTATATTAATGATAGTAATTCCAAAAACCAAAAGCTGAGAGGGTTTGCAGAAAGGCAAGCTATTAATGCTCCTATTCAAGGTACTGCAGCGGACATTATTAAATTGGCGATGATTAAAATTCATAAACAGTTACTAAATAAAAAAGAAATTTCTATGCTGATGCAAGTTCATGATGAGTTGGTATTTGAAATTAGAAATAAAAATATTGAAGAATTTACAAATGTTATTTTACCAATAATGGAAACAGCTAATCTACCAATGGTACCTTTGAAAGTTAACTTAAAAGTAGATGTAGGTATTGGAAATAATTGGGCAGAAGCTCATTGATGACATTATTTAACATAAATTAACTTAATTTAGCCTTGAATAAACCTAATTTTTCTCATCAAATAATTATAAATTATTAATTATTATTTTAATATAGGTGAAATAATGAGTGAAAAGATAATTCTTGTTGATGATGATAGTAATATTTTAGCTTCCGTTTCCCTTGCCTTAAGAGCGGAAGGTTGGTCAGTTGAAACTTATAATGATAGTGAACAAGGACTTGTTGCATTGCAGAGAAACTCTCCAGATATAGCTGTTTTAGATATTAAAATGCCAAAAATGGATGGTATGGAACTGTTAAAACGGCTAAGGGCTTCTAATGACGTACCAGTTATCTTTTTAACTAGTAAAGATGATGAAATAGACGAAGCAATTGGTCTTAGAATGGGTGCTGATGATTATATAACTAAGCCATTTTCGCAAAAACTACTAATAGAAAGAATAAGAGCAGTCCTTAGAAGGACTTTATTTAAAAATTCAGATTCGTCCGATAAAATGATCCAAAGAAATGATTTGTCCCTTGATCCAGACAGGCATCTTTGTAAGTGGAAAGGACAAGAAATAAGACTGACTGTTACAGAATTTTTAATACTCTATACATTGGCGCTTAGACCGGGATTAGTAAAAAATAGAGATCAACTTATAGACACAGCATATGGTGAAACCATATATGTTGATGACAGGACTATCGATAGTCATATAAAGAGAATGAGAAGAAAATTTAGAGTTTTTGATAAAGATTTTGATTGTATTGAAACTTTGTACGGTGTTGGGTATAGGTATAGAGATGTATAAGAATTGAGAAAGTTTTTTAGAATTATAAAGAGATTATATTTTCCTCTTAAAATGAGGATATTATTTATAATTTTGTTACCAGTTCTATTGTACCCCATTATTATAATTTACTTCAACAAGTATCAAGAAATTTTGATTAAATCTGAGTTTGCAGCTATAGAAAGACAAGGCCTTACTCTGACAAAAGCACTTGCGTTGGCAGAAAATCAATATGGCCTAATTCAAAATAATCAAATCTCTAGTCCTGCGTTACAAAGTCTTATTCCTAAAGTTGATTATGGATCTAACATAAGAGCGAGACTTTTCAATATATATGGAAATTTAATAGCTGACACAAAAGGAAGTATGAAATATAGTCCATTTGTTGAAGTAAGCCCTTTACCATCCGTAGATAAGGATTTTTCTTTAAAAACTTATTTCACTGACTTTGTGTTTTTATTTTCAAATATTATATCAAAACCACTAAATCTTCCACTTTATGTCGATAATAGAGAATTTTCGTTTGAAGATTTTCCAGAAGTTATAATGGCTCTGAGAGGCAAAAACACAAAAGTGCTCAGACAAGATAAAAGTGGAAATTTATTTTTATCAGTTGCAATTCCTATCAAAAATATTCGTATGATTAGGGGTGCTGTCCTTCTATCAGTTTCGGGGAATAAAATAGAAAAAGAATTAGTAGACTTGGAAACTGAACTTTTTAAAGCATTTGGGTTAATTTTATTAGCTACTATTACTCTTGCTCTTTATTTTGGAAGATCAATAACTAACCCTATAGTTAAGTTATCAAATGAGGCTGATAAAATAGCAGAAGACAAAATGATGAAAACATTTAATCTAAGTGAATTTAGATTTAGAAAGGATGAAATAGGTAAATTAGCAAGGTCATTTTTTAAAATGACTAATGAATTACAAAAAAGAATAGATCACATAGCAGAATTTGCTGCTGATGTCGCACATGAGTTAAAAAATCCTATAACATCAGTGAGGTCTGCTTCAGAAACAATTAGTAAAGTAACAAGCGCAAGTGAACAGAAAAAATTAATAAAGGTCATCCAAAATGATGTTGAAAGAATTGATAGATTAATTAACGATATTTCTGCGGCTTCAAGACTGGATTCAGAATTATCTAGAATAGAAATGAAAAAAATAGATATTTCGAATCTACTTGAAACCTTGGTTGATGTAAGATCATCTACAGTTAATTGTAATATAAATTTTTTAAAGTATTCCGAAGATATGTATATTTTTGGTAATGAAAATAAGATTGCGCAGGTTTTTGATAATTTAATACAAAATGCGGTTTCTTTTTCAACTGATAAACAGATTATAAATATACGTTTAGAAAAAAGCTTAGAACATGTTATTATTCTAGTTGAAGATAGTGGTCCAGGTTTCTCAAATGGATCTCTAAATAAAGTTTTTGATAGATTTTATACAGATAGACCTAAAAATGAAAAGTTTGGTAATCATTCTGGTCTAGGTTTATCCATTTCAAAACAAATAGTCCTAGCGCATGGAGGGACTATTGAAGCTTTAAATAGATTTAACCAAAAGAATGAATGTGTCGGAGGTAGTGTTAAAGTAAGTTTTCTAGAAATATAAAAGCATAAAATTTAAAAAGTAACAAATTCACAGTTTTCAAAAGATTATTAGAGTGTTATAGAAGTATAAAAATTTTTAAGGATTATTATGAAAGATTATTCCATATCAGATATTAGCCTTGCCGAATGGGGAAGAAAAGAAATATCAATTGCTGAGACAGAGATGCCAGGGTTGACTGCTTGCAGAGAATTATATGGAAAAGAACAACCATTAAGAGGGACTAGAATAGCAGGCTGTTTACATATGACTATACAAACAGCCGTACTAATTGAAACTTTGGTAAGTCTTGGAGCAACTGTGAGATGGGCTAGTTGTAATATATTTTCGACACAAGATCATGCTGCTTCGGCTATTGCTGAACAAAATATTCCAGTTTTTGCTAAAAAGGGTGAAACTCTAAAAGAGTATTGGGAGTATGTTGATAAAATATTTACATGGTCTGAAGATACGTTTGCCAATATGATTCTAGATGACGGTGGAGATGCCACTCTTTACATAATTTTGGGAGCTAAAGCTGAAAGAGGAGAAAAGGTGCTTGCGTCTCCAGCTAATGAGGAAGAAGAGGCGCTTAAAGCCCAAATTATGTCTAGACTTAAATCTTTTCCAGGTTGGTTTACCAAGGTCAAAAACAGTATTAAAGGAGTAACAGAAGAAACAACGACAGGTGTTTTAAGATTATATCAAATGGCTGAAAAGGGTGACCTTCCTTTTCCGGCTATAAATGTAAATGACTCTGTAACAAAATCTAAGTTTGACAATTTATACGGATGTAGAGAATCTCTAGTTGACGGTATTAGAAGGGCTACAGATGTAATGTTATCTGGTAAAGTAGCTGTAGTAGCTGGATTTGGTGATGTTGGTAAAGGTTCAGCGGCTTCTCTTCGTCAGGGTGGAGCAAGAGTGATTGTAACAGAGATCGATCCAATTTGCGCATTACAAGCTGCAATGGAAGGTTATGAGGTGTGCTCAATGGAAGAAGCTTGTCCAAGAGGAGATATTTTTGTAACCGCAACTGGTAATAAAGATGTTATTACAGTTGACCACATGAGAGATATGAAAGATAGAGCTATAGTTTGTAATATAGGTCATTTTGATTCTGAGATACAGGTTGAATCATTACAAAATATGAAGTGGTCAGAAGTTAAACCTCAAGTGGATGAAGTTGAGTTTCAAGACGGTAAACGACTAATTGTATTGGCAAAGGGAAGATTAGTTAATTTGGGTTGTGCAACTGGGCACCCCAGCTTTGTAATGAGTGCTTCATTTACCAATCAAGTTTTAGCACAGATTGAAATTTGGCAAAATTCTAAAAACTATGAAAATAAGGTTTATACGTTACCAAGACATCTAGATGAAAAAGTCGCTACATTACACTTGGAAAAAGTAGGGGCGACTTTATCTAAATTATCAAATGAGCAAGCTGATTATATTGGTGTTCCAGTTCAAGGTCCTTTTAAGTCTGATAATTATAGATATTGAGCATGAAGGCATTATCAGAAATTATTGTCAAATCTGAAAATGAAATGAAAAATATTGGTGGCTTGATATCAAGATTATTAAAATCAAACGATATAATTACTTTTGAAGGTGATTTAGGAGTTGGTAAGACTTTTCTTTGCAAGTCTATCATAAATACTATTACAAATATAAAAGAAGTTCCAAGTCCAACATTCAATCTCGTTCAGACTTATCCTTTGAATGAGGGCATAGAAATATGGCATTGTGATTTTTATAGAATTAATAAATTTGAAGAGGTTGAAGAAATTGGTGTTTTTGAAGATCTAAAAAAAAAATTATTTTGCTAGAATGGCCAAGATTTAATTTAGAAATAAAAAATTTGGACCCCCTAAACATTACTATTTCTTTTATTAGTGAAGACGAGAAGAATTTTTCAAATTTCAGAAAGATTTCACTATTTGGATCTATTAATTGGTTTAATAGGATAAAAGAGCAGTCCTTAAAGTTGGATATAAGTAAATGAGTATGAATTTTGTTTTTTATGATTTGGAGACTACAGGTAGAAATTCTACTTGGGATCAAATTATTCAAGTTGCTGCAATCTTAGTTGACAAGAATTTTAATGAACTTGAAAGATTTGAAGATAGATGTCGTTTAAGATCTGGTTTGGTTCCGGAACCTGGTGCTTTATTAGTTAATAAAACATCAATAAGGATGTTAAACAATGTAAATTTGTCACATTATGGTTTAATAAAAAAACTTCAGGATAAATTTAAAAAATGGTCTCCAGCTATATTTATTGGATATAACACTATTTCTTTTGATGAAGAATTTCTTAGAAAAACTTTTTTTAAATTACTTCTAGAACCATATACAACTCAATTTAATGGAAATAAAAGGGCAGATGTTTTAGGAATAACTAGATCATCTAAATATTACTATCCGGAATGTATAGAAGTTGGAATGAATGAAAAAGGGAATCAAATATTCAAACTAGATAATTTGACTGAGTTGAACAAGATTACTCATAATGCACATGATGCTATGGGTGATGTAGAAGCTACTATGGAAATTACAAAAATTTTACAAAAAAAAGCTAATATTATTTGGAATTCTGCTTTGAATAACAGCACTAAAATTGATGTCGATAACTTCCTAATTAATAATAATATTGTTTGTATGGACGAATATTTTTTTGGTAAATTTAACACTCACGTAGTCACTTACTTATGCAAAAATCATTTTAACTATCCTCAGTGTTTTGATTTGCTTCATGATCCTGTTGATTACTTTGATATGTCAATAAAAGATTTAAAAATAAAAATTAAACAAAGACCAAAACTAATAAGAGAAATAAAAAATAACAAAAATCCTGTATTGTTGGATGCAAGCCACATTGAAAAAATACCTCTTTATAAATCTATAGGTATTGAAGTTCTTCACGAAAGAGCAGAGATGATTAAAAATAATCCAGATTTTAAAAATAAAATACAGAGAATATTATTTGAAGAAAATGAGGAAAAGGAGATTTCTAAATCACAGATTGATTTACAACCTGAAGATAGCTTATATTGGGGCGGATTTCCAGATAACAATGATAAATCAAAAATGATAGATTTTCATAATGCTGATTGGGAAGAAAAGTTTTACATATCAAACCATTTTAAAGATCAAAGATATAAATATTTTGCTCAAAGATTAATCTATGAAGAAGCACCTTTAGTACTTCCCAAATCCAATTATGATATTATTCATAAAATTATTGCAAAACAAATTTTAAGTACTGATAATGAAAAATGGAATACAATACCAAAATCATATCATGAATTAGATACTTTTAGAGAACAATTTGAGATAAATGGTGATGACAAAAAACTATTATTTTTAGAGGAGTTAGATAAGTTTCTTCAAGATTTAGAAAAAAAATATCAATAAATTACAATTAGAAAAGAAAGTTAGGAGATTAAAATAATGGCAACCAATAAAACTAATGACCAAAAATTTAAAGAAGATGTTTTAGAATCACAAGAACCAGTTTTAGTTGATTTTTGGGCAGAGTGGTGTGGCCCCTGTAAAGCTATTGGTCCGTCTCTTGAGGAATTATCTGAAGAAATGGCCAACAAACTGAAAATAGTGAAAATAAATGTTGACGAGAATCCTTCAACATCACAAGCGTACGGTATAAGGAGTATTCCAGCTTTAATGATTTTCAAAGATGGTCAAAAAATATCTGAAAAAATGGGCGCATTACCAAAATCAGCACTAGAAACCTGGGTTAACGAAACAATTTAATCAATTTTTGTTTCATTAAATTTTAAAGTATTTCCTGCTAAATAAAGTGATCCAGTAATTAAAAGAGGTATATCTTTTTCAGCATGTTCTAGAGCATTTTCCAAGTTTTGTGCAGGAAGTACTTCTAAACCTATTTTTTTTAATTTTACAATTATTTCATCTGGAGAATACGACGACTCTATTTCAGGAATAGCCATAGCAAACACTTTATTAATATGATTTTTGAATATATTTACAAAATTTTCAATGTCTCTATTTTTCAACATGCCAATTATTAAATTCCATTTACCTATAGATTTTTTATTTAAATATTGATCCAACACATATGCACTATCATTATTATGTGCACCGTCTAAGATTGTTATGTTATTTCTATAATTGATAATTTTTCCTTGCCTTATCTGATGAATTCTTCCAGGCCAGTTCGCTTGTTTTAAAGCTAAATTGGTCTTTGATAAGGAAATTAATGGTAATATTTTTTTTGCAGCAGTATAAGCTGTAGATGCATTCTCATATTGATGATCACCACTTAATCCAAGCATTGTATTTGTAGAAATATTTTCAATATCAATTATTTCAGTTTTTAAATTTTTTGCACATGCTAAAAGAGTTTGACGTGCTTTTATATTTTTTTGCTTTGCAATTATAACTGGGGTGTTTTTTCTAAAAATTCCTGCCTTTTCGCGCGCTATCTCTTCAATTTTTTCTCCAAGAAACTCAATATGATCAAAACCTATTTTAGTTATTATAGTAAGTTTTTTATTTTCAATAATATTTGTGGCATCTAATCTACCACCTAAGCCTGTTTCAAATATATTGACATCACTTGGTTGTCTTTCAAAAGCAATTATAGCTGCTGCTGTCGTTATTTCAAAAAATGTGATTGGGTTATTAGCATTTTTTGCTTCTACCTCTTCTAAAATTTTAATCAGTTTTTCATCTGAAATTAACTTATTATTTATTCTTATACGTTCATTAAAATTAATTAAATGAGGTGAGGTGTATAAATTTACTGATAATTTATGATTTAATAATATTTCCTTAAGAAAAGATGCTGTCGAACCTTTGCCATTAGTACCTGCAATATGAATTACATTTTGTAACCTTTGTTGGGGGTTATTAAATTTTTTCATTAATAATTTTAATCTGGAAAGATCGAAGTCTATCACCTTTGGGTGAAGTGAAAACATTCTATTTAATGTTTGTGATAATTTATGTTTTTTGATCATTTTATTAAAAATATTAATCTTTATTCTTAATTAATATAGAAAGTTAGTGTTTTTAATAAATGTGAAATTTTTTCTTTTTGCTCAGATCTAGGAATAACAATGTCTATCATGCCATGAGATTTTAAATATTCTGCTGTTTGAAAATTTTCTGGAAGCTTTTCTTTTACGGTTTCTTCAATAACTCTTCTTCCAGCAAATCCAACTATTGCCCCTGGTTCTGCTATATGCACATCTCCAAGCATTGCAAAACTCGCAGTGACTCCACCGGTTGTAGGATTGGCAAGTAGAACAATATAGGGTAGGTTTTCCTTTTTAACTTTATTAATTGCAATAGTTGTTCTTGGCATTTGCATCAAGGAAAATATACCCTCCTGCATCCTTGCTCCACCTGAAGAAGGCACTACTATTAAAGAGCATTGTCTTTTTATCGCTTCTTTAGCAGCAACTATCAATCCATCTCCTACATACCTTCCCATAGATCCAGCCATAAATGAAAAGTCAAAACATGCTAATACTACTGGTATTTTATTTATAAGACCAAAACTTACTAACAATGCATCTTCCAATTTTGTTTTATTTTGTGCATCTTTTATACGATCAATATACTTTTTTTTATCTCTGAAATTAATAGGGTCTAATTTTAATTTTGGTATTACAATATCTTCAATGGTACCCTGGTCTAAAAGAAAATTTATTCTTTCTATTGCAGAAAGATGGTCATGAAAACCACAGGATTTACAAACATTATTGCTTTCATTAAATTCTTTATGAAATATCATTTGAGAACATGATTTACATTTAATCCACAAGATTTCTTCAGGCTCTTTTATTTTAACAAAAGCCTTGAACTTAGGTAATACTGTTTCTTTAATCCAATTCAATTCTAACTCCTTATTTTTGTATAAATATACAATAAGGCTTAATTATGTTTAACACTTTTTGAAACTTTAGTTATAAAATCTAAACATGAGTTAAGAGCTTGTTTTGTTAAATTATTGTTATTATCTAACGATGATTTTATCAAATCAATTACCGCAGAGCCTACGACTATACCATCTGAAATATTAGCCATGGATGAAGCTTGAGACGGTGATCTTATCCCAAATCCTATAACTACTGGTAGATCTGTAACTGCTGTTATTTTTTTCAAATTCATTGATACATTTGCTATATTTGGTGCTTGTGTCCCCGTAATTCCTGTTATTGAAACATAGTATACAAATCCAGTTGCAGTTAATAATATTTTATTAAGTCTTTCCTCATTGGTCGTAGGTGTAACTAGTCTGATCACACTCAGTTTGCTTCCTTCAGCTTCATTATAAAATTCTTCATCTTCTTCTGGTGGTAAATCAACTATAATTAGACCGTCTACTCCAATATCAAGACATTTGTTGATAAATTTTTTTTTACCAAATTTATATATTGGGTTGTAATATCCCATTAAGATAATTGGTGTATGATTATTTTTTTTTCTAAAGTTTTCTACGAGAGACAAACATTTTGTTAAGTTTGTGCCTGATTTAAGAGCTCTTTGACTTGATAGTTGAATTGAAGGTCCATCAGCCATTGGATCAGAAAAGGGCATTCCAATTTCAATAAAATCTACACCGTTTTCAGGTAATTTTTTTATTAGGTTAAAAGAGTTTTTTAAATCAGGATCTCCAGCAGTTAAAAAAATTCCAACAGCTTTTTCATTATTTTTTTTAAGTTTACTAAAAGTTTGTTTAATACGGTTCATCAGTTTTTATTAATTTTATTTTTTCATTATTAATGGTAATACTGATGACAAATCTTTATCTCCTCTACCACACATATTCATAATTATAATCTGTCCTTTTCTTTTAGTAGCAAGTTTGCCAGTAATATGTAAAGCATGTGCTGGTTCAAGTGCAGGTATAATTCCTTCTAATCTACTACATAGCTTAAAAGCAGCTAAACTTTCCTCATCTGTTGTTGATAAGTATTTAATCCTTCCAATATCGTATAACCAAGAATGCTCGGGACCAATTCCAGGATAGTCAAGTCCAGCAGAAATTGAGTGTGCGTCATTTATTTGTCCATTATCATCTTGAAGCAAATATGTTCTGTTGCCATGAAGTATGCCAGGAGATCCAGCTGAGAGGGAAGCAGCGTGAAGGTTGGATTTCAGACCTTTACCTGCAGCCTCGACGCCAAAAATTTCTACCTCTTTATCATCAAGAAATGGATGGAATAATCCCAAAGCATTGGATCCACCTCCAATACACGCAACTAAAACATCAGGTAGTCTATTTTCTTTTTCTAAAATTTGTTTTTTTGCTTCTTTTCCTATTACAGATTGGAAGTCTCTGACCATTTTTGGATAAGGATGAGGTCCAGCAGCAGTACCAATAATATAAAAATGCGTATTAGCGTTTGACACCCAAAATCTTAATGCATCATTCATTGCATCTTTTAAAGTACCAGTTCCTGATGTGACTGGATTAATTTTAGCACCTAATAATTGCATTCTTTGAACATTAGGTTTTTGTCTTTCAATATCCATTGCACCCATAAAAACTTCACATTCAAATCCGAATAAGGCACATGCCGTTGCAGTTGCAACACCATGTTGACCTGCACCAGTTTCAGCAATAATTTTATTTTTACCCATTTTTTTAGCTAATAAAATTTGGCCTATTACATTATTAATTTTATGCGCACCAGTATGATTAAGCTCGTCTCTTTTTAAATAGATTTTAGCTCCCCCAAAGTGTTCAGTTAATCTTTCTGCAAAATATAAAGGGCTAGGCCTTCCTATGTAATCTCTTCTATACATTTCTAATTCATTAATAAAAGATTGATTTTTGATTGCCTTTTCATACGAATTTTCCACTTCAAGAATAAGAGGCATCAATGTTTCTGCAACAAATCTTCCGCCATGAATTCCAAATTTACCATTTGAATCAGGTCCCCTTTTTAAACTATTTAAATTAATTTCTGACATCATTAATCCATTATAAATTTCTACATTTTAAAACAAAGTTTTTAATTAATTGAGGATCCTTAACACCTTTTTTTGTTTCAAGTCCAGATGAAATATCTATGGCAGGTGGCTTAGTTATATCAATTGCTTCATTTATATTATTTATATTTAATCCTCCAGCAAGCATCCATTTTTTTTTTGATTTATAATTTTTTAAAATTTCCCAATCAAATTTTTTTCCATTTCCACCTGGTAATTCCTCTGAAGGTGCATCTAAGATCAAAATATCACAAATTTCCGCATATGTTTTAATGTATTTTTTTAAATCTATATTTTTTTTTATGCCAATCCCTTTTATTATAGGGATGTTAAATTTTTCTCTAATACTTTCACATCTTTTAGGCGTCTCTTCTCCATGTAGTTGAATATAGTCTGGTTTTATATATTTTATAATTTCTTGTAAAAAAATATCGTCAGGATTTACAGTTAAAGCAACTATTTTGGATTTTTTAGTTCTACTTTTTGTAAGTAGTTTGGCTCTAGTTATTGATAAATTCCTTGGAGATTTATGATAGAAAACTAAACCAATGTAATTAACACCAATATTTAAAGCAGTGTTCATAGAAATTTGATCATTTATACCACAAATCTTGATCTCAAATGAATGTTTCATTATATATAACCAGATGAAAAATCAAACTTAAAAGTATCATTTGTTGATACGATCTTTCATTGCTTTGCCCATCCTGAAGAAAGGAATATTTTTTGACGGTACCGCTACAACGTCTCCATTTTTAGGATTTCTTGCAATTCTAGCCTCTCTTTTCTTAACATCAAATACTCCAAAACCTCGTAATTCAACTCTTTCACTTTTACTCAATGCTAAGCTAAGGGTGTCGAAAAACACATTAATGATTTTGTTTGCATCTTTTTGATACAACTCAGGATTAATATTAGCAATTTTTGTTATTAAATCTGATTTATTCAATATTATATCCTTTTAATTATATTATGAAGAATTCGTATCCTTTTTAGCTAGCGCAGCTCCCAAAATTTCACCTAAACTTGCACCACTATCAGAAGATCCATACTCAGCCATAGCTTTCTTTTCTTCTTCTATTTCTTTTGCCTTAATAGAAAGTGCAATTTTTCTACCCTTTTTGTCAATATTAATAACTGCAGCATCAATTTTATCACCCACACCATATCTATCGGTTTTTTGATCAGCTCTTTCACGTGATAGGTCACTTTTCTTTATAAATCCTTTTATATTGTCACCAACGTTTACCTCAAGACCGTTATCAATAATATTTGAAATTGTGCAAGTAACTGTTGAACCTTTTCTTATATTTCCAATTTCTGTTGCAGTTACGTCTTCGGTTAATTGCTTGATTCCAAGAGAAATTCGCTCTTTATCTATATCAATGTCTAATATTTTGGCTTTGATTAAAGTTCCTTTAGAATAAGTTTTTATTAACTCATCTCCATTTCCATCCCAACTTAAATCTGAAAGATGAACTAAACCATCTATATCTTCAGATAGACCTATAAATAAACCAAATTCAGTGATATTCCTTATTTCACCCTCAATTATTTCTCCAACTTTGTTGTTTGATTTATATTTTTCCCACGGGTTATCTACACATTGTTTTATACCTAAAGAAATTCTCCTTTTTTGAACTTCTATTTCTAGTACCATTACTTCAACTTTTTCAGAAGTTGATACTATTTTGCCAGGATGAACATTTTTTTTCGTCCAACTCATTTCAGAAACATGGACTAATCCTTCTATTCCATCTTCTAACTCAACAAAAGAACCATAATCTGTAATATTTGTTACAATGCCCGTCATTTTCGAACCAACTGGGAAACGTTCAAAAACCTTCACCCATGGATCCTCAGTGAGTTGTTTTATACCTAATGAAATTCTTTGTGTTTCATCATTAAATTTAATAACTTTAACTTGAACAGATTGACCAATCTGCAAAGCTTCTGAAGGATGGTTAATTCTTTTCCATGAAATATCTGTAACATGCAAAAGCCCATCTACACCACCTAAATCAACAAAAGCTCCATAATCAGTGATATTTTTAATAACGCCTTGTAAAACTTGGCCTTCTTCAAGATTAGCAACAAGTTCAGATCTTGCTTCTGCTCTACTATCTTCTAAAACAGCTCTTCGTGATACAACAATGTTACCTCTTCTTCTATCCATTTTCAAAATCTGGAATGGTTGAGGTGTTCCCATCAACACACCTAAATCTTTAATAGGCCTGATATCAACTTGACTTCCAGGTAAAAAAGCAGTTGCACCTTCAAGGTCAACTGTAAATCCACCTTTAACTCTACCGAATATAACTCCGTTAACCCTTTGCTGTTTTTCTAGAGCTTTTTCTAGGTTAACCCAGGATTCTTCTCTCCTTGCTTTTTCCCTACTTAATACAGCATGTCCATTTATATCTTCTAACCTTTCAATATAAACTTCGACTACGTCCCCAGCATTGATTTTAATATCTTCTTCATTATTTCCAAATTCTCTTAATGGAACTCTTCCCTCGGATTTCAGTCCTACATCAATCAATATCATATCTTTTTCAACTGACAATACTGTTCCAGCAACAACTGAACCTTCAATGCTTGTCATTTCTTGAAAGCTTTGATCTAGTAATTCTGAAAAGCTTTCATTCACAGGTGAGGCTGTTACATCAGCTTGGGACAATATTTTCTCCTATCTTTGTTAGCATATAAGCAATTTACTGAGGTTATAATTATGGAAACAAAAGAAATCAATCTAATAATTATAATAAGATAAATCTTCAGTAGGTTATTTGTATATTTAATTTGCTAAAACCTCCATTTTTTTAGCATCTCATTTTTTTCTTTCAATAATATCGACAACTTGAGACAATAATTCTTCAGAATTAATTGATGTAGTATCTATAACATAAGCATCTTTAGCTGGAACTAAAGGCGATATTTTTCTGTTACTATCTAGTCTGTCCCTTTCTTTCATATTATTCATGAAAGTTTGCAACATACACTTTTCATCATTTTCATGCAAGAAAGATATATTTTTTTCTAACAATCTTCTTTTAGCTCTTACTTCTAATGACGCAGTAATAAAGAACTTGAAATCTGCATTTGGGAGTATTGTGGTACCAATATCTCTTCCATCTAAAATACAACCACCAAATTTTTTTTTATTTGAATTGTTAAATTCTTTTTGTTTGTTATTTAAAATTTTTCTAAGATTTTGAAAGGTAGCAATTTTTGATGCAAGTTTAGAAACATCTTCAGTTCTTAAATTTTTATTTTTTAATTCTTTTAAATTTAAAATCATTGCATAATGACAACTGGTTTTTTCTAATCCTGTTGTGTTGACTTTATTATTCTTTATAAGCTCATGAGCTACTTTACGATATAACATACCTGTATCTAAATAAGGAAAACTATATTTATCAGACAGTTTTTTGCCTAAAGTTCCTTTTCCAGAAGCTGCTGTTCCATCTATTGCTATTTCTATCATTAAAAATTATTTTTTCTGTTTATTAAAAAAAATTAAATTAGCACCAATCTTATTCATTTTTTCCATAAAAAAAGGAAAAGAAGAATTTATTGTATCTGTGTTTCTTACGATAATTGCTTTTTCTGTAATCAAACCCAAACATAAAAAAGACATAGCAATTCTATGATCTAAGTTGGAATCAATTTCTACATTGCCAATTATTTTTGCTTTGGGACCTTTTCCCTCTATAATCATGCTGTCTTTTGTTTCATGAGTAACCACTCCAATTTTTTGTAAACCTTCACAAACTGTTTTTATCCTGTCAGTTTCCTTATATCTAAGCTCTTCAACACCTTCCATTACCGTCTTTCCAATTGCTCTGGTTGCTGCTATTGATAATATAGGGTATTCATCAATCATAGATGCAGCTCTTGATTTTGGGATAGTTATTCCTTTCAAAATACTTGAACTCGCAGTAATATCAGCAACCAATTCACCACTCATTTCTCTTTGGTTAGAAAACTGAATGTTGGCACCCATTTCAACCAACGTTTTATATAAACCAGTCCTAAGCTCATTTATGCATACACTCTTAACTTTTATTTGACTATTAGGAGTTATTATAGCAGAAACTATTGGAAATGCTGCACTAGATGGGTCTGCTGGAATACTAAGATTTAATGGCTTTAGTTCAGGGATGCCGTCTAAAGTTATTTTCCACGACATATCATTTAATTGCTGTGTTGAAATATTAGCACCAAAAAATTTCAACATCCTCTCTGTATGATCCCTTGATAATGATGGCTCTATAACTGTCGTTTTCCCCAATGAGGATAATCCTGCGAGCAATATACTAGATTTTACTTGAGCAGAAGAAACAGGGCTATGATATTTAATTGGTAAAGGAATTGTACTACCTTGTATTTTAATTGGTAAATTACTAGTTTGACCTTTCATTATTGCACCTGTTTGCTTTAAGGGTGCTGTTACTCTTTTCATTGGTCTTTTTGATAAAGACTCGTCTCCAATAAATGTAGCTTCAACGTCAGATCCTGCTACTAAACCCATGAGTAATCTTGCCCCAGTTCCAGAATTACCCATATTTAGTGTATAGTTAGACCCAAAAAAATTACCTATTCCACTACCAAACACCTCCCATTTATCATTTAATTTATTTATTTTAACACCCAGAATTTTTAGAGCTTCAGCTGTTGCAATAACGTCTTCACTTTCTAAAAGATTATTTATTTCAATTCTGCCACTGACTAAAGAACCAATGATTAACGATCTATGTGAAATGGATTTATCTCCAGGAATACTCAAATTTCCAGATAAATTTATAGATTTACTAGACGATATTGAATTCATTAAATCTCACCATATCTGACTTAGTCTGCTAATATATATCTAATTTCTTAAAAGTTAATAAAATTATTAAAAAATATTTTGACAGAATTAAATTTTTTAGTCTAATCCCATTATAAAGTTATTATATTATGGAGAATGATAATGGCTAAACCAGAGTGGGGCAGAAAAAGAACCTGTCAGGTATGTGGAAAAAAATATTATGATCTGAATAAATCCCCCATAATTTGTCCTTGTCCTGAAGCAGTTGAGTTTGATCCAGATTTGTATCTAAAGACTAGAAAAGGTAAAAACTTATCAACAAAAGCAGCTTCTGAAAAAAACCAAAACACATCCGAAGATATCTCAAATATAGATGATATTGAGACTGATACGGACGATGAAGTGGTATCAGACGATGATCCGTTACTTGATATAAATACAGAAAATCAGAATACTGAAGTTGAAGTAGGAGTTGAATTAAATATAGACGAAGACATTTCTTTTATTGACGAAGATGATATTAATGAAGATGATGATGTTAGCGAAGATATTATTGATGAAAAGAAATAAAGATTTAATGTAAGGGGCTATAGCTCAGTTGGGAGAGCGCTACACTGGCAGTGTAGAGGTCAGCGGTTCGAACCCGCTTAGCTCCACCATTTCATAGTTAATAAGTAAACGTGTTTATTTGACATAAATATTTTGAAGTTTTAAAAAAACAATCCTTAAACTAAAGGATACTTAAATATGACAGTTGTTGGTTTCTTTAGTAAAAACGCTACCATAGAGCTTCAATATGAATGGGAAAAAAGATTACGGACCCATTTGCCATCAGTAAGGTTGGTTCCATTATTATCCAAGGACGCTGTAGAAGCAACATCGGCACTCATATGGAAAGCTCCTCTAGAGAGATTGGAGGATCTCAATAATCTCAAGGGGTTAATATCATTGGGTCAAGGTGTAGATCATATTCTTAAAAAAGACCTAATTTCGAAAAAAATCCCAATTGTTAGAATAGTTGATCCCTATATGGCAAAATCTATGAGTCATTGGGTTATTCTTTCTATCCTTAATTTTATCAGGGATACTTATGGTTATTACAATCAAGAAAAAATAAAACTATACAAATCCAGAAAAGAATTAAATTTTTTATTCTTAAAAGTTGGAATATATGGAGTTGGAGCAATTGGCAGTGTAGTAGCAAAAGATTTATATAATTTAGGATTTAAAGTAGAAGGGTGGAGTAGAACTAAAAAAGAAATTGAAGGTGTTAATTGTAATTATGGAGAAAATTCCATTGAAAAATTAATAAAGAATTGTGATATCCACGTTTGTCTTTTACCACTTACGCCGTCAACAACTAATATTTTTAACAAATCAACCTTTGCTAAAATGAGACGCGGATCTTGTTTTATAAATGCAGGCAGAGGTGAACACGTTGTTGAAGATGATTTAATCGAAAATTGTAAATCGGGACACATCTCAAGTGCCATTTTAGATGTTTACAGGAATGAACCATTACCAAAAGTTCATAAATTATGGGAGCAAAAAAATATTAGAATATGGCCACATGTAGCCGCTGAAACAAATCCAGAGACAGCTGCTAAACAAATAGCAAATGCAATAAAATGCATTGATAAGGGAGAAATACCGCCTAATACAGTAGATCTTAATTTAGGTTATTAGCATACCCAATATTTTAAGGAGATTTTCATGAGCTTAAAAAAACAAATCACTGACTTGAATAATATCCGAGGCGCAATGATTTTTGAATTTTTTAGCCCAGGTATACCTATTATTTTAAAAAATGCTGGTTGCCAATTTATAATTTTTGATATGGAGCATGGTGGTCTTTCATTAGAGCAATTTAAAACTCTTGCAATAATAAGTAACGCTAACAGCATCTCACCTTTAATACGAATACCAGAAGTTAATTATAATTATGTAGCTAGAGCCTTAGATTTGGGTGCTGCTGGTATTATGGCGCCTAGGGTTAACACATATAAAGAGGCACTGAATATTGTTCAATCTTCAAAATATCCTCCAAATGGAGTAAGGGGTGCAGGATTTGGTTTTGCTCATGATAATTATAAAAATGAAAGCCCTTTATCTTATATAAACACGGCAAATTCTAACTTAATTAACATTATCCAAATAGAATCTAAACAAGCATTGGAAAATGTTGAAGAAATAGCGGCCATTGACGGTGTGGACTGTTTATGGGTTGGGCATTTTGACTTAACAAATTTTTTAGGAATTCCTGGGCAATTTAGCTCAGATATTTACGTTAATTCTATAAAAAAAGTTGTGGCGGCTGCTAAATTAAATAAAAAAAGTCTTGGAATAATGGTAAATAATCAAGATGAGCTTAAAATGTATTCCGACCTTGGTTTCAACATGATCGCTGTAGGTACAGAAATGAGCATTTTATCAAGATCAATTTCTCAAATACTGCAATAATTTTTAATTAAAATTTATGGAGAATTTATGATGTTTAAAGTTGGTATTTCTGGAGATTTATTAAATAGTGAGAATGAACCTTGCTTTGGAAATGATCCATTAGAACCTTTAAAAAATAGAAAAGATGTAGAAATATCTTGGATGGATAAGACAATAACTGAAATAACTCCTGAAATGACATCGGTTTATGATGCGATACTTCTTAATTTACCAAAAGCAAATGCTCATTCTGTATCTAACACTGATTGCAAATTAAAAATTATATCTAGATTTGGTGTTGGATTTGATTCTGTTGATATTGAGGCTATGAAAAGAAAAAATATTATAGTCACAAACACACCAAACGCAGTTAGAAGACCTGTTGCTGTTGCGACATTAACGATGATATTTGGTTTAGCAGGTAAATTAATAAAAAAAGATAAACTTGTAAGGTCAGGAAATTGGAATCTGAGAACTAATTTCATGGGGGTTGGACTTAGTAGGAAAACTTTGGGTGTTGTTGGTGCAGGGAGTATTGGCACTGAAACGATTAAATTGTCTAAACCGTTTTTTAAAAATATACTAGCTTTTGATCCATTTTTGTCTGAAGAAGAAATTTCTCAAAAAGGTGCAGTTAAAACCGAACTTCACGAGTTAGCATCAAAATCTGATTTTATAGTAATACTTTGTAATCTTGACAGCTCTACCGTATCTATTATTGATTCAGAATTTTTCTCAAATATGAAAAGGAGTGGATATATTTTTAATTTATCAAGAGGACCTGTTATTAACGAAATTGATTTAGAGAAAGCATTAGAAGATAAAAAAATTGCGGGAGCTGGTTTAGACGTAACTTACATAGAGCCACTAGATACAAATAGTAAATTACTTCAATATGATAATGTTATAATTACCCCTCATGCACTTTGTTGGACTGATGAATGTTTTAATGATATTGCTACTGAAGCTATAAGTTCAATACTAAATTTTATTGACGAAAAACCAATATTGAATCAAGTTAATAAGTAATTAAGCAGCTTTCTCACGGACTGATTGAGAAATTACGGCAAAAGCACTTTCAGTGTTTTTACAACCTCTTAATTTAGTTGTTAGCTCTTTGTTTCTGAGTAGTCGTGACACTAATGCTAAAGCTTGCAAATGTACAGATCCACGATTTTCTGGTGCTAATAGTAGAAATATTATATCGACTGGTTGGTCGTCATTAGCATTAAAATCTAAACTATTTGATAGCAACGCCACAAATACTTTTGGCTTATCTATATCTGGACAATTAGCATGAGGAATAGCTATTCCATTTCCAACGGCAGTAGATCCTAATTTTTCACGTTTGGTTAGTGCTTCAAGTAGAGTTCTTGAGTCAATTTTAATATCTCTTTCAGCCAATTTAGATAGTTCATCAAGTACGTTTTTTTTGCTACTAGCTTCAAAATTAACCAAAAAAGATTTATTAGATAACATATCTTTAATATTCATTTTGTACCTTAATAAGTGAATTGAATAATAAGGGGATGTTAATTAGTATTAACTGAGATATCAGTCAAGTTTATATTATAATTATTTTTATTTAAAAATTATTTCCAAGATAAACATCTCGAACTCTTTTATCAGATTTAATTTGATCTGGATTCCCTGACATTATAACAGATCCTTCAAAAAGTATATATGCTTTATCAATAATTCCAAGTGTTTCACGGACATTATGATCTGTTATAAGCACACCAATATTTTTAGATTTTAATTTATGAATTAAATTTTTTACATCATCAATAGCAATTGGATCAATTCCAGCAAGAGGTTCATCAAGGAGTATATAACTAGGGTTTGCAGCCAAAGCCCTAGCAATTTCTGTACGTCTTCTTTCACCTCCAGATAACGTTGCCCCATATGAATTTCTTATTTTACCAATATTAAATTCAGACATTAATTCTTCTAAAATTTGAAATTTTTCATTTTTAGTATATTTCTGAATTTCTAAAACTGATAAAATGTTCTGTTCAACTGTTAATCCTCTAAAGATAGATGATTCTTGTGGTAAATACCCTATACCATTTTTGGCACGAATATGCATTGGCAAGTGATTGATCTTTGACCGATCAAGTATTATATCTCCTTCATCAGTGTTAATAAGACCGGCTATCATGTAAAAACATGTAGTTTTACCGGCTCCATTAGGTCCAAGAAGTCCAATTGCTTCCCCTTTTTGTAAATCTAAAGAAACTTTATTAACAACTTTCCTGTTATCATAAGTTTTAGAAATAGATCTGATAACTAAACCTTTTTTAATGTTGTTTGCTTCCATATTTTTTTTTGATAGTTTGAAATCATTATAATCTTCAATTTTTCGAAAGGAGGGTGATTTTAGCCGTTTGAGTTCTTCTTCTAAACTACTCAATTTTATCTCCCTTGTTCAATTTTTTTACTGGAGAGAAAATACCTTTAACTCGTTTTTTCTTTTCGGGATCGCCAATAATATTACTTTTACCAGTTTTAAGATTAGTTATTCCTTTTGATCCACTAATTTTAGAATTCTGGTTAATTATTGTTACATTTCCTGAAAGTCTTATAATCTCATCTGACGAATTATAAATACCTACATCGGCTTTTGATTTTTTTCCTTTATCTATATTTTCTATTAGTACATTTCCTCTTGCAATAGCTTTTTCTAAAGACTTATCTTTGGCACTGAAATCTGCTTTAACATTATCTGCATAAATTACACTTTCATTTGATAAAATAATTTTAACATTACCATTTGCTACTGCTTTATTTTGTAAATCATCAAACATTATAATTTTTTTTGATTCAACATATCCAGTTGGATATGAAAAGGTTTGAAAAGAACCAGATATAACTGCAATTTTTTTTTCAACATCATATGTCATGAATTGACCAGTTGCTTTAGATTTATTTTTAGTAAGAATTACTTCCTCTTTTGCTGTTATATTTTTTAGAACATTCTCGCCATTTTCTATAGCATAATTAGCTCTAACTATATTGGCTTTCAAAGTAAGGCCATCTTTTTTTAATATAACATTACCTTTTGCCAGATAATATTTTTCTTTTTCGAACCATTCAAGAGATATATCAGCCTCTACCGACAAATCGGAGCTGTTATTTTGGTTGACCTGTTTTGCTAAAACATTAAGAGACGAAGATATTAATAAAATAAGAGAAAATATATATATTTTTATATTTTTCATTTTTTACTAGATAAAACCATGTTTAGAATAGCTTTTCCTTTAATTTTTATGTATTCGCCATTTTTCTTAACATCTAGCCCTTTACCTTTAATTCTAATATTACCTGAGATAATGTCTACATCATCTTGTGTGTAATAATCACCCTTTTCAAAAGTTCCTGAAAGGCTTTCTGTTTTTAAAATAAATTTTCTTAACTTTTTTGTAATTTTAACTTTATCTGAAAAGTTAAAATTATCATAGTTATTTGATATTATTGCGTAACCAGCTGATATATTTGTAAAAACCCCTTTTTGGTCAATTGTTGTTAATGAATTTTCTAAAATAACTTTTTTATCTTCAGAATTACTTTCAACAAGAGTTTCTGCAATAATTAAAAATTTTTCCCCTTTTTTATTCTCTTGACGAATTTCAACTCCAAGAATCTTTTCTTTATCATCAGAAGGAATTTTATTTAAAAGCACATTTTTGGAATTTTTGTGATCATTAAATACAATTTGAGTAATAAAGCTCAAAATAATAATCACTATTAAGGAAGCAAAGATTGATTTACCGCTAATTATTTTCATTTTCTGTAATCAAAAATATAATTTAGGTTTTATAACATCAATGAGAAAAAATATCTAAACTTTCAAACCCAATTAAATCTAGTTTCGATCTTGTTTTAATAAATTCAAAACATAGCCTGGCAATATCTACTTTTTCTTCACGTTTAAGAAGGCTATCTAACTCAATCTTTATTTTATGAAGATGAAGAACATCTGAGGCAGCATACTTTAACTGTGATGCATTTAAATTTTTTGAGCCCCAATCAGAAGTTTGATTTTGTTTGTCTAATTCAAAACCTAAAAGATCTTTACATAAATCTGCAAGTCCGTGCCTGGCGCCAAAAGTTCTTGATAATTTAGAGGCAATTTTTGTACAGTATACTGGTCCATTTAATTTACATATATATTTTTCAATTACTGCAATATCAAACCTAGCAAAATGGAATAATTTAGTAGAGCTGGGGTTATTAAGTATTTTTTTTAAATTTACAAAACTTTTCTTATTTTTTAAGCTTTCCTGTGAAATTTGAATTAAATGAGCATTTCCATCACCATTAGAAAGCTGAATTAAACACAGTCGATCCCTTTGCAGATTTAGACCCATGGTTTCGGTATCAATAGCTACAATATCGTCAAATTTTATATTTGAAGGAATATCGTCCTGGTGTAAAAAGTAATTCATTTATCTTCCATTAAATTCTAAAAAGTGGGATAATATTTAAGTTATATTATCACTATTATAAATAGCTGTGCTAAATAATTACAATACATTAAATTTCACATAAAGGTAAGAAATATGGGAAAAAGAAAATATAAAAAAATTCTTATTTTTGGAGGGACTGGTTTTCTTGGAAAGTCGTTAATCAAATTACTCTCAAAAAAGGATACTGAAATTATTTTGTTTACCCGTAAAACAAGTTTGGGAAATTCGATGCAGGAATATAAATCTAACCCAAATATAAAAGTTGTTCACTGGAATTTTACTAATTACCAACTTATAGTAGAAAATATATTGAATTCAGATTGTATAATTAACCTATGTGGAATTTTATATGAGAATAAACAAGGAGATTTTTTTAGAGTTCATTCTGACTTTCCGGCTCTTTTAGGTGAACTTTCAACCAAAAATAAAATCAATAAACTTATTCATGTTTCAGCATTAGGTGTGTCTGAATTTTCTAACAGTGTTTATTCCAGAAGTAAGGCGATTGGAGAACGAAAGTTAATAGAAAAATTTCCAAACGCTAAAATACTGAGGCCATCATTATTATATGGAAAAGGTGATAATTTTTTTGGACAATTTTCACAAATGGCCTCTCTATCACCCTTTTTACCTTTAATTTCTGCTACTACAAAATTTCAACCTGTTTTTGTAGATGATGTTGCAATGGCCATAATTAATTTATTAGAAAGTACAAAAAATAAACAAACCACTTTTGAAATTGGGGGAGAATTCATTTATAGTTTCGAAGAACTTTTAAAAATTTTATTAGAGATTAAAAACATTAAGAGAATTTTAATTCCTCTTAACCCTCAATTGATGATGATACCTGCATTCTTTTTACAACAACTACCAAAACCACCTTTCACAGTTGATCAAATGAAACTTTTACAAAAAGACAATATATTAGATAATAATTTGCCGGGTTTAAAAGAGTTGGGTATCAAGCCAACTGAGATGAAAAAAGTATTAGTCAATATTTATCGATAGATTTAGTTAATAATAAGCGTATATTAAAATCACAATACCAAGAACTATTCTATAAAAAACAAAGATTTTCAAAGAGGCTGTGTTTATCCATTTCATAAATAGTTTAATTGTTATAAAGGCTGAACAAAAGCTTAAAATAATCCCCATGATTATTTCAAAATCAAAGAAAAAACCCTCTTTATAAAAAAGTGAAAAACTTTCCAATGTCATTGCGGCAAGTATTACAGGAATTGATAATAGCAAAGAATACTTAGAAGAATCATATCGACTAAAGCCCATAAATAAACCTGCAGTAATAATAATACCTGATCTACTGGTACCAGGAATCAGAGCTAAAATTTGAAATAATCCTATGATGAAAGCATCTTTTAAATTTAAGCTTTTGATAAATTTTCTGATCTTAAGGTTTGTATCAGCTATCCCCAGTAAAATTCCAAAACCTAGGGTTGACCATCCTATAATTTCTAAATTACGAATTATATCGAAATCATATAAATGTATTAAAAATCCGACAAAAACGATTGGTATAGTGCTAATAATCAAGTTTTTAAAAGTTATAAACCCTTCATTACTTTTTTTTAGAAAAAAAGTATCAAGAGCTATATTTGAAATATCTTTTTTTAAATAAAATATTACTGCTAAAAGAGATCCAAAATGTAAAGAGACATCAAAACTTCTCTTAGATGATATGGATCCAAATATTTCTGGAATAATTATTAGATGAGCACTTGAAGAAATTGGAAGAAACTCAGTAATACCCTGTACCATTGATAGTATAATGATTATTTCTAAGGCCATTTAATACTCTTTAATTTGTATAAATATTATTAGACTTATATAATTATATTATCTAATAAAAAATTAACTTAATACTTTTATAAAAATTTTAACTTTTAGCTTATGTAGTAATTGATGATTTGGAATAGAAAAAAACCATATTTAGCAGAAATCACTTCTAGTAAGCTATTATCAGGTAAATATTCTAATAAAGAAATTATGCATTATGAGATTTCTCTAGGAGATAGTGGAATATACTATGAACCAGGAGATAGTTTAGCTGTAATTCCAACCAATGATCATAATCTTGTTTTAGATATTATAGATAGACTAGATGTAAATCCTTCAATTATTCCAGATGGCCAAAATTCTTCTTTATTTGAACTTCTCATATCACATTATGAGATTTTAACTCCGACAAATAGATTAATATATTTTATAAATGAAAATATTGAAAATAATGATCTTTATAAAGCTGTAAAAAGTGATGATAAAAATTTATTAAATGAATTTAAATATGGAAAAGATGTTTTAGACTTCATTAATCTAGATAAAAATTTAAAAATAGATTTTAATATTTTTTTAACTCTTTTGAAACCACTTCAGCACCGAGCTTATTCAATTACATCAAGCTATAATGCATACCCAAAAAAAGTTCATCTTACTGTATCTACTCAAAGATGGAAAAATAATTTAAGAGATTATCTTGGTGTTTGTTCAACCTTTCTGGCTGATAAATGTTTTAAGGGGACTAAAATAAAAGTTTTTTTGATACCTAATAGAACTTTTAAATTACCTAAAAATCAAGAAAAAGCTATAATAATGATTGGTCCAGGTACAGGTCTTGCCCCTTTTATTTCTTTTCTTCAAGAAAGAAAATTTTTAAATAGTTTAGGAAAAAATTGGCTTTTCTTTGGTGCTCAAACTAGAATAAATGATTTTATTTATGAAAATGAAATTTTAAATTTTAAAAAAAATAAAGTTTTGCAAAAATTAGATTTGGCATTTTCTAGGGACCAATCAAAAAAAATATACGTACAAGACAAAATGTATGAGTCAAGAGCAGAAATTTTTCAATGGCTTGAAGATGGTGCTATTTTATATGTTTGTGGTGACGCACTAAACATGGCTAAAGATGTAGAAAATATGTTAAGAATAATCATAGAAAAGCAACTTGATTGTAGCGAAATTAAAAGTTTGGAATATATTAAAAATTTAAAAAAAGAAAAAAGATATTTATTAGATGTATATTAAATAGTTAATTTAATTTTCTAACCATTAAGGAACTTAGTAATGAAATGGGATAGATTAAGATTATTCAATATTGTAGCTCAAACACGGAATATTACTGAGGCGTCCTACATATTACATATAAGTCAATCTGCTCTAAGTCGACAAATGAAGGCGCTTGAAAATGAATTAGGAGTAAAGCTTTTTTTAAGAAACTCTGATGGAATTTCATTAACCAAGGCAGGAATGAGATTGTCGTCTTCTGTCCAAGTTTTAGCGTCTGATATAAGTAAAACACATAACCAGTTGCTTGAAGATATGGATGTTCCCTCTGGAAGATTAAATGTCTCTGCAACAAATGCTTTTGGAGCTTTATGGGTTGCACCGAGGATGTCCAAATTTAAAACCTTGTATCCTGAAATAAGTGTGGCACTTAGTCTTAGAGACTCTGAGCCAAGGGTTACAAATTTTAATTCAGATATAGAAGTTAGAATGACACCTAGCTTATCGCAAGATGATGTTCAAATTAAGTTGGCAGATTGTAAATATAAGATATTTGCATCAAATGAATATATTTCAAAAAATGGATATCCTAAAACCAGTAGTGATTTAGATAACCACAAAATTATTTCTTATGGAGAAGATGCTCAACCACCAATTGATAGGCATAGGTTAAATTGGTTGTTAACAATTGGCAAAGAAAATAAAAGACCTAGAAAACCAATTTTAGAAGTTTCAAGTATTTATGGCATCGCAAAAGCTACTGAAGTTGGTATGGGAATAGCCTCATTACCTGATTGGATGGAATTTGAAATGATAGAGCTTACGGAAGTTTTATCACAATTAGATGGTCCTAAAATGTCAATATCATTGTGTTTTAATTATGAATTAAGAAATGATTCTAGAATAAAAGCTTTTAAAGATTTTATGACAAAAGAAGCAGAAACAATTAATTAATTTGTTAATCATTTTTGAAATGCAATTTATGCATGCCTGACATATAATGAATCATTTTACAATTGTAGTTATATTAATTATGTTCCACTTCCCTTAAAGTGTTACTTAAATAAAATTCGCACTCTATAACCTACATTAGCCAATTAATACTAAGGATTAATGGATGAAGATAAACAAGATTAACAAAATGGGTTTTCCAAAGGAATATGGTTTATATGATCCTCAAAACGAACATGAGAATTGTGGTTTTGGGTTCATTGCGAATATTAAAAATGAACCGAAACATGAAATAGTCCATCAAGCCCTAGAAATTGTTCATAATCTTGATCATAGAGGTGCAATAGGAGCAGATCCTTTAGCTGGAGATGGTGCGGGGATATTAATTCAGATTCCTGATGACTTTTTTAGAAAAACCTTAATTAATTCCAATATAAACTTACCCAAAGTTGGAAGCTATGGTGTAGGGATGGTGTTTTTGCCATCTCAAAAAAAGAGGGCAGAATTAGCAGTTAAAGCAGTTGAAAAGGCAATAAAAAACGAAAATCAAGAACTAATTTGTTGGAGAGATGTTCCCGTAGACGAAAGTGTATTAGGTAAAACTGTTAAAGATAATGCACCGATTATAAAACAATTTTTCATTAAAAAAGACAAAGCATCATTAACAGAACAGGAATTTCAAAGAAAACTTTATGTTATCAGAAAACAATGTCTTTTTTTACTCCAAAATGAAAAAGACGACTGGGAAGACTTTTATGTTGTTTCACTCTCTTCAAGGACGATTATATTTAAAGGAATGGTTTTAGCCCCAAACTTATCTAAATTTTATATTGACTTCCAAAACAAAAATTTTAAGACAGCTATTGCTTTGTTTCATCAAAGATTTTCTACTAATACTTTTCCTTCGTGGAGACTTGCGCAACCATTTAGGTATTTATGTCACAATGGAGAAATAAACACTGTCAAAGGCAATACTAACTGGATGAATTCTAGAAGGTATAGTATGTCATCAGATGTATTAAAAGATGACTTAAAGAAAATATGGCCAATTATTGAAAAATCTCCTTCAGATTCAGCCACATTCGATAACGCTTTAGAATTACTTGTAATGTCTGGTTATTCATTGCCGCATGCTATGATGCTTATGATACCAGAAGCTTGGAAAGATAATTCATTAATGGATCCTAAACGTAAGTCATTTTATGAATATTATTCAGCTTTGATAGAGCCATGGGATGGTCCAGCAGCTATGGCATTTACTGACGGCATGCAAATAGCTGCTACTTTAGATCGAAATGGACTTAGACCTGCAAGATATGTTGTTACCAATGACGATTTGGTAATTATGTCTTCCGAAGTTGGAGTGCTTCGGGATATACCAGAAAATAAAATAATAAAAAAATGGCGATTACAGCCAGGTAAAATGCTTCTTGTAGATTTACAAGAACAAAGAATAATATCTGATGAGGAACTAAAAGATAAGCTAGTCAATACTTTTCCTTATGATAGTTGGGTTAAAGCGTCTAAAATAAAAATTGATTCTTTTGGCATTAAAACTAATAAAGAATTTCCTGACGAAGGAGTTTTATTAGATTTACAACAAGCCTTTGGCTACAATAAAGAGGACTTAAAATTTTTTCTTGAACCTATGATTTTTCAAGGGCAAGATCCAATTGGCTCCATGGGGCGGGATATTCCTTTAGCAGCTTTGTCTGATAAGAACCGTTTATTGTATGATTACTTTTTTCAAAATTTTGCTCAAGTAACAAACCCCCCAATTGACCCCATACGTGAAGAATTAGTCATGTCGCTGATGAATTTTATTGGTCCAAGGCCTAACCTATTGGATCCTAAGTCAGGCGCAAATCAAAAATTAATTGAAGTTAATCATCCTATATTAAACAACGACGATATCGAAAAAATAAGAAAAATTGAAAACTTCTCATCAGGAGATTTAAAATCTATTACTCTCAGTATTTGTTATAATAAAAAAGTAAAAAAACAATTCAAAATTAAAGATTTTATTGAAGAGATTTGCGAAAAGGCTGAAAATTTAATTAATAAGAATTTATGTAATATTATTATCTTGTCAGATAAAGACCTTGATAAAAATAATGTTGCCATACCTGCATTATTAGCTACTAGTGCTCTACACCACCATTTGATCAAAAAAGGCTTAAGAACTAAAGTTGGTTTGGTTGTTGAAACTGGTGAAGCTAGGAGAGTACACGATTTATGTCTTTTAGCAGGTTATGGAGCTGAAGCTATTAATCCATATTTAGCTTTTTATACATTATCCAATATTATAAAAAATAACAATCAAAACATTTCTGAAAATGAGGCTTACACCAAATACATTAAAGCAGTTACTAAAGGTATGCTTAAAGTAATGTCCAAAATGGGTATATCAACTTATCAATCTTATTCAGGGGCACAAATTTTTGATGCTGTAGGTCTTTCTTCAAAATTAATTGATAAATATTTTTGTGGGACTGCTTCTAAAGTTGAAGGTATTGATTTAGACGAAATCCAAAAGGAAACAGAAAATAGACATGAATTAGCATTTGGCAACTCACCTATACTTCTTAATGATTTAGATGTTGGGGGAGACTTAAGTTATAGAATTAGAGGTGAAGAACACGTTTGGACACCAGAAACAATAGGAATGCTTCAACATTCTGTTAGAAGTGCCAACTTCAACACTTTTAAAAAATACTCAAAAAAAATTAATGATCACTCATTGAAGCTAAAGAATTTAAGAGGACTTTTAAAATTTAACTTTAAGTCTAATCCAATAAATTTAGATGAGGTAGAAGCAACCTCTGAAATTGTAAAAAGATTTGCTACTGGAGCTATGTCTTTAGGTTCTATTTCTACTGAAGCACATACTACTCTTGCAATTGCTATGAATCGTCTTGGAGGAAGATCTAACACTGGAGAAGGTGGAGAAGAAACTTCCAGGTTTAAGCCCATGTCAAATGGTGATTCTATGAATTCAAGAATTAAGCAGGTGGCATCTGGTAGATTTGGAGTTACAACTGAATATCTTTCGAATGCCACTGACATTCAAATTAAAATGGCTCAGGGAGCCAAGCCAGGAGAAGGTGGTCAGCTTCCAGGTGGTAAAGTTGACGAATTCATTGCAAAGATTAGGCATTCAACTCCTGGTGTAGGTCTAATATCTCCTCCACCTCATCACGATATATATTCTATAGAAGACTTAGCGCAACTTATACATGATTTAAAAAATGTTAATCCAAAAGCCAGGGTATCTGTTAAACTTGTTTCTGAAATTGGGGTTGGGACTGTCGCTGCGGGAGTAAGTAAGGCATATGCAGATCATGTTACAATTTCAGGAAATGATGGAGGTACTGGAGCAAGTCCAATTACTTCATTATTAAATGCTGGGGGACCTTGGGAGATAGGTTTAGCTGAAACACATCAAACACTGGTAATGAACGGTTTAAGAGAAAGAATAGCTGTGCAGGTTGATGGTGGATTACGAACAGGTAGAGATGTAGTGATAGGAGCAATGTTGGGTGCCGATGAGTTTGGTTTTGCTACTGCAGCCTTAATCTCAGAAGGATGTATTATGATGAGAAAATGTCATTTAAACACCTGTCCAGTCGGAGTTGCAACTCAAGATCCTGAATTAAGGAAAAACTTTACAGGTCAACCTGATCATGTTGTTAATTTTTTTGTTTTTATAGCTAACGAAGTTAGAGAAATAATGGCACAACTTGGTATTAAAAACTTTAATGATTTAATTGGTAGAAGGGATTTGCTTGATTTTTATGGTGCAGAAAAACATTGGAAAGCACATGGACTTGATTTAGCGCGACTAATTGTTCCTTTGACAAAAGAAAATAAGCAAAGTTTCTTCAATTCACAAAAGCAAGAACATAGATTAGAACTTGCACTTGATAATTTTTTGATTTCAAAATCACATGATGCCATATTGAACAAAAATAAGGTTAACTTTAAATCAAAAATTGTTAACACAAACAGAACAGTTGGTGGAATGCTCTCAGGTGTGATTGCCAAAAAATATGGCCATAACGGCTTGCCTAATGATACAATAAAAATTAATTTTTCTGGTAATGCTGGGCAAAGCTTTGGTGCTTGGTTAGCTAAAGGTATTACTTTTAATCTTGAAGGTGATGCAAATGATTATGTTGGGAAAGGTTTATCTGGAGGAATAATTTCTGTATTTCCTCACCGAAAAAGCGAAATAACACCAGAAGATAATATTATAGCTGGAAATACTCTTTTGTACGGTGCAATTTCAGGCGAATGTTATTTAAATGGTGTGGTTGGCGAACGTTTTGCCGTAAGAAATTCAGGAGCAACAACTGTTGTTGAAGGTTGTGGTGATCACGGCTGCGAATATATGACAGGTGGTGTAGTTATTGTTTTAGGAAAAACAGGTAGAAATTTTGCAGCTGGAATGTCTGGTGGCATTGCATACATTCTTGATGAGGATTACACTTTTGAAGCCAATTGTAATAAGTCCATGGTTGAATTAGAAAAAGTATCTCGTTTTGAAGGTTCAGAAAATAATTCTGTAAAAAGAATAAATAGTGATTTGTTAGACTTCGATGAAGCCCGATTAAAATTAATAATACAAAAGCATTTTAAGTTCACTAAAAGTAAAAAAGCCAAAATTATTTTAGATAACTGGAATAAATATATTAGTCTTTTTCATAAAATTACTCCGTTTGATTTTAAAAGAGCATTAATTGAAAGAAAAGAAAAATTAAATACAAAAAATAATACACCCAATAGAATTGCTGGAGAATAAAATGGGAAAAACAACAGGATTTATGGAATTAGATCGTGTGGAAAGAGATTACGAACCTGTCGAAGATAGGGTTAAACATTTTAAAGAGTTTTTAATACCATTAGATCCAAAAGAAGTTTCTAAACAAGGCGCAAGGTGTATGGATTGTGGAATACCATATTGTCATCAAGGATGTCCGGTTAACAACTTGATACCTGACTGGAATGATATGGTCTATAATAATAGGTGGAAAGAAGCTTTAGATTTACTACATTCAACTAACAATTTTCCTGAATTTACTGGTAGGATCTGTCCTGCACCTTGTGAAGCCTCATGTACATTAAATATTACGGATAACCCAGTAGCTATTAAAACAATCGAATGCTCCGTTGTAGATAGGGGATGGGAAGAAGGTTGGATAAAGCCGCAAATACCTTCAAAAAAATCAGATAAAAAAGTTGCAGTTATTGGCTCTGGACCATCAGGGTTAGCCTGTGCGCAGCAATTAGCTAGGGCAGGACATTCTGTTGTGGTCTTTGAGAAAAATGAAAGAATAGGGGGATTGCTAAGAATAGGCATACCCGACTTTAAAATGGAAAAAACTCTGATTGATAGAAGAATGTCACAAATGGAACTTGAAGGTGTTGAGTTTAGAGTTAATAGTCATGTAGGTAATAATGTTAGCATAGAAGAGTTAAATGATGAATTTGATGCTATTGCGTTTTGTGGTGGCTCTGAGCACCCAAGAGATCTTCCCGTTGAAGGAAGAGAATTAAAAGGTGTTTATTTTGCAATGGAATTTCTTTCACAGCAAAATGATCGAGTTTCAGGTAAAACTATAAAATCTGATATTGAAATTTCAGCAAAAGGTAAAAACGTTCTTGTTATAGGTGGAGGTGATACAGGTTCTGACTGTGTCGGAACATCCAACCGCCAAGGAGCTAAATCTGTTACACAACTTGAACTGCTTGATCAACCACCTGAAAAAGAGGATAAAGCATTAACTTGGCCTAATTGGCCAATGAAAATGAGAACCTCAACTTCTCATCAAGAAGGTTGCGATAGAAACTGGTCAGTTTTAACTAAATCATTTGAAGGTTCTAATGGTAAAGTATCAAAGCTTAATTGTGTAAATGTTGAGTGGGAAAAAGGTGACGATGGTAGAATGAAGATGACAGAAATAATAGGTTCTGAATTCTCTTTTGAAGCTGATCTTGTTTTACTTGCAATGGGTTTTGTACACCCTGTTCATGAAGGTTTAATTAAACAATTAGGAGTTAAATTAACGCCATTTGGAAACTTAGAAGCCGATGATTATAAATATCAAACATCAGTTAATAAATTTTTTGCAGCAGGAGACTCAAGACGTGGTCAGTCCCTAGTTGTATGGGCAATTAAAGAAGGCAGGCAATGTGCAAAATCAATTGATGAGTTTCTGATGGGCAAGTCTGATTTACCAAGATAGCTTTTATTAGTTCTTTATGACCTTTTCCTTGTTGTAATTAATTAATATACTTTAAAAAATTGTTTGAGTGTATTAAAAAACATGGTTAAGACGTTAATTTTAAATGAAAAAATACATGTATACTCTTCATCATTATTATCTTTGTCCATCTTCTAGGTTTGTTAGATTAATTTTAGAAGAGTACAAGTTTAAATATGCTTTACAACTTGAAAATTATTGGAAACCACAAAAAGATTTTTTAAAAATAAATCCTGCAGGTCATTTACCTATTCTTGTTAATGAAGAAAACTATCCAATAATAGGATCAAATGCATGCTTGGAGTATTTTAAGGATTCAAATTTGAATCCCGATTTAGTTGGAGAAAATTATAAAGATAAAGCAGAAATATACCGACTATACTATTGGTTTGAAACTTTATTTAAAAAAGAAGTTTTAGATCCAATTATTTATGAAAAAGTATTTTCCAGGGTTGTTGAAAATATAACTCCAAACAGTTCAAATATTCGGGCAGCTATACAAAACTTAGGCTTTCACATCAATTATTTTGATTATTTATTAAAAAACCAGGATTATCTTGTAACTAATAATTTAACTTATTTAGATTTTCTAGCCTCAGCAAATTTGTCTATATTAGATTATCTTGGATTACTCAGCTTTGAAAATAATAATAATATTAAAGATTGGTATTTTAAACTTAAATCTAGACCTTCGTTTAAAACGTTATTAAAAGATCAAATAGTTGGATTAAATCCAGATGAAAAATATAAATTCGTAGATATATAATTAATGTTATATTCTCATTTTCTCTATTATATCAATAATTATTTTTAATTGATTAGCTTCTGACAGCCTGTGGCTAGCTTCCTTATCTAATAGTAGTTTAAGATTTTGAGTCCCAACAATATTTTTCATAATGTCTATACTTAGAGTGTAAGGTACATCCGTGTCTGCCATCCCGTGATATAAACATACGGGTCCGTCAAAGTGTAAATTTTCTGATAGCACAAGGTTTTTAAAGCTATCTTTTATAAATTCATAGGAATAAATATTTTGTGACCCATCTTTATTACTTATAGCAATTTTTCTGTCCTTTATTAAACTTTTTTTTTGATCAATGTTCATTTTATCCCAAATTAAAAGTTTAGGGAAATCTGGAGCAGCGGCTAACCCGATTAATCCAAATATTTTTTTTTGAAGATTTTTAGCTAACATTAACATCACCCAACCTCCCATTGAAGACCCTATAAGAATTTGTTTTCCCTTTGTGAGTTTTTTAATTAGAAACTCAGCATCCATATACCAATCAGAAAAATATTTTTGATCAATTTGTCCTGATGAATCACCGTGACCAGAATAGTCAAATCTCAAAAAACTATGATCATTATCTTTAGCCCAATTTTCTATATAAAGTGCTTTATTACCTTTCATGTCAGATTTAAAACCACTAAGAAATACTATTCCCGTCTTTTTTCCTATGAATTGATTGTATGCTATTGTATTACCATGAGGTGTATCAATAAAATTTGCCATCAAATGTCCATTCGGTTCAAGGTCAACTAAAATGAATAAAAAAAAATATACTATAGTTCAGATTTTACCAGCATTAAATACTGGTGGAGTAGAAAGAGGTGTGGTTGAAATTTCTAAAGCATTAATAGATCACGATTTTAGATCTATTGTTGTATCCTCTGGTGGGCATATGGTGCCTCAATTGAAAAGAAATGGCACTATTCATTATGAACTTAATGTACAAACAAAAAATCCCTTTAAATGGCCTAAAATTCGTAGTCAATTAAAAGTAATATTAGAAAATGAAAAGGTAGATTTGATACATCTTTGTTCACGAGCTCCTGCTTGGATTGCTTTACCACTTGGATCTATATTAAATGTACCTATTTTGACATCTGTTCACATGAGATTTAGAAATGCTAATTTTCTAAAAAAGTATTATAATAGTATTTTAACTAAAGGAAATTCAATTATAGCAATATCAAAACATATTGAGGATAGTATTAAAAAATCTTTTCCCAAAGTAAGTAATAAAATTAAAATCATTCATAGAGGTGTTGACTTAGATCTTTTTAATCCTGCTAATATTAAGCCTGCTAGAATAATTGCTCAATCCAAGCTCTTAAACTTAAAAGATAATTTGCCAGTTATAATTATGGCAGCTCGTCCTGCTATGTGGAAAGGTTATCTTTCACTTATAAAAGCCCTGTCAAAAGTAGGTCAAAATTATCAATGTGTATTAATTGGCGCGGGTGATGGTAGTAGAAAATTTCAAAATATATTAATAAAGCAAATTGTTAAACTTAATTTAGAAACTAAAGTCAAATTAGTCAAATCTTCTAGGGATATTCAAGCCTCATTAATATTAGGTGATATTATTATAATGCCCTCAGTTACACCTGAGCCATTTGGAAGAATTATTTTAGAAGCACAAGCTTTAGGTAAAATACCAATTGCCTTTGACCATGGTGGAGCATCAGAAACAATAATAAATGGAAAAAATGGATTTTTGGCTGACCCCCTGAGTATACAAAGTTTATCAGAAAAAATATCACTAGCTCTTTCTTTAGAAACAATTAAAAGAGAAAAAATGGGTGATTATTCAAAAAAATTTGTGTCTAAAAATTTCAGTCATGATAGGATGTGTAAATTAACTTTGTCATTATATAAACAATGTATTGCAGAATATAAGACGAACGGTTAGTGGTATAAATGTAATTGGATCATTTTAGTCGCTCTCTTGTTTTAAACAGGTGGCTTTGCTTCGTTTTTAATTATAGCTATAGCATCTTTCATGCTCATAGTTTCATTACCCTGAGAACCAAGGCGGCGAATTGCCACACTATTCCCTGAGCTTTCATGTTTGCCCAATACGAAAATAACAGGTACCTTTTTGTTGGAGTGCTCCCGCACTTTATAACCGATTTTCTCATTGCGAATATCCAGTTCAACTCGAATACCAACTTTTATTAGGGCATCTTTCACTTTATAAGCATAGCCTTCAGTATCCCCAGTGATGGTGGCCACAACAACTTGTACTGGGGCTAGCCATAGTGGGAATTTGCCAGCATAATGCTCAATCAAAACACCGATAAAACGCTCGACGGAGCCAAGAATAGCGCGGTGGATCATATGGGGTGTATGTCGTTTGCCATCTTCACCTATATAGCTCATTTCAAGACGGTTTGGCATATTCATATCAACTTGGATGGTACCGCATTGCCACTCACGACCAATTGCATCAGTGAGAATAAAATCAAGCTTTGGTGCATAAAACGCCCCATCTCCTGAATTGAGCACCCATCTCATCTCTATGCGTTCCAATACTTTTTGCAATGCTTCCTCAGCACGATCCCAGTCTTCATCTGATCCAATACGTTCTTCTGGCCGCGTTGAGAAATTGATCACGATGTTTTCGGCTATGCCAAGATCGGTGTAGACTTCCTTGATGAGATCGCACATCGCAATGACTTCATCCTCAAGTTGCTCATCTGAACAGAAAATATGTGCATCATCCTGCGTGAAGGCTTGAACACGCATGAGGCCATGGCGCGCTCCGGAGGCTTCCTGCCGGAACACGCGGCCAAATTCTGCCATGCGGATAGGAAGGTCGCGGTAGGATTTAACTCCATAATTATAAAGCTGAGCATTACCGGGGCAACTCATCGGTTTCAAAGCATAAGGATTTTTGTCCTTTAGACCTTGGCTGTCATCATTGATTATGAACATATTTTCTCTGTATTTGTCCCAGTGCCCTGAGGCTTCCCAGAAACGAGCATCCAGCATTTGCGGCGTATTTACCTCGATGTAGTTATGGTTGCGAACCTTACGACGCATATAGGCAAGAAGCTCTGTATAGATCGTCCAACCTTTGTGGTGCCAGAACGCTTGGCCCGGTGCTTCATCCTGAAAATGAAATAGTTCCATTTCTTTGCCCAATTTTCGGTGGTCGCGCTTTTCTGCTTCTTCCAGCTGGTGTAAATGGGCATCGAGCTCTTCTTGAGTACGCCAGGCTGTTCCATAAATGCGGCTAAGCATAGGCTTGCTAGAATCGCCGCGCCAGTAAGCACCAGCAACTTTCATCAGTTTGAAGGCCGTTCCAATATGGTTGGTGCTGGGCATATGTGGCCCACGGCATAAATCAAGCCATTTGCCTTGCTTATAAATTATGATCATTTCGTCTTTTGGAAGGTCTTTAATGAGTTCGACCTTGAAATATTCGCCTTTGTTTTTGAAAAATTCAATAGCCTCCGTGCGGCTCCAGATCTCACGGGTAAAGGGCTGGTTTTGTTCAATGATCTGAAGCATTTTCTTTTCGATTTTAGGTAGATCTCCAACTGAAAAAGGCTCTTCACGGTAGAAATCATAATAAAAACCGTCTTCAATCGCAGGGCCAATTGATACTTGAGTTCCCGGGAATAGTTCTTGTACCGCTTCGGCCATCACATGCGCTGCATCGTGTCGGATCAGCTCCAAAGCCCGATCATCTTCACGCTTAATGATATTCATCGTGCAATTTTGCTCTATAGCAAAAGATAGATCATGAAGCTGGTTATCCAGATCAACCGCAATTGCTGCTTTGGCCAAGGATTTTGCAATACTATTTGCAACCTCCAGACCTGTTGTTCTAGCAGGGAATTTATGGGTATTACCATCGGGTAGAGTAATTGTGATCATCTTAGGAGCTCTCTTTTTTTACTGTTAGGGAACTATCGATTTTTAAATTATACATGTGGTTATCGCTTTCAATTGATTTCTGATGATTAAGAGTTTCGTTAAATTGGTCAGCATCAAGCTTTGCGAGAGAATATCAATGATATTTTTTAAGATTATGTAGAACTGTAATTGGATTCTCATAAGTTTTTCTTTGCTTGTTCTCATAAATATATTAATTGAAAAGATGAGTAACATTATAACACTTTGTGTTTAGGTCAACTAAAAAACGGTATTCAGCATGTGTTGAAATTACATTTGATAAAGGTAAAAAGTACTTATATAAGCAATATGAGCTGCAGGTAATAGTTACAATTTTAATCTTGGTGCATATATATTTTATAACGAAAACTTGAGCTAAAAAAGAGCAAGAAAATAAAAGTGTAGTAGTTAAGTAATTAGGTATAAAAAAGTATCGTTGCTTTGTTAACTATTTTTTTTGAAATTTATTAACAAATTTATGAAAAATGTTGTAAGAGTATTTGAAATTAAACAATAAAGGAGATTTTCATATAGTTGGATTAAATAACACACCACCAAGTCAGGATGGTCCAAGAATTAATGAGTCAATCAGAGCTGAAAATGTACGTTGTATAGGAGCAAAAGGAGAGCAATTGGGTGTAATACCAATATTTGAGGCTTTGAAGTTGGCAGACAACTTAAATTTGGATCTTGTTGAAATTCAACCAAATGTAGAGCCGCCAGTTTGTAAAATTCTTGATTATGGTAAATTCAAATATGAAGCTCAAAAAAGGAAAAATGAAGCAAGGAAAAAACAAAAGATTATTGAAGTTAAAGAAATAAAATTAAGACCAAATATTGATAACAATGATTTCATTGTTAAAATGAAACAAGTAAAAAAATTTATAGATAATGGAGACAAAGTAAAAATCACCTTAAGATTTAGAGGGCGCGAAATGGCTCATCAAACCCTAGGAGCCACAGTTTTAGATAGGGTAAAAGAAGATACTGAAGAATTATGCAAAGTTGAAACGATACCTAAGTTAGAAGGTAGACAAATGGTGATGATTTTGGCTCCAAAATAATGTTTAATTAAATTAATTTAATAAAGTTCAACTTTATGTTGCTAACTTAGCTTAGCTTATGTATAAGCTTCGTTTATAATTACAATAATGACTAAGAGATAAGGATGCCTAAATTAAAAACTAAAAGTGGAGCAAAAAAAAGATTTAGCCTTACTGCGTCAGGTAAAGTAAAAGGTAGTCCAGCTTTTTTAAGCCATAATTTACGAAAAAGATCACAAAAAATGAAAAGGCAAGCTCGTGGTACTATGATTCTTAACGACTGTGACGCTAAAATAGTTAAACAATTTATACCATACGCCTAAAGGAGTTTATTAATGGCTAGAGTTAAAAGAGGTGTCACAACTCATGCGAGACACCAGAAAGTTATTAAAGCTGCTAAAGGATATTATGGTGCAAGAAAAAATCTTTTCACTGTCGCCTCACAAGCAGTTGAAAAGGCTAGCCAATATGCCTACAGAGATCGTAGAAATAAAAAACGTAGTTTTAGAGGTCTTTGGATCCAAAGAATAAATGCTGGTTCTCGTTTATATGGTTTAAACTATTCAAGATTTATGAATGGGCTTAAATTGGCAGGTATTGAAATAGATAGAAAAATTTTGTCCGATTTAGCAGTTTACGAACCTTCAGCTTTTGAAGAACTTATTTCAAAAGCAAAATCCGCATCTACTTAATCTTTTATATATTTAATAAATCACTAAGATTATTGCAATTTCATTAAATTAGGATTTAAATTAGATATGATTTCTGAATTAAAAGAAAAACTTTTAAATTTGTCAGACGAAATTACCAATTCAATATCTGAAGCTAAAAATATTAATGATGTTGAAGAAATCAGGGTAAATAGTCTCGGTAAAAAAGGCTCAATAACATCATATCTAAAAAATCTAAAAGAATACAATGAAGTTTCAAAAAGAGAGATTGGGGCTTTGGTTAATGAAATTAAAAACAAAATTAATCATTTGATAATTGATAAGAAATCTTTTTTTAAAAATCAAATTCTGAATGAAAAATTATTAATAGAAAAGATTGATGTTACTTTAACACCTCATGAAAATGAAACTGGTACTTTGCACCCATTATCGAGGACAATAGATGAGTTGTGTGCAATATTTGCTGACATGGGTTTTTCAATTGTAGATGGACCAGATATTGAAACAGATTATTATAATTTTACTGCATTAAACATTCCATATGAACATCCTGCAAGACAAGAGCACGACACTTTTTATTTGAAACCAGATCAAGATGGTAATAGAAAAGTTTTAAGAACTCACACCAGTCCAGTACAAATTAGAACAATGGAGAAACTCAATTTAGAAAATTTTGACGAAATTAGATATATTATACCTGGAAGAACTTATAGATCAGATCATGATGCTACTCACTCACCAATGTTTCATCAATGTGAGGGTCTAGTTCTTGGTAAAAATATTAATATGGGACACTTAAAGGGTTGTTTAATTGATTTCTGTAGAACTTTTTTTAATAAAGAAGACCTACCAGTTCGTTTCAGACCAAGTTATTTTCCATTTACTGAACCTTCTGCAGAAGTTGATATAGGTTGTAAAAAAGATATAGATGGAAGTTTATCAATAGGTAGTGGAGAAGATTGGCTAGAAATTTTAGGATCAGGAATGGTTCATCCTCGTGTCCTTGAAGGAGTCGGTATAGACCCTTCAATTTATCAAGGGTTTGCTTTTGGAATGGGTTTAGAAAGGTTAACTATGTTAAAGTATGGTATCCCCGATTTGAGACCATTTTATGATAGTGATTTGAGATGGTTAAAACATTACGGTTTTATTCCTGTAGATAACCCTAGTTTACATTCTGGTCTAAATGGTGTTTTTTCATGAAATTTACATGGAATTGGTTGCTCGACCATCTCGAAACTGACAAAAATTTAAACGAAATCGTCGAAACTTTACCTAAACTAGGTTTGGAAGTCTCCTCGGTTATTAATCTAAACGAAGATCTCAAGGAATTTATTTCTGTAAAAGTTCTAGAGGTAAAAAAACATCCAAATGCCGATACACTTAACTTATGTAAAGTATTTGATGGGAATAATACATACAGTGTGGTTTGTGGTGCGCCTAACGTAAAAACTGAAATGATTGGTGTTTTTGCTAATGTTGACACTTATGTTCCAGGTATAAATTTGATATTAAAAAAAACTAAAATTAGGGGTGAGACTTCCGAGGGAATGTTATGTTCAGAAAAAGAATTAACGTTATCAGACAATCATGAAGGTATCATAGAGCTCCCAAAGGATACAAAAATTGGTTTGCCTATTAGCGATGTAATGGATTTAACTGATCCAGTAATCGAAATAGAGATTACTCCTAACAGAGGAGATTGCCTAGGCGTAAGGGGAATAGCTAGGGATTTAGCCGCAGCAGGGATGGGTGCTTTAAAAGATTTAGAAGTTGTAGAAATTGAAGGTGATTTTGAAAGTTTAATTAATTGGAAAATAGATTTAAATGCAGATAAAAAAAAATCTTTGTCCCAAAATATTTGGTAGATCTTTTCAAAATCTAGTAAATGTAGATTCTCCATTATGGTTAAAGAAACGTTTATTAGCTGTAGATCAACGACCTATTTCATCGTTAGTCGATATAACTAATTATATAATGATTGATATAGGTAGACCTTTACATGCCTATGATGCAGAGAAAATAGTTGGAAATACACTTACAATCAAAGAAGCAAAACAAGGGGAAAAATTTTTTGCTCTCAATGGAAATGAGTATGAATTAGATCAAGGAATGTTGGTTATATCTGATAACCACGGTATTGACGACTTAGCTGGTATAATGGGTGGAGAAAGGACCGGTGTAACAAATAATACTACTAAAATGTTTTTGGAAGCAGCAATTTTTGACCCTATTTCAATTGCAAATACAGGTAGGAAGTTGAATATTAATTCTGACGCTAGGTATAGGTTTGAAAGGGGTCTAGATTATGACTCACCAGATTTAGTCATGCACTATGCTGCGTCAATGGTTAATACAATATGTGGAGGCACTTATAGTAAAATAGTTAAATTTGAGTTGATCAAAGATATTAAGTCAATTATTTTTAACCCTGATAACATTTACAAATTAACCGGTGTCGAAATTGAAAGTCAAGTAGCTAAATCAATTTTAGAAAAATTAGGATTTTTAATAACTGTTAAAAGAGATATTTGGAGCATAATTCCTCCACCATGGAGATCTGATATTGATGGTGTTTCAGATATTGTTGAAGAAATTATTAGAGTAAATGGATATGATTACATACCCTCTATAAAATTACCAAGAAAAAATTATATTGCAAAACCTGCAATGAATATAAAACATAGACAAACATCTATTGCATCTAAAACATTAGCCAACAGAGGATATAGTGAGGTCATAACTTTTTCTTTTATAAATGAAGTGATGGCAAAACAATTTAATGGTGGTATCGAAGAGCTTGTTTTAGTAAATCCAATTTCTTCAGAATTAACTCATATGAGACCCTCAATCATTCCAACATTATTAGTCGCTGCTCAAAGAAATTTAAATTTAGGTATAGATACTTTATCTTTATTCGAGGTTGGCCCAATTTTTAAAGGTGATAAACCAGATGATCAGATAAGTAGTATCTCGGGCTTAAGATTAGGTAGTAAAGTTAAAAAAGATTGGAAAAATTCTTCGCAAGATTTTGATTTTTATGATGTAAAATTGGATGTTTTAAAAACTTTAGAATCTATTGGTGTCAAAATAAATAGTCTACAAACTTATGAAAACGCACCAAGTTACTTCCATCCTGGAAGAAGTGCTATTTTAAAAATAGGACAAAAACTTTTAGCTAACATAGGAGAAATACATCCGGGAATTACTGATTTCTATGGATTTGGAAAATCTGTTTTAGCTTTTGAAATATTTCATGAAAATATACCGATACCTAAAAAATTAAAAGTTTCCAGACCCATGTTAAAAATATCGCACTTACAATCTGTTACTAGAGAGTTTGCATTCGTAATTGATGAAACAACACCCGCCCAAAAATTGGTTCAAATAGCAAAATCAACTAATAAAGATCTAATTAAAGATGTTTTAATCTTTGATGTCTATAAAGGTAAAAATATTCCTAATGGTAAAAAATCAATCGCAATTAAAGTGATTATTCAACCAATTCTAGAAACTTTAACGGAGGATGACCTGGAAAAAATTAGTTCGGATCTAATTAACGTGATTGATGCAAAATTATCAGGATCTTTAAGATCACAATAACTTAAAAAAATCAAAATTTAAGTTAAATTGGTGCCGTCAACTAGATTAGACCAGTGACCTCGACATTACAAATGACACGGAAAATATACTTAGTACAGGTATTAACACCCGTAAATAGTCTTGTATAATCAATTAGATGTCATAATATCTTTTAATCTCAAGTGTTAAAGAGTGTTTTGGAACAATACTGATACACAAATTTAAAAAATTTACTGAAATTGAAGATAAAGGTGTCGAAATAATATGTTTAATATTTAAGCTAATTATATATGTAAATTTAAAGTACATTGATTGTAATCTCAATTTACTGTTCTAATCTAAATAATTAACAAGTTATGTTTTTTGAGTAATGTAAATGAATAAGTCTGTCAAACCAGTAATTTTAGAATATTTTGAAAACTATTTTTATCGTCGTACATTAAAATCTTTGTGTTCTTATGAACTAAAAATATATCAAGCTAGAATTGATCGTCTAGATACAAAAATGCAAAGATATTTTAACTCTACGCCTATAAGAAATGCTTTTGCATCTTTAATGGTTATAGGTGCTTGTAGTAATAAATCATATACAATTACTGAGATTGTTAACAATCTTAGAAGTAATAGACAGTCAGTTTCTACAATGGTAGATGAATGTAAAAAAGAGGGATGGATAATAGTAACTAAGAATGGAAATAAAGTTCAATGCAATGCCTCAGAAAATTTGGTTGAAGGTTTTTATGATTATATGATATTTAGTAAAGAGATTTCTAAGGATTATTTTAATAGTTTAGAATTACTAAAAATAAAAAACATAATGTCAAATGAGTTGTCAGAGAATAGCTCATTAATGTAAATCTGGTAGGTATTGTTAATTTTTTAATCATTATTTACATTATTACATGGAATTTCGAGATTTTTTTTCTTGGAATTCCTCCCTTATTTTGTATTGAATGTAAAGTTCTTTTACAGTTCTTCAGGCAACTATGTAAAGTTGTAATACATTGTTTCACAGCTTATCTTAAAATAACCTTATTTTGTTTGATTTTGTAAAATATACATAATCAAAAGGAGAATTTGAAATTATTCAAATTTTTATTTAATCATTTTGGG
>QCHB01000004.1 GCA_003278095.1 SAR116 cluster bacterium AG-390-L20 | reverse complement strand
TCTATAATCCGTCTTTTGAACATCTTTATATTGAAGAAAATTCTTCAAAATTAGAGGGTTTTGAGAAAGTTCAAAATACCGAATTTGGCGCTGTTAATGTGATGACAGGTATTTACACTGGAAGATCTCCTAAAGATAAATATATTTTAAAAGATGAGACTACAACAAATAATTTATGGTGGACTTCAAAATTTTCTAAAAATGACAATAAACCAATTGATAAAGAAACGTGGGATAGTCTGTATGGTATTGTCAGCAACCAACTTTCTAATAAAAAACTTTATGTGGTTGATGCATTTTGCGGAGCTAACAAGGATACTTGTCTTAGTGTGAGGTTTGTGATGGAAGTTGCATGGCAAGCTCATTTTGTTAAAAATATGTTTATAAGACCAACTGATGAGGAACTAAAAAATTTTGTTCCTGATTTTCATGTTTTGAATGGATCTAAGTCAACAAACAAAAACTTTGAAAAGCAAGGGCTAAATTCAGAGACATTTATAGCTTTTAACTTAACAGACAATATTCAAATAATTGGAGGTAGTTGGTATGGTGGAGAGATGAAAAAGGGAATGTTTTCTGTAATGAATTATCTATTACCCCAAAAAAATATAGCTTCAATGCACTGTTCAGCTAATAAGGGTGATGACGGTTCAGTTGCATTATTTTTTGGTCTGTCAGGTACTGGGAAAACAACTCTTTCAACTGATCCAAAAAGACAATTAATTGGTGATGATGAGCATGGTTGGGACCAAGAAGGTGTTTTTAATTTTGAAGGTGGATGTTATGCTAAAACTGTAGACTTAGATAAAGAAAAAGAACCAGACATATATAAAGCTATTAGAAGAAATGCGCTTTTAGAAAATGTAAGTGTAAACGAAAATGGTATTGTAGATTACTCTGATACCTCAGTTACAGAAAATACCAGAGTTTCTTATCCAATCAATCATATAGAAAATATAGTTAAACCAGTTTCCAAAGGCCAACATGCTACAAAAATTATTTTTTTAGCTGCTGATGCATTTGGAGTTCTTCCTCCTGTGTCAATTCTTTCTTATGAACAAGCTGAATATCATTTTTTATCAGGATTTACCGCAAAAACAGCTGGAACAGAAAGAGGGATAATCGAGCCTCAGCCGACTTTTTCAGCATGTTATGGTGCTGCTTTTTTGATGCTTCATCCTACTAGATATTCAAATGTTCTCTCCACAAAAATGAAAGCAGCAAACGCAAAAGTATTTTTAGTAAACACCGGGTGGAATGGAAAAGGTGAAAGAATTTCATTAAAAAATACCAGAGCAATTATAGATGCTATTTTGAACGACAAATTGAATGAAGTAGAAACACACAACATCCCAATTTTCAATCTTGCAATCCCTAAAAGCGTAAATAATGTTTCGTCAGATTTGTTAGATCCTAGATCAACTTGGGACTCCTTGGACAATTGGAATAAAAAGGCGAATGATCTAGCAAAACTATTTATAGATAACTTCAAAAAATTCTGTGATGATGATCATGGTAAAAAACTCGTGGATTCCGGCCCACAAATTTAATATCATATATACATTTTAAACACTTAAAAATTTGGAAAAAATATGAAAATTTTAATATCTATTATTGTTTTCTTAAGTGTTTTTGTATCCCACCCATTGTATGCTCAATCTGCTTTTAAAAATAAAGGTAAGAGAGCTTCTTTAGTAGAAGTGAAAAAAGTTAAAATTTTTAACATTGCTGAAAAAACTAATACTATTGGAAGGTTAGTTGCGATTAATCCAACTATTATATCTTCAAAAATTAATCAAGAAATCCTAAAAATTCATTTTAAAATTGGTGATAATATAAAAAAAAATGACTTACTTTTCACACTTAACTCAAAAGATATAGTTAGAGATATTAAACAAATATCTGCTGAAATAAAATATGAATCGCAAACTTTAAAATTTTTAAACAAGCAGTTATCTCTGAGGAGATCAAAATTATCTAACGCGAAAAATCTTCGTAAACAGAATATTATTACTCAAGATAATTTGGATAATGTGAATATAACACTTCTTCAAAATCAACAGCAAATTGCTGAAAGAACTTATAACATAAAAAGATTAAAAATTTTATTAGAAAAAAACAAAGAAGATCTAAGTTTATCAAAAATAAAATCCCCAGTTAATGGAAATATTATACGTATTGATGCGAAAACTGGAGCCATGACTACTAGAGGTCAAATTTTAGCATCTATAGTTGGTAATGGATCAAACGAAATAGAAACCGATTTAAGATCAGATTTAGCATCCATAGTTAAAATTGATTCGGATGTAGAAATTATTCATAACAATTTAAGTTATTTTGGAAAAGTTAGAGGCGTAGTTAATTTAGAAAATATGAGAACTGGTACACGCAAACTAAGAATAAGTTTAAATGAAACCTTGCCAAAAAATTTAAATACTTCTGGAACGAGGTTTTCATTATATATCCCAGTAGGGGAAAGTAAGCGTAGATTACTAATACCAAAAGATGCATTGATACCAAGAGGAAAACAAAAAGTTGTATATATCTTTGATAAAGGAATAGCTAAACAAAGCTTTATCAAAACAGGCGTTTCAGTAGGAAATAAAATAGAAATATTAAAAGGTTTAAATGAGGGACAGTTGGTTGTTGTTAAAGGTAACGAAAATTTAAGGCCAAATCAAACAATCAAAATAAAAACAAATAAAAAGAAATAAAAGTAAGAATATAGGGAATAAATATTTAAACATGGATAGTATAATTAAACTTGCAATCAAGCAACCAATCGCAGTTGCTGCCTTTGTTTTTTTAGTTATAGCTTTTGGTGTAGTAGCACTCCAAAAAATACCTATTCAAATGACACCTGACATTGATAAGCCAGTTTTACAAGTAAGGGTATCATGGCCTGGAGCTTCTCCAGAAGATGTAGAAAGAGAGGTGGTTACTAGGCTTGAGCTGGCAGTTACTTCTCTAACAGGAGTAGAAAATGTAGAGTCGGATAGTAGATTTGGTTCTGCTAGGGTTACGTTAACATATTCTGTAGCTCAGGATATGGATATTGCCCTTATACAACTTTTAAGTAAAGTATCAGCAATTGATGGTTTGCCTTTCGAGGCTAAACGTCCAACTGTTAGAACATCAAATTCAGATGATAGCCCAATTTCCAGACTAGCTATGGTCAAATTGCCCAACTCTAAAATTGATGATTTAGGAACTTTAGGAGATTTTGTTGAGTTTGAGATAATAGAAAAATTATCCCGTATTGAAGGGGTTTCAGAAATAACATTTCGCGGGGGACAAAAAAGAGAACTCAAAGTTGCTTTGGATACTCAAAAATTAGCTGAGTATTCAATTTCTATACCAAGTGTTTTAGAGGCTTTAAAAGCAAGTTCTGCTCAAGTTACTGCAGGTGAAATAATTGAAGGAAAAAGAACTTATTCTCTAAGAGCTGAAGCCATTTCATATACAGCTTCTACAGCTGGAAATATTATTTTACGGTCTGAAACAGGTTTAGATGGCAGGTCCATAAATGTAAAACTTAAAGATATTGCAAAGATTTATATGTCTTACAAAAAGCCAACTAGTTTTAGAAGAATGAATGGACAAGATGCCATAACTTTTGCCGTTATTAGAGAGCCAAGTTCAAACGTAGTTGAAATTATTGAAAATTTGAAAGTAGAAATTGAAAAACTTAATAATGGAACTCTTGCTGAAAAAGGACTCATTTTAAATAATGTTTATGATGAAACTGTTTATATAAATGCTGCTATTAAATTAGTTCAGCAAAATATTATTATTGGTGGGATTTTAGCAATTTGTATACTTATGCTCTTTTTAAGAAGTTTTCGTCCTACATTTATAATTATGTTAGCCATTCCAGTCTCTGTTATAGGTACGTTTGTAGCTATATCTTGGTTGGGTCTATCTGTAAATGTCATTTCATTAGCAGGATTAGCTTTTGCAGTTGGAATGGTGGTTGATGCATCTATTGTTAGTCAGGAGAATATATTTAGATTGAAACAATCAGGTATAGCTCCTATTATGGCTGCATATAATGGATCACGTCAAGTTTGGGCTCCAATACTTGGTTCGGCACTTACTACTGTTGTAGTATTTATTCCAATTTTACTCCTAGATTTACCTATTGGGCAATTATTCAGAGATATAGGTATTGCAATTTCTGTGTCAGTATTAATATCAGTTATCATTTCTGTTACATTAATACCGACAGTTGCAGCTAAAATATTGAAAAATTCTGAATCAAAAGAAACTAAAAACTTTTCAATTATTTTTTTAGATACCTTTGCCTCTAAATTTTCTAAATTAATGGAAAAATATGCTTCTTATTCCGCAAGCTCTCTTAAATTTGGCCTTACAGTTGTTTTTGGTCTGGTTTTAACTGCAGGCGTTATTATTTTATCTTTTCTTCCTCCACTTGATTATTTACCTGATGGGAACAGAAATTTTGTTTTTGCACGCATAATGGTACCTTCTGGTTATAATAAAGATGCAACTTTAGAAATATCGCGGGCTATGGAAAGAGCTGCTCAACCCCTTTGGGAGGCTGAAAATGATGGTCCATATGGTAAACCTAAAATTGCACGTTTTTTCTTTGTTGCTTATTCTGGAGGCGCATTCGCAGGCGCAGCTACTGATGATCCAGAAAGAGTTAAAGAAATTTTACCTGTGCTTACGAAGCCTATTAGATTACAACCAGGAGCAAGAGCCTTTGCTCAACAAGCATCATTATTTGGAAGGTCTGTAGGAGGTTCAAGAGTAATAAAGGTGGAAATTACAGGATCCTCTCTAGAATTAATACAACCAACTGCTCAAAAAATTATTAGGTTAATTAGAAATCAATTTCCCCCTAAGGATGGACATCAAGTTCGTTCAGTTCCTCAAATGGGAAGTGGGTCTCCTCAAGTAATAATTAAACCTATACCAGAACAACTTGCCAATATCGGCATGACTGCCAAAGAATTTGCTCAGTCATTAGATGTTTACAATGATGGAATTAGGGTTATTGAAATACCATTTGAAGGTAGGCTTATAGAACTTATATTAACCTCTGATAAGGCTAATAATAATAAGATTGATGATATACAGAATTTACCTTTAGTTTTAAAAACAGGCGAAATAGTAAGATTATCTCAGGTTGCTGACATAAACTTGATCGGGGTTCCAAAGCAGATAAAAAGATTGTCTGGTAGGAGAGTGATAACTTTACAGTTACGTCCTCACGAAAGTATTTCTTTAGAAAATGCTGTTTCAAAACTTCAAAATTCAGTTATAAACCCTACTATTAAAAATATTCCTGAAGGTGTTTCTATAAATCTTTCTGGTGCGGCAAGCGAGTTAGAACGAACTTGGATAGCAATGAAAAATAATGTGATGATTGCACTGTTTGTAATATTCTTATTGCTTACAGTTCTTATGAAATCTTTTGTTCTTCCACTTGTGATAATGATAACTGTTCCAGTTGCAGGTGCAGGAGGAGTTCTAGGTTTGGTTTTTTTAAATCAATTTTCAGCTCAACCTCTGGATATGTTGACAATGTTAGGATTTATAATTTTAGCAGGAATTGTTGTAAATAATTCTATTTTAATGGTAGAGCAAACCCTATGGCATATAAGACATGAAAGTATGATAATTTCAGAAGCTATAACTGAAGCAACTAGAAACAGAATTAGGCCAATATTTATGTCTACCTTGACAAGTCTTTTTGGGTTGATCCCATTAGTTATCTTTCCTGGTTCAGGTTCCGAATTATATCGTGGGATTGGCACAGTTGTCTTTGGTGGTTTAGCGACATCTGCTATTTTGACTTTGCTAATGGTTCCACCATTACTTGCTTTAGCTCTAAAAACTAAAAAATTGAAGCCTATTTCTGAATCCAAAGAAGATTTATTTATATAACCTATAACCAATTATTTAGATTGATTTTATTTAATTGATTTTATTTAGTGACAATAGGTCTGATAAAGAGCTATATAATCACACCTATAAAATTAACGTCCAAAAATGAGATAAAATGAATAACAAATTATCGGCAGAAGAAAAAATAAAATTAATCCGAAATATAGCTATAGTTGCTCATGTTGATCATGGCAAAACTACTTTAGTTGATACTTTGTTGCAGCAATCAGGAACATTTGCGGCTCATACTGAAACAATTGAGAGAGTAATGGATTCTAATGATCTTGAAAAAGAACGTGGAATAACAATCTTATCTAAGAACACTGGCTTAAGATGGAAAGAATATAGAATTAACATTGTAGACACTCCAGGTCATGCAGATTTTGGTGGAGAAGTTGAACGAGTTCTTTCTATGGTAGATTCTGTGTTATTGCTAGTTGATGCAGTTGATGGACCCATGCCACAAACTGGATTTGTAACTAAAAAAGCTCTTCAGGCAGGACTTCGACCTATCGTAGTTATAAACAAAGTTGACAGAGACGGAGCTAGACCTGATTGGGTTCTTGATCAAACATTTGATCTTTTTGACAGGTTGGGAGCTGACGAACATCAACTAGATTTCCCTGTAGTTTACGCTTCTGCAATTCAAGGCTGGGCTACTAATGATTTGTCTAATAATAAAAATAACATGGAAACTATATTTGAAACTATCATAAAAAATGTTGCTTATCCCAAGGTTAATCCTAATGGAGATCTTCAAATACAGGTCTCTGCATTAAGTTATTCAAGCTATGTTGGATTGATAGGTACAGGCAGAATAAGAAGAGGTAAGTTAAAAAAAGGACAACAGGTATCGGTTGGAAGTGTCAATGGTGAAATTCGTCAAGCCAAGGTATTACAAATTATGAATTTCCATGGCCTTGAAAAACAAGAAGTTGATGAGGCTAATGCTGGTGACATTGTAGCAGTAAGTGGTTTAGGTGAATTAAAAATATCAGATACTATTTGTGAATTTGGAAAATTTGTAGGTATAGAAAAACTTTCAGTTGATGAACCTACTTTAAGTATGATCATACAAGTTAATGATAGCCCTTTTGCAGGACAGGAAGGCAAATTAGTTACAAGTAGATCTATTAGAGACCGTTTACATCAAGAATTAAAAACAAATGTCGCCCTCAGGGTTGAAGACACAGATAATCCAGATAAATTCAGAATTTCTGGTCGGGGCGAGTTGCATCTATCTATTTTAATTGAAAATATGAGAAGAGAAGGATTTGAAATGGGCGTCTCTTCTCCAGAGGTAATTACTAAAAAAATTGATAACGAGAAAAAAGAACCATATGAAAACGTTACTATAGATGTTGAAGAGATTCATCAGGGTAAAGTAATGGAAAAAATGGGAGAAAGGAAAGCTCAATTATCAGACATGGTGCCTGACGGTAAAGGCAGAGTTCGTTTAGATTATAATATGACAAGTAGAGGTTTGATAGGTTTCAGGTCAGAATTTTTAACTTTAACTTCTGGTACTGGTTTATTATATCATACTTTTGATAAATATGGACCAATAGTTCAAGGTCTACATACAGGAAGAAGAAATGGTGCTCTTATTTCTATTGGTCAAGGTAAAGCTCTACCATATGCATTATTTAACCTTCAAGAAAGAGGTAAAATGATTATTGAAAATGGTATTGAGGTTTACGAGGGTATGATCGTAGGAATACATAGTAGAAATAACGACTTGGTTGTAAACCCCCTAAAAGGTAAACAACTTACGAATGTTAGGGCATCAGGAAATGATGAAGCAGTTACTCTAACTACACCTATACAAGTTACACTTGAATTTGCATTAGAATTTATTAATGATGATGAGTTGGTCGAAGTAACACCTAAAAGTCTAAGGATTAGAAAGAAATTTTTGAAGGAGCACGAGAGAAAGAAAGCTGCTAGAGCAGCCTCTTAAACCTTTGCCAATGTATTGGCCTTTGCTAATTCTTTAGATGTATCAATATCAAAAACAGTTCCAATATCACAATCTACTTTAACTATGTCAATATTTTTGATTTGAGATCTAGCTCCAAAGTCTTCTTTGAGATTTTTTAATGTGGCAAAATAACTTTTAGGCAGTATAACTGGATTTCCAATTGTATATTTATATTTTGGCAAAACTACTTTTTTACATTTATGCGCTATAAATTCGTTTTCTAATTTTATTAAGTCCTCTGCTGCTATAAGAGGCATATCTGCAGGGATTATCATAACACCTTGAACAGTAGTGTCTAAATGTTGGATACCTAATGATATGGATGTTCCAATACCATTCTTATATTTTTTATTGTTAACTATTCTTATATCTTTATTTTCAATTAAATTCTTAATTACCTTAGAATCATGGCCTAATATTACTAATAATTCACAAGGATCAAAAACTTTTAACAAAGTGTGTATTATGTGTTGTATTAAACGTTTACCTTTAAAATTTTCTGTAAGTTTGTTTTTATCTCCATAACGTTTGCTACAACCTGCTGCCAATAATATTTTTTTTATAAATATGTTATTGATTTTTTTCATTTTTAGAGCGTCTAAAATTTATTATTTGAGCCATTATAGAGATAGCTATTTCTGCTGGAGTTTGAGCTTTTATATTAAGACCAATAGGCCCATGAATTTTTGATAAATCACTTTGACAAAAGCCTATATCAATTAATCTCTCACATCTTTTATTATGAGTTTTTTTACTACCTAAAGATCCAATGTAACCAATATCTTTTTTAAGAGTATAAATTAATGCAGGATCGTCTATTTTAGGATCATGAGTTAAAGTAACTAAATGTGTGGCCTTATCAAGAATAAAATTTGATAAAGCAGTATCTGGCCATTCATTTATAATTTTGCAATTAGGAAATCTATCTTTTGTTGCGAAATGGTCTCTAGGGTCAATTAAAATTATTTCAAAATCAGCTGTTTTAGCCAATGAAATAAGAGCTTGAGCAATATGAACAGCGCCAACAATGAATAATCTTGGTTTAGGATCTATGACATGAATAAATTCTTCCTTAATTTTATCATAGGAACTTATCTGATTAATTATAGAGTTATCTATATGCCTTGAACCTGTTAAACAATTTATTATAAGTTTTGTTGGTTCTCTATTTTTTATGTTTTCAACTATGGAATAAACTATTTCATCTTCAAGATTAAGAGGCTGTATAAGAATTTTTAACTCACCTCCACATGCTAGACCAACTTCCCAAGCCATATCATTTGAAATTCCGTAATCTTTAATTCTTAATTTACCATCATTTATTGAATTAATACCTTCGTTAATTACAGCGCCTTCTATACACCCACCTGAAACTGATCCTATTATTTCTCCATTACTGTCAATTGCCATTTGTCCACCTATGGGTCTGGGAGCGCTTCCCCATGTTGATATTACTGTAGCAAGAGCAACTTTTCTCTTTTCTTTTAACCAAACGCTCATAGGTGTTAATATATCATCTACTTCAGTCATTGTTGACACTCTAAAAAATATAATTTTATAAAAAACTAATTTATGTTATTAGTTTAATGATATATTAATTATTAAAATTGATTTAATCAAAGGAATTTATTTATGATTCAGGGTAAAATATCAAGAATAACATGGATTGAGAGCCTTATTTTAAAAGAAAAAAGTATCGAAAAATTCTCTATTGTTGCAACTTTATTTACAATTTTAACTTGTAGCGTTCTATTGATTTTATCTGCAAAAACTAAAGTTGATCTATACCCAGTTCCAATGACCTTACAGCCTTTAGCCGTGTTAATGATTGCAATGTTATGCGGCAGAAATATTGCTGTGGCCTCAGTAAGCCTTTATCTATTCCAAGGAATTATTGGATTACCAGTTTTTGCATATGGTGGTGGTTTAATGTACTTAATGGGACCAACTGGAGGTTTTTTATTTGGTTTTCTAATCGCTTCTATAATTGTCGGCGAACTTGCTGATAGAGGATGGGGAAAATTTTTATTTAAATCTATTTTTGCAATGTTAATAGGTATGTTCGTGATTTATTTTTTTGGAATAGCGCAATTAAGTGCTATAAAGGGCTTTGATTTTGCTGTCATAAATGGACTTAAGCCATTTATTATAGGCGACTTTTATAAGCTTATACTTGCAGCATTATTATTGCCACAAATATGGAAGCTAGTAAATAAAAGTTAGTCTATTAATTAAGATATCGTCATAATTGAATAATTTTGTATAAAAAAAATCAAGCGTCATTAGACGCTTCATTCTGAGCGTCTTTAGTTGTTAATCCTATGCTTTCATTATCTAAAGCATCTTCAAAAGCAAGAACATTTATATTTTCAATACTATCAAGTTGGTTTGCAAAAAAATCTTCTGGTGTAGTATCACTTGGATGATCTATTTTAATCGCTATAATAGCTGCTATTGTAGATGTTACTTCGTCCGGCTTTTTGTCTTTATATTTTTTAAAAGAAATTATATTTGATGCTGAATTATTAATATCAGACGTTTGCTTCATTAACTACGCTCCGTTAAGAATTTTATTAAGATTATAACAGTGAAATTTAGTAATTAAAATATTATTGTCCTACTCTTCTAATTACAATTCTACCAGATGGTTTGTTATTGACGTTTTCAACTGTTCTAGTTGCTTGGCTATATAGGTTAGTTTCAATACCAAAGTTATCTACCACTGCAACCCTTGCTCTAACTTGGGAGCCAACTAAAGATTGACTCAAAGATAAAACTGGCCCACTTAAACTATTTACACCTACCCAGTTTCTTCCATCTTTTGAAGTTTCCCAACTAATAGAAATGGATGCAATACCATCTTCGTCAGACAAGGAATTAGACAAGGCTCGAAGTGTAACGCCTTCTTTTGGTTCCCCAATAATAGTGACTTCACCTTGGACTGGATCATCTAAATTATCAATTGTTTCTGAAGGGCTTGTGTAAAGCACCTCTCTTGTACCATGAGAATCAATATATGAAACAACTGCTCTATATGAATAACCAACTTGGCTTTGGGTTAATCTGAGTACTTCATTTTGACCTGTTGGATAAGCTTCCCATGAAGATTTTGAAGATGATCTTTGCCATGTAATATCAAATCCACCAATACCATCTTCATCAGCTATACTTGAAGTATCAACTACTAAGGCACTATCTTCAACAGAAGATCCAATAAGACGAGCTGAACCTGTTGGCTTATCATTGACATTTCTAACTGGTGTAGAGGGAGGACTAGTGAGTGGCTCTAAATTACCTTGTCCATCAACATAGGATATAGCAACACGTAGTCTACTACCAACATGAATTTCTCTGGGTGTAAATGATTGGTTAGTGGCTCCACTAATATTTGTCCATTTATTATTATCAGGCGAAATTTGCCATTGAACACTAACTGAACCCATACCATCTGAGTCAGTAACAGAAGACAAATCAATAATTAATGGGACATCTTCAATGGCTGCAAAACCAGCTGTCTCAACATTTTCATCTTTATTAGTGCCATTAGCGGATTTTTCTGACATTTTTACGTCATTTTTAGAATCTTTAGAGGAAAGTTTCTTTTGATCTTTTAGATAGGTTTTTTTGTGATCGTGTTGAGTAATATTACTCTTTTTTTTGACAATTTTACTATCTTTAATCGATGGATCACCACCAGCTAAAACTATTTTGGAATCAAGCGCTGTTACGCTTGCAATTAAACAAATCGTTAAAAGCAAGAGATTAACTTTTAAAAAACGCATTTAAACCTCCACTAACTTAATAACTAGCAATCAATATATAACACACAACTAAAAAAGATACAGTTTTTTTAAATTAAAAATCTATTTTGAAAAATTTGCTGGTTATTTAAAATTCAAAAATTAAAATAAATATTAGCATTCATTTTATTTTTAATAAAATTTCTTTAAGTACTATTTCCTGCTTGGTTAACATTGACTTTAATTTCAATAATTCATTCTTTATTTCAGTTAAGTCATCTTTAGTTTTAACTTTTTGTTCACTATTCACAATATTTGTTAAAGTAAGAGTGTCATTAGAATTAATTTTAATTTCTTTGTCTGTATTAATATCAGCGGTTTCATCTTTTTTATTTGAAGTAACAAAATTAGTTATTTCTAAAATCTCAGATTTTATTTTGTTTAGCTGTTTTTCTTTAGTTGAATTCAATTTTTACTCAATGATTAAAATTCTATTAATTGTATAATAGCATTATTTATCATAGATGCTATATATAAGTTAAATAATTACTTAGAAGTTATCTTTATAGGAAAAAAAATGAATATTGTTGATTCTATTAAAGCCTCAATTTTTACTCCAATTCATCCTGCAGGTATTCCATTTATAGCGATCTTTTTTATATTCACAGTGATTATAGGTTGGTTGTGGCCCCCACTTTATTTTTTTGGTATAATTTTGACAGTCTGGTGTATATATTTTTTTAGAAATCCCTTAAGAGTTACCCCAGTTTTGTCAGGATCAAATAAAAATAATCTTATTATTTCACCAGCAGATGGAAGAGTTATAGAAATTTCTAAAATCAATCCAAGTGAAGAAATTGGCTTGCCTGAAGGAAAATGGACTAGGGTCTGTGTTTTCATGAATGTCTTTGATGTTCACGTAAATAGATCACCAATGCTAGGTCAAATTACATATAAAAATTATATTCCAGGCTCTTTTTTTAATGCCAGTTTAGATAAAGCTTCTTCTGAAAATGAAAGACTGATACTTGGAATGGATACAGAAAATGGAAAAAAAATTGCATTTGTCCAAATTGCAGGTTTAGTTGCAAGAAGAATTATTTGTGATGTTGACATAGGTTCGTCTTTAAAGGCAGGAGAAATATTCGGTCTTATCAGATTTGGGAGTAGAGTTGATATTTACTTTCCATCTGATATTGCAGTAATGGTTTTACAAGGACAAAAAATGATTGCAGGTGAAACTATTATTGGAGATTTTACTAAATCTAGTAAACCAGTTAAGGAAAATCTAGATGAAAAGTAAGGGCATTAAATTAGCAAAAAAAGCTTTTCAATCTAGACCTAGACGTTTTTCAGTAGTTTGGATGCTTCCGAACTTTCTTACGATATGTGCTTTAATCTTTGGTTTGCAAGCAATGTATCAAGCTCTTTTTAATAATTGGGATAATGTGATTATAATGATAATTATTGCTTCAGTTTTTGACATGTTGGATGGAAGAGTTGCTCGATTATTAAAATCTACTAGTGAATTCGGTATGCATCTTGATTCTTTATCAGATTTTGTAGTTTTTGGGGCTGTTCCTGCATTTTCTGTATATCTGTGGATGGACAAACCACAGGGTAATTTATTTTGGATAATAATAGTTCTTTATGTGATTTGCTCAGCACTCAGACTTGCAAGATTTAATTCAGAATTATCTGAAAGACCTAGCTATGCTAAAAATTATTTCAATGGTGTTCCCACTCCAGCTGCGGCATTTTTAATGCTATTTCCAATAGCCATAGATGGATATTTACAATCACAAGATTTAAAATCTTTTGAAAATATTGGGCTTTGGATTGGTTTCATTTCAATAGCTATGGTAAGCAACCTGCCCACTTTTTCAGGTAAGGTGTTTCAAATTCCAAAATCATATGTCATACCTTTGCTCATAATTCTCGCTCTTCTTAGTAATGCAATTATTAGTAATCCTATAAAAGGATTTGTAATATTGGTTTTAGTTTATATTTTCAGCTTGCCTTTTGCATCTCTGTTTTATTGGCGTTTGAAAAAGAAAGCAGAAGCTTTAAACCTCAAGAGTTAAAATATATCGAATTTATTTAGGAGAATAAAACTTTCCATCCAGGTTTTGAACTACCTATGGAAATTGCTTCATAAACCGCTCTATTGCAGGCTCTTGCAACACAATCACTTGCTCTAGAACCAAGAGCTAAGATGTCTACATTTTCTAAAACTTGTTCTTCGCTATCCTGCTTAGTTGAAATAGAAAAAATTGTGTCTCCATCCATAGGTGTGTGAGCAGGGTTCAATGATTTTGCTATACCATCATGAGCCATAATAGCTATTCTTTTTAAGTTTGTACGAGTTAAGGGTGCATCTGTAGCAACAACACCGATGACTGTATTACTTGAAATATCATTTAAGGTGTCTGTTATTCCAAGTGATGGAGGGATCCTTTTTGCTCTTAATACATTATCATATCTTTTATTAGATGGCCCATATCCTCCAAACTCTTTATCAAACTCCAAGTGACCTGATAAAAAATTAGGTCCATCATTAAGTAATGGGTTCCCAACTGCATTATTTATTACAATAGCTCCAACTGTATATGCCTTTCCATTAGAAAAATTTTGTGTCCATGAGGATGATCCTTGTCCTCCTTTTAATGTTGCTGTAGTTGCACCACAACCTGCACCATAAGAACCTAATAATAATTCGCTGTTAAGTGACTTATATGCTTTATTTGCTAAAATTCTCCATGGAGATCTTTTACCTAGTTCATTTACATGAGGGTTTTCATTAATATTAAGGTCAAAAATTACAGCTCCTGGTACTAGCGGTATAATTGATTTGCCTAATTGATATCCTTTTTGGTCTCCTCTCAACAAATCTTGAATTTCTGAGCATGCATCAAGCCCGTATGCTGATCCACCAGAGAGTACAATAGCATCAGCGCGACCTATCGAATTTTCCAGACTTAGCATGTCAGTTTCTCTTGTTCCTGGGCCACCACCCCTCACATCTACAGACGCAGAGAATGGTCTATTTCCTGAAATAACAGTTACTCCTGTACCAATTTTTTTATCTTGCGCATGACCTACTTGTACTCCAACAACATCTGTTATAAGGTTCTTTGGACCGGGGCCAGAATACGTATTCAAATCTATCTCCATAACTTAAAAGAATGATTATGTAATGACGTTAATATTATCTCTATGTAAAGACAACAAGTAGTTGGAACTGGAGAAGAGAAATACTTTAATATTATCAATTGCTCAGGGTCTGTCTGTTACAACTACAAATATTAACATGATAAACACTGGATTAGTTGGTACTATTTTAGCTACTCATTCATCTTACGCAACTATTCCGTTATCTCTTCAATTTTTAACAATAGCATTAACGCTAATTCCTGTTTCTTTATTGATGGGCAAATTTGGAAGAAGGCCTATGTTTCTTGTAGGTGCTATGTCAGCTTTTGTTGGATGTTTAGTCATAGCTTGCGCAATCTATTACAAACTTTTTTCTTTATTTATTCTTGGTTCAATACTGCTGGGTTTTTCGCAAGCAAATCAACAATTTTATCGTTATGCTGCTGCTGACAATGTTTCAATTAGTTTAAAAAGTAAAGCTATCTCATTAGTTTTGGCTGGTGGGCTCATCGCGGCTATTTTAGGTCCTGAAGTTTCTAGATACTCTTTTGATTTTTTCCCTGATTATATCTATTTAGCTACATATTTATTTGCAGCAATAATACAAATAATAAATTTTCTAATTTTAATTTTCATAAACATAAAAAAACCAATTCCATCCAAAAAAATAAATAGGCCTTTAAGTGATATTTTATTTCAGAAAAATCTTATAATAGCGATTTTAGCAGCTGCTATTGGTTATTCCCTTATGAGTTTTATTATGACAGCAACTCCACTACAAATTGTAAATGTATGTAAATTGGGTGATAGCGCTAGTGCAACTGTGATTCAATGGCATGTTATTGCTATGTTTGCACCGTCTTTTTTCACTGGTACAATTATCAACTCACTTGGTAACCGTAAAGTAATGATGATAGGATTATTTCTTTATGCTTTTTCAATCTCTTTTACAATTATTGGTCAGACAATCGAACATTTTTGGATAGCTTTATTCTTATGTGGTTTAGGTTGGAATTTTCTTTATGTTGGAGGTAGTGATATTATTGCAAAGTCTGCACTTCCTGAGGAAAGGGGAAAGGTTCAAGGCGTAACAGATTTTATTATTTTTGTTTTTGTGGCCGCAGGATCATTTTTAGCAGGCGCACTTCACAGCACTCTTGGCTGGGAAATAATGATGTTTTATACAGCAATACCAATTCTTATCTTGTTCATGAGCATAATTATAATCAAAACTGATGGGATTAGAGTAAGATACTAATCAGCCCCCTGTAAGAGACATGTGTCGGTTGACAGATATGTTTGGAGATTGACGTGAAATCTCAAAGTCATGCCCTTTTGGTTTTCTCCCTATTGCCATTCTTATCGCTTCTTCTAGAGCAGTAGATCCTTCTTCTCTTAGAACAGTTTTTAAATCGGCATTATCATCCTGTCCTAAGCACATATATAAGACACCAGTGCAAGTAAGTCTTACCCTATTACAACTTTCACAAAAATTATGCGTTAATGGTGTTATAAAACCAAGCTTGTTATTTGTTTCTTTAACTGACACATATCTTGCTGGGCCGCTTGTTCTTTCTGGAAGGTCTTTTAGAGTGAATTCTTTTTCTAGTTCGGTTCGGACCTGTGATAAAGGTAAGTATTGTCCATATCTTGTATCTCCACCGATATCGCCCATTGGCATAACTTCAATTATAGTCATGTCAAAATTTTCTTTACCACACCATTTAAGTATTTCGGAAAGATGATTTTGATTAAAGTTACTAATTGCTACAGTGTTTATTTTTATTTTTAGACCAACGTCACGGGCTTTTTTTAGTCCTCTCTTAACTTTCTCAAGATCTCCCCATCTTGTTATTTCTCTAAATTTTATTGGGTCTAAATGATCTAAAGATACATTAATACGTCTAACACCAGCTTTGTATAATTCTTCAGCTTTAGATTCCAGCTGACTGCCATTTGTTGTAATTGTTAATTCATCGAGTAAGGTACCAACCTCTTTGCCTAAATTATTAATTACTTGCATAATACCTTTTCTAACTAAAGGTTCACCTCCCGTTAATCTAATTTTCCTTGTTCCAAGTTTCATAAAAGTTCTGCAAACTTCTTCAATTTCCTCTAGACTTAAAATATCTTTTTTTGGAAGAAATTCCATATCTTCAGCCATGCAGTATGTACATCTGAAGTCGCATCTATCAGTAACTGACACTCGCAAATAATTTACATCTCTACCAAAAGGATCAATTAACTTATTTTGATTTTCAATTTTTTCGTTCATAAAGCAAAATTCAGTTTTAAATTACAAGAGAAATAATATAACACATTATTTTGGAAATTTAGTAACAATTTTTTCTTAAGAACATATAATGTAAATTTATAGATAATTAATTTGTGGAATTTATTATGAGTGATCTTGTTAAAATATATAGACATAAACCTGCAGCAGGAGGCCTTTCTAGTCATTTAGTCGTTTTTCTTCATGGATATGGTGCTGATGGAAAAGATTTAATTGATTTAGCAAAGCCATTTGCTATGGCTTTACCAAACGCTACTTTTATTTCCCCTGATGCACCTCATCCTTGTGCTATGTCTCCTCAAGGAAGACAATGGTTTCCGATTGAAGAAATTCCTAATGGTGCAATTAAAGCTTCAGAAAGTTTAATTAAACTAATCAATAAAGAAGCTGAAGATCTTAAACTTACCTTTAAAAATGTAGTTTTAATAGGTTTTTCACAAGGAGCAATGATGAGCATGCAATGCTTATTATTAAATAAGTTCCAACTTGGAGCTATTATAGGATACTCAGGTGCCTTAAGAGACGAAAATATTGAAGCTGCCAGCTTTCAGTTAATCAATGGGAAACATAAATTTTCAGATACTCCCATATTGTTAGTTCATGGAGAACAAGATGAGGTCGTACCATTCCATTCATTACAAAAATCAAAATCACTTTTAAACAACATTGGTTTTAATGTTGAAACACTCTCAAGACCTAAACTTGGCCATGGAATAGATCCTGAAGGTATAAGCAGAGGAATGGAGATGTTAAAACAAATAAATTAATTAGAATCCTAATTTTTTTATTTAATAAATTTTTATTATTGATAGTCTAATTATTATTCAAATAATTTAATTAGAGTTCAATGACTACCTATTCATTTTCACCTACATTAGTTCTCAATGCTGATTATCAACCGTTGAGTTATTTTCCATTATCACTTTGGTCATGGCAAGATACAATAAAAGCCGTATTTCTTGACAGAGTAAATATTGTCTCTGAATATGACGAAGTTGTAAGGTCTCCTGGATTTTCAATGAAAGTACCTAGTGTAATTTCTTTGAAAGAATACATTAAAAATAAGAAATCTCCTGTTTTTACAAGATTTAATGTTTTCTTAAGAGATAGATTTTCCTGTCAATATTGTGGAGCAGTTAAACAATCACACGATTTAACTTTTGATCATGTAATTCCAAGGTCTCTAGGTGGAAAAACTAATTGGAATAATGTTGTAGCTGCTTGTCGTCCCTGTAATTTTAAAAAAGGTAGCAAGCGATCCAAGGAAATTAACATGTTCCCTATTATTAAGCCTGAAGCTCCATCAACAAATTTACTAAAAAAGAATGGTAGGTATTTCCCCCCAAACTATTTACACGAATCTTGGCGTGATTTTTTATATTGGGATACAGAATTAGAAAGTCATAATTGAATAAATTATAATTTTTATATTTTCTCTGAAATTTTTATGGCAGTTCTACAACCTAACTGAACTATAGTTTTCATCACATCAAATCCAGGCGCATCTTTACCATCATATTCAACTCCAGTTTCAAGATGGTCAAGTTCATCATCCCTGAACTTCATTAATGTGGATTTCAGTTCTTTATGTTTTTCGTCTAAACTTTCTGCCTGCTTTGCGTAATGTTCCCCAATGACTTCTTCAACGGCTATTGTGCAAGCCATAGCAGCTTTTTCTCCCATTATAGCACTCGCAACACCAAGTCCATAACCCATAACATTCCAAAGAGGAAGAAGAGCAGTCGGTCTAGTGTCATTTTCCACAAGAAGATCATTAAAGGTATCTAGGTGTTCTTGTTCTTGATCCTTCATATGTTGAATAGTGGGGCCAACGGGGGTATTTTTTAAAATAGCCAACTGTCCGTCGTATATCTTAGCTGCTGCCGTCTCTCCAGCATGATCAACTCTTAAAATAGAATCAATCTGATGTTTACTAATAATTTTTTTCATACTTTTATAAACCTTTTATTTACCAAAAAAACACTTACTATCAAAAACATTACAAATGACATAAGTGCATTCCAACCAGCTAATGACAACCCAAATATACTGAACATTACTTCATCACATTTAATAGGAGACTTGTTTAATAAATATTTAAGTGTATCTTTTGAAAAATCAATACTTGAAGAACATCCATCTGGTCCAGTCCAAAAATTCATCTCGATACCAAAATGATATAATCCGGCAATTGAACTTGCAATCCAAGTAAGTGACAGACCTATTAAAATTAATTTATCTACTATAAATTTTTTTTCTAAAATTAAAATTGCAATTAAACTGTAAGAAATGATTAGGGTGTGAAACCACCTTTGAGTGATGCATAAGTCGCATGGAAATGCGTCGTGAAAATATTCCAAATAAAAAGCGGATAAAAGCATTAAAGAAGATACTAAAAAAGATATTTTAAAAATATTGTTCATTAACATTTACATAACATAAATTGTAAAAATTATAATTGCCACTCCTAAAATGCTAGATGAAATCAGAAGATTTTTTTGTAAGAATAATAATGCTGGTTTACCAAAAAATTTAACCAGATAAGCAACTATGAAAAAACGAGTGCCTCTTCCTAAAATGGACATTAAAATAAATGCAAATATGTTTACTTCTGCTATTCCACTTGTAATGGTTATAATTTTATACGGAAGGGGTGTAAAAGCTCCCAAGAAAATAATCAGCATACCGTTGTCTTTGTAAGCAATCTTGACGGCATTAAACTTCTCTTCAGTAAACCAAGGAAAATATAGAAATAAATTCTCAATAGACGGCCCAATTAAATAACCTAATAACCATCCAATCACACCACCAACCACAGATCCAATTGTACAAATAAATGCAAATCTAAGAGCTTTACTAGGGACGGCTAAAGTTAACCCAGCCAAAAATGGATCAACTGGAAGAGGGAAAATAATTGACTCAATCATTGAAATAAAGCCTAAAACTTTATCTGCCAATGGCTTAACAGCATTCTTTTTAGCTTTTTCAATTAATTTATTTATTATTCTTTTATGGTTGTTAAAAATCATAATTAATATGTCTTATTTATATCTTTTATTTTTTTAACATTGATATATATAATATTTATTTAAGTATACTTATAATTAAAAATATTGGGGATATGGTGAAATAGGTAAACACGCTGGTCTCAAAAACCAGTGCCGCAAGGCTTCCCGGTTCGATTCCGGGTATCCCTACCAAACTTCACAAATAAAGGTAGATAACGATTTCGGAAGATTATTCGTAACTTTGAATTCAACCAACATTCTTAAAATTTAACTTTTAGAAAACGCTAACTCTTCTGACCGCGCTCGGCGCCATAGCGCAGCGGCTGCAGTTTCTGCAGCTTCAAGAACAGCCGATTTGTCCACTCGTAGTGGCTCTCCACCAGAAACAACAACCTCGCCTTCCACAATGACTGTATCTACGTCTCGACCCTGTCCTGTGTGTACAAGTGTTCCCAACACGTTTGTTAGCGGTCTCAAATGTGGGCGTCTAAAGTCAAACATTACTAAATCAGCGCGTTTGCCAACTGTTAAAGAACCAACCTCTTCTTCCAGACCAAGCGCCCGCGCACCTCCAATTGTAGCAGCCTCAAACACATTGGCAGGCTGCCAATCGTTGGTAATCTTACCATCTTGTAAACGACCCGAAGCTAAAGCCCATCTCATCAATTCCACCATATCAGCATGCATGTTGTCGGTTGAAAGTGTCAAATTCATACCCGCGCGACGCAGAGCACTGGTCGGCGCCACATGACCGTGTGTTTGATTACCCTTAGCTATATGAGCCAGATGTGCGCCTGCGCGTCCAAGTCGCTCAATATCTGTTTTCGAGACGTGTATACAATGCGCACCAATTAAACGATCATCTAGCAGTCCGACATCTTCCAATAATTCAGGTGGACTCATCTTGTCTCGTTCTCGAATGAAATCAACTTCAACTTGACTTTGTGAAACATGGGTGTTGATCCGCAGCCCTTTGTCATCGCGCATATTGCGTACTTGGCGCAATAGATCTGGCGAACAAGTGTCTGGCGCGTGAGGTGCTAGGACCACCCCAGTGCGTAGACTAATTGGATCGTGGTTTTCTTCAATCAGCTCCGAGGCTTCCCTAAGAGACTGCTCTCCTATTTCTGTGTTATAGGTCCACTCACCGAGATGTACGCGTGTAAAATCAACATCGTGGATTCTTCCACAGCCCCATGCTCTGATCCCCGTTTCAGCCATCGCTGGAAGTGCAACATTCTGGTGTGTGAAGCTGTCGTTGATTATCGTTGATCCGAAGAGGAGTGCTTCTAAACCGCCCAGCTGAGCCATAGCATATGCTTCTTCTGGGTTTGGATCATGTCCATGAGGCACACCAATGGTATAAGCTGGCGCAAACCCCATGTCTTCTGCCACTCCGCGAACCATACTAAGGATAGCATGGGTGTGGACGTTAACGAACCCAGGTGTAATGACAAAACCATTCGCATCAATTACTTTTGTTGCCGGGTGAATCCTGTCCGGCTTTTTGTCTTGAATTGACTGTATTCGGCCGTTATCGATAACTACCCAACCTTCTTGGATGTAAGGTCTACTGGGATCTGAGGTAAGCAGAGTGCCTCCTGCTACGATCATATCTGGTATTGCAAGAGCCTTACTCATTGGTCAAATGCCTAAGAAACCGCTGTGCACCAGGCGATTTTGGTTCTTTGAACAGAATTTCTGGTGGACTCTCCTCAGCAATCCTACCATTCTCCATATAAATTACGCGGTCTGCAACTTCACGCGCAAAATTCATTTCATGGGTAACTACTACCATTGTCATACCTCCTTTTGCTAATTCCTTCATCACATCAAGCACCTCTTGAACCAATTCAGGATCCAGAGCCGAAGTTGGTTCATCAAACAGCATAACTCTGGGCTTCATTGCTAGTGCTCGTGCTATTGCTACTCTTTGCTGTTGCCCGCCGGATAGTTGTACTGGACGCTTCATTGCGTGATCAGACATATGAACCCGTCTAAGTTCAGCTGCAGCGAGAGCTCTTGCATCCGACTTAGACATCCCACGAACCTTTTCAGGCCCGATAGCTACATTATCGAGGGCAGAAAAATGCGGAAATAGATTGAACCTTTGGAAAACAAAGCCAAATTGACTGCGTTGGTCTGCGATTTGTTTTTCAGAACCACTATTCACCACTGGGTTTCCATCTAACTGTACAGTACCAGCGCTAGGCTCCTCCAACCTATTCAGGCAGCGTAGAAAGGTGGTCTTACCTGAACCAGAGGCTCCAATAATTACAACAGTTTCACCAGTGGCTACATCCATCGATACATGACGTAAGACAGAATTATCCCCAAAGCTTTTGCTAAGTTTTTGCACCTGGATTACCGGAGTTACCATGTTGGAAGCTTCCGCTCAAGTCGACCCGACAGCCAGCTTAATACTTTAATAAGAACATAATAATACAGCGCCAGCAGAGTATAAATCTCAAATGGCACAAAGTGCACTGAGATTATCGCCTGACCTGCTCTTGTTAGTTCATAAACTGATATTACAGAGAGCAAAGATGAATTTTTTACCAAGCTTATTAGCTCGTTTGTCAGTGGCGGAACCATTTGTCTATAAGCTTGAGGAAGTAAGATATATACAAGGATTTGACTATGTCGCATGCCTATGGCAGAAGCTGCTTCGGACTGGCCCCGCTCAATAGACCCAACGCCACCGCGCACAACTTCTGCTACGAATGCTGCAGAGTTCAAAGAAAGCGCAACTACACCGGCCCAAAATTCATCAAATCGAATACCAAGCGCAGGGAGTGCAAAAAAAACTAGAAAAATTTGAATCAGCAAAGGTGTACCGCGTATAAAATCAACATAACCGGCAACAATCAAACGAAGGGGTCTGCTATGCGACAGTGAGCACAAACCCAAAACTACGCCAAGTGCCAAACCTAATACAGATGCTAGTGCTGAGACTTGTAACGTTACCACTACACCATGACCAAGGAGTGGCACGCTTTCAAATATAATGCCCCAATCAATAGTCATATAACCACCTTTTAAACCTTGTCCCCTGAGCTATTAAAGGGACAAGGTAAGTTAAACTAGTAATCAAGCAAACGACGGAATTGTATCGGACAGTTCCATTTTGAACCCAAACCACTTTTCTTGCAACGCGTAAATCTCTCCGCTATCTTTCAGCTTTGTGAGTTCAGCATCCATCCAATTGACAATTTCTGTATCTTCTTTACGCGCCGCTATCCCTGCCCAATTCAACTTTCCGACTGGGCGTACCAATGCATATGCACCTGGACGGTCCTTCATCACTTTTCCTAATGTTGGCAGAGTGTTAAGCACACCATCAACCGTTCCTTGACTGAGCGCAAGGTAAGCAGAAGGATGGTCATCATAAATTTTTACACCAGAAAAACCCTTTCCTTTGGCGGCTACGATTTCTTTTTCAAGAGCCGGCTTCATCATTTCACCAGGTGATCCAAGTTTAACGCCAAGTACTTTGCCTGAAAGATCCTTCACTGACATGATTTTTGATGAATCATCTGCTCGAATAAGCATAGCTTGGCTTGCTTCAGCATACGGAATAGAAAAAGCAACCTTTTTTAAACGCTCTTTACGGTAACTCATAGACGACATAATCACATCGAACCTTCCAGCGTAGAGCGCTGGAATTACACCAGACCATTGTGTGTCAATAAATTCTGGCTTAACCCCCAATGAAGAACACATCAAAGCTGCTAAGTCGACATCATAGCCCACTATCTTACCCGCGTCCCGAAAAGTAAAAGGCGGATACGTTGCTTCACATCCGATTTGCAATACTCCCGACGCTTTCACATCAGACAAAGTTTTACTTGCTGCGCGAACTAAACTAGGTGCCAACATTGACACTGCCAAACCCGAGGCAGCAGTGACTAAAACTTGACGACGTGTAAATTTAGTTGTTTTCATATTACATACTCCTATATCTCTGCATTACGTTAAATAACCACATGTAGATATCAAATTGATACTTATCAAAACTTAAAATTTATTTAGCTATTTTAATTTTTAAAATGATACAATTTTAATCTTTTTATATTGATCTATGATTAAATTTTTAATTTATGAAGGAATGCAATTAATTTTTTTATTTTTCAAAAATTCTTAATCGATTTAGGTATCTGTAGATCGTTAATATGTGAAATAGTTTTTGTTGGTAATTTTAAAAAAAGAGTATATAAATTAAGTTAGTTTAGAATCATTTTAATTTAGATTTATTGGGAGGGATCTATATGATACCTAGTGCATTCACTTTTTATAAACCAGATAACATAGAAAAAGCTATATCTCTTATGGCAGACTTTGGCGATGAGGCAAGGGTGATTGCTGGAGGTCATAGTTTGATACCAGTTATGAAACAAAGACTTACTGATATTAAACATTTAATAGATTTGTCTGGGATTAATGAAATTAAAGGTATTGAAATTACAGGCAACCAAATATCAATTGGTGCAATGACTACTCAAGTTGAATTAATTAATAATGAAGAATTATTTAAAAAAGCCCCTATTATAAGAGAAGCTTCATTACAAATTGCTGACCCTCAAGTCAGGAACTTAGGTACAATCGGTGGTAATGTAGCTAATGGTGATCCAGCAAATGATATGCCTGGCTTAATGCAACTACTTGACGCCACTTATAAATTAAGTGGATCTAATGGTGTTCGAGATGTTAAAGCAAGAGAATTTTATGAAGGAGCTTATTTTACTGTTAGGGAAGATGATGAAATTCTTATTTCAATTTCCTTTGACGCTCCATCAGGTGGTTATGCCTATGAAAAACAAAAAAGAAAAATTGGTGATTATGCAACTGCAGCAGCTGGTGTAATATTAAAAGTTGAAAATACTATGTGTTCAAGTGCTTCTATAGCATTAACTAATTTATCAGACACTCCAGTATATTGTGATAAAGCTGTAGATATAATCCTTGGAAAAGAAATTGATAAAAACATATTAAATCAAGTCACAGAAGCTTGTGTAGAGCAAAGTGATCCTGTAGCTGATCAAAGAGGACCAGTTGAATTTAAGAAATACGTCGCTGGTATTGTAATTAAAAAGGCTCTTACAAGAGCTATTGAACGAACCTAGTTAAGGGGAAAGATATGGAAAAAATTAATGTCACTATGACAGTTAATGGTAAAGAAGAGACATTGTCAGTTGAGCCGAGAACACTTTTAGTCCACGCTCTTAGAGAGCACTTAGATTATACTGGTGCACATATAGGATGTTCTTCATCACATTGTGGTGCTTGCACCATAGATATGAACGGAAAATCAGTAAAATCCTGTACAGTATTTGCCCCTCAAGCAGAAGGAGCTGAAATTTTGACTGTTGAAGGTATAGGTTCTCCCGACAAACTTCATGCTATACAAGAAATGTTTAAAGAGCATCATGGTTTACAATGTGGATATTGCACACCTGGAATGATTATGAGGTCATATAGGTTTTTACAAGAGAACCCTAATCCTACAGAAGAAGAGGTTAGATTTGGTATTTCAGGAAACTTATGCCGATGTACTGGATACCAAAATATTGTTAAATCAATAATGGCAGCCGCAGATAAAATAAGAGATGAAGCTAACGTTGAGAAAAAGGAAATAGCATAATGGATGACGTAAAAACCCCATCACGAGAAGAAAGAAAAAGTGCATTAAGCGGTCTTGGTACTTCTAGAAAAAGAGTTGAAGATGCCAGATTTACTCAAGGTAAAGGTAATTATGTAGACGATATAAAGCTAAAAGGAATGCTTTTTGGTGACTTTGTAAGATCACCAGTTGCACATGCACGAGTAAAGAATATTGATACAAGCGCAGCTCTAGCCTTACCTGGTGTTCATGCAGTACTTACAGCAGCTGATTTAGAGCCATTAGGTCTACATTGGATGCCAACGCTCGCAGGTGACAAACAAATGGTTCTTGCAGATGGTAAAGTTCTATTCCAAGGACAAGAAGTTGCGTTTGTTGTTGGAGACGACAGATATGCTGTAGCTGACGGTATTTCTTTGGTTGAAGTTGAATATGATGAGTTGCCAGTAGTAACAGATCCTTTTAAAGCTGAATTAAAAGATTCACCTATCTTAAGAGAAGACATTGCAGATCAGAAAGAAGGTGCACATGGAGCCAGAAGACACCCAAATCACATTTTTACATGGGAAGCAGGTGAAAAGGAAGAAACTAATAAAGTATTAGAAGAAGCTGAAGTTGTCGCTGATGAGATGGTTTATTATCATCGGACACATCCATGTCCTCTTGAGACTTGCGGTTGTGTTGCTTCTATGGATAAAGTTAATGGTAAACTTACAGTATGGGGTACTTTTCAAGCCCCACATGCTGTAAGAACGGTAGCGTCATTAATTTCAAGTATTCCAGAGCATAACATTAGAATTATTTCTCCAGATATTGGTGGAGGATTTGGTAATAAAGTAGGTGTTTATCCAGGTTATGTTTGTTCAATTGTTGCATCAATTGTAACTGGTGTTCCAATCAAGTGGGTTGAAGATAGAATGGATAACTTAATGGCCACTGCTTTCGCAAGAGATTACTGGATGCATGGTAAGATATCAGCAACAAAAGAAGGAAAAATTACTGGTTTATGGTGTCATACTACAGCCGATCACGGAGCATTTGATGCATGTGCTGATCCCACAAAGTTTCCAGCTGGATTTATGAATATTTGTACTGGTTCATATGATATTCCAGTTGCTTATTTAGCTGTTGATGGTGTTTATACAAACAAGGCACCTGGTGGCGTAGCATACAGGTGCTCTTTTAGAGTGACTGAAGCCTCTTATTTTATAGAAAGAATGATTGAGGTACTTGCTCAGAAACTTGGAATGGACTCTGCTGAACTACGCTCTAAGAATTTTATCAAAAAAGAGCAATTCCCTTACACATCAGCTCTTGGTTGGGAATATGACTCAGGCGATTATCATCAAGCTTGGGAAAAAGCTATGACTTCAGTAAACTATAAACAATTAAGAGAAGATCAAGCTAAACAATTACAATTATTTAAAGATGGTAAATCACGAAAGTTGATGGGCATTGGTCTTAGCCACTTCACTGAGATAGTAGGTGCTGGTCCAGTTAAAAATTGTGATATTCTTGGTTTAGGAATGTTTGATGCTTGTGAAATAAGAATTCATCCAACTGGCTCAGCTATAGCAAGATTAGGAACCATATCACAAGGTCAAGGTCATGCCACCACATTTGCTCAAATATTAGCATCTGAAATTGGTATCCCAGCGTCTGACATTACATTAGAAGAAGGTGATACGGATACCGCTCCTTATGGACTAGGGACTTATGGATCCCGTTCCACACCAGTTGCTGGAGCCGCAACTGCCATGGCTGGTAGAAAAATAAGAGCAAAGGCACAAATGATTGCAGCTTATTTGCTAGAAGTTCACGACGATGATTTAGAATGGGATGTAGATAGATTTTCAGTCAAAGGTGCACCTGAAAAATTTAAAACTATGAAAGAGATTGCATTCGCTTCCTATAATCAGGCCATACCTGGTGTGGAACCCGGTTTGGAAGCCGTTAGTTATTATGATCCACCGAATATGACTTATCCAAACGGAGCCTACGTAGTAGTCATGGAAATTGATGTAGACACCGGGGTAAGTGACATTAAACAGGTTTACGCTCTTGACGATTGTGGCACTCGAATAAATCCAATGATTATCGAAGGTCAGGTTCACGGTGGATTAACAGAAGCTCTAGCTATATCTATGGGACAGGAAATTGCTTATGATGAGCAAGGTAATGTCATGACAGGCACTTTGATGGATTTTTTTATTCCAACTGCTTGGGAAACACCAAATTACGAGACTGATTATACAGAAACACCAAGTCCGCATCATCCTATAGGTGCAAAAGGTGTAGGTGAAAGTCCTAATGTAGGTGGAGTGTCTGCTTTTTCAAATGCAGTACATGACGCTTTTAAACCATTTGGATTAACTCAGGCACATATGCCTCATGATCATTGGAGAGTTTGGAAGATTGCTAAAGATCTTGGACTTCATAGTTAGTCTAGCTGATAAACAAAAATGCAATGGCAAAATATTAAGAAGTATCTATATGATTTAGATTATATAGCATCAGATGAATTAGCTATGAGTATTCATATAGCTTCAAGTCTTGGTAGACCTCTACTATTGGAAGGTGAGGCAGGTATTGGAAAAACTGCCCTCGCCATTGCTTTATCTAAATTGCATGAAACTAGTCTTATAAGATTACAATGTTATGAAGGTCTTGATTCTACCTCAACAATTTATGAATGGAATTATCAAAAACAATTACTTGCAATTCGTTCTAACGAAACCAAAAGTAACAATGAAATAGATATTGATAACCACATTTTTTCTAGGGATTTTCTTTTGGAAAGACCTTTATTAAAGGCAATAACTCAAAAGAAATCACCTGTTCTTCTCATTGACGAAATCGACAGAGCTGACGAAGAGTTTGAAGCGTATCTTTTAGAAATTTTGTCGGAGTTTCAGGTGTCTATTCCTGAATTTGGCACAATAAAAGCTGTTTCAAAGCCAATTGTAATTATAACGTCTAACAGTACTAGAGATTTGTCTGATGCCTTAAGAAGAAGGTGCATTTATAATTATGTATACTATCCAAAAAAAGAACTTGAGCTTCAAATATTGCAAAAAAAAATGCCTAACATTGAATTAGAATTATCAAGACAAATAGTCAGCTTTGTTCAAAATTTAAGAATGGAAGATTTAGAAAAAAAACCTGGTATAGCAGAAACTTTAGACTGGGCTGCCGCTATATCAGGATTGGGATTAAATGATTTATCTGAAAATCATGAAATCTTACATTCAACTTTGGTCTGTTTGTTAAAAACAGAAGCTGACAAGGCAATTATTTCTTTAGAAACAAGCCAGAAATTAGCTAAAGTATAATATGCTTAAACCTACAAAATTTCTGTTAAGGTCGTCCAAAACTTCTAGGTTGTTAGACTTTAGTCATCACATGTTTGCTAACGGTTTTAATACTTCCTTTGAACAGGTAACTCAGTCTCTTAATGGTTTGCAAAATATTGATTTGTCTAAAATACAAGAATGGAAAAATGCTCTTAAATCAATTTATTGTTACAACTTTGATACATATGAAAAATTTGATGAATTGTTCGATTCCTTCTGGACAAATGAAGGAAGAAAAAAAACAAATATCCAAAGACAAAATAATAATAAAAATAACGACTCAATTAATACTCGAAGTATTTTTGCCCCTCCCGAGCAAGGTACACTTGACAATGAATCAACAAATAAATTCATGACTAATAACGAAAACGAAATGGAAGCGTCTAGCAATGCAGTGTCTAAAATAACTGCCAGTTTCATAGAAAACAAAAAGAAAACAGATTTAAAAGAACTAATTGATTCTGATTTACAAAAAAGAATACATTCAGCTGTTTTGAAAATAGCTAAGTCAATTAAACATAAAAGATCAAGACGATTAATAGCAGATAGAAAAGGTGTTAAATTAGACTTAAGGAAAATTGTTAGTAAATCATTAGCCTATGAAGGATATCCTATTAAACTGTATAAAAAAAGTAAGCCTAAAAAGCCGATGAGAATAGTAAGTATATTAGATATATCGGGATCTATGAAGGTATATAGTCAGATTTTTTTAACTTTTGTTAAAGGTTTGGTAGGTGTTGATCAATCTGCAGATATATATTTGTTTCACACAAGATTGATGAGAGTTACAGAACATCTTAAAGAAAATGACACTTTAAAAGCGGTTAATAGGATTTCTTTACTTACAGAGGGATTTTCGGGCGGTACTAAAATTGGAAAGTCATTAAAAGAATTTAATAATGTTTATTCAAAAAACCAAGTTAATGGTAGAACAGTTGTTATTATTATTTCTGATGGTTACGACACAGGAAGTCCAAAAATTGTTTCGCAAGAACTTGAAAAATTAAAAAAGAGAAATTGTAAAATAATTTGGCTAAATCCTCTTCTTGGATGGGAGAATTATGAACCAGTTGCTGCTAGCATGAAAGAAGCATCTTCGTATTTAGATTTATTTGCGCCTTGTAGTACTATAGAAGATTTAGAAAATTTAGAAAAAGAATTATGTATGATATGACAAATAATGATGAAAAAATAAATTTTGAAAATGTTTTGAAAACTCTTGAAAATAAGGGATCTTCATTTGTAATTGCTACTGTGATTAGAACTATGTCGTCAACTGCTGCAAAACCTGGCATGAAAGCGATAATTTCAAACAAAGGTGAAATATTATCAGGTTGGCTTGGAGGTGGATGTGTTACGAACGCTGTACGTAATACAGCTTTAGAAACATTAAATTTAAAAAAACCCAAATTAGTTGTTTTAAGTCCAGACGATATCAAAGAAGATTTGGACGAATTAAAAAGTGATCAAACTTTTCATAAAAAAAATTATTGTCCTAGTGAAGGTTCAATGGATATTTTTGTTGAGCCTTTTTATCCTAAATCAGAATTAATAATTTATGGTAATACACCAATTGCAAATGAATTAGTCAAATTTGGCGAGAAATATAGCTTTAATGTAGTTCATGTTAGAAACTCTCAAGACGATAATAATAATAATTTAAATGAATTTTCGGAGAAATATATTGTTATAGCTACTCAGGGTAACTCAGACCTAATAGCAATAACAGAATCGCTTAAGATAAAAGCAACTTATATCGGCCTTGTTGCAAGCCAAAAAAAATATCAAGCTTTAAAAAAGAAAATAATAGATGACGGTGTGTCGCAAGAAAAATTAAAAGATATAATTTGTCCTGCAGGAATTTTTATAAATGCAATTATGCCCGAGGAAGTAGCCTTGTCAATTTTTGCAGAAATAATTGAGTTAAAAAGATCTGGTAAAATTGGAAGTAAAAAATTTTAAATATTAAATTTAAGTAAATCGGAGAAAATCATGGAACTTAACGATGAAATTACAATACCAGCAAAATTGGAATTAGTTTATAAGTCATTAAACGATCTTGAGGTATTAAAATCATGTATCCCTGGTTGTGAAGAACTTATTGAAGAAGATGATGGCAAATTATCTGCAAAGGTTGTTTTGAAAATTGGCCCTATAAAAGCTAAGTTTAAGGGAAAAGTTACTTTAGATTTATCCAATGGTCCTACAAAATATTCACTTACTGGAGAAGGAGATGGTGGTGTTGCTGGATTTGCTAAAGGTGGAGCTGATGTTGAGTTGACCAAAGATGGTGAACAAACCATATTAAAGTATGTTGCTAAGAGCGAAGTCAAAGGAAAAATTGCTCAACTTGGGAGCCGTTTAATTTTAAGTACAGCTAAAAAATTATCTAAAACTTTTTTTGAAAACTTTAGACAATATATGGAAAAAGATAAAAATTAAATTATTTTTAGCCTAACACTGACATACTACTCTCCTCGTTGATTTGTCTGTTTCTTGAATAAAATTTCAAATTTATATCTTTATTAATATACTTTAGGTTAATAGTAAGTGGTTCTGTATCGTGATTATTTCCATTTTCACAATACTCAATTAATTCAGACATCAACACTCCTGCGACGGGAGCATTTTTGAATTGATTACCGCTAGTACCAATCGCCATATAAAAACCAGGTAAGTCAGATTTGTCATATATTGGGATCCAGTCATCAGTCACGTCATATAATGAAACGACACCTTTTACATTGTTAGAAATGGGTAAATTAGGATATCTTTGAGCCTGGCGTAATACTTGAGTTTTCCATTGCTCTGTAAAATTTTCATCCCAGTTATCAGGGTCTACAAATATTCTTTCGTCACATTCAGGGTCTTCACTTCCAATTAAAATATGATTCCCTGTTTCTGGTCTACTATAGCATCCTATATCACCGTCAGACACTACGAACGCATCTGCTTCATAATCAAAATTTTTAGGAGATGATACATGAGACACTTCTACTTTTAATGCTTTTGTTTTAATATTCATTTCTTTTTCAACTTGAGCCATTTGGTTGATTTTATGTGAATGTGGGCCTGCAACGTTAATAACTACTTTAGAATTAATTTTACTACCATCTGATAACTCTACTCCAGCAGCCTTATTATCTTTTTTAATTATACTGATTACTTCTTTATTAAATAAAAACTTACCTCCCTTTTGCTCCGAGGCAACTTGTAAATTATATGCAGATAATTTTGGATCATTAATATAACCAGCTGTTGGAAAAAAAATAGCCCCTTTAAGTAATTCATTTTTATGTTTACCAAACAGTCTATCTGATGGAGCTTTTACGGGTGCGTATTTATGAACATCTGCGATAGGCAAATTAGATTTAATATCATTGGGACCCCAAAGTTTAAAAGGAATATTAAGTTCTTTTGCTCTATTTATTATAGTATCTAAGTATCCATTCTCTTCTGTTCTATAAATCATACAACCACTTTCAACAAATTTTGCAAAATCATGGTCATTAGATAATTCTAGATATTTATTCCAATTTTTCCAATAATGATAACCCTCATAAGCCATAGCACAGCCATCAAAAGTAGAATAATGAACTCTTATAATAGCACAAGATGCTGATGTCGATCCATAACCTGATTCAGGATTTTTATCGATGTTTAGAGTTTTCCATCCTTTTTTTGACAACTCAAAATTTATTGCAGATCCAATAACACCTGCTCCAATAATAATTGCATCGTAAGTATTGTTCATTAATAATCCTTTCAAAACTTTGTCTTAAAATTAAGTATTGTACAAATTTCTCAAATCTGACGAATTTTGAAGATGTTGAATAGTTTTATCAAATGAACCTACTTTTAAAATTCCATTTTCCCAAAGAGGTACATTGTCAATTTTTATATTATGATTAGCTATCATCCAACAAATTTCTCCAGGAGCGTAATTACCACAGGTATGAAAGTGTAAATATTTTGGGCTCGGGAAAATAGTATTTGACCATCTGTCAGGATTTTCCTCAACCGAATTTGAATAATGAATACCAGGGTTTATACCTGCATGCCAAGAATGTACAATGTCATGGTCTATATTAAAAATTTTTGAAACGGTTTCATAATGTTTCACAATTTTTTCAACTACTTTTTTTTCTCCATTTAAATTAGCTATTTTTCCATTTAAGATAGTTGCAGTTACTGGGCTCTCTATTTTTAAACTGATTGGCTCATAAACTTTTGATCCAGTTGAAGTTAGGTAACCATCTAGAACTACTTCCCCAGAAAAATTTTTTGCAAGTATTGGTGACGGTACAACAACCGGAAATCTAACAATACTAGTATCTTTGTTTTGATTTATATTTTTCTTATCAATTGTACCTTTTAGATTTGTACCTAACGGACAAGATATTTCAATATTATCAGCGTCAAAAATAATTTTATTTATTACATCTTTAAATTTCTTCATTTCCTCATAATTTGTAGATGCGAACAAGGAGCAAAGCGAATCAATATTTCTAACATAAGACATAATACGTTTTGTATTAGATGACGGCTTTTCAAATCTTTCTTGATCACCAATTCTTGCAAAGAATATAGCACAATCATAATTGTCAATGATTTTTTCAAGAGTATCTCTAGCATTATTTTTAGGTTCGCCGACAATTAGTAATTCAGTACTGAGGCCTAATTTATTTTTTGCATAATCATAAACTGCAATTGAAATATCTTTGTCGTACCAATCAAACTTTGAGTCTTCTGAAATAATTAGTAAAGTATCATTCTCGTTCAATTCAGCGCAATTATTAAGAAGATTACTTATACTTTTATTTAGTAGTTTTTTGTCCATGGTAAATTAATTTCTGTAAGAAAACGCTTTGCCAAATCTCCATATTAGATAATCACCACACGAGATTGGATCTTCTTTGGAGTTAAAGCTTTTACCATGAACTTCTCTAGCATCGATCATTGTCTCAGGATTTGGATCAAAAGCTAAAACTAAAGATAATCTTTCTTTTGTAGATGAATTGACAACTCTGTGAGGAGTAGACTTATATTCACCACCTGTCCATCTAGATAATAAATCAGCAACATTTACAATAATAGTGTCTTGAATTGGTGGAGCATGAAACCAGTCACCATTTATATCCTGAACTTGTAAGCCACCTACATCATCTTGGCATAAAATAGTGAGAGTACCAAAGTCAGTATGAGGTCCAACTCCAAATTGATCTACTCCCATTTTTTCAGGTTGACTAGGATAATAAACTAGTGACGCTCTGCTAAGTGGTCTAGAGGTGTTTTTTAAAAAAAAGTTTTCATTTAGGTTCATTGCAATAGCAAATCCTTTTAATAAGTCTTTAGCTAAAAGATCAGCTTGATTAAAAAAATCCATACAATTTTCTTGAAGAGATGGTAAAAAAGATGGCCATAAATTTTGACCTCTGAGTGGGTGATCTTCGAAAGATTTTCCATTTTCATCTTGATATCCCCATAAAAAACTTTCTTTTAAATCTGCTTTGGCATCGTCTTTCATTTGGGCTCCACCAAAGCCTAACCAACCACGGTGTTTTTTTGTGATTTTTACAGTTTCTTTTTCTTCTATTTTTTTATTAAAAAATTGCAGACCATACTGACGTGTTTTTGTGATAGTTTTATTAGATATTCCATGATTTGAAATATAAAGAAAACCAAGATTCTTATTTGCTTGATGTAATTTTTTTGCAACAGAGATTTTATTAGAACCATCTCTCAAAGAGGCAATATCTATAATAGGAATTTTTTTGGAATCTAACTCCTTTGCATATGCGTAACTCATCTTTTCCTCTTACATTTTTAAAATTTTAATTACTTAATTGGTCAAATGCTTCGAGAGCTTTGGTACTAAAAGTTATTGAAGGTCCCCCTCCCATATAAGAACACATAGCCAAAATCTCAATCAATTCTTCTCTCGTCATGCCTAGCTTTATTAGAGTTTCAACGTGAAAACCTATACAACTTTCACACCTAGTTGAAATAGCTATTCCTAAAGCCACAAACTCTTTAGTTTTTTCATCAATTAAAGCATTCTTTTTTGCCTCATTTCCCATAATAGAAAAACCTTTAAACGTATCTGGAATTTCTTTGCTTAAACTCGTAAAATCTTTTCTTGTTTTATCTAAAAATGCTTTCCAATCCATAACTCACCCTTTATTATTTTTTAATTAAAAATTAATTAATATTTTGAATACATTTTACCCTATTTGATTTTCGTTAGAACCCATTCTTTTTTCGAGCATTCTTACAAAATAACTAATTATTAGTACTAAAATTAAATATTCGAATATTAGTAAAGTGTAGATTTCTAGAGGACGATATTCTGTAACAACTATCTCATTTGCTCTTCTTGTTAACTCCTGCATACCTATTACAGATGCAAATGCTGACATTTTTACAATATATATAAACTGGTTTGCTAGTGGAGGTAAAATTCTTTTTATTGCCTGAGGAAGAATAACATGTCTCATTGTTTGATAATAGTTTAACCCAATTGTTTGAGCTGCTTCTGTTTGGCCTCTATGAATTGATTGAATTCCAGCTCTAAAAATTTCAGCAGTAAAAGCACTATCAGATATAGCTAAAGTTATTACCGCCCCCCAAAATGCATCAATATTAACATCTAAACCAAGAGATTTAAATATTACCGGCAAACCATAAAAAACCCAAAATAACATAGGCAAAAGTGGAATGGCTCTAACAAATTCAACATAGACCCTATTGATTGATCGAAGAATGTAATTATTAGACATACCAGGCAATGCTATTAATAAACCTATAGTGATTGAAAGTAATGCAGCGATTATTGATAGCAGAATAGTTGAAGAAAAACCTCCAGCTAAAAAAACAATGTTGTTCCAACCTGACTTAGTTGATGGATCTATTACATACCATCCCCATATGTCTGATGATGAACACCCAGCTAAGAATAAAAGAGCTAGAAAAAGTATATATTTTTTCATTTTAAAAATTCTATTTAAAAAATAATTGACATAAATTATTTTTTGTACCACTTTGCTAACACAGTGATACAAATAAGGCAAATGATTTGATTTCAAAAAACGAAAATGAACTTTTTGAGGCGATAGTTTCTATAGATAATATAGAAGGATGTAAAAATTTCTTTTATGATCTATGTACACCATCGGAAATTAATGAGTTTTCAACTCGTTGGCTTATTGTAAGGTTATTATCTAAAAAAATACCTTATCGACAAATAGCAGCAGAGACCGGGGTAAGTACAACTACTGTTGGTCGTGTTGCAAGGTATATGAAGTATGGTCATAACGGCTATAATTCCGTGTTAAAAAAATTTTTAGATAAAAAAAATAAACTTTTTTAAGGAGGTTTTCATGAAATTAATAAAAATTTTAATAGTTTCAGTTTTTGTTTTGTTTTCAGTCAATAATTTTGCTTTAGCTGAGTCTGCTTTAAAACAAATATTAAGTTCTGGTAAATTAAAAGCAGGTACTACAGGAGATTTTAATCCATTTTCAGTAAGAGATACTGCTACTAATAAATATAAAGGCTATGATATAGATATTATGAGTGAATTAGCAAAAGATATGGGTGTAGAAATAGAATTTGTTCCCACAGATTGGAAAACTATAGTCAATGGAGTTGTTGCTGGTAAATATCATATAACTGGTTCAGCATCTATAAAAGCCTCAAGAATGAAGGCAGCTGGTTTTTCTGAGAGTTATCTGAGTGTGAATTTCAAACCATTCACTACAAATGATAAATTATCTAAATTTAAAGGGTGGGACTCCATTAATAAAAAAGGTGTTAAAGTTGCAACTACGCTTGGTACTGCAATGGAACCTCTTGTTAAGGGATGGTTTCCAAACGCTGAAATTAAAAGCGTTGAGGCCCCGGCAAGAGGTTATCAAGAAGTCTTGGCGGGAAGAGCAGATGTCTTTGTAACATCAAATTTAGAAGGCTCAACCTTAAAAGCTAAATATTCGAATATTAAGGAAGTTTCTATTGACGCTCCAAGATCACCCACTCCTCTTGCTATGTTATTACCGCAAAATGATCAGGTTTGGATCAACTTTGTAAATCACTGGATTAAAATTAAAATTGCAAAGGGATTTTTCAAAAAAACAGCTCAGAAATGGGGTTTATAATAACTAATTTCAAGGAGAGCTCTAGGGCTCTCTTTTTTACTTAATATTACTTAAAATAGGATAAGTAATGTCTTCGTGGATAAAAATGATCGATGAAATAGATGCTGATGAGGATTTAAATTTAGCACTTAATCAAGCTAAAACTCCTCACGGTACTGTTGACAACGTATTACGCGTACACTCTCTAAGACCGAGTACAATGATTGGTCACATGAAATTATATAAATCAGTTTTACATGATGAAAAAAACACTATTCCTCAATGGTTCCAGGAAACAATAAGTTCATATGTGTCAATAATTAATAAGTGTAAGTATTCTTATGATAATCATTGGAAAAATGCTGCCTTTTTAATTAATGATAAAAATAAAAGTGATAAAATTAAATTGGTATTAGAAAGTCAAAAGCCAGAAGATTATTTTAAAGGAAAAGAATTAGCATTATTAATTTATGCAAAAAAATTAACACTGTATCCTTCTGAGTTTAATATAAATGATTTTCAAAATCTCAAAGAAGAAGGCCTTGACGATGGAGAAATTTTAGAGGCTAATCAAATCATATGTTATTTCAATTATGTTAATAGGTCTATTAATGGTTTGGGTGTTACGACTGAGGGTGACATAGTCGGTTATTACAAAAATTAAAAGCAAATTTTTTTTAAAGATTTTGAATGCAGATTAATAATTCTAAATTGAACAAAGAGCCACCTATAACATCTAAAAATTTAATTAAAATATTAGATGATTGGAAAATTATTTATAAAAGCTATTCTCATGAACCAGTTATGTCAGTTAAAGAGGCAAAATTAGTCCAAGAAGAACTTTTTGGTTTGGATAAAAATAATGGACATATAAAAAATCTTTATTTGCGAGATAAGAGAAAAAATAATATATTGATAGTTTCTCATCAAGATGCCTTAATAGATTTAAAACTATTAGCAAAAATTATAAAAATGGAACGTTTAAGTTTTGGTTCCCCAAACAGACTATTTGAAAACTTAGGAGTTTTACCAGGAGCTGTGTCTCCATTTGCAATGATAAACGGTGCAAAAACAGGTGTGTCTTTATTTTTAGACAATAATTTGAAGTCATTTAGTAAAATTTACGCACATCCATTAGAAAACGACAAAACTTTTGAAATATCAATTAAACAGTTAGAAAAATTTTTTGAAAAAATAACAGTAACCCCGAATTGGATTAACCTTAGCTCTATTGATAATTGAAAAACATATTATCAATAATTATTGACATATCCTTTTTCATAAAACAAATTCTTTAAATGACATCTATACATTTTTCAAAAAAATATATTCATACTCCTATTATTGTTTTCCTTATCTTTATAACATCAATATTTCAATCTGTTGACGCCAAAGATACTTCTTTAATGATAATGATAACAGATAAAAATTGCTTATATTGCATTGTGTGGGAAAAACAAATTGGTAAAATATATCCTAAGACTGAAATAGCAAAAAAATTTTCATTACACAGAATAGAAGTTAAAAACTTTGTTAATTATACTAAATATGATTTAAAAAAAACAAATATAACCCCAACATTTATTTTTATAAAAAATGACAACGAAGTAGGTCGTATTGAGGGATATACAAATCCAGAAATGTTTTGGTGGCAAGTTGACGAAATTATTGATAACTAATACAATTAACAAATTAATAGATTAAATATTAATTGGAGATATTAATGAAGCAAATTAAGATGAAAATAATATCTAGAAGAAATGTTCTGTATTTATTGGGAGGAACTACCGGCTCAGTATTATTTTCAAAATATGCACTTTCTAAACCTAACTTAGCTCTAAATAAAATTAAAGAAATAAGTAAAAATGCTAAAGTTGAAGAAGTTGATCTTTTCCTTGATGTTCCAGAAATTGCAGAGAATGGAAATCAGGTCAAAGTAAGTTTTGATATTGAAAGTCCAATGACAGAAGAAGATTTCGTTAAAACTGTTTATATCTTAGCTGACGGAAATCCCGCACCAAATGTAGCTAAATTTTCTTTTACAACAGATATGGGAGCGTGCTCCGCTACAACAAGAATGAGATTATCTAAAACTCAAAATATTTACTTATTAGCAGAATATAATAACGGTAATTTTGCCATGACAAAATCAAAAGTAAAAGTTACTATTGGTGGTTGTGGTGGTTAAGAAGGGAGGCTTGTGATGTCAAAAATAAAACCAAGAGGAAAAGTTCCTAAAACAGCTTCAGTTGATGAAATAATTGAAATTAAAACACTTATTAGGCACCCAATGCATAGTGGTCGAATGAAGGACAAAGATGGAAAAAAAATTCCAAAAAGAATTATTAATAAATTTTTAGTAAAATTTAATGGAAAGCAAGTTTTTGGTATGGATTTAGAGCCATCAATTTCTACTAATCCTTACATAGCATTTCCATTTAAAGCAAAAAAAACTGGAACTTTCGATTTTGAATGGACAGATGATAATGGAGATAAATATAATATGTCCAGAAAAATGACCGTATCGTAACTTTTAGGTATTACTTTGAAGAAAGATAAAAAACAAAGTTTAAAACTAAATAGAAGAGAACTCTTAGTTGGTTCAGCCTCTTTAGGTGCCATGGCGGCGGCATCCAATTCAGTTTTTGCTAAACAAGTTTCCTCTAAGAACTTACCACCTAATGTGCCTGAGTGGACTGGTGAGCTTGGAGACGGTGTGGATGTTAATCCTTATGGAATGCCATCACAGTTTGAAGAAAATGTCATCCGTAGAAATGTAGAATGGTTAACTGCAAGTAGTCAGTCTTCAGTAAATTTTACTCCTATTCAAGATTTAGAGGGTATAGTTACTCCTAATGGGTTGTGTTTTGAAAGGCATCATGGAGGCGTATCAATAATAAATCCTAAAGATTATCGTCTCATGATTAATGGTTTAGTTGATAGAGAAATGATTTTCACTTTGGAAGATCTTAAAAGATTTCCACAAACAAATAAATTTTACTTTTTAGAGTGTGCTGCTAATGGTGGTATGGAATGGAAAGGCTCTCAGTTAAATGGATGTCAATATACTTTTGGTATGGTTCACAATGTCCAATACACTGGGGTTAAATTATCAGATTTAATTCAAGAGACTGGTTTAAAGCCAAAAGCGAAGTGGGTTTTAGCTGAAGGGAGTGATTCTTCTGGTATGACAAGGTCTATACCAATTGAAAAATTACTTGATGACTGCATGATAGCTTGGGCAATGAATGGAGAAGCTTTGAGATCAGAACAAGGTTATCCAGCTAGGCTTGTTGTACCAGGCTGGGAAGGTAATATGTGGGTGAAGTGGTTAAGAAGGCTTGAGTTTGGAGATATGCCTTATATGACACGTGAAGAAACTTCAAAATATACTGATTTGTTACCTGAAGGAAACGCACGAATGTTTACTTGGGTTATGGATGCTAAATCTGTAGTTACTTCTCCTAGTCCTGAAAAACCAATTTTGAATAAAGGTGTTCATCAATTAAGAGGCCTTGCTTGGTCAGGTAGAGGTAAAATTTCACGAGTTGATGTTTCTTTGGATGGTGGAAAAAATTGGAAAACTGCAAAACTACATGACCCTGTATTGAGCAAAAGTGTAGCTCGTTTTACCTTTCCTTTTGAATGGAACGGAGAAGAGCTACTTATACAATCTAGAGCTATTGATGAAACAAATTATGTTCAACCAACTATCCAAGAGCTTCAAAAAATTAGAGGCGTTAACTCAATTTACCATAATAATTCTATTGCAACATGGCTGGTAAATTCTGATGGTAAGGTTGATAATGTTCGACTTGGTTAAGCACTCAATATTATTTTCTTTTTTTATTTTTTTATCAAGTTTTGTAAATGCTGATGATAGAAAATTTAATTTAGGAAAAATAGCAACCAAAACTGAAATTGCTGGATGGAACATTGATGTTAGACCTGATGGTATGGGTGCTCCAAAAGGAAGTGGAGATGCAATTAAGGGTGAAGAAGTTTATGCAGAACAGTGTGCTGCCTGTCATGGGGATTTTGGTGAAGGTGTTGATAGATGGCCAGAGTTAGTTGGTGGTGAAGGTAGTCTTGATACTCACGATCCTGTAAAAACTACTGGAAGTTACTGGCCTTATGCATCAACAATGTATGATTATATTTATCGCGCAATGCCTTTTGGTGTTGCGCAATCACTAACGCATGATGAAACATATCAGATAGTTGCTTATCTTCTTTATATGAACGAGATCATAGAAGAAGATTTTGTTTTGTCGGAAAAAAATATTGGAAAAATAAAAATGCCAAACCAAAAAGGCTTTTTACTACCTGATCCAAGACCAGACATTGCTAACACTGATGGAAAACCATGCATGGAAAATTGTAAAGTGCCAACTAAGATCATTGGAAAAGCTAGAGATATAGACGTTACACCAGAAGAAGAAAAATCATAAGTTTAAGGTTAATTAATGCGTTCTAGGCGTGAATTTATCCAATTAGCATCAGTTTCAGCAATGCTATTAGCTACAAAATCTTGGAATGCTGTAGCAGCAAAGCAAAAACTCAAAACTGAAGATCTGTTAGATTTTGACTCAAAAGGACAGGTTACACTCCTACATTTAACTGATATGCATGGTCAATTAAAACCCGTATATTTTCGACCACCATCTGAAAACTTTGGTGTTGGTAAATTTGAAGGAATACCGCCTCATTTAATTGGAGAAGCATTTCTAAAACACTTTGATATATTGCCAAATACACCATTAGCTTATGCTCACACTATGGTTGATTATGTTCCATTGGCAATGGAATATGGTAAGTTAGGTGGCCTAGATCATACAACAACTTTGATAAAAGCAATTCGCTCTGAAAGAGGAGATGATAAAGTGCTTCTTCTGGATGGAGGTGATACATGGCAGGGATCCTACACTTCGCTTCAAACTCAAGGCGCTGACATGGTTGAAGTGATGAGAGCATTACGAACTGAAGCTATGGTTGGTCATTGGGAGTTTACATTTGGGCAAGATCGCTTAAAAGAATTAATTGATAAATTGGGCTATCCATTCCTAGGTGGTAATGTTTTTGATACTGAATGGGACGAGCCTGTTTTCGAAAGTACAGCCTTTTTTGAAAAAGGAGGAGTAAGTATAGCAGTTATTGGACAGCATTTTCCATATACTCCTATCGCAAATCCCAGTTATATGGTGAATGGTTGGTCTTTTGGCATTAGACCAGAAGTTCTTCAGAAAAATGTAAATAAGGCTAAAAAACAAGGTGCAGAAATTGTAGTTCTTTTATCTCATAATGGTTTTGATGTTGATCAAAAGTTAGCCTCTATGATTGACGGTATTGACGTAATTTTAACTGGTCATACTCATGATGCTATCCCTAAGGGTATAAGAATTAAAGACACACTTCTATTGTCATCTGGCTCACACGGTAAATATTTAGGAAGGATAGATCTTAAAGTAAAAAATGGAAAAGTTGTAGATACAAGTTCTAATTTAATTCCTGTTTTTTCAGATATTATCCCACCTGATCCCGACATGACAAAGCTCATTAATAAAATAAGAGCTCCATATCAAAGCGAGTGTAATAGGGTTATAGGTGAAACTGAAACCCTACTTTACAGGAGAGGTAATTTTAATGGCAGTTGGGATGATGTTATTTGCGACACCATCATTAGAGAAAGAGATACAGAAATATCTTTAAGTCCTGGTTTTAGATGGGGTACAACTTTATTGCCAGGACAAAAAATAACAATTGATGATATTTACTCACAAACATCAATGAATTATCCTGAAGTTTACAGAATTGAAATGACGGGTAAAATGATTAAAGAAATACTTGAAGATGTTTGTGATAATATCTTCAACCCTGATCCTTTTTTTCAACAAGGTGGTGACATGGTTAGAGTAGGTGGCTTAACTTATACATGTCGCCCCAAAAATAAGATGGGAAACAGAATTAGTAATTTAAGGATTATATCATCTGACAAACCTCTTGAATCAAATAAAAACTATGTAGTAGGTGGTTGGGGTTCAGTTAACCAAAATGTTAAAGGACCTCCAATATATAATTTGCTAGAAAATTATATTTCAGAAAAGAAAATTATAAAAAATAATAATTTAGAAGCTGTTAAAATAGTGGGTATGTAATTTAAGAAGGCAACCAATATGTGGTTACCTTCTTATTATTATTTTATTATGAGAACATGTCTGATGTAATACCAGAATACCACCCAATTGACTCTTCGTAGGTAGCTTTTCTTAAATTGCTATCTTCACCTGTTTTAGAAATAAAACCACTAGTCTTATTTATTTTGTCAGGTTTAGCGTCATAATTGGCACCAACTTTTATACCATCATTAGTCGCTACTAAAGACCAGCAAGTATTTGCAAAACGAGGTGTAAATACTTTACTTCCAGTTAAACTACCTCTTATATGATTTGCAGCAACCTTAGCTTGACTGTTTGCTGAAAACCCTGACTTAGGCATAGATTTTGCGATTGATGCATCACCTAAAACATAGATATTTTCATCAGCTTGAGATTGCATTGATGCAGGAACTATTGGACACCAATCTCCTTTATTAACACCGGCATTCATAGCAATTCGTCCTGCTTGTTGAGCGGGAATAACGCTTGCAGCATCAGCTTTGAAAGTATCTAAATCAGTTTCAAATTCCATAGTTGAAGTATTAATTTTTTTAATTCCACCATGGGTATCAGCACTAATCCATTCAATCATTCCTGGATAATGTTTTTGCCATCCTTCCATAAAAAGACCTTGCTTAGAAAATTTATTCTTAGGATCAAGAACAACAATTTTAGCAGTAGGATTAGTCTTTTTAAATTGGTGAGCAATCATAGAAATTCTTTCATAAGGTCCAGGAGGACAGCGATATGGATTTGGTGGAGGGACCATTACGAATGTACCACCTTTTTTCATACCTTTAACCTGATTCTTAAGCAGTTGAACTTGTGTTCCAGACTTCCATGCATGAGGCATTATAGATTGTGCTTCTGGAGAATATCCATTTACACTATTAAATTTTAAATCAATACCTGGAGATATAACAAGTTTGTCATAAGAAACAGTGGCTCCAGACCCAAGATATACTTTCTTTTCGGCGCTATTTACTGATGATGCCCATTCATGGACCATATTTACTCCATGGTTCACTGCAAGCCCATAATAGTTGTGACCTATTGACCCATAGTTTCTGAAATCACCTAAGTATAGGTTTGAAAAGAAACAAGTATAATATCTTTTTGAAGCTTCGACTAAAGTAACGTCTACCGCTCCTTTAGAGTCTTTTGCAATATATTTTGCAGCAGTAGCTCCACCTGCTCCTCCTCCAATAACAACAACTCTTGGTAGAGCTCCAAAAGCTATCGAAGGCATTGAAAGTGCCGTTGTTGATGCAGCCATAATACCAACAAAGGAACGTCTTGTTATTTTGGCCATTTAATCCTCCTCCAAAATTAATAACTTGTTAAATGTTAACAACTTTTAAATTTAAGTAAAATTTTATTTTTATTTAGTTTTGCTTAAATAAAGTGCAAGTGAGTTAATTTCTTCTTCACCAAGTCTGTCAGCAACCATTTGCATAACAGCGTTATCTTTTTCTTTTGTTTTATATGCTAAAATTTTTTTTATAAAAACTGCAGTCTTCATTCCGGTTATTTTTGGTATACCTTGACCTAAACCGGTTGAATTGTGGCAAGTAACACATTCTCCAGATAAATGTTGACCATATTCGAAATCAGCCCCAGCTAGAGCTTTATCGTCAGCTAATATCTTGTTTGAGAACAAAAGCAAAATAATGATGGAAAAAAAAACAAATTTGGACTTCATAACCTCCCCCAGGTTTAAAAGTAGATAAAATTTACCATTTAGCCATTGTTAAACTATTTTCATAATTAATAATTATTTATTATTTTATTTATTTATCAAGGAATAATTTTTCTAGGGAAAATTTTCATTGTTATATGTCTATTTTCAATTTAAATTATAACTTATTATCTTTGAAAAATTGTAAGGTTAGTTATGAGTTTATATACGAATTATATATCTGAAATTGAAAACAGAAAAAAAGAAGGTTTAAAGCCAAAGCCAATAGAAGATGGCACATTATTAAAAGAAATAATTTCACAAATAAAAGACGAAAATAATATTCATAGAACCGATTCACTCAACTTTCTCATTTATAATACTATCCCAGGCACAACTACTGCAGCAGTAGTAAAATCAAAGTTTTTGAAAGAAATTATAACAAAACAAATTGTTGTAAAAGAAATTGAACCAAAGTTCGCATTTGAACTTTTATCTCATATGAAAGGCGGCCCATCGATTGAAGTACTTCTTGATTTAGCTTTGGGTAAAAATAAATCTGTAGCTCTAGAAGCAGCAGAAGTTCTTAAAACACAAGTTTTTCTTTATGAGATTGATACTTCTAGATTAGAGAATGCTTACAGTAAAGGTAATAAAATTGCGGAAGATATTATTAAAAGTTATTCAGAAGCAGAATTTTTTACTAAGCTTCCAGAAATTGAGGAAGAGATTAAAGTTGTAACATATGTTGCAGCTGAAGGAGATATTTCAACCGATTTATTATCACCTGGGAATCAGGCTCATTCAAGATCTGACCGTGAGCTTCATGGTAAGTGTATGATATCAGAAGCAGCACAATTAGAGATTAGAAGATTGCAAAAGGAAAACCCTGACAAACGTGTGATGATAGTTTCTGAAAAAGGAACAATGGGTGTTGGTTCGTCAAGGATGTCAGGAGTTAACAATGTTGCTTTGTGGACAGGTATTCAAGCTAGTCCATATGTTCCATTTGTAAATATTGCTCCAATAGTGGCAGGAACGAATGGTATATCACCAATTTTTTTAACAACAGTGGGTGTTACTGGGGGAATAGGAGTTGATTTAAAAAATTGGACTAAAAAGCTTGATACAGATGGAAATCCAATAATTAATAATGACGATAATCCAGTACTGGAGCAAAGATACAGTGTTGATACTGGGACAGTATTAACCATCAATACTAAAAAACAAAAACTATATGATGAAACAGGTGACAAAGAGCTTGTAGATATGTCTTCCTCTTTTTCACCACAAAAACTTGAGTTCATGAAAGCTGGGGGTTCATATGCTATTGTATTTGGAAAAAAACTTCAGAGCTTTGCCTGTAAAGCTCTAAATATAGAATTAAAATCTGCATTTGCACCTTCAAAACAAGTTTATAATTCTGGCCAAGGTTTCACTGCTGTAGAAAAAATATTTAATGCAAATGCGGTAGGTGTTGAAGATGGTGTCAAGTTACATGCAGGATCTGATGTACGCGTAAAAGTCAATATTGTTGGGTCTCAGGACACTACAGGTTTAATGACTTCACAAGAGTTAGAAGCTATGGCTGCGACTATAATTTCTCCAAATGTTGATGGAGCTTATCAATCAGGATGTCATACTGCTTCTGTATGGGATTTTAAAGCTCAAGAAAACACGCCCCGACTTATGAAATTTATGCATAAATTTGGTCTTATTACAGCACGTGATCCAAAAGAATCTTATCATTCAATGACTGATGTTATTCACAAAGTTTTAAATGACATAACTGTTGATGATTGGTCAATTATTATTGGTGGTGACTCACATACCAGAATGTCAAAAGGTGTTGCATTTGGTGCTGACTCCGGAACAGTTGCGCTTGCCTTGGCAACTGGTGAAGCAACTATGCCTATACCTGAATCAGTAAAGGTTACCTTTAAAGGTAAAATGAGTGATCATATGGATTTTCGTGATGTAGTACATGCAACTCAAGCACAGATGCTTAAACAATTTGGTGATAATGTATTTCAAGGAAAAATTATAGAAGTACATCTTGGGACTCTTCTTGCGGATCAAGCCTTTACTTTTACAGATTGGACAGCTGAAATGAAGGCCAAAGCATCCATCTGTATTTCTGAGGATAATACACTTGTTAAATCATTAGAAATTGCAAGAGATAGAATACAAGTAATGGTTGATAAGGGTATGGAGAATAAAGACAAAATGCTTCATAAGTTAATAGGTATTGCAGAAAAAAGAATTTCTCAAATTAAATCAGGGGAAAAACCCGCATTAAGACCTGATGCAAATGCAAAATATTCATCTGAAGTTGTTGTAGATCTTAACTTAATTGATGAGCCGATGATTGCTGATCCAGACGTTAATAATCATGATGTCTCTAAGAGGTACACTCATGACACTATAAGACCAATTTCATATTATAACGCAGAAAAAAAGGTTGATCTTGGCTTTGTAGGCTCGTGTATGGTTCATAAAGGGGATGTAAAAATTGTTGCACAAATGTTACGTAATCTTGAAAGATCGTCAGGTAAAGTGAATTTTAAGGCTCCTCTAGTTGTAGCGGCACCAACCTATAATATAATAGATGAACTTAAAGAAGAAGGTGACTGGAGTATCTTGCAAAAATACTCTGGCTTTGAGTTTGATGATAAAAATCCAAAAAATTCAGCACGTCTAGAATATGATAATATTCTTTATCTTGAAAGACCTGGGTGTAACCTTTGTATGGGAAACCAAGAAAAAGCTGCAAAAGGGGATACGGTTTTGGCAACTTCAACAAGATTGTTTCAAGGTAGGGTAGTAGAAGACACTGAAGAAAAAAAAGGTGAATCATTACTTGCTTCTACCCCAGTTGTAGTTCTTTCTGCAATATTAGGAAGAACACCTACAATAGAAGAGTATAAAATTGCTGTAGAAGGAATTGACCTAACTAAATTTGCTCCACCGGTGGAAAAAAATCAGAATACCTTATCAGCACATTTTTAATTTAATTGAAAAAATTAGAGCTAACTCATAAGTTACATTACAAAATAACTTGATTGGTCAGTAGGTGAAAATCAAAAATAAAATTTATACCTTATTAAATTTATTAGGTTTTTTATTTTTTAGTTTTGAAAATGTTTTCGCAAATGTAGACAATAAAGATAATATAACTTTTATTCTTAATACAGACGATTTTGAAACCATAACCTCAAAACATTTAGAATTTGTTGAAGGCTTTGATCAAAACACTCCTTTTGAAAAATTATTTAAATTAGACTGGAAAAAAAAATTACAGAATGATCAATCATTCGTTGATGGTTATTGGGTTCGATTTAGTGTTCAAAATAATACGAATAAGAAAAATATTGGAGTCACTTTCAATTATAATAACGAAAAGAAAGTTTTTAGTCTAAATAATAAGACAGTTATAGAGTATCCATATTGGAATGAAAAACATGATAGATGGATTGATGATGGAAGAGTTAGAGCAAGTTATAAAGTCATAATGAATCCTAATGAAACCACCCAAGTTTATAGTTTTTTTAGAAAAAAACCATTTGACCGTTATATGGGTAGAGATAGTCTTCACCGAATGATTATTAGCTCATGGGAAAATATTAGTACTCATCAATTTGTAAAAATTGCCTCAAACTTAGCAACTTTTGCAATAGCTATAACTTTTGCTATTTATTATTTATTCATTTTTTTAGTCTCGAAAGGTAACTATTTGTGGTTGTCATTAAGCCTTTTTCAAATCTCTTTTCTGTCCATTACAAATTTAGTTATTGGCAAAATTATTGGGATAAATTCCTGGTTTTATGCAAGTGAATTTTCTTTGGCTTCAATATCCCTGTTATTTTTACTATTACTTCAATTTTTTAGACAATCGCTTAATTTAAAAGTAAATTATCCAGTTTTTAATAAAATTTTTGTTTCAACTATAATTTTTTATATTGTTATGATTTTTTTAAATTTATATACATCTTTATCTTGGCCGAGCATAATGTATTTGGATTTAAATTTGTATCCACCTGACATGAATGGACCAGGCTTAGTTAAAGTAAAATATTTATTTGCCCCTTTTACAATTTTATTGCTAACTTCTGCTGTTATATCATTCTTACTTTGGAAAAAAGGAAGCTCCTACGCCAAATATTTATGTATATCCTTCGCGTTACCTTTTTTATCAGCACCAATTTCGGGTTTGGCATATTTATTTTATGATTTTAATTGGATTACTTGGTTAATCATAAATTCTGCAGTAGGAATTTTATTCCTTGGTATGTTTATTACTTTTGGATTTGCTGTTGCTCAGCAATTAAATGATATGAAGTTGTTAGCTCTTCAACAACAAGTAAAATTAACAGAAGCTTACCAAAGATTTGTACCACAGCAATTACTCAAAAATCTTGGTAAAGATAGTATATTAGATGTCTCATTAGGAGACCAAGTGAATATTGAAATGAGTATATTATTTTCTGATATAAGATCTTTTACTTCGATATCAGAAAAAATGACTCCAAAAGAAAATTTTTCATTTTTGAACTCATATTTAAATCAAATGAGTCCAATAATTAGAGAAAATAAAGGTTATATAGATAAATTTATGGGTGATGGTGTTATGGCATTGTTTAAAAGTTCAGCAAATGACTCTATTAAGGCAGCCATAGGAATGCAGAGATACTTGAAGCAATATAATTCTAACTCTTTTAAAAATAAAACACACAAAATTAATATAGGTATTGGAATCAATACTGGAGAAATGATGTTAGGAACATTAGGTGATGTGAATAGAATGGAGGGATCAGTAATTAGTGATTCTGTAAATTTAGCGTCTAGACTTGAGGGGTTAACCAAAATTTACAAAGTAGGTATTATTATTTCTGAAGAAACTTACAACAATATTAATAAAGATTTATTTAATACAAGATTTATAGATGTTGTGGCCGTTAAAGGAAAAGACAAACCTGTTAAAATATTTGAAATTTTTGATTCAGATTTAGACAAATTAAAACATTTAAAAATTGATACTTTAGAGGATTTCAAAGAGGCAGTTAGTGATTACTTTCAAAAAAACTTTAAAAAAGCATTAAAATTATTTTTAAAAATTAATAAAATGAATCCACATGATAAGGTGACAGAAATTTATATCAATCGATGTCAAAAAATAATTAAAGGGGGAATGCCTCTCGACCTATGGGACGGAATCAACCGTTTAGATCAAAAATAACTAGTTGGAAAAATCTTGAAGAAATTAATTAATTTTAAAAATAAATTCATATTAATTTTATACTTAATACTAATAAGTTTTCAACTTTCTGGTTGTGATCAGTTTGGATCAATTCCAAAAGATAATGATTATTTAAGAATGAAAAAATCTCCTAACTACAATATTCCAAAAGATAAGTTCTTAAACCAGAATTCTGAAATTATTGAAGAAATGAAAAAAAATAGTGGGTTTTGGGCAAACCCAAGAAAAAACATGGCTAATAATTTTTTCTTTAATTCTAATATTACAAAGCCAGAGACACTTTTGCCAGAAGATAAAAATTCTTTAAATGAAAATTTTATAAAAAGTAAGAATAATATCAAATTCGCCTGGTTAGGTCATTCAAGTATCTTAATGTCTATAAATAATAAAATTATTTTAATTGATCCTGTGTTTTCGTCATCAGCTTCCCCATTCAGTTGGCTAATAAAAAGATATCAGCCACCTGTTTTTAAAATGAAGGAATTACCAAAAATTGATTTCATATTAATTTCACACGATCATTATGATCACTTAGATATGAATACGATAAAGTTCTTTAATAAAAATAAAGATGTCTCATTTGTTGTGCCTTTAGGTGTTGGGTCACATTTAAAAAAATGGGGTGTTTCAAGTTCTAGGATTACAGAAATGGATTGGTGGGAAAATAAAGTAATTAAAGATATAAATTTCATTTGTACTCCTGCACAACACTTTTCTGGAAGAAAAGGTTTTGTAGAAACACAAAAATCGCTTTGGGCATCTTGGGTTGTTAAGTCAGGAAAAAGAAGTTTTTATTTTAGTGGTGATTCAGGATATTCCAAACATTATAAAGAGATTGGCAAAAAATATGGTCCTATGGAACTAGTTTTCATGGATAGCGGACAATATAATACTCGTTGGAGGTCGGTACATAATATGCCAGATGAAGTAATAAAGGGCTTTATAGATGTTAAGGGAGAAAATCTCATACCCATTCACTGGGGAATGTTTACTCTTGCGATGCATAATTGGTTTGATCCTCCAGTTGAAATTGAAAAAAGAGCTAAAGAACAAAACATATCTTTAATTACCCCAATTATAGGTCAAGTGATAGATATGGAAAATTTGATTGTTTCTGAAAGTTGGTGGGAAAAACTAATAGATTTAGTTAAATAGCAATTTAGAAAATTGAAATAAAGCGAGTTAAAAATGAAAATACAAAATTTAGAGGAATTAGACACACCATGCTTGATTTTAGATAAATTTCTTCTAGAAAAAAATTGTTTGAGAGCAAGAAAGAAATGTCTTGAATTAAATACTATTTTAAGACCTCATGTAAAAACACCCAAAAGTATTGAAATTGCAAAAATAGCACTTGATAATCAGATAGGACCTATAACAGTTTCAACTCTTAACGAAGCAGAATATTTTGCTGGTGCGGGTTTTAAAGATATTTTATACGCTGTTTGCATAATTCCTAAAAAACTAAAAAGATTAAATTTCATTCAACAAAAATATAGTTGCATTATTCGTATAGTTATAGACTCTACTTATGTTGCCCAAGAAATTCTAAAGTACAGTAAATTGCATAATGCTAATTTTGAAATTCTCATAGAAATTGACTGCGGAGAGGGAAGAAGTGGTCTAGATTATCAAGACGAAATGATTGGAGAAATATCTCGAGTATTTGAACCAAATCACAAGACAAAGTTGTTAGGTGTTTTAACTCACGCTGGACATAGTTATTCTACCAAAGACAAAAATGAAATTATTTCAATTAGCAACATTGAACGCGAAGAGGCTGTGGCCTCTTTAAATAAATTTTTAAATTTTGAGGATAAGTCTCAAATAATTAGTATAGGGTCTACACCAACAATGTTTCTGGCTTCAAATCTTGATGGTATTTCTGAAGTTAGGGCAGGTATTTATATGTTCTGGGATTTAGCACAAGCTTCTAGAGGAATTTGTAAAATAGAAGACATTGCAATAACTGTATTAGCCAGTGTCATAGGCCATAATCATCAAAGAAAAAGAATAATTGTTGATGCAGGATCATTAGCATTGTCAAAAGATATAAGTGCAAATAAATTCATGCCAGAAGCAAGTTATGGGTTAATTTGTAATCCACATACAGCAACACCTTTTGAAGGTCTTAATATTTCAGAAGTTCATCAAGAACATGGATCTATTAAGATAAAAAGTACAGATTGGTTTGATAAGTTACCTATAGGAAGTCTAGTTCGAATATTACCAAACCATTCATGTTTAACTTGTGCTGCTTATGAAAATTACAATATTTTAGAAAATGATAGTATTATAGACAATTGGTCTAGAACTAATGGTTGGTAATTATAACTCAGACCTAAATAAGTTCTTAAATGCTTTTTATTTATATTAATAATTATTATATAAATATTTTAAATATCTAACTTGTTAAAAATTTGTGAGAGATAAATATGTCGATTTGGGGAAGTTTATTAGGTGGTGTTATTGGCTTTTCTTTTGGAGGTCCGTTTGGAGCTTTATTGGGGTCTTTTTTAGGTGGAAAAATTTCAAGATTAAGCTCTACTAAAACCCTTGGTAAACAACAAAATTCTCAAGAAATTTTTGCACTTTCACTCATAGTTCTTTCAGCGAAGCTTAGTAAGGCTGATGGACAGGTTAGTAAAGAAGAGTTGATTGCTGTAAAGGATAAGCTGCAAATTCCAGATAGTGAAATTGATCAAGTGGCTAAAATTTTTAATAAGGCAAAAGACGAAAGTACTGGTTACGAACCATATGCAAAACAAATTGGTGAGATTTTTCGGGGTAATATTAATGTTTTAGAAGAGGTCATAAATATTCTATTTTATATTGCTGAGTCAGATGGTCATGTAAGTAATGAAGAAGAATCGATGATTGCGAACATTGCTTATATATTTGGTTTAACGCAAAAACAGTATGAAAGTATCAAAGAATCTAGAAAGTCATCTGATAAGCTTAATCCTTATATTGTATTGGAATGTCAACCAACTGACGATCTTCAAACAATTAGGAAAAAATATATAAAACTATCTAAAGAACATCATCCTGATTTATTGATTAGCAAAGGTGTGCCTATAGAAGTTATTAATGAAAGTAAGAATAAAATGAGGGCTATTAATGCTGCCTGGGATCAAGTACAAAAGCTTAAAAGTAACTGAAGAATTAACAATTGATTTAGACTTTACTTCACTCCATTTAAATCAAATTCATTTAAAAAGAAATTTTTCATATCATTTTTGTACCATTTTTCATAATCCCAAGGTTCTTCTGATACCATGTTTTTAGTGGGCATATAGATTTGTGCATCATGATGAACTTGATCAACATTAATTTTTACAAATTGCCTAAAGTAATTTTTACCCTCAAATCTATCCAATTTTTTTAATTCTTCAAAAGTTATATTATTAATGAGCAAGCCTTTAACAACGTCAACTTGATTATTTGTATATTTTATAAGAGGATAATTTGCATTTTTAACTCTAAAGACTTTATGCTTTAACAAATAACCTAATGAGATATTGTGATTATCACTACTTTTTCCAATTACAGCTTTTCGAACTTCTAGTGATCTAAGTGTTCCATAAAAGAATAAAGAATAATTAATTTGGTATTTAGTTAAAGATTTTTTGATTTTTTTTTCATATGAAAAACAATTATTGTTATTATTAAATTTTTGAAAATATTCGTCAGTTTTTCCATCTATTTCGTGGTTAAGGTAATCAACACAACTTTTGATGTAATTGTTTATTAAAGTTGAGATATCATGACTATAGTTTTTTACATCAAATAAATTTGTTATTGAAATTAAATGCTTTAACTCGTCAATATTAAAATCTCTTAGGACAAAGCTTAATTGTAAATATGTGTCTTCAAATCTAAAGTCATGCGGAAATTCCTCATTCCATAAATCAGTATCAAGTTTCCAGTTTTGCTTAAGATTATCTTTTAAAACCACCAACTTTAAGGATTTAATGTCATCATTAATATTTAAAGTTTCATCCATTGTTTTTAATTATATTCAAATTTTTTATTTACAAACTAGATTTCATTTTTAACATATTGCTGTATGAAGATTAAACAAAAATATATTTAAAAATATGAGATATATATGTTTACAAAGAAGCTTGGAAAATCAATTGGTATTGAAATTACAGGTTTAGACACAAAAGTAGATCTAAGTAAAAAGATAAAGAGTAAAATTTCTGATCTTTTGTCAGAATTTTCAGTAGTTGTAATTAGAAATCAAAATATAACAAACGATGAGCATATTAAATTTAGTCAGTACTTTGGTACTTTAGAAACAACTAAAGCTGGCACTGATGGCTCAGGTTCAAAATTAATAATACTTCGAAACTTTGATGAAGATGGAAACATTGTTCCTGCTACTGATAGGCAAAGATTAAATAATTTAGCTAATCAAGAGTGGCATAGTGACAGTTCGTTCAAAGTTATTCCTTCAAAAATGTCAATTCTTTCTGCCAAAATGATACCGTCTAAAGGTGGTAATACCGAGTTCTTATCAATGAGAGCAGTTTATAGTGCATTACCTGAAAAATTAAAATTAAAAATTGAAGATAAAGTTTGTTGGCACGACTATTCTCATGGAAGATCAAAAATAGATCCAAATTTAGTTACCCCTGAAGAAAAAAAAGCACTCCCTCCTGTTAAACAAAAGTTAGTATTAAATAATGATAAGCACGGAAAATCTCTTTACCTAGGCGCACATTGTAGTTCTGTCGAAGGTATGCCAAAATCTGAAAGTAAAAAGCTTTTTAGAGAAATTTTTCAATATGTTGATAATGAAAGCTTTGTTTATTCACATTCTTGGAAACCATATGATTTAATAATGTGGGACAACAGAGCTGTTTTGCATAGAGCAACGCCAATAAATGGGAAAATAGAAAAAAGATTAATGGTAAGAACAACCATTGCTGGTGAAACGTCAACTTTAAATCATTAAACAGATTTGAGATATTAATATGGAAAAATTTGACTATATAATAGTTGGCTCGGGTTCTTCAGGTTCGGTCGTTGTAAATAGACTATCTGAAATTAATAATATAAATATATGTGTTCTTGAAGCTGGGGGCAGTAACCAACATCCATTTATAAAAATGCCAGCTGGTTTTATTAAAACAATCAATGATAAAAGATTTAATTGGTGTTTTAAAACTGAAAGTAACGAAAACGTTAATAATAGAGAAATATTGTTTCCAAGAGGAAAAGGTTTTGGAGGCTCTAGTTCTATTAATGGACATTTGTACGTTAGAGGACAACCAGATGATTATAATCAATGGGCACAGCTTGGAAACCTTGGTTGGTCTTATGATGATGTTTTACCATATTTCAAAAAGTCAGAATTTAAAGAAAATGGAGATGAGAGGTATAGGGGTAAAAACGGTCCTTTGTTTGTTTCAGATGTTGTTGAAAAACATCCTATTTGTGAAGAATTCGTTTCTGGTTCTAAAGAGTTGGGAATATCAGTTCAAGAAGACTATAATTCAGGTGAACAAGAAGGAATCTTTTATTATCAAAGAACAATTAAAAATGGGATGAGGTATAGTGCTTATGACGCTTTTCTAAAAACTGCACTTAAAAGAAAAAATGTAAATATAAAAAAAAATACACTTGTCTTAAAAATTATATTCAATGGTCAAAAAGCTGTTGGATTAGTTTATGAGAAAAATAATAAGATTTTTGAAATTTTTGCCAATAAAGAGATTATTTTATGTGCTGGGGCAATTGGTACACCTCATTTACTTCAAGTATCTGGAATAGGTGATGGAAAATACTTGAAATCAATAGGAATTGATCCTTTATATGAAATTAAAAATGTGGGTGAAGGTTTGCAAGACCATTATGCGGTAAGAGTTGCAAACAAAATTAATTTACCAATTTCCCTTAATGAAAAGGCTCGAGGCTATAAATTATTTTTAGAAATTATGAAATGGTTTTTTTTGAAAAAAGGTCTGATATCTTACAGTCCAGCGCATGTTGGAGCTTTTTTAAAATCATCATCTGAAATAGATTTTCCTGATTTGCAATTTGTTTTTACACCAGCGTCATATACTGAAGGTATGATTGGCAAATTACAAGAAGTGCCTGGAATAACTTGTGGTGTTTGGCAATCTAGGCCATTGAGCAGAGGATATGTTAGAGCTCTATCTCAAAACATTAGAGATGCTCCAATTATTCAACCTAACTATCTAAAAGAAAAAATAGATCAAGATGTATTGGTGTCAGGTTTTAAAATGTGTAGAGCACTTCTTAAAACTTCAAATATAGATAAAATTTCTATTGGGGAGACACTTCCAGGTGATAATATTCAGACAGACGAAGAAATGCTAAATTATCTCAGAAACAATGGAGCTACAGTTTACCATGCCATTGGTAGTTGTAGGATGGGGATAGATGAAAATGCAGTTGTAACACCATCCCTTAAAGTAAAAGGATTAAGTAACATTAGAATTGCTGATGCCTCAATAATGCCAACCATGCCGTCAGGAAATACAAATGCAGCAACGTTAATGATTGCAGAGAAAGCTTCTGATATTATAAAAAAAGATTTATGACTTTTTATTAAACTTTTTTAAGTGACTTGATATTGCTCTCATTTCGAGGTCTTTAATAGCTAACTCCTCAAGGCTTTCTAATGTGTTATCGAAATATTCTTGGCAAGTCCCTAAAAATCCGTGTGCTTTGAAAATCATCTTAGCTTTTATAGAGATACTTTTCTTAGCAAAATAATTTTTGTGGTTTTTATCAACTGTGAACGCCAGTGATAAAACGTTTTTATTATTATCTAATTTTGTTTTTATTAATTTTGGTTTATAGGCCCCAGTTACCATTTCTCTTTTAAACAAAATATCAATATTTTTTATTGCATCATTTCTATTTAGCCTAAAAGCCGATCCTCTACATGATCCACCGTTGTCGAGAGCTAACATTAAACCTGGATTTTTAAAAGATCCTCTACCTAAATTTGTTTTCATACAAAAGCTTCTATGAAAACCATATACTTTCGCTAAAAATTGTTCTTCATAATCTACTGTAGGATTCCATAAAAGAGATCCATAAGCAAAAATATAAATATCTTCTCCAATTCCATCATCTGGAATGATTTTTCTACGCTCATTAATTAATTCTTTTTGAGAAAGAACTTTATCACTTCCACTTATACTTCTTATTTTTTCACCAAGACGACCTTGAGTTATATTTTCTCTTGTTAATTGAACTGTGCCATGATTAATTTTTTTTGTAGTTGTCATAAAATTGTATTTTTTGAAGAAATAACTCTATGTGGATATGGGATTTCAATACCTGCTTCGTCAAGAGCAGGTTTGAGTTTACGCATTAAATCAGTATATAACGCGTACCAATCTTTAGTATGTGAATAAAGTCTTAGTCTCACCACTATCGCGCTATCGTCATATTTCATGACAAGGAATTGAGGTGCTTTGGGTTTGTTCTTAACTCTATCATCGTCAGCTAATTTTAATAAAACCTCTGAAGCCAATTCCAAATCGGTATCATAGTGAATTCCAATGTCAACATCTATACGTCGTGTTTCGTAATGTGAGTGGTTTGTTATTGTACTATTCCAAATACTAGAATTAGGTATTGATACATAAACATTATCAAATGTGTCTATAATTGTAGTAAATAGGCCTACTTCTCTTATGGTACCAGAGACATTACCAGTTTCCACCCAATCACCAGTAGTAAATGGTCTAAGAAGTAATAACATCACTCCAGCCGCCACGTTTGACAGAGTTCCTTGCAATGCTAAGCCAATTGCTAAACCAGCTGCACCTAGGACAGCGATAATAGAAGTTGTTTGGACTCCAAATTGTCCTAAAACAGCTATTAATGTAATTATTATTATTCCATATCTTATAATATTTCCGATTATTGGGACAATTAACGGATCTATTTTATTGAAAAGACTTAAGTTTTTGCGGGCAACTTTACTAAGTTTACCAGCAAAATAAAAACCCAGAATAAGAATAAGAGTAGCTCCAAGTACCTGGCCGGCATAGGCAACAAATATTTGTATGGAGCTATTAATTAAGTTAGAAATAATTTCTAAATTTATATTTATTTTATCACCCAAAAAATTAATCTCCATTGATGGCTAATCAAAGTAGCTTTTTAACATTCAATACTATTTCACATAATTCAAACATATATAACAAAAAAAGATACAAACACTTTGAAATTTATTATATATCAGCTTGAGTTTAAAATCTTAAAAAGGTTATAACAATTTTATGAAAATTATTAAATGGAAATTTGGTGGTATAGCTCCTAAAATTGATAAAAACATTTCAATTGCAATTGGTAATTTCGATGGTATTCACCAAGGCCACGTAAAACTTCTAGAAACAGCTAAATTAAACGCTATTGAAAATAATCTTGCTTTTGGTGTTGTAACTTTTGATCCTCATCCAAGAGATTTTTTTAGTTCAGGAAATTCTTCTTTTAAGCTTTTAGATGCATTGGAAAAAGAGAACTTGTTGAAAGAGATCGGCGTTAATTATTTAATTATAATTGAGTTTAATGAAGAATTAAAAAATTGTAGCGCAAATGACTTTTTATCCAAAATATTATATGAAACTTTCAAAGTAACTAAAATGTTTGCAGGATCTAATTTTAGATTTGGAAAAAATAGGGAAGGTACGATTGAAGGAAATAGAAATTTTGCTAGTAAATTAGGTTTGGAAATTATAGATGTGGACTTAAAACAAACACATTCTATAAAAGGTAAAGAATTAGAAATTATAAGCTCTCAAACAATAAGAAAATTAATTCAAGATGGACAGTTGAATATAGCAAATTCTCTGCTTGGAAGAAATTGGTGCATTACAGGTGTTGTAGAACAGGGTAAGCAACAAGGTAGAGAAATTGGTTTTCCAACAGCAAACTTAGATATAAAAAAATTTTTAAAACCGCCACTTGGAGTTTATGTAACTAGGTTGAAAATCACAGACCATAAAGAATTAGAAACCTCAAATGATTGGTTGCCATCTATCTCAAATATAGGTACAAGACCAACTGTCTCTGGAGATTCTATTAATTTAGAAACTCATGTAATTGATTTAAATAATGAAGATCTTAATATAAATCTATATGGTAAAAGAATAAAGGTAGAACTTTTAGAGTTTTTAAGATCAGAAACGAAATTTAATTCCTTATCTGAATTAAAAAAACAGATCGAGCTTGATACAAAAATGGCTTATGACTTTCATAAGTTAAAAAGTTTATAATTATAAACTTTTAAAATAAACAAAAGTTATTTTAGAAGTAACAATAAATTGACTGACATAGAGAAAGTTATATGACTGATTATAAAGATACCGTTTACTTACCAAAAACAGATTTTTCTATGAGAGCTGGTTTGCCTAATAAGGAACCACAAATATTAAAAATATGGGAAGATACAAAGTTATTTAAGAAACTTAGAGAACAAAGAAAGAATTCTAAGCCATTTATACTTCATGACGGTCCACCTTATGCTAATGGTAATTTACATATAGGACATGCCTTAAATAAAATTATCAAAGACGTAATTAATAGATCACAGTCAATGCTTGGTAAAAATGCCAATTATGTACCTGGTTGGGATTGTCATGGGTTGCCAATTGAGTGGAAAATAGAGGAAAATTATAGAAAAAAGAAAAAGAATAAAGACGATATTCCAGTTGTAGAGTTTAGAAAAGAATGTCGTGATTTTGCCTCTAAGTGGATGGACATTCAATCAGAAGAATTTCAAAGATTAGGTGTTTACGGTGATTGGGAAGACCCATATTCAACGATGAAATATGAATCTGAAGCCATTATTATGTCTGAAATTGGTAAGTTTCTGATGAATGGAAGTTTATATAGAGGTGTCAAACCTGTAATGTGGTCACCTGTAGAGAAAACTGCTCTTGCTGAAGCTGAAATTGAATACCATGACCATGTCAGCACTACAATATTTGCCAGATTTCCAATTAAAAAAGCCCCAATAGAAATACTTGACGATTATGAAATCATAATTTGGACAACAACTCCTTGGACGATGCCTGGTAATAGAGCTGTCGCTTATGGAAAGGACATAGATTACACTCTATTAGAAATTACTAGTGTTAGTGAAAATTCACTAGCCAAAATTGGTGATAAAATAGTAATGGCCACCCAATTGCTAGAAGAAGCAATAAAAGAGCTTTATATATTAGATTATAAAGTTTCTAAGAAATTAAAAGGGAGTGAATTCGAAGGATCAATTTTAGCTCATCCATTAAATGGGTACGGTTATGATCACGATGTTCTATTGCTAGAGGCTGATTTTGTTACTACTGACCAAGGTACAGGGTTTGTTCATATTGCACCTGGACATGGGGCAGATGATTTTGAATTAGGAAAAAAACATAATTTGCCAATACCTGAAACTGTTTCTGATAATGGAATATTATTTAATGAATTACCTCTATTAGGTGGATTACGTGTTTTAAAAGATAATGAAAAAATTGCGGATATAATGTCTGAGCATAATGCTCTAATTGGAAGAGGTACTTTAAACCATTCATATCCACATAGTTGGAGATCGAAGGCACCTCTGGTTTTTAGAACTACACCCCAATGGTTTATTTCAATGAAAACCAATAATTTAAGAGATACTGCTCTTAAGGCTTTATCAGAAACTAATTTTTTTCCTCCTCAAGGTGAAAATAGACTTACAAAAATGATAGAGGATAGACCTGATTGGTGCATTTCAAGGCAAAGAGCATGGGGTGTTCCGTTGGCTATTTTCGTAAACAAAAAAACACAAGAACCTCTTAGGGATCAAGAAGTTGTTGATAGAGTTGTTGAGGTATTTAAAAAAGACGGAGCTGATGCTTGGTTTCAAAAACCTTCTTCATATTTTCTAGGTTCAAAATATAAGTCTGAAGATTATGAAGCCGTAACTGATATTGCTGATGTTTGGTTTGATTCTGGTTCAACTCATTCATTTGTCTTAGAAGAGCGAAATGATTTATTTTGGCCTGCATCTCTATATCTTGAAGGAACAGATCAGCATAGAGGATGGTTCCATTCTTCTTTGTTGGAAAGTTGTGGAACTCGTGGAAGGGCACCTTATGATGCCGTATTAACACATGGATTTGTTTTAGATCAGCAAGGCCGAAAGATGTCTAAATCTTTAGGTAATATAACTGCACCCCAAAAAGTAATTAATGAGTTTGGAGCTGATATATTACGTTTGTGGGTTGTTGGGTCAGATTATTATGACGATCTAAGAATTGGAAAAGAGATACTTATTAGACACTCCGATCATTATAGAAGACTAAGGAATACTCTTAGATATCTTTTAGGTGCTTTGAATGGATTTGAGGATGACGAAAAGATTACCTTCAGTGAGATGCCAGAATTAGAGCAATGGGTTTTACATAGAGTATCTGAGTTAAGTAAAAAAATAGAAGAAAATACAGAAAACTTTAATCTGCATGATATTTATTTAGACATACACAATTTTTGTACGGTTGATTTGTCGGCTTTTTATTTTGATATTAGAAAAGATACTTTATATTGCGAAGAATTAAAAGGGATAGAAAGAAGGTCTTGTAGGACTGTAATGGATATTTTATTCAAATCACTTACTACTTGGCTTGCTCCAATCATATGTTTTACCGCTGAAGAAGCATGGCAAAGTAGATATAATGATCAAGAGAACTCTGTTCATCTCCAAACTTACTTTAAGCTAAAAGAAGATTGGCAAAATGATTTAATTGGAAATAAATGGTCAGATATCAGGGAATTAAGATCTGTAGTAACAACTGCTATTGAAGAAAAAAGAAAAGAGGGATTATTAGGGTCAAGCCTTCAGGCAAAGGTTATTATTGACGCTAATAATGAGGCTTATAAGAAGCTTGAAGGTTTTAATTTACCAGAAATATTTATTTGTTCTGATGTTGAAATAAATCTTAACAAAAATTTGTCTGAACCAACAATCAATGTTCAAGTAGAACTTGCATCTGGGGGCAAGTGTTTAAGGTGTTGGAAGGTCGTTAATGAGGTAAAAGACGATATTGAAATATGTTACAGATGCACAAGTGTTTTACAAAAATAGTTAAATGAAAAAAAATATTGGTATATTTAATCTTTTATTAATTTTGATAACCTTCATTTTTCTTGATTATGTTACCAAATTATGGGCTATTGAAAACCTTTTTGTTAAATACCAGTCAATAAAATTAACTTCATTTCTTTCAATGACCCCAGTTTGGAATAGTGGGATCTCTTTTGGGTTTTTTCAGGGCTCTGGAGAAATTGGTAGATATGGTTTCACTATATTTGCTTTTTTGGTGAGTATATGGTTAATTTTTTCTTCCTTCAAAATGCCAAGATATTCTTCTTTGGGATTTATTTTAATTGCAAGTGGAGCAATTGGTAATGCAATTGATAGAATAATTTACGGTAAGGTTGTTGACTTTATAGACTTTTATATTGACGATTTACACTGGCCAGCTTTTAATCTTGCTGATACAATAATCTTTATTGGTGCGTTTTTATTTCTTTTTAATCAATTTTTTACTGCTGAAAGTTCTTACTATGAAAAATAAATTTATAAAAATATTTGTTTTTTTATTACCCTTAACAACGTCATTGTCTAGTTGCTCTGATTTTCGAAAAGCTGTAGGTAAAGAAAAGGTTATACCAGATGAATTTTCTGTAGCTTTTACACCATCACTTATTGTGCCGCCAGGTTATAAAATAGATCCTCAAGTTCTTAAAAACAATGATGCAGAAGAGAATAAAAATGATTTTAACCTTACTAATGAAATTAATATGGAAAATAAGAACGAAGCGAATAGTTTTAGTGAGTTATTTAGTTCCAAGAATGTCCCAAAAAATATTAGAAAGATAGTTGATGAAGAGACACTTGGTATATCATTAAGTGAGAGGACTGGTATACAAATCTTATTTGGAGATGTTCCAGAAACAGGTGTAGTAATAGACGCTAAAAAAGAAGCGTTAAGAATTAGAAAAAAGAAATTGTCGGGACAAAAAATCAATTCAAGTCCTTCACCTGCTCTAGACATAAATTCTGGAAAGCCTGTACTGATAAAATAATAAGGAAACCTGTTATGGACATAAGAAGGCTTCCTGAAAATCTCATAAATCAAATAGCTGCTGGAGAAGTTGTCGAAAGACCATCTTCAGCATTAAAAGAATTAATAGAAAATTCTATAGATGCAGATGCAACCCAGATTGATATAACTATTGATAATGGGGGTAAAAATCTAATATCAGTCTCAGATAATGGTATTGGAATTAAAAAAAATTTAATTCCTATGGCTATTGAAAGACACGCTACTTCTAAACTTCCCAATAATGATTTAAACAAAATAGCTTATTTGGGTTTTAGAGGAGAAGCACTCCCTTCTATAGCTGCTGTAAGTGAGTTAAATATTCAGACGAAGTTCATAGATTCTAATCAAGCATGGTCATTAGATGTTGCAGCGGGGAACTTTAATGAAGCTTACCCTTCATCACGTCAAACAGGAACTATTATATCAGTAAAAAAATTATTCTATGCAACTCCAGCAAGGTTAAAATTTTTAAAATCTGCACAAGTTGAGAAAAGTTACTGTCATCAAATAATTTTAAAACAGGCTCTTGCAAACCCACTTGTAGGATTTAAATTTCAAGCGGATGCCCGAGAAATTTTTAATATAAGACCAGAAATAGAAGATAAAAATTCGTATTTAAATAGAATAAGAAATATAATGGGTTTGAATTTTTCTAATGAAGCTATAAAAATTGAGAACTCTAAGCTAATAAAAGAAAATGAATTTGCAAATATTTATGGGTTTATTGGTCTTCCAACGCTAAATAAATCGAATTATAACCAACAACATCTTTTTATAAATGGAAGGTTTATACAAGATAGAAACTTGTCTGGAGCAATTAGAGCAGCTTATAGGGACACACTTCCAAAAGGAAGGTTTCCTGTTTTTTGTTTGTTCATAAATGTGCCTTCTGAGTTTATTGATGTAAATGTTCATCCCGGTAAAACAGAAGTAAGATTTCAAGATAATGCCTTAATAAGAAGTTTGATTGTGGGTTCAATCAGTAGAGAATTACATATTAGTTATAGTGAAACGACTACTAACCTTTCCAAAGAAGCTTTGAAAAAATTTAATGATGTAACAGAGTTAAGCACAAATATTCAAAATAAAACTAACCAATCTTTTTTTGAATATGGAGATGTAATTCCGTCTGTGAAGCCGGTTAAAAATAAGAATAATCAAAATGATATTACAAAAATTTTTGATCAAGAAGATTTTCCACTAGGAGTTGCTTTGGCACAATTCAACAAAAATTATATAATCTCGAGAAATTCTAATGGGATTGTTATTATTGATCAGCATGCCGCTCACGAAAGATTAGTTTTAGAAAGAATGAAACTAGCACGGCAAAATAAATCTATTGAAAAACAAATTTTATTACTTCCTGAGGTTGTTAATCTTGAACCTATACCATTAGCTACAATTACAGAAAATATCGAATTGCTAGCTGATATTGGGTTTATAATTGAGCCGTTTGGTGACGGAATGATAGTTGTTAGAGAGGTTCCTGCCTTGATAGGAGAGGCTAATATTAAACAAATAATTATTGACCTTGGAGATGATATTTCGTCAGTTGGTTTGCCATCATCTTATAATGCTAAAATTGATTTAATATTAGGTAATATAGCTTGTCATAGATCCGTAAGGTCTGGGAGAAGTTTAAATGAAAATGAAATGAATGAATTATTAAGAGAGATGGAACGCACGCCAAACTCAGGACAATGCAACCATGGTCGCCCGACTTCTATCAGTATTTCATTAAAAGATATTGAAAAATTATTCAATAGAGCCTGAGTTAGATAACTTGAGTATAGTTAGTTTGGATTTTCCATAAATTTTTGTATCTAACAAATCAAAGCCATCAAAATTGAAGTTTTCCTTTTTGCTACTCTCAGAAAAAATATAGCTGTTAAAATCAATCAAATTATGTTGTTTTAATTTAACCAAGCATTCTTCAATGAAATTTGAATTATATGGAGGATCTATTAAAACAACATCAAAAACAATTTTTATATCCTGAAGTGCTTTTAGGGCGTCCTCTTTTATAATTTTTATGTAAATTTTATCTCTGTTATCAATCTTTAACTTTGAAATATTTTTTTGGAGAACATCAATTGCTTTTGGATCTTTATCAATAAAATAAATAAATTTAGCACCTCTAGATAATGCCTCGATGCCTAATGCTCCTGTTCCACTACAAATATCTATAACGTTAGAATTAGGAATTCTTATATTATATTTATTAGATTCTAAAATTGAAAAAAGTGATTCTTTTAATCTATCAGATGTAGGCCTTATGCTTAAATCAACTGGAGGTTGAAGTTTTAACCCTCTAAATTTACCACTTATTATTCTCATAGACTTTAATGTTTTTATAATTATTTTCTATTTTTATTCTGTTTTAAATTTTTTGGTTTAGATAAACGTAATTGATCATTAAATGTTTTATTTTTAACTTCTTCTAATTCTCCAGAGGGAAGGTTTTTTAGATTAAAAGGCCCAAAAGATATTCTAATTAGACGATTAACATTATAGCCTAGATGGTTCATAACCTTTCTAACTTCTCTATTTTTACCCTCTCTAAAACTAAGAGTAAGCCAAGCATTGCTTCCTTGCTGTCTATCTAAAGTGGCATCTATTCTACCATATCTTATACCATCAATTATAATTCCGTTTTTCAGTGGTGCTAAATCTTTTGGTACCACATAGCCATGAACTCTAACTCTATATTTACGCAGCCATCCTGTAGCAGGTAATTCAAGTTTTCTAGCTAAATCACCGTCATTAGTAAGTAATATAAGCCCCTCTGAGTCCATATCTAAACGACCAACAGAAATAAATCTTGTCTCTATTTTATTTTTCAATTGATCGAAGATTGTTGACCTACCTTCTGGATCATAGTTAGTAACCAAATAACCTCTCTGTTTATGGTACATCCATAACTTAGTTATTACCTTATTGGGTAGTGGCTTACCATTTACTTCAATGTCATCCTTAGAAGTAACATTTACTCCACATTCAGTTAAAATTTTACTATTTAGTTTTACCTGACCATTAATTATCCATCGCTCAGCTTCTCTTCTGGAACATAAGCCTGATCTTGCAATAGCTTTAGCAATCCTTTCTGGTCCGGTATCAAGTGCTTTTGATTTTTCAGGAGCAGTTTTATTGGATGAGGTTTCAGAATTATTTTTTTTAAAAGTATTTTTCATAGTTTTGTATTATAGCTTTTAAGTACTATTAGCAACATAACTGACTAATAAGGAATATATTTGCTAAATCAAATTGATTATATGAGTTTAGCTATTAAGGAAGCGATAAAGGCTAGAAAGAAAAATGAAGTGCCTGTTGGAGCCATAATAGTTGATGGATGTGGAAACGTTATTGCTAAGGCACACAACTTAGTTGAAACAAGAAATGATCCTACGTGTCACGCTGAAAAGTTAGTTATTGAAATAGCACTAAAAATAACAGGTCAAAAATTTTTAAATAATTGTGATATTTGGGTTACCTTAGAACCTTGTGTTATGTGTGCAGGACTTATCAAACAGACTAGAATGAGAAGGCTATATTATGGAGCAGAGGACAAGAAAGGTGGTGCCGTTGACAATGGAGTTAGAGTTTTCTCAGACAATAAAACATCGATAGAAATCTATTCAGGTTTTTCTGCAGATCAGTCAGAAAGACTTTTAAAAGATTTTTTTCACGATATTAGATGATTTAGATTTTACCTATATCTTTTCTATAAAAGCCTTTATTCCAATTTATTTCCTCAACAGCCTTATATGCTTTTTGCCTACAATCTTGGACATTGTCTCCAATTGCTGTAATAGACAAAACTCTTCCACCACTTGAAATCAGATTTTCATTATCATTTTTTGCAGTACCAGAATGGAAAATCAATATATCATCTTGCTTGTCTAAATTATTAAGTGATGGTAATTCAATTCCCTTTTTAAATGTTCCTGGATAACCCTTACTTGCTATTACAACAGTAATTGCAGTGTTATCAGTAAGGTCAATGGAAGTGTTTTCAAGATTGTTTGTAACAGTCTTATGAACGATTTCTACTAAATCTGTGTTAAGGCGCGGAAGTACTACCTGTGTTTCGGGATCTCCAAACCTGCAGTTAAATTCAATTACTTTAGGTCCTTGATCAGTAAGCATAACACCGGCATAAAGAATACCTTCATAAGGGATACCATCGAATTTCATCCCATTAATTGTAGGCATTATAATATTATCAAAAATATTTTTATTTAATTCTTCATTTAGTGCTGGTGCTGGAGATATGGCTCCCATGCCTCCAGTATTTGGACCTTGGTCATTATCATAAGCTCTCTTATGATCTTGAGCTGTTCCAAGTACAATTGCAGTATTGCCATCTGATACTGCAAACACACTTGCTTCAATACCAGTTATTCTTTCTTCAATTAGAATAGATTTTCCAGCATCTCCAAATTTATTGTCTTCCAGCATTTGAGTGGATGCCTCAATTGCTTCATTAACTGTGTCGCAAACAACGACACCTTTGCCTGCAGCAAGACCATCTGCCTTTACAACACAGCATCCATTTAATAATTCTATCTGGTCTTTTGCAGTTTTTAGATCACTACAATATTTAAAATTTGGTTGAGGAATATTATATCTTTTACAGAAATTTCGAGAGAAGATTTTTGATCCTTCTAAGCGTGCAGCTTCTTTAGATGGTCCAAACGCATTAATGCCTATTTCAGATAATTTATCTTTTAAGCCAAGCACTAAGGGGATTTCAGGTCCTATGAAAACTATGTCTGCTTTCATGTCTTTTGCTAGCTTACATTGTCCATCAATATCTTCTGCAGCTATGGGATAACATTCAGCAAAAATTTCAATCCCAGGGTTACCAGGGGCAACTATTAGCTTTTTTATTGATGAAGATTTTGATAATGAATAAGCAATAGCATGTTCTCTGCCACCTCCACCTACAACTAAAATATTCATGAATTATATACTCCAAAAAGCTTTAGATTTTGTTCAATATGCCATAGTATCATCTTATGATAAATATAAAGTTTTTTGAAATTTAATGGAAAATAATACTAACAATCCCGTATATTCTGTAGGTGAATTTTCTCATGTTATTAAAAAACTAGTAGAAACAAATTTTAGTTATGTTCGTATTAGAGGCGAAATATCACGCCCATCATTTCCTGGATCTGGCCACGTTTACTTTACTCTAAAAGATACTGATGGAACTATTGCAGCAATAATCTGGAAATATACAATGCCTAGGTTATCGATTAGACCTGAAGAAGGGATGGAGGTTATTTGTACGGGTAAGATTACTACTTTCGCAGGACAATCAAAATATCAAATAATAGTAGATAATATAGAAGTTGCGGGTGAGGGCGCTCTTCTTAAAATGCTTGAAGATAGAAGAAAAAAACTCCTTGCTGAAGGATTGTTTAAACAAGAGCATAAAAAAGCAATACCTTACCTTCCTCAAATAATAGGTGTCATCACAAGTCCTTCAGGAGCTGTAATAAAAGATATTTTACATAGATTATCAGATCGCTTCCCATCACATGTTTATTTATGGCCTGTCGCTGTTCAAGGTGAGGGATCAGCGCAACAAATAGCAAATGCCATAGAAAAGTTTAACCAATTTACAGCTCAAACAAATATTAAGAAACCAGATCTACTTATTGTTGCACGAGGTGGAGGAAGCTTAGAGGATCTATGGTCTTTTAATGAGGAGATAGTAGTTAGGGCAGTTTTTAATAGTTCAATACCAGTCATCTCTGCTGTCGGCCATGAAACTGATACAACATTAATTGACTTTGTATCTGACTTAAGAGCACCAACACCGACTGGAGCTGCAGAAAAGTCAGTGCCAGTAAGAGATGAATTAATAGCTAGAATTGGTGAACTGAACTTAAGACTTAAAACCTCATTTTTTAATAAATTAAATAATAATAAAGACCGACTTAATAATCTTATTAGACTTTTAGGTAAACCAGATCAGATATTTGACAATAAAAATCAAACATTAGATTTTATTTACAAAGATATAGAAAACTTGTTTAAGAATATTTTTATGGAACAGAAAAATAAAATTACACAATTCACACAAAGATTAGTACCACCAAAGGTATTAATAAGTAACTTGGATTCAAAACAACAACTGTTAGATACAAAATTTAAAAATTATTTAAAAAATATTTTAACAAACAAAGAAACAAAGTTAAATTCATTTAGCCAGTTATTAGAGGCATCTAGTTTTAATAAAGTGCTTGATAGAGGTTTTTCACTTGTAATGGATAATAATGGTAGACTTATTAAACTCAGCAGTGATGCCCCTAAAAATGCAAAAGTTAAGATAAAGTTTTCCGATGAGACTAGAATAGCACATTTAGATAAATAAAATCTAATGTAAATTTGTCTAAAAATAGCTAAAATTTTTATTGATGAATTTGAAAATCATATGAAAAAATTAAAAAATAAGCTCAATTCTATCTAGTTTTTCCCCAACGTCTATGAGCCCAAAGCCATTGCTCTGGTTTCTCAATAATCCACTCTTCTATTCTTGAAGAAATTAATCTAGTTATTTCAAATACAGCTTTATCTTTTTCTAAATTCTTTGTAAATTTTAGTTCGTTCTCCACACTCATTTTAAACCTTATTCCTTTAAATCGTTCTACTCTTACCATAAAGATTGGAACGTTCCACTTTAAAGCCATAACTGCTGCAGCTTGCGGAGTTGGTGTTTCTATCCCAAAAAAAGGTACCTTTATCCCTTCTCGTAAAAGTTGATCGCCAGTTAGCCCAACAACTTCACCATTTTTAAGTTTGCCTGCCATTCCAATAGCAGCAAGACGTCCTTTTCTGAAAAAATCAGCATTTGCATCTTTATTTCTTCGAATTTGTATTTTATTTAGAATCCAATTATTTATGGGCCTAAACACATATCCAGCTCTTCTTCCAGCGAGATCACCAACTCTTAAAAGAAACTCCCAATTACCCATGTGAGCTCCTACTAAAATAGCAGGACCATTTTTTATTTTATCTAGACCCTCTGTTTCTAAATTACCTGATCTGATTAATTTATTAATATGAGGCATTTCTCCTATAGTTTGGCCAAGCATAAACCAATGTTGAGACGCAAGTTTATTAATGTCTCTTTGAGATTTGTTTGGAAAGGCAATATGCATATGTTTTTTTACACGACTATTATAAGAGGTGAGTGGAGCAATTAAGTACATTAACGTTCCACATAAATAAGAAGAAATTTTATATGGAAGAATTTTGAGTATTAAAAAAAGTGGAATAGATAAAGCTGCAGCTATCGGGTCATGTATATATCTATCAAATTGTTTTTTAAGTCGAAAACTTAAAGGATCAGCCATTTAGTTTTTCCTGTAAAAATGAATTAAAGACAGCTTTATCTTTCAAGCCTAATTCCATCTCTATTGGTAGAGTATTCATCAAGTTTTTATTATCCTTGATTTTAACATAATCTTTTTCTGTAGTAATTAATTTTAGGTTTTGTTTATTAGCTTCTGATATTAATTTATCAATGTCCTCATTTTTATATTCGTAATGATCTGGAAAAGATTTTGTAGAAGTAACATTGAACCCATTTTCTTTCAGCGTTTCATAAAATTTATTTGAATTTGCTAGTCCGCAAAATGCTAATAATTTTTCATTTTTGATTTTTGGTGATCTTATAGTTTTAACTTTAGAATTAAAGATAGTCTTATTATGGACATTGTTAAAATCAGCATCCTTATTATTATTTCCAGTTAGGACTATAGCATCAATTCTTATGAGACCTTGATCTATTGGTTCTCTCAAGGGGCCTGCAGGAATACAGAATTCATTACCAAATTTTAAATTCTTATCAACTAACAAAAATTTAATATCCTGCTCTAATTGATAATTTTGAAGACCGTCATCCATTATAATTACATTAAAATTATCTTCATGTTTCTCAATTAATTTAGCCCCAAGCGATCTGTCCTTTGAAACAATTGTTGGGCCAATTTTATTCAATAATAATGCTTCATCTCCAACCTTTTTATAGTCATGTCTATCCGATACTTCTATTGGACCTTTGAGCAGTCCTCCATATCCCCTAGTTAAAAAAACTGGTTTATACCCTAATTCTTTTAAAAGTTTATAAGTATAAATTGCAAATGGAGTTTTTCCTGTACCACCTACAGTAAGGTTTCCAATACAAATCACTTTTAACTTTGATTTATATTGTTTTATTGATTTTTTTTTTAATAATGAAATTACAATCCATAATAATGATAATGGGAAAAATAGAATGCTTAGGATTTTTGAAGATAAATTTTTTTGATACCAAAATTTTGGTGCTTCAATCATATTTAAACAACATTTTCTTTATTACTTTTTTTCAATAGTCCAAGTAAATGTATACTTGCTTCGTCCGCTCGTTGTTGTGCATAACCAGACGCTATTAAGCTATTTTTTCCCATATCCTCTAGACGTTCTTTGTTACTAATCAATTCAAAAATATTATTAAGAAAATTTTCATTCATCTTAGGTCCTTTTTCTATCTGTATTGCTCCTCCAGACCAAACAAGATCTTTTATTTGAGCGTCACATTTTTCTGAATGAGGCCCCATTATTACTGGCTTGCCAAATTGAGAAGCCTCTGAAGGACTGTGGCCCCCAACTGGAACCATAGATCCTGCTACATAAACTAAATCTGCCACTTCAATTAGAGAACCCATTTCACCCATCGTATCTGACAAGTAAAACTTATCATTTTTAGATGGATAATCTCCTTTGCTTCTACATTTTATATCAAATCCTGCTGATTTTACTCTATTTTGTATACTCATACTTCGTCTTATATGCCGAGGTGCAATAATTATTAAAACATTATCTTGAGCATTTTTTCTTAATAAATCAGCTAATTTAATCATTAACTCTTCTTCTCCAGGATGAGTAGACGAAGCTAGTAGAACTTTCTTTTTTATCAGATTTTTTTTTAAATTTATTATGTAATTTCGGTTAATAGGTGGTTTTTCAGCGATAGACTTTAAACTAGTTAAACTTTTAACATTTTTTGCACCTAATTTCTTAAAAAGTGCTTCTTGTTTTGGATCAACCGCTAAAACATCTGTTACTTTTCCAAAAATTTTTTTTGCTAAAAAAAAGCCTAATCCAGTCCAGAAACGAGCAGATTTATCAGACATTTGAGATGAAGCTAATACAGTCGGAATTTTAGAGTTTGCAGTTAAATAAATTAAATTAGGCCAAAAATCTGACTCTAGGAAAACTGCCATGTTTGGTTTCCAATGCCCTAAAAACTTAGATACAAAATCAGGGTGATCATAAGGGTGATACTGGTGAATTGCAGGTAAGCCTTTTTTTATTTTGTTTTTAATAAGTTTAGCTGCAGATAGTGTATTTGTAGTCAATAAAAAAAATTCTTTTTTATTAATTCCATAACCATTTTTACTCATAGAATTAGCTAGTGCTAGTGCTGCAACTGACTCACCAACACTGGTGCCATGTAACCATACTAAAGTACCATCTGGTCTATCATTTTTTGAAATTCCAAATCTTTCATTAATTCTATGTATGTCTTCCTTTCCTTTTTTCTGGCGCCTTTCTAAATAGCTTGGTAAAATAAATTTCACCATGCCCCAGAAAAAGTTGTAAGTAGTTAGCGACATTTAAAATTCCATTAATTTAAATTAATTCAGTTAACTTTATTCTTTACTAGCTTTGTTAGGCGTTTGATTTCATTTTCAAGATTTTGCCTTACGATTTCTAACTCTTCTTCATTTATTTTTTTTTTAACTTTTATTGGTTTACCAAAACTATATATACCCTTTGAGAAAGGATATGGTATCACAAAGCTATCCCATGAATTAACTAGCTTAAATTTATTAGTAGCCCAAACAAGTGGGATTATAGGCGTGTCTGTCATTTGCGCTAACTTAATTATACCCTCTTTTACTTTTTCTTTTGGACCTTTGGGTCCGTCTGGAGTAATTGCAACACTTTCACCTAATTGTATACATTTAACCATTTTTCTAAAAGCCTGCATTCCTCCTTTTTTTGAAGATCCTAATATAACATTCATACCAAGATGCTTGAATGCTATAGAAGTAACCATACCGTCAGAATGACTAGACTGTAGTGCATTAATAATTCTATTTCTTGGCAAAAGATGAGGTCCTAAAAATAATCTATTATGCCAACAACAAAAAATATATTTTTCGTCGCTGTTAAATATGTTTGATTTTTTATTCTCAACTAAATATTCCCACTTAATTGAACGTGATATTAAATTTGTTATAGAATAAAACAAAAACCCTATTAATTTCTGACCAATATTAGTTTTGCTAAAACGTTTTATAATACGCATTTATTGATCCATTTTACTCATAGATAAAGTTGTTAGAATTTAAATTAAATTTACACAAAACAAAATAACTATCTATACATATAATTTATATTATAATTTATTATTATGTTAATATTAAAGTAGATTAATATGAAATGTATCAAATGATTGCTGATGTTAATAAAGTAATAATCAAAAATTTTTGGAATGATTTTGTATCAAGATATAAATTGGACATAATTACAGCCTTCTTTTTATTAATTTTAGTTGCAGCTACGGCTTCAGTTTACCCGTATTTAATACAACTTGTCTTTGATGGTTTGTTAGATAATAAAAATAATGACTGGATAATATTACCTATGATTATCGCATTTGTCGCAGTAATTAGGGGAATAGCAATGTTTTTTCAAATAAAACAAGTATCTAAAATCTCTTTATCTATTTCAGTTGATATTCAAAAAAAATTAAGCAGGCATTTAATAAATACTGACCTAATAGAGCTTAATAAATTGTCCTCCGGAAACCATGTCTCTAGAATAATGAATGACGTCAATTTAATAAGAGATGGTTTTGAGCGAAGTATAAATAATTTAATTAGAGACACTTTGACAATTAGCGTACTAATGTCTTATCTCATTTGGTTAGATTGGCTTCTATCAATATTGGTATTCATTATATACCCTATAGCTCTTAGACCCATTTTTAGAATTGGAAAAAAACAGAAAATTATAGCGACTTCTCTTCAAGAGCAAATGGAAACTGTAACTTCTACTTTAACAGAAATGTTGCAGGGTATAAGAATGGTTAAATCATATAATTTGGAAAATATGGAAATAAAAAGGTCTGAAGGTGTTTTAAACAACCTGTTTTCTAAAATGTTTAGCCTTGTGCTTGGAAGAGCAAAAATTTTACCTATTTTAGAGATTTTAGGGGGTATTGCAGCTGCTTGTGTTATTGGTTTAGCCAGTTATAGGGTGTTTTTAGGAGAACTATCACCAGGAAGTGTAGTAGGATACGTTACTGCTTTACTAATGATTTCACAGCCTGCAAGAGCTTTGGGAACTTTTAATACTGTTCTACAAGAAGCTCTGTCAGCGCTAGGAAGAATATATTTACAATTAAATATCTCTCCTAAAGTCAATAGTACGTTCTCTGCCTCTAATATAAAAATTCTCAAAAATAAAGCTCCAAAAATTGTTTTTAAAAATGTAAGTTTTTCTTACAATAAAAAAACAAATGTTTTAGATAACATTAATTTCTTTGTAGATGCAGGATCAAAAGTTGCGTTAGTAGGACAGAGTGGTGCTGGAAAATCTTCAATAATTAATCTTATCTCAAGGTTTTATGATCCAGTGTTTGGAGAAATTTTTATCAACAAACAAAATATAAAAGATGTAAACATAAATTCGCTTAGAAATAATATTGCATTAGTAAGCCAGGATACAATTATATATAATAAGAGCTTTAAGGAGAATATAAAATTTGGAAATTTAAAAGCTCCTGATAAAAAAATTAAAGAAGCTGCAAAAAATGCTGGAATTCATGATTTTATTAGTAACTCATTAAATGGTTATGAAACTATTGTCGGGGAAGGTGGCAATAATTTATCTGGAGGCCAGAAACAGCGTATATCCATTGCAAGAGCTATACTTAAAGATGCACCAATACTTCTGCTGGATGAAGCAACAAGTTCTCTTGACGCTGATACAGAAAATGAGATTAATAAAACTCTAGAAAAATTAACAAAAAATAAAACTACTATTACTGTTGCGCATAAATTATCTAATATTGTGGGTTCTGATCAGATTATTTTATTTAACAAAGGTAAAGTAGTTGATATTGGTAAACATGAAGAATTGATAAAGAGATCGACATTATATAAAAAATTATATTATGCTGGGAATTAAGTAAAAAATCACTCTCTTCGCAAAATATCGTCTAAGAATCTACTTAACCACCAAACTGATCTAAAACCACTTTCTAATTTTTTAGGATTATATTTATTTTTAACCCAATCCATAAATTTAATTTTATTTTTTTCATATTCAAATGAATAACTTTCAACGAAGGCATCTAAAACACCAGGTTTTGCCCACTTTACGTGCAAGTATTTCCATGAAAGTTGTTTTTTAGCAATATCAGGATGCTGTTTTTTATAAATAAGCATATATAAAGCACACATTATACCGGCCCTATCAGCACCTGATTTACAATGAATTAAAGCTGGATATTTAATGCTATTAAACAATTTTTCAGCCTTGAAAATCATTTCTTTTTCAGGAGCAGCTCGTGACCTGGCCCTAAAATCGATTAACTTAATGTTATATTTACCACAAGCTTCATTTTCCAATAACCAACCACCATCTTTTCTAACGCCCCTAAGATTCACAATGGTTTTAATACCAAGTTTTCTATAATCCCTAATCCTTGACGGAGTAGGCATATTGCTTCTATATAAGTTTTCATCAATTTTATGAAAATTATTATAGCAAAATCTTAAAAACCCATGATCTTTGATAATCATGTCAAACCAAGCTAAAAATCTATTAAATTTAAATTGTTTAACTCTTGCTTTCAATTAATTAGTTTCCTGCAATAGTCATTCCCTGAATAAGTAAAGTTGGGCAATTTATAGAATGTGAATAATCAATATCATTAGCAGGTTGAAGTGTCATGAACATTTCTTTTAAATTGCCTGCAATAGTAGCTTCAGATATTGGGTTAGAAAATTCACCATTTTTTATCCAAAATCCACTTGCACCTCTACTATAATCACCTGTAACCATTGATACACTGCTGCCAATCATGTCAGTTACGTAAAATCCTTCACTTACATTGGATATCAATTTCTCTGGAGTAACTTCACCTGGCATCAAAATTAGATTTGAAATACCTGGAGCAGGAGGTCCACTAATACCTCGTTTTGCATTTCCTGTTGGTGACATATTTAATTGTTTTGCTGAAGATAAATCTAATAGCCATTGTTGAAGTACACCTTCATTTATTAATAAACTTTTTGAAGATCCTAGACCTTCCCCGTCAAATAACCTTGAAGCCAAACCTCTTTTAAGAAATGGATCATCAACTAGACTAATAGATTTATTTGCTATCTGTTGGTTTAACATATCTTTTAAAAAGCTTGTTTTTCGTGCTATAGACGAGCCATTTATTGCAGAGGCAAAATGACTTGCTATAGACCTTGACACTCTAGGGTCAAATATAACTGGGTATTTACCTGTCACAGGTTTTTTGGCTCCAATTCTAGCTAATGTTTTTTTTGCAGCTTCAAGACCAATTTTTTTTGAATTTGTAAGATCCTCTCCAAAAACCTTTGAAGAGTAATTATAATCTCTTTCCATTTTTCCATCTTTTTCAGCAATTACAACAACTGAAACGCTGTGATTAGATTTTTTGGAATTTCCAAAAAAACCATTGGATGTCATTAAAAGTGTCTCTCCTTCACCCCAAGAGGCGTCAGCTCCATCACTATTAGTTATGCCTTTGACACCTAAAGCCGCGTCTTCAACTTCAGAAGCTCTATCTCTTATAATATCTATGCTGGGCTCAACTTCATCATAGCTATCAATAATAGCTTTGTTATTTAATGGGAACTTATGAAGCATTTCTTTATCAGCAATAAAACTGAATTCGTCTTGAGGAGCAATTTTAGCCATTTCAACAGCTCTTTTTGCAACATCTTTAATAGCATTCTCAGAGTTTTCATTTGTTGAAACAGAGGCAATTTTATTATCAACAAATACTCGTAAGCCAGTGTCAAAATCTTCATACCTTTCTATATTTTCATCTTTACCCAATCTTCTTGTAAGTGAAACACCTCTACTTCTAGATAAAACACAATCGGCAGCAGTTGCTCCTTCTGAGATGGCTGTTTCTATTAAAAGGTTCATTATATCTTTGTCATTAAGTTTTTGTGCATACATTCAAAATAAGTCCTATAAAAAATAAAAAAATTACAAAAAAATTTATTCTTGAGTTATTAATATACTGTTCAAGTTGTTGCAATGTTTATAAATATTAAAAAAGGTTAAAATGAAAAAGAATGTTTTTATAGATGGTGAAATTGGAACTACCGGCTTACAAGTTCACGAAAAATTAACAAGACACCCCAATGTCAATATCTTATCAGTTAATCAAGATAAAAGAAAAGACCTGCATTACAAAAAAGAAATGTTCAAAACATCAGATGTATCTTTTTTATGTTTGCCGGATGATGGTGCAGTTGAAGCTGTTCAAATAGCTGATCAACTAGGAAATAAATCTCCAATAATAATTGATGCTTCAACCGCTCATAGGACAAATCCTGATTGGGCATACGGTCTACCAGAATTAGGCTTAGAATTTAGAAAAAAGTTATTACACTCTAAACGTATTTCTGCTCCTGGATGTTATTCCACTGGTGCAAATGTGATCTTAAAGCCACTTTTAGAAAATAACTTTATAAGCCATAAAAATCCTATAGTTATTAATGCTGTAAGTGGTTATTCTGGTGGAGGAAAGGCATTGATAAATTACTTTAAAGAAAAAGATCATGAGCCTTTTTTTAATTATGGATTAAAATTAAACCATAAGCATTTACCTGAAATTATACACCACAATAATTTAGAGTTAACACCAATTTTCAGTCCATCTGTTGGAAATTTTATTCAAGGAATGATTGTATCAATACCAATACATTTTCAATGGTTTAAAAAGAAAGTTAACACTCAAATTATTCAGTCCTTGATGGAAGATTTTTATTCAGATGCACATTTTATAAAGGTTTTGAAAAAGGATGAAGGAATTAGCCCCAAAGGTTATTTTAGGCCAGATAATTTAGTTGGTACTAATAATTTAGAAATAAGTATCTTTGGCAATGATTATAATAATCAATTAATAATATCGTCAAGATTAGATAATTTAGGCAAAGGAGCTTCTGGTGCTGCTATTCAATGCATGAATATAGCTCTTGGATTTGATGAAACTTTAGGTTTATAAATTTCTAGGTGTTTTTACAAGATGGCAAAAAATAACCTAAATGAAAATGATGAATTATTTCCTAATCTATCTTTTTACAATAGAGCTGTAAGTTACCCATATTTTGCCCCCAATTATTCTTTTTCTTTTTATAAAGGTCAATTTGTGAAAGGAATATGTTTTGATTTAGATAAAAGAATACCCATTTTGTCTGTTGGATCAAATAGGTCACCTTATCAATTAAAAAGAAAGTTTTCTATGATTCAAGACATTTGCGTTACTCCAGCAACATTATATGACTCCGATATTGTATATGCAGCGTCTTTATCAGCTTATGGATCAATGCCTGCTACACAATGGCCCTGTGAAGGAGCAAAAGTTGATCTTAACGTATTATGGCTCAACGAAAGTCAATTAAATACAATGCACTTAAGTGAGGCCTTAGGAGTTGCTTATAACTTTGTAAAATTGAAATTAGGGACTGTAAAAATAAAAGAATTTGAATGGCAAAAAGAAATATATGGATATGTGTCAATACCAGGTGCTTTTTCTTTTAATGAAAACAAACCTAAAAGATTATCGGCGTTAAAAGCACAAAATACTAATTTAAGAGGTATCTATGAAAGTGAGGCACTTATTTATCTCAAAACTATTTTAGATGTTAACGATAAAAATTTTCCACAGTGGCTAGATGATGTAATAAACCACAAGATTTATAGGCTTGAAATTCATAAGATACTTAAATCTAAAGCCATAAAACCTCAAAATCCTAATTGGGATATACTTGAAACAAATTTAAAGGGTAAATTGATTATTTAATCATATATTAAATAATTGCTTTAATCCCTTTGTAACATTAAAATTGTAATTATCATGAACAAACTTAGAGATAAATAGTAAAGTATCCTTTTATTTTAAAAGATTATTGAAAAATACGTTATCTTTTTGATATTTAAATACACAAACCAATTAAAATTAAGAAATATATGCTGCTTATCAGCAAGATTTTAAAAAAAAAAGACTTTTTTACATTATAGTGATAATTGTTATCAAAGATTAAATCTATTAAAATCAATATGTTAGCAAAAAAGGTAAAAAAAAAACATATTTTATTAACTTTTATTTGTTGCCTAACTTTAAATTCCAATTTATTGTTTTGCTAATTATGCTAAATTTGCATAGAATCTAGCAGTTGCTAGAAATTAAACATGACAAGTATAAGGGGAGTTTATAAATGTCTTTTTTAAAATATTTAATACCGGCTACATTATTAGCTGGACTTCCAGCACTTGCTTATGCAGGATCTCACGCTAGTGGTAACCTGGATCCAAGTGATGGTGTTGGTATAAGTTTTTGGATAATATCTATTGCCATGGTTGCAGCAACTGTTTTTTTCTTAATGGAATCATTGAGAGTTAAAGGCAAGTGGAGAACATCTCTAGTTGTTGGTGCTCTAGTCACTTTAGTTGCAGCAGTTCACTATTTTTACATGAGAGATGTATGGGTATCTACTGGTGCATCACCTACAGTATTTAGATATGTTGACTGGATAATCACAGTTCCATTACAAATGATTGAATTCTATTTAATCTTAGCTGCTTGTACAGCCATTGCTGGCGGAGTATTCTGGAGATTATTTGTTGGTTCACTAGTAATGTTAATTGGTGGATATCTTGGTGAGGCAGGTTTTATCAACGCTACACTAGGTTTTGTTATTGGAATGGCTGGTTGGATATTCATTCTTTATGAAATTTTTGCTGGTGAAGCAAGCAAAGTAAATGCTGCTGAAGCTCCAGATTCTGTAAAAACAGCTTATAATACTATGAAATGGATAGTAACTATTGGATGGGCAATTTATCCAATAGGTTATTTCATGGGTTATATGGCTGGTGGTGCAGACGCAAACAGCTTAAACATTATTTATAACTTAGCCGACGTAGTTAACAAAATAGCATTCTGTTTAGCTATATGGGCGGCGGCTGTTACAGAATCAGACGCATAAAATAAAATTTACAATAATTTAAAGCCTGTAGGTAAAACTACAGGCTTTTTTTTTAATATATTTAAATTCATAATATAGAAATTGTTAGGAATAATGGACGGATCTGTAAAAGTACAAAAGAAAATTAAAAGTATTGTAATTGGTGGTGGTTTTGGTGGTATTGCTGCTGCCCTTAGATTAAGGGCGCTCGGTCACCAAGTTACATTAATAGAAAAATTAGGTTGTCTAGGAGGTAGGGCACAAGTTTTTAAGAAAAATGGTTTCAAACATGATGCAGGACCGACAGTTATAACTGCTCCTTTTTTGTTCGACGAACTTTTTGAGTTATTTGGTGAAAACAGAAAGAATTATGTTGAATTTAAACCATTAGATCCATGGTACAGATTTCATTTTCACGATGGTCAAACTTTTGATTATTCTCAAACAATTGAAAAAACAAAAAAAGAAATGAAAAAATTTTCAGTTGAAGATGCTAATAATTATGAAGGTTTGTTAAACGCGTCAAAATCAATTTTTGAGATTGGCTTTACAAAGCTTGCAGATAAGCCATTCAATTCATTCTCTTTTATGCTGAAACAAATTCCTTCTCTTCTCAAATTAAAGAGTTATTTAACTGTCTCTCAATTGGTAAACAAATATATCAAAAATTCAAATTTGAGAGCGGCATTTTCAATACATCCATTATTAGTGGGAGGGAACCCATTTTCAACTACTTCTATATACGCTTTAATACATTTCTTAGAAAGAAATTGGGGTGTGTATTTCAGTATGGGCGGAACTGGAAAACTAGTTGAAGAATTAACAAAACTACTTAAGCGTTCTGGTGTCGTAGTGAAGTATAATACCGATATTAAAACTGCATATCAAAAGAATGGTAAAATTGAAAAATTGGAGAGTATGGTTGGAGAAGTTTTTCTTCCAGATAATATTGTTTTTAACGGAGATCCACCAACTTTTTATAAAGAAATCTTGAAATCTAATAGTTTATTCGAAAAAAGAAAAAAATTTTTACCTGAGAAGTTGACCACTTATTCTATGGGAATGTTTGTTTTGTTTTTTGGAACAAAAAAACAGTATCCCAAGATAGCTCATCACACTATTTGGTTGGGAAAAAGATTTAAAGGCTTATTAAAAGATATTTTTGATAATAAAATTTTAAGCGAAGATTTTTCGCTTTATATCCATAGACCTACTGCAACAGATCAAAGCTTTGCTCCAAAGGGGTGTGATAGTTTTTATGTTTTATGCCCAGTTCCAAATTTATTAGGTAATGTTGACTGGAGTGTTGAAGGTAGTAAGTTACAAGCTAGAATTGTTAAAGCCCTTGAACTTACCATTTTACCTGATTTACAAAAAAACATATCAGATGATTTTTTCATGACACCTGTTGACTTTAAAAATAACTACCGATCTACCCATGGCGCTGGTTTTTCAATTGCACCAAATTTTTCCCAGTCAGCATGGTTTAGGTATCACAATAAAGACCCTCATATTAATAATTTATACTTTGCTGCTGCTGGAGCACACCCTGGAGCAGGTGTCCCAGGTGTTTTATCATCAGCAAAAATTGTAGAGAGTCTAATAAAATAAAAGAGTGCATTAATGGACAACCATATCGATAATGCTAAATTAACACTCAAAAGAAATGGTAAAAGTTTTTACTGGGCAGGTAAATTTTTATCAGAAGAAAATATTAACAGAGCCGCCGAACTATATAGTTTTTGTAGAGCTTTAGATGACATTGCAGATAGCGGTGATCCTTCGTCGTTAAAATGTCTTAAGGGTATAAAGTTTAATCTTAATAATAATTTATATTCAGATATAGAAGATTCTTATTCAATTAAATATCCAAAATTCTTTAATTCTTCTTCTAACAAAGCGGCAGTCGATTTAATTGATGGTCTGATTTTAGATCAAAATAGCATTTTATTTAAAGATGATTCTGAACTAATAAGATATTCATATCATGTTGCAGGCACAGTTGGGTTAATGATGTGTGACGCTTTAAAATGTCAAAATAAAAATGCAAAACTATTTGCTATTGATCTTGGAATTGCTATGCAAATGACAAATATAGCAAGAGATGTCTTAGAGGACGCCAAAATGGGAAGGCGATATATACCTGCTAGCTGGATTGATAATATTTCTCCAGAAGACATTGTTTTAGCAGTTCAAAAAAATGACTCAAAAAAATATGACATAATCTCTAACGGTATAAAGAGATTATTAACATTAGCTGATAAATATTACATGAGCGGTTCAATGGGTTTTAGATACTTACCCTTTAAAACAAGGATCGCAATTTCAATTGCTTCTGGTGTTTATAGACAAATAGGTGTCCAGTTAAAAAGTAATGGTTATAATTGGTATAGTGGTCGACACGTAACATCTATTTTGACAAAAGCGAGGATTACAATAATTAAAATTATAGAAGAAATATTCAGAAGAAAAGTTGTAACACCACACCAATTCGAACTTCATAAATTTTTAAAAGAGCTTATTTAGGTTGGAAAATAAAAAAATTAATATTATTGGAGGCGGATGTGCAGCTCTGTCATTAGCAAGATTAAGTACTCATTTGCCAGATTATAGTTTCAATATTTATTCGGGGGATAGTTCTAACGTATATGACGATCATTATTGGGGATTTTGGAAGACTAATGTGAATATAGATGCCTATAACAATGCCAATCATACTTGGACAAAATGGGCGATTAACACAAATTTTTCTAGCCAAGTTCTTTCTTCTGTAAATCACCCTTACTGTGTAATCAAAAGACATAAATGGTTAAATTTTTGTAAAAGTAAATTTAAAACTTCAAAAATTAAAATCTCCAATGAAAATATATTTGAAAGAAATGGTGATTTATTTTTAAATAATAAGAAAATTCGAGGTAATATAATTTTTGATAGTAGACCTCCTAAAACTTTATCAAATATTTTATTACAACATTTTGAAGGGTTTGTAGTCACTTCAAAGAAAGACATTTTTGACCCAGAAACAGTTATTTTGATGGATTTTAGATGTGATCAATCTAAAGGTATCCATTTTATCTACTTATTACCGTTTAGTACAAAACAAGCTTTAGTTGAGTCGACAATTTTTTCAAAAAATGTTGAAAGTAAAGAGTTTTACTCAAGTGAGATTTCAAAATATCTTAAAAAATACTTTAACTTGACGGAATTTCGTAAAAGTAACTTCGAAAAGGGTGTTATACCAATGCACTATATTTCTTTAAATTCACAGGGAAGATATAATATCGGTACAAGAGGAGGTGCTGTAAGGCCATCATCTGGATATGCTTTTACTTTTATCCAAAAACAAGTAACTCAAATTATAGAGCAATTAGTCAAAAGAAAGAAAATTAATACTAAAATTCATAAAAACGTTGATTTATTTTTGGATAAAATTCTAATAGATGTGTTAGATAAATTTCCTGAAATTGCTCCAAAAATATTTTTAAATTTAGCTAAAAGTATCAATGGAGACGAAATGGCAAAATTTATGTCTGGAAAATACTCTTTTGCCACGGTCTTTAAGATTATTCTTTCTATGCCGAAGATACCCTTTATCAAATCTTTTTTTTCTGTTGTTATTAGATAATGATTAACTTTTCACTAAATTGGTGGGATTATATTGCATTATTTTCAATAATCTTTATTGGCATTCCTCATGGAGCTCTGGATGGTGCGATTTCCATTACATTGGGTTATACCAAAAAGGTTAGATTACAATTATACTTTATCTTAACCTATATATTTGTTTCATGTTTTGTAATAATGCTTTGGTATTTTTTACCTGTTATTACTTTAATTTTATTTCTATTTACAAGTATTTTTCACTTTGGTTGTGGAGATTTAGATTGGAAAAGAAGTAGATTCTTCTTCATTGGTGGGTATGTTCATGGGGGAATAATTGTTCTAGGTATCATATTTATTAACAAGATTGAGGTAAACCGTTTTTTTGAAATATTGTCAGGAGATCAACTATATTTATTATGGACAAGTCTATATTTAGGAACATTTTTATGGATTATTGCGATAACGTATATTTGTTTAAACTATAATAAAATTAATATTTCAAACCATTACATTAAGATTGCATTATCTATTTCGTTAGTACTGTTGGTACTTCCACCTTTGCCTGCTTTCGCAATTTATTTTTGTTTAATACATAGTTCTCATCATATAAGAAGAATTATACCAACATTATTGCATTTTATGGAAAGAAAAAAAGCTATATTCCTCATGATATTTTTTTCTGTTTTTAGTTGGATTGGGTGTGGAATAGCTTTTTATTATTTGTCGAATTTAAATACCTATCCAGAAACAATATTAAAAGTGACTTTCGTTGGGCTTGCAGCGTTAACCTTTCCACACATGATTTTAGTGGACGGTATTTTTAGATCAAAATTTAAAATTTAATGATAATATTCAAAAAGTTAAATAGGAACTTAATGCGGAAGCTGTTAATATTAACCCCGGCGTTACATTTGATTTAAATATTTTTAATGGATTATTGTTTTCTAAATTTTTCAATTTAACAACTTGACTTACGTAATGAAATCCACATAGAAAAACTCCAATGAACCAGATATAATTTGCATTTAGTAAATAACCACTAAACAATAACAGCAAAAACGTAATAAAATACGAGCTACCAACAAAAACACTTAAAAATTTTTGTGCTGACACAGCTGAATTTTTAATACCTAAAACTTCATCTTCATTTTTGTCCTGACAACCATAAATTGTATCATAACCAATAATCCAGAAAACTGTAGCAATGTACATCATTAATATACCAAAATTCCATTCTTCATTAGCAGAAGACCATGCGGTTGGGACAGCCCAGCTAAATGTTAGCCCTAAAAAAATTTGAGGCCATTTTGTAAATCTTTTTGCTAAAGGATATATTATAACTAATGGTATTGCAGCAATTGCTACAAACCATGTATAAACATTAAGCTGGTATAAGCAAAAAAAACCAATCAACAACATTAATATTAAAAAATACAAAGCTTTAAGGTTTGAAATTTCTCCATTAGCAAGTGGTCTATTCTTAGTTCTTGAGATTTTTTTATCAATATCTTTGTCCCACAGATCATTAATTGTACATCCAGCAGCTCTCATAACAATTGAACCTATAAAAAATATGAACATAAGTTTAATACAAGTAATTAAATCCAAACTTGTCAAAGGAAGCACCCACCATCCAGGCAATAGAAGAAGCCAAAAACCAATAGGCCTGTCAAATCTCCCCAGTCTTATCCATTTTAAGGAGCTTTTTGGAAAAATAGACCACCAACCATTTTCCAAAATATCTGAATTATTTAGTTTTGGCATATTCATGAATAATGCAATATCATCATACTTTAAGGTAATCAATCTACTATGAAATTAATTTTTTAAGATTATGGTTTTATGAAATGATAGATATATCGTATCATGCTAAAATTAGGTTGTATGTTCCTAATGAATTGATGTTAACAAAAAAAATAGAATTAAACAAAAAACAATCTCATTATTTAATGAACGTAATGAGAAAAAAAATACATGGAACTTTCTTAGTTTTTAATCATATTAATGGTGAATTTTTAGCAAAAATACAATCTAATAATAAAAAATTAATATCAGTTGAATTGATAAAAAAAATTAGAGATCGAGAAGAACAAACTGACTTGTGGGTACTGTTTGCTCTTGTAAAGAAAACACCTTCAGAATATATAATCCAAAAGGCGACTGAATTAGGAGCTTCAAAAATTGTTCCTTTAATTACTGAACGAACGGTAACTAAAAGTCTAAACTTAAAAAGATTTCAAGATATTGCTATTGAAGCATCAGAACAATGTGAAAGAATTACTATACCTGAAATCTTACCCCTTCAAAAGCTCTATGATGTTATTGATGATTGGGTAGAAAAAAGAACCATTTATTATGGTGACGAAACCATGAGAAATGACAAGCATTCTTTAAACAATTTTAATAAATCAACTAATGCATCTTGTGGCGCTGTTTTAGTTGGCCCGGAAGGTGGATTTACAACAAAAGAAATCAGTTATTTAAAACAAAAAAAGTTTGTGATCCCGATTAATTTTGGTCCAAGAATTTTAAAATCTGACACAGCGGTGGTCACTGCTTTAGTATTGTGGCACACTTTAAACGGAGATATGAAAAACTCTTTTTATTAATTGATCAAAGTTACAATTGTAGTTGGTGAAAAATTATATTGTATTTTAAATTTATATTTTTTAATAATTACGCTAATCAAAAATGAGGCCATAATGCTAAGAATAGAAAAACAAGATCTTCTTAAATGGTTCGCAGATGGTGCCAAAGCCAGAGAAAACTGGAAAATTGGTACAGAACACGAAAAGTTTGTTTTTCATATAGATAACTTAGAAAGAGTTGGATACTTTGGTAAATCAGGTATTAGTGATTTGTTAAATAAGCTTGCCAGAGAAAATAATTGGGAGAAAATATTAGAAAATAATAACACAATAGCCTTAAAAGATGAAACTGGTGCATCTATCTCACTTGAACCTGGAGGTCAGTTAGAATTATCTGGAACACCATTAGATAATTTACATCAAACATGTAAGGAGACTGGCAAACACCTTAAAATGATGAAAGAGGCTATGAAAGAGCTTGGTTTGTCAATGATTGGACTCGGTTATGATCCTAAGTGGTCGCGTTCAGATCAAAAGTGGATGCCAAAGGGTCGTTATGAAATTATGAAGAATTATATGCCTAAGGTTGGTCAATTAGGATTAGATATGATGCTTCGAACGTGTACTATACAAGTCAACCTTGACTATTTAAACGAAAAAGATATGGTTCAAAAATTCCAAATATCTCTTGCTTTGCAATCAGTCGCAACGGCTCTTTTTGCTAATTCTCCTTTTATTGAGGGTAAAGAAAGTGGATATTTATCATCAAGAGCGATTGTTTGGACGGATACAGACCCTGATAGAACGGGTGTTCCAAAAATTGTTTTTGATCCTAATTTTGGATATGAGTCTTGGTTAAATTATATTCTGAATGTTCCGATGTATTTTATATATAGAGATGGGAAATATATAGATGTGTCAGGTAAATCTTTTTTAGATTTTATGGATGGAAATTTAGATGGTTTTAAAGGTGAATATCCTACAATGAAAGATTGGGAAGATCATATAACTGTTGCTTTCCCAGAAGTAAGACTAAAGCAATATTTAGAGATGAGGGGGGCTGATGGTGGTCCTTGGAACATAATATGTGCCTTACCAGCGCTATGGGTAGGATTACTTTATGACGGCGAATCTCAATCTGAAGCTTATAACCTTGCAAAACCTCTTATGAATACAAACTTACTTGAAGAAGGTAGAATTTCTGCAGCTAAATTTGGTCTAGGAGGCAAGCTTGGAAATAAATCAATTCAAGATATTGCTCTAGAAATGTTAACAATATCCAGTTCAGGCCTTGCAAGACGTAATCAATTAGATAATAGGGGCATGGACGAAAGACAGTTTTTAGATCCTTTATTTGATATTGTTAAAAACAAACAAACTGGAGCAGAAAAATTACTTAAAAAATATAATAGTTCTTGGGATAGAAATATTAATAAAATATTTGCTGAAAACGCATTCTAAATAAATATTTAGTTTGTATCAGTACCCCCAATTGTAATACCTCCCATCAATAAAGTTGGTTGACCAACCCCTACAGGCACACCTTGGCCATCTTTACCACAGGTACCTATACCATCATCTAATGCTAAATCATTACCAACCAGTGATATTTTTGACATTGCATCAGGACCATTGCCGATTAAAGTTGCACCTTTAAGAGGTTGCTTAATTTTACCATTTTCGACCAAATAGGCTTCAGATGCAGAAAAAACAAACTTACCGTTAGTAATATCGACTTGTCCTCCAGCAAAGTTAACAGCATATATACCTTTCTTTAAAGAACTTATAATTTCTTTAGGATCAACATTTCCGTTATCCATATAAGTATTAGTCATTCTCGGCATAGGATAGTGAGAATAAGATTGTCTTCTGCCATTACCGGTAGGATCCATTTTCATTAATCGAGCATTTTGTCTGTCTTGCATATAATTTCTTAAAATACCGTTTTCAATTAAAATATTTTTTGATGATTTTGTGCCTTCATCATCAATTGTAATGGATCCTCTTTTATTTTCTATTGTTCCATCGTCAATAACTGTTACACCGTCAGCAGTAACTTTTTCACCAATTTTACCAGAAAAAATTGATGTGCCTTTTCTATTGAAATCACCTTCTAAACCATGTCCAACTGCTTCATGAAGCATCACACCTGGCCAACCAGGACCTAATATTACAGGCATTTCACCTGCAGGTGTTGGAATTGATTCAAGGTTAGTATTGGCAATTCTTAGTGCCTCTTTTACTTGCCCTTTCCATCTATCAGAATTAATCCATTCTTCATATTTTCCTCTTCCACCACAACCTGAACTTCCAGTTTCTCGTCTACCCTTTTTTTCAACTACGAGTGATACATTCAACCTTACCAAAGGTCTAATGTCTGCAGCTCTCTCTCCGTCAGCTCTAAGTATTTGAATAGATTGATGAGATGCTGAGACTGAAGCTGAAACTTGAACAACATTACTATCTAGAGATCTGGCATATGCATCTATTTCTTCTAGAAGATTTGTTTTTATTTGAAATGATGTTCCTTCAATAGGGTTTTGAGATGTATATAAAGGTTTATTAATACCATGGGATGGTGCAGGAGCCATTATACCTGAGTAATTTTTTGATACAGATTTAACAGTTTCAGAAGCTCTTTTTAAAGAAGATTCCGAAATTTCACCTGAGTGAGCAAATCCTCTAGCTTCTCCAGCTATCGCTCTTAATCCAAAACCTTTTGTACTATCATACGAGATATTTTTCATACGACCATCATCAAAAGAAAATGATTCTGATTTCGTAGACTCTAGATATAATTCTCCATCATCTGAGCTTTCAAGTGTATCCGATAGCAAGGACTGAACTTTGGTTAAATCAAAATCGTTATCATGGTAAAAAATTTTATCAGTAATTTCTAATGGTGACTTTTCATTCATTTTACAAATCTCATTTAACTTAAATTATTTTTTTTTAAAATGGCAATATTAAACCTTTTGCGCAAGGTTTAACTATAAATAAAGTAATATTTTTTATTGTAAGAACATTTTTCTTAAATAATTTAATTTTTTTGCTTTTAGATCTAGTATTTTGGTTAAAAAAGTTTTAAATAATTAAATAATTAATATTAGAATCATTTTAATCCATAACTATAATTCTTTCTGAAATAGGAATTGTTAAAGCTGAAGTCGAGGAGCAAACAAAATGACTATTAATTTCCAAACTGTACTTAATAGTTGGAAAAAAAAACTGGATGTAATTTTTTGTGGATGTTTAATCAATTTTTCCTTATTACAATCAGTTTCTGCATCTGAACCAAAACCTTGGCAGATGGACTTACAAGAACCTGCAGGTATAATAGCCACAAAAGCTACTGAACTTCATAATTTTCTTTTGATAGTTATAACTTTGATTTCAGTTTTTGTCCTTGGATTATTAGTTTACGTATGTATTAAATTTAGAGAAAAACCCAATATAAAACCTTCAAAAACATCCCATAACACTCTGATAGAAATAATTTGGACTGTAGTTCCAGTTTTAATACTTGTAGTTATAGCAGTTCCGTCATTCAAACTCCTTTATTTAACTGAAGCTGATAAACCTGTAGATATGGTTGTAAAAGTTTCAGGCGCTCAATGGTACTGGAATTATGAATATCCGGATGAAGAAATTTCTTTTGATTCTTACATAGTAGCTGAAGAAGATTTGAAAGGTGATCAAAAACGTATGTTGGATGTTGATAATCCTTTGGTAGTACCTGAAGGTACTAGAATTAAATTTCTCATTACTGGCAACGATGTTATGCACTCATTTTTTGTTCCTTCACTGGCACTTCAAGTTTACTCAATTGCTGGACGCATAAATGAAATTTGGACTGAAGTACCGCTTGGAAAGAAAAAATATTATGGTCAGTGCAATCAAATTTGTGGAGTAAATCATGCTTACATGCCAATAGTTATACAAGCTTTACCTAAAGATGAATATGAAACTTGGTTAAAAGAAGCTAAAGTAAAATTTGCTTACATTGCTGATAAAGACACTAAGAAAATCGCACTATTAGATCAAAAAAAAGTTAAGGAGATTAAATAATGTCATCATTGTCTCAAAGCTCAAATGTTGCATCTTCACATGATCATCATGGAGCCCCCACAGGTTTTGTTAAAAGATGGCTCTATTCAACTAATCATAAAGATATTGGGACCATGTATATAATTTTTGCGATCGTTGCTGCTTTTATTGGAGGAGCAATGTCAATATATATGAGAATGGAACTTATGAATCCTGGAGTGCAATACATGGCAGATGGTCATATGTGGAATGTATTCACAACGGCTCATGGGTTGATCATGGTATTTTTTGTTGTTATGCCTGGCTTGATAGGTGGGTTTGGAAATTGGTTTGTCCCTATCATGATCGGTGCTCCAGATATGGCTTTCCCAAGAATGAATAATATTTCCTTTTGGCTATTACCTCCAAGTTTTGTTTTACTACTTTTATCAGCCGTAGTTGATGGAGGTGTTGGTGTTGGTTGGACAATTTATCCTCCTCTTTCAAGTTCAGCAGGATCGCCTGGAATGGGAATGGATTTAGCTATTTTTTCACTCCATCTTGCTGGGGCTTCATCTATATTAGGTGCTGCTAATTTTATTACGACAATATTTAACATGAGGGCTCCAGGAATGACATTGCACAAAATGCCCTTATTTGTTTGGTCTATGTTGGTTACAGTTTTTCTATTGTTGTTAGCTATACCAGTATTAGCAGGTGCAATTACGATGTTACTAACAGATAGAAATTTTGGGACTAGTTTTTTCATTCCAGAAGGTGGTGGTGACCCAATTTTATTTTTACATTTATTTTGGTTTTTTGGTCATCCTGAAGTCTACATTATGATTTTGCCTGCTTTTGGCATTGTAAGTCAAATTATATCAACCTTTTCTAGAAAACCTGTATTTGGTTATTTAGGAATGGCCTATGCAATGGTTTCTATTGGAGTTATTGGATTTGTAGTTTGGGCTCACCATATGTATACTGTTGGGCTTTCTGTAGACACAAGGGCTTATTTTACTGCAGCTACGATGGTTATAGCAGTTCCTACTGGTATAAAAATATTTTCATGGATTGCTACAATGTGGGGCGGGTCTATTGTCTTTAGAATTCCTATGTATTGGGCAATTGGTTTTATTTTTCTATTTACTGTTGGCGGTGTTACCGGTGTTGTTTTAGCTAATGCAGGTTTAGATGTTGTACTTCATAATACTTACTATGTAATTGCACACTTCCACTATGTATTATCATTGGGTGCAGTTTATGGTCTTTTTGCAGCTTTTTACTATTGGTTTGCTAAAATGACAGGCTATGAATACAGCGAAGGTTTAGCGAAACTTCATTTTTGGGTTACCTTTATAGGAGTTAATTTAACTTTTTTCCCTATGCATTTTTTAGGTCTCGCTGGAATGCCTAGACGTTATGTTGATTATCCGGACGCATTTGCTGGCTGGAATATGGTTGCGTCTATAGGTTCTTATATTGGGGCTTTGGGAGCTATTATTTTTTTAGTTGTTATCATTGAAGCTTTTGTTAAAAAACGTAAAGCTGATAAGAACCCATGGGGCTCTTCTGACAATACATTAGAGTGGACTGTACCCTCACCACCAGCATTTCATACCTTTTCTGAGATACCTAAGGTAAAATAAGTTTGATTAGTGTGTAATTATGCCTGTTGTAACTGTAAATACTAGTGGAATAGACGAAAACATAAACAAATTAAGTTCTCCCTTTGATTATTTTAGGTTAATGAAGCCTAGAGTTATGTCATTAGTAGTATTTACAGCCTTTGTTGGTTACTACACTGCGGAACCAGTTGAAAGTTATGACTCACATCCTTTTTTAGCATTGATTGGAATATTTGCGATTGCACTTGGAGCTGGAGCTTCTGGGGTACTTAATCAGTGGTACGATAGTGATATTGATCAGTTAATGTTAAGAACTAGGGATAGGCCAATTCCACAAGGAAAAATTCAGCCTGCTGATGCACTTTCATTTGGTGTAATTACATCATTGTTATCTGTCATCATCTTAGGCTTGTCAGTCAACTGGCTTGCTGCAAGTTTGTTAGCGTTTACAATTTTATTTTACGCAATTGTCTATACAATTTGGTTAAAAAGATACACTGTTCAAAATATTGTAATTGGTGGTGCTGCTGGTGCTTTCCCACCTGTAATTGGACAAGTTTGTGCCACAGGTAATATAGGTATAGAATCATTAATTTTGTTTTTGATAATTTTTTTATGGACACCCCCACATTTTTGGGCCTTGGCTTTAATCAAGAAAGACGATTACGCAGCAGCTAATATTCCAATGCTTCCGATTGTTGCTGGTGAAAAAATAACTAGAAAAAATATATTAATTTATTCTTTTTTGTTAGTACCGTGTTCATTTTTACCGTGGATATTTGACTATTCTGGTAATTTATATTTGTTTATAGCTACGATATCCGGTTTAGAATTTTTAAGAAGATCCTTTTTAATTATAAAAAAGGTGGAAGGTTCCGAGAAAAGTCTATTTATATACTCAATTTTTTATCTAAGCATCGTTTTTGCGGGTATTTGCATAGATAAGATAATTTAATTTAAAGGAAAAATTTTGAATACCAATAAAGATGACGAAAATATCAAAGCATTTTATGAAAATAGAAAATCAAAAAATTTTGCAGTTTTGGGTATAATTATTAGCATGGTAGTTCTTTTCTTTTTTATCACAATTTTAAGAATGGATATTACAGGGTAGATGGCTGTTAGTTTATTAAAAAAAAATAATAACTTTCTTATATGGACACTATTGATTGCCGTTTTTATGCTTGGCTTATCCTTTGCATCAGTTCCTTTATATGATTTGTTTTGTAGAGTAACTGGTTATGCAGGAACAGTTCAAAGGGCGTCCTTAGCACCAGGATCAAGCGGTAAATACAAAAATATTCAAATAAGATTTGACTCAAATATATCTTCAGATTTGAATTGGGAATTTGCAGCCCCTAAAAAAGAGATTATAGTTCAACCAGGTGTACAAGAAGTAATTTATTATACAGCAAAAAACTTATCTGATAAAGCAACCACAGGTACTGCGGTTTTTAATGTTTCTCCGCCTAAAGCTGGTAGTATTTTTATGAAAGTTGATTGTTTTTGTTTTGTAAAACAAACACTGCAGCCAGGAGAAGAAGTTAAAATGCCTGTATCATTTTATGTTGATCCAAGTATAAATGATGATGACAACACTAAGAATTTGGAAGAAATTACCTTATCTTATACATTTTTCAATGCTGAAACTTAGGTGTTGAAATTATAAGTTTAAATATATAAAAATAGATTAGGAGGATTTAATGAGCGGTGATCAAAAGCATCAATATCATTTAGTTGAACCAAGTCCATGGCCTGCACTTGGGTCAGCTGCTGGTTTTACTTTGTTCTTGGGTCTTACTCTTTTTATGCATGAATATCCATATTCAATTTATGTGCTAGGAGCTGGCTTGTTTATGGTAATAGCAACCATGTTTTATTGGTGGAGAGATGTAGTTAGAGAGGCTGAATATCAAGGACATCACACACCAATTGTACAAATAGGTATGAGATATGGTATGATATTTTTTATCTGTTCTGAGGTAATGTTCTTTGTAGCATTTTTCTGGGCTTTCTTTGATTCTAGTTTATATCCTGATACAGGTGTTTGGCCACCGGCTGACATAGTAGCTCTAGATCCTTTTGATTTACCACTAATCAATACTTTAATCCTTCTTCTATCAGGTTGTACTGTAACCTGGTCTCATCATGCTTTACAGCATAACAATAGAAAAGATTTTATAAGGGGTCTTGTTCTTACGATAATCCTAGGTGCAATTTTCACAGCCGTTCAAGCTTATGAATATCAACATGCTACATTTGCGTTTACTGATGGAATTTATGCATCAACTTTTTATATGGCCACAGGGTTTCACGGATTTCATGTTTTAGTTGGTACAATTTTCTTAACTGTATGTTTGTTTAGAGGTTTGAAAGGTCATTTTTCTTCTGAGCACCACTTTGGATTCGAAGCTGCTGCATGGTATTGGCATTTTGTTGACGTGGTTTGGTTGTTTTTATTTGTGTGTATATACTGGTGGGGTGGTTGATAAGTGAATTAAACTTATCAAAAATTTGGAGATTACATACAACTAATGAATATTTACTTTAGGCCTCTACTTTGGCCAACAATATTTTCTATATTAATTTTTGCTCTTTTGTTCAGTTTTGGCACTTGGCAGGTTAAGAGGTTATTCTGGAAAGAAGCATTAATAGAAAGATACATTACACAAAGTCAGTCTAATCCAATTAAGAATCCATCTAAATTAGATTTTTCAAATATTAATGAATTTAAATCAGTAGAACTTTCAGGATCATTTTTACATAAAGACGAAGTTTATATTACTGGTAAAACTTATGAGGGTAATGCTGGATTTCATGTAATTACTCCATTTAACCTCAGTAATAATAAAATAATTTTAATAAATAGGGGTTGGGTATCTGAGGGCTATAGAAATCCTAAAAAGAGAAAGTTTAGTTTAGTTGAGGGACACATTGTTTTGAAAGGAATAATAAGATACCCACAAAAAAAAGGTTATTTTGTCCCAGAAAATGACGGCAATAATGGTTTTTGGTTTACAATAAAGCCAAATGAAATTATTAACTTTTTAAACTTAAGTTCAAATCAAGTAATAAATAATTATTATATAGATGCTCTTCGACAAGGAGAAAAACTAACTCTTCCAATAGGGGTTACAGGTAAACCAAAATTAAGGAATCAACACCTATCATATGCAGTAACCTGGTATGGTTTGGCTTTGTCTTTGTTATTTGTATATTTCTCATATCACGTGTCTTCTGGTAGATTAAATTTCAAAAAGAAAGACAACAATGAGTAATTTGATTAAATATTCAAGTACACGAGGTGGTGAATCATCCCTTTCTTATGAAGACGTTCTTTTGTCTGGTTTAGCTAGGGATGGAGGTTTGTTCATGCCAGAAGTATGGCCGCAATTTAGCCATTCTGACTTAAATGAAATGAAACATTTAAATTATGCGGAATTATCAGCAAAAATTATAAGACCTTTCGTAGAACCTTGTTTAAGTGAAAACGAATTATTAAATATCTCCAAAGATACCTACTCTGTATTTAACAAAGATGTTGCACCTTTACATCAACTTAATAAGAACTTACACGTGCTTGAATTGTTCCAGGGTCCGACCTTAGCTTTTAAAGACTATGCCATGCAATTTTTAGCTAGAGCTTTTAATCAAGTATTAAACAAAAGAGATCAAAAGGGTGTAATTTTGGGAGCGACTAGTGGTGATACAGGATCTGCAGCTTTAGAGGCTTTCAAGGGAAAAGAAAATATAGATATTTTTATACTCTTTCCACATCAAAGAGTTTCAAGTGTTCAACAAAAGCAGATGACTTGGATTAATGAAAGAGGATCTTACGCTTTATCGGTTAAAACAGATTTTGATGGGTGTCAGGAAATAGTAAAAGATTGTTTTGAAGACTTGAAATTTAAAGATGAAACTTCATTGTCAGCTATAAACTCTATTAACTGGGTAAGACTTTTACCTCAAATTGTGTATTATTTTTACTCTGCTTTAAAAATAGGTGTGCCAAATAAAGAGATTGTATTCTCAGTTCCTACAGGTAATTTTGGGAACATATTAGCAGGATGGATGGCCCAAAAAATTGGTTTGCCTATATCAAAATTAATATGTGGATCAAATCAAAACGATATATTAACAAGGTTTTTCAATAATGGATTAATGGAGAGAAAAAATGTGCTTCCTTCCTATAGTCCAAGTATGGATATACAAGTTTCCAGTAATTTTGAAAGGCTCTTATACGAGATAAACGAAAGAGATACAGATAAAGTTAAGCAACAAATGAAAGATTTTAAAATCAATGGTAATTTTGAAATTACAAAACATCAACTTGAAAAAATCAATAATTTATTTTCTGCATATATGATTTCAGACGATGAAACTTTAGAGATAATAAACAAGGTTTATACAGACTATAATTACATTCTTGACCCTCATAGTGCAATTGGATATGGAGCAGCTCAAAAGGCACTTGACAACAATATTATATCAAAAGATATGTCAGTAATTTCACTTGCATGTGCTCATCCGGCTAAGTTTCCAGAGATAATTAGTAAAAGTATAAATGTAATTCCAAAAAAACCTTCTCATTTGGAAAATATAATGAGCAGTAAAGAATATTTTAATATAATGGATCCAAGCATAACTGATGTTCAAAATTTTATTAAATCTAATATGAGAAACTGATGGATGTAGAATTCAAAATCTTAGATAGTGGTCTTACATTATTGCATGACCAGATGGATGTTCATAGTACGTCTGTTGGAGTTTTTATTGGATCTGGAAGTTCGCAAGAGGCAGAGGATGAATGTGGAATAGCACATATGCTAGAACATATGGCATTTAAAGGAACTGAAAACAGAAATGCAGAAAAAATAGCTAGGGAAATAGAAGATGTGGGTGGTGATATAAATGCATACACAAGCAAAGAGATCACAGCTTATTATTTAAAAGTTTTAAAAGAAGACACAAATCTTGGTATTGATATTTTATCTGACATAATTAAAAACTCTACTTTTCCAAGAGAGGAAATTGAAAGGGAACGCGGGGTTATTATTTCAGAAATAGGTCAGTCATACGATGCTCCAGATGATAAGGTATTTGAAAATTTTACTTCAACAGCTTTTAAAAATCAATCTATAGGCAGACCAATTCTTGGAACGAGAGAGACCGTAAGTAATTTTCAACAATGTGATTTAAAGTCATTTTTGAAAGCTAATTATGCCCCAGAAAATATGGTTGTTGCCTCGTCGGGTAATATAGATAGAGATTGGTTTTTTAGAACTGTGGAAGAAAAATTTTCAAATATAAAAAATAGTTTTAAATGCAGAAAAAATTTATCAATATGGAATTCAGGTTTTTGTGGTGAAGATAGAGATTTAGAACAAACACAGTTAGTATTTGGTATTGAGGGTCTTAAAAATACTGATATTGATCGTTATTCGTTACGCGCACTTACTATTATACTAGGTGGAGGCATGTCATCAAGGTTATTCCAAGAAATAAGAGAAAAAAGAGGATTATGTTATTCTATTTTTTCTTTTACACAAATGCAAAATTCCTCAGGAGTGTTTGGATTTTATGCGGGCACTTCACCAAATGATTTAAATGAATTACTTGAAGCAAGTTTAAACGAACTGAAAAATATCAAAAACTCTATTTCTAATGATGAATTAACTAGAGCAAAAGCTCAAATGCGTTCAGGCTTTATTATGGGGCAAGAAAGTAACGGTGCAAGAACTGAATATTACGCAAAAAGTATGATTAATTTTGGTAAACTAATTGAAACTAATGAAGTAATAAAAAAAATTGAAAGTATATCTATTACTTCTATCTATGATGTTGTAGAAAAATTGTTTGCTACAGCTAATCCAGTCTTATCTGTAATAGGTCCAGATGCATCATCATTAAAGAAATTAAACGTAAATAATTTGCTTAATTAGATTGTTTAGGCTCTCCCTGAGTATGATACTAGCTTTTTAGGATCAATCCCCATCTTTTTAAGTGAATCTTTCCATAAAGATATTTCTAAATCATTATGAAATATTAATTCCTTTGAAGAATTTGTAATAATCCAAGAATTTTCAAGCACTTCATTATTTAGTTGCTCTTTATCCCATACTGCACAACCTAGAAAAATTTTAGCATTTTTTGGTGGTTTATTTTTTGAAATATCTTGTAAAATTTCCTCAGAACTAGTAATCATTACTCCTTCAAGAATATGTTCTGAAGTGGGATATTTTTTTTCATTAGAGTGTATAATAAAGCCTTGATTTAGATGCACAGGACCTCCAAAAAAAGTTGGTTTGGATTTAATTTTAAAGTCATTATTTATTTTCATCTTTTTTAAAAATTGGGAGGTGTCAAAATTATATAAAGGTTTATTTAAAATCAAACCCATAGTAACTTCATTAGTATGTTCGCAGACTAGTATAACTGAATTTTGAAACCTTACATCTTCAAGTCCTGGAGATGCAATCAAAAGTTTACCTAACAATTCTTGATCCATATGTGGTATTCCAATATATTATTAATAAATAAATAATAACCGAAAAGAAATAATGTACAATAATGTAGTGAGTTTAAAATATCATAAAATTGTATTAATCTGTTTTTGTTTATTTTTTGTTAACTTTTTAAATATTAACAAATGTTTCTCAAATTTTTTACCTTTTAATAACACTTTAGAAATTAATGAAAATTACAAATTTGTTAATTTCGAACTTTTGTTTGGGGAAAAATCTGCAAGTAACCCGTCTGAAATTTTATTTGGCTTAAAAGTTAATCTTTTACCAAAATGGAAAATATATTGGCGAAATCCAGGAGATGCAGGTTTACCTCCTGAAATAAACTTTAACAATGCCAATAATATTAAATCAGCTAAACTCCTATATCCAAATCCGAAAAGATTTGATTTTTTTGGCATAGAAACATTTGGTTATGAAAAAAAAGTTATTTTTCCGTTAGAAATCATACTTGAACAACAAGAACAAGTTATGTCAGGCTTTCTGGAATTGAATGCGCAAGTTTGCTCAGATATTTGTGTGCCTGTAACTCATAAATTTAACTTAAATAAACTCAATCTTGATAATGAAAGTAAAATGCAATTAGAAGAAATAATTACTTATAAAAATCAAGTGCCAAGATTAGCAGAACAAAACTTAAAGTTAATATCATCTAATTTTCAAGAGGATAAATTAAAAATAACTTTTGAAAATAACTTAAATATAAAACCATATGATATTATTATTGAGGATAGTGAAGGGCATATTTATTCTAAGCCATACTACTCGTCGAAAGAAAATTTATTAAATTTATCGATAAATCTTACCAATAAAAATAAAGATAATTTTACTGGTTTGAAATTTACTTTTCTTACTGATAATTATAGCTATCAAGCATCCATTAGGAACTTGACAACATTAAAAATAAATAATGTTTTAAACAATATTGATAACCCTCTAAGTTTTCAAATTTTACTTATAGCCTTCATTGGTGGGTTTATATTGAATTTTATGCCATGTGTTTTGCCTGTATTGTCGCTTAAAATGATACAACTAGTGAGTCTGAGTTCTAAGAGTAGAACAGTTTATAATAAGAAATTATTTTTCAATATACTTGGAATTCTGACTACGTTTTTTTTATTAGCGACAATAACGTATTTCATCAAAGCTTCTGGCAATCTTGTTGGTTGGGGCATACAATTTCAAAACCCATATTTCCTTTTATTCATGATTATATTAACGTCTTTTTTTGCCTTAAATCTATTAGGTATATTCCATTATTTTCTACCTGCAAAACTTTTGTCAATTTTTTCTTATAAAGGCAAAGGTTTTTTTGATGATTTCTTAACGGGAATGTTTTTAACTTTCTTGGCAACGCCTTGTACAGCACCTCTAGTAGGAACAGCTATTGGTTTTGCTCTTTCAGGGAGCATAATTGAAATTTATTCTGTTCTTTTAATAATGGGATTTGGCTTGTCTTTACCATTGATTTTATTTGGCTTATTTCCAAGGATGATATCATTTATTCCCAAGCCTGGTAATTGGTTAATAAACTTCAAAAAACTAATGGCCCTTTTACTTTTAATAACCTCTCTATGGTTGATTAATATTTTATTGGAATTACAAAGTAATATTAACAAATTTAGTGAAACAAATATCTCTGACAAATCAATAATTAATTGGAATATAATTGGTAATATTGGTTTACCTAATCAATTAGTAAAAGAAGGTAAAACTGTTTTTATAGATGTTACAGCTGATTGGTGTTTAACGTGTAAGGTAAATAAAATTTTTGTTATTGATACCAAAGAAGTTTCAGAACTATTTAAGAAAAATAATGTTATAATTTTAAGATTAGATTGGACAAAGCCAAATGAAAAAATCAAGCAATTTTTAGCTTCTAAAGGGCGTTATGGGATACCCTTCAACGAGATATATAGTCCTCTAATACCCGATGGTAAAATTTTTCCTGAACTTTTAACTGTTAAAGTGATTAAAGAATATTTAGATACAGCTAAATAAATCTGTTTAAAATAATTTATATTTGTTTATTGTATGAACTTATTAAAAATAAGGAGTTTATATGTCAATAGGTGTAGGAGATAGTTTCCCATCTGGTACCTTTCTTTTGAAAGATCATGAAGGTGTCAAGCATATTAGTACTGAAGAATATTTTAAATCCAAAAAAGTAGTTCTTTTTGCATTACCTGGTGCTTTTACTCCTACTTGTTCTGCTAAACATTTACCTAGTTACATTAAGAATTATGAACAGATTATAGAAAAAGGTGTATCTGTACTTGCATGTATGGCAGTTAATGATCCACATGTTATGCGTGCCTGGGGTGAAGCCAATAGTGTAGTCGGAAAAATAGACATGCTTGCAGACACAGATTGTTCAATCTCAGAAGCTTTAGGACTAGATATGGACTTCGGAAAAGTTATGGGACGAAGGTCAAGAAGATTTTCTATGGTCGTTGAAAATAATATTATATCTAAATTATTTGTTGAAGAGATAGGGGCTTTTGAAGTTTCCTCAGCCGAGAATATGTTAAAACATTTGTAATCTCTTAAGATCTCTCGTTCATAGCTTTAACGGCTAATTCGTCTGCTATTTCGTTATAGTGATCTCCCGAATGACCTTTAACCCAAAACCAATTTACAGAGTGAAAATCAACATACTTTTCTAACTCTATCCACAAATCTTTATTAGCAACGGGTTTCTTATTTGCTGTCTTCCATCCATTTTTTTTCCAATTAAAAATCCAAGAAGTTATGCCATTTTTTACATATTGCGAGTCAGTATATAAAGCTATATTGCTAGGTTTTAAAATTGCTTTAAGGGCTTCAATTGTAGCAGTTAATTCCATTTGATTATTTGTTGTTAATTGTTTTGATCCTGACATATACTTTTTTTCTTTAGCGAATATTAATATAGCACCCCATCCACCTTTACCTGGATTACCTGAGCACGCGCCATCTGTGTAAATTGTTACCTTATTCATAGTTGGTAAGTTTCGTGATAATTTATTTTTTCGACTACTGCTCTAAAGTGTTTTAACTTATTTATATATTCTGCAGGGTTTTTAGGAAGAACATCTGCATCTTTTGGAGTGTGTACCCAATCATATAATCTAGTAAGTAAAAACCTCATAGATGCAACTTTAGACAAAAGAGGCAAATAAAAAATTTCATCACTACTTAATCTTCTTTGAGAGTTGTATCCATCAACTAAAGATTGATATTTTTTTTGGTTGAAAATTTTTTCCTGGTCAAAACACCAAGCATTTATGGCTATAGCTAAGTCATAAGATAAAATATCAGTACAAGAAAAGTAAAAATCTATTATGCCTGATAATTTATTTTCATGAAAAAATACATTATCGGGAAAAATATCTGCGTGAATAAAACCTTTGGGTAAATTGTATGGCCAAAACTTTACACAGTAATTAAATGAATTTTGTATCTCTTTTAAAATGTTAGGTTCAATTTTATTTAAAATATCATTAGGAATTGAAACATCACATTTTTTAATAAGATTTTGACATCCATTTATTGAAAGGGAATTTTCCCTTTCAGAAGAGAAATCTTTAGTTTTTAAATGCATTAAGGCTATTTTAGATCCGACTTTATAACAGTCTTCTATTGTTATTCTAGTTTTAGATTTTCCTTGTAAATAGTTTACAATTATTGCGGGTTTTCCATGTAATTCCTGAAGATAATTATCTTTTGCATCACTAATTGGTCTTGGGCAAAAAAACTTTTTTTTACTAAGATGTTTCATTACATTTATAAAAAATGGTAAATCTTTTTTGTTAACTCTCTTTTCAAAAATTGTAAGTATAAATTCACCACTGGTAGTTTTTAAATGAAAATTACTATTTTCTATTCCTTCTGTAATTCCAGTAAATGAAATTAACTTACCAATTCTATATAGTTTTAAAAAATCAGATATTTGTTCATCATTTAAATTAGTATAAACTGCCAACTTAGTGTCCTAATTTCTCATCTTAACATTTTTGGTAAATTAAATTTTACATCTTCTTTTGTGACTTCATGATCTATGAGATTAACGTCAAAATCTTTTTTTAGTTTTGATATTAAAACTTGGACTAAAGTTTCAGGGGCGGAAGCACCTGCTGTCAATCCAATATTAGGATATTTTTTTGGATTAAAATTATTTAGAAACATATCTAATTTTTCTTCATTTGGAATCAAAATAGCTTTTTGAACACCATGTGACAATGCCACTTCAACTAAGCGAACTGAGTTTGAAGAATTTTCTGCTCCTATTACCAAAATATAATCACATATTTTTGACATTGATTTAACAGCCAACTGTCTATTTGTAGTTGCGTAACATATATCTTCAGAACTTGGTCCTTTAATGTTAGGAAACCTATTTTTTAATATGTTCAAAATTTTACTAGTATCATCTAATGATAAAGTTGTTTGTGTGGCAAAAGCTAAATTATCAGGATTAGAAACTTTTACTTTATAAGCATCTTCTTCAGTTTCAATTAATGTAATACTATCTTCAGGAACTTGTCCCATGGTACCTATCACTTCAACATGATTTTTGTGACCTATTAATAAAACGTGTCTACCTATATTATAATGACGTATTGTTTCATTATGAACTTTAGTGACTAACGGACAAGTTGCATCAATAGATATCATTTTTCTTTTTTTAGCTTCATTAACAACAGATTTAGCAACCCCATGTGCAGAGAATATTATAGGTCGATTTATTGGTGCTTCTTTCACCTCATCTACAAAAATAGCGCCAATTCGTTCTAATGAATTCACAACATCTTTGTTATGAACTATTTCATGTCTGACGTAAACTGGGGCTCCAAATTTTTTAATACATTCTTCAACTATTTTTACTGCTCTATCAACACCAGCACAAAAACCTCTAGGAGAAGCTAAATATAAATTTATTTTTTGTTTCTTCATAATTTACTTTTGATGTATTACATTGATTACGTCAATAAAGATTAATCTTGTTTTAAAGTTTTTTATGCTAAAAGGTAATTATTAATGGTTAAATTTATTATCCTTTGTTTTTTTTTAATTCTAAATGGTTGCTCATCTCTCAAAAAGGATGTTGTAGATTGTCCTAAAGTAACAGCACCCAAAAAGGCCGCAGAAGTTATTGTTAAATCTGAAAATAAATTACCTATTTATATTGGTTTGAGAGGTATAAAAACATACTGTACTAAAGATAACGATAATATTGAAATGGAAATTTCAGTAAACGTAAGGGCTATTAGAAAAGACAATAATATCGAAGATTTTGTCCCTGTAAATATCACATTAGTTTCAACTGACACGAATAACAAAGAATATGATAGAGATAGTTTTAAATACTCACAGTTTCTCTTAAAGGGAAGTAAAATAGTTGATAGAGAAACGGATTTTGATATAAAAATACCTAACGGTGGTCAAGTTTATTTGGGGCTGAAATAATTAAACCAACAAGGATGGCTTTATTTCATTAGATGATTTAGTTATTAAATTTACGTTTTCTTTTTTATCAATATTAGATTCTATATATATTTTTGAAGATTCGATTATAACGTTACCAGTTATTTTTTTTATATTTTTAATTGCATCAGTTTCTAACGAGATAATCTTTTGTTTAGCCTGATCTTCTTTTCTTTTTATAACATCTGAAGATTTCGAATAGGCTTCTTCTTGTATCTTTTTTGCTGTCTCTTTTGCTTCACTGATTATATTTTCTGCTTCTTCTGAAACTTTTTTTTGGGTTTGTAGAGATTTTCTAAGCTCTTCTAAAGCCTCTTCTTTAAGAGATTTAGCTTCCTGTAATTCATTCTGTATTAATAAGGATCTATTATCTAATATGGACACTATTGCTTTACTTGCTTTTTTCCAAACCAAGGCAATGAATATAATAAATGCTATTGCAACCCAAGCGGTTTCATCAAGGTACACTTTATTTCTCCATCAATACATTATTCGAAGCTAGCTTTATTGCTTTTTTGATATTGCTTTTATCATATTTTATATTTGTAAATTTTTTGACTACATCAGTTGTTATTTCTTCAGCAACATTAATAACATCATTAATAACAGTATTTTGTGTATCAATTATTTTTTTTTCTGCCTCTGAAACCTTCAATTCTAATTTTGCAGAAATCTCTTTTTCTTTTTTTTCAATACTTTGTTTTGACTCCAACATGGCGTCAGAAATAATTTTTTGTGACTTTGATTTAATGTCTTCCTGAATTTTTATAATTGATTGTTTGATTTTTTCAGATTCTTGATTTGAAGTCTTGGCTTTAACTAAATCATTTTGTATGGAGGTTTCTCTAGAATTTATGATTGATTTTATATTTGGAGTTACCAAATATTTCATCAATACAAAACCAATTATAATAGAAAAAACTGACCAAAACATTAAAGATGGATAAGTGCTAAGATCTAATTGGGGAAGACCTGTTTTTGCTTCTGAAGCAATAACAGTTTCAACATTAATAATAAATATTGAAGTTAAAAATAATTTTGTAAAATATAACATTTTTTAATCTTTTAAACTATATTTTGCCTATAGCTTACTGTGCTACAGGCAAAATAATTTTTATTACTTAGAATGTAAATAATAACAAAAGTGCAATAACAAGCGCAAACAAAGCAACGGCTTCAGTTAGAGCAAAACCTAGAATGGCTATGCCAAAAACTTCATTTTTTGCAGCTGGATTTCGACCAACAGCAGTAACTAAGGAAGCAAAGATATTACCAATTCCAACTCCCACACCTGCTAGCGCTATAACTGCTAGACCTGCTCCTATTAATTTTGCGGCATCCATTTCCATTTTATTTTCCTTTCGTTAATTATATAATTTAGTCATGAATTAATGTAAATGTAGTGCATCATGAAGATACATACATGTTAGAATACTAAAGACATAGGCTTGCAAGGCTGCAACTAGGAATTCAAGCCCAGTTAATCCTATAACGGCCATCAGCGGTAAAATTGCACCAACCTTTAAAAAACCACTCGCGGATCCCATCATTATTATAAGACCAGCAAACACCTTCATCATAGTGTGCCCAGCTAACATATTGGCAAATAATCTGACTGATAGGCTAATAGGACGAATAAAGTAAGATATTATTTCTATTGGAATAAGTAATGGCGCTAAACCAATAGGCACACCTGATGGGAAGAAAAATGTAAAAAATTTTAATCCATGCTTAAAAAGTGCGATAATTGTAACTCCAATAAATATGATAGCTGCCAATGTAAAAGTGACTGCTATTTGTGAAGTAAAAGTGTAACTATATGGAATCATACCAAGTAAATTACCAAATAAAATAAACATAAATAGGGTAAATATAAATGGAAAATAAGCTTGACTACCTTTGCCAGCATTTTCTTTAACCATATTAGCTACAAATTCATATGACATTTCTACTAGAGACTGAAATCTGTTAGGAACGAGAGCTTGTTTTCTTGCTCCCATATATAAAAATCCAGCAGAACCCAGAATAGATAATATCATAAATAATGATGCATTAGTGAAAGAAATATCTATGCCCATAATATTTAATTCATATAAAATTTTTATTGTAAATTGCTCGACGGGTGAATTCATTATTTTTTTCTATATTAAATGTTAAAAGTATCCAATTTTGAGGCCTTTTCCAGTTACCACTCTCCAAAGATTTAGTATACCAGCGGCCCCACCTAGCAAAAAGAATAAGATTAGAAACCAAGGATTTGTGTTTAACCACTTATCTAACGTCCAACCTATACCTGCACCAACCAATAATCCTGCTAGTAGTTCAGTAGCAACTCTAGAAAAAGTATTAACTAAAGTTTGGTTATTGTTATTAACTTCTTTTTTATTTCCTTTTTTTGCTAAAGCATTATTTATTCTTGAATTCAAATTTTCTTCGTTTTTAAATGAGCTCATAACATACTTTCGCATACACCATGTAAGCGTGCTTAAATTATTTTGACCAAGCAAATAAGTCAAGAGTTTACTTGAAAAAAATTTATTTTTTTAAGCAATGTCCCTTATTCTGTTAGCTTCTTCTAAATTAACAGATACTAACCTACTGATTCCCTTTTGTTCCATTGTAACTCCAAATAGTCTATCCATTTTAGCCATTGTAAGTCTATGATGCGTTACAACCATAAAATAAGTGTTTGTCTCTGCAACTATTTTATTAAGTAAATCGCAAAATCTTCCTACATTTGTGTCATCAAGTGGCGCATCTACCTCGTCTAAAATACAAATAGGTGCAGGATTACACAAAAATACTGAAAAAATCAAAGAGATTGCCGTTAAGGCTTGTTCTCCTCCTGATAAAAGTGAAAGAAGTTGCATTTTCTTTCCAGGTGGACTTGCTAAAACTTCTAAACCTGCTTTAAGAGGATCTTCACTTCCAACTAATTTTAATTCAGCATCTCCACCTCCGAAGAGTTTTTGAAAAAGATCTTTAAAATTTTTGTTAACATCATTAAAGCTATCTTTTAATCTTTGCCTTCCTTCCTTATTAAGTTCAAAAATTCCAGTTCTAAGTTTTTCTATTGCTAATTCTAGATCAATTCTTTCAGATGACATGGTCTCGATTTTTTCTTTCATCTCTTTCATTTCTTCTTCTGCACGCAAATTTACGGCACCTAGTGATTCCCTTTCATTTATAAGACGTTGGACAGTTCTTTCTAATAACTCAATAGAAACGTTTAAATTATTTTTTTCATTAAAACCGACAATTTCAAGCAATTTATCTGTGTTTATTCTTAGCTTTTCAAAAACTCTAGCCTCGATGTTCTGTATTTTGGTTCTAGCAAGATTCAGCGAGGCATCTATTTTTATCATTTCTTCACGAAAGGATGTAACTTTTTGTTCTGCTTCCCTTTCTAATTTTTCTATATTATGAAGATTAGTCTCAGTATGTACTAATTTATCAGATGCAATATTCTTGTCTTGAACAGCCTTATCAATTTGTTTGTTGAGATCTTCTTCTCTCTTTTCAAAATCATCTGGTAAGCTTGTCAATCTCTTTTGATCATCTTTTAACTTTTTCAATCTATCTTGCAAAGACATCAATCTCATGGACGCTTCATTTTCTCTTTTTTTCCAATTCTCACTTTGATTTTTGATCTGCATTAGGTTTCTTGCTTGAAAACTTTCATGTGTCTTTATTTGTTGTTCTGATGCCATCGCGTCAGCTAATTCATTTCTACATTGATCGGCTATATTTCTTATTTTCAGTTCATCAGCTAATAATGATGGTAAATTAATAGAATTGTTTAATTGATTTTTAAGTCCAACTAACTCTTTTTGAGATATTTTTGTTATATCTAGATGTTCTTTTAATAAAACTTTAGATGAAAGAAGTTTTGCATCTAATTTTGAGTTAGTTAATTCTAATGTATTTGAATTTTTAATTAGTTCTGATATTTGCGATTCTAACTCAATAATATCACGTTTACATTTACTAATACCTAATTGATTTTCATCAATTTTACTTTCAATAATTTTTTGTTCTTTTGTTACAGCAGGTAATTTATTTTGAAGTGATCTTAATTTTGCAATTTGTTGAAGTCTTTCGGAATAACTGTTTTGTACACCTTGAGGTTGTACAAAACCGTCCCATCTCCATAAACCACCTTTGGAAGTTGTAAGTGCTTGCCCAAATGATAAGTTTTTCTGAAGATCATAAGCAGTTTCTTCATCTTTAACTATACCTACACCAATCAAAGCAATATCTAAAATTGAATTTTTTTTGATTTCTGAAATAATAGGGATTGCGCCTTTGGGCAATTCTGAGCTGAATTTAGTTTTTAAATCATTTCTCCAATATGTATTCTTAAGAAAATGATTTTGATCGGAATGAATTGGTGCTAGTAAGGTTTCACCTAAAACGGATCCTATTGCTTTTTCAAGATTACCAATATTATTTATGCTTTTTTCTAGTGAGTTTTTATTTAAAGTATCATCACCTAATATCGAAGAAAGAGAATTTAATTCTGCGTTAATTATATTAAAATTTTGGTCAGTATTACTCTTTTGATCACTAAGTTTAGCTTCTTTTTCTTCTAATTTTGTTAATTCTTGTTTATTAGACACTAAATTTTGATTTTTATTTCTTAAAATTTGTTTTAATTTACTTAATTGCTTATTATTTTTTTCAAGAAGTTGTTCATCTTCCTTTGAGTTAAATTCAGATATTTGAAATTCAGAGTTTTTAATCTTATCTGTTAGAACAGATATACGCTTTTCAAGATCTGATTTATCAGATTTAATTGAATATATCTCTGAATTTATAGTGGAAAGTTTTGTATTTGCTTCTTCTGTTTTAGCCTTTAGATCTTTTACTAGCTTCAAGGCGTCAGTTTTCTTAGTCAAAAAATTTGTTGACTCAGATTTTAACTTTTCTTCTTCTGCAAATAGGCTCAACAATGTTTTCTTTGCGTCTTGTTTGATTTCAACTTCTCTTTGGATGTCCGTTTCTATTTGGGAAATTTGATTTAAGGTATTGTTTAAAGTTGTCTTTGCAGAGGATTTCTCTTCTTCTAATCTAATTTTTGTTATATTCAGAGATTGTAAAACTGTTATCTTTTTAGTTTCCAATTTTTTAAACTCAGGTAATTCATCTAAAATTTCTTGTTTTGCTTCAGTGTGTTTGGATACATTAATTTGCCCTTTATTTACATTTTCTTTGGCTATATCTAAATGTTTTTTGAAATCATTAAACTCATTTTCTGCCGTATTTAAGAGTGTTAAAAACAAAGTTGCCTCAGCTTTTCTTAGTCTGTCACCTACTGATCTATATCTAGCAGCTTTTCTTCCTTGTTTTTCTAATTCTATAAGCTGATCTTGATAAGTTTGCTCAATGTCCATTAATCTATTTAGATTTTCATTAGCTCCATTTAGTTTTAGTTCAGCCTCATGTCTTCTGTTATGTAACCCCTTTATATTTGCTGCTTCTTCAAGAATTATTCTTCTATCTTCAGAGGTTGCATCTATTATTTGTGCTATTCTACCTTGACTAACTATCCCTGACGAACGTGCACCGGTTCCATTATCAGCAAAAATTAATTGTATATCTCTTGCTCTTACTTGTTTTGAATTAACCCTATAGATTGATCCTTTTTCTCTTTCAATTTTTCTAGAAATTTCAATTTCTTCAAGGTGGTTGAAATTTGCTGGAGCTTTTCGCTCTGAATTGTCCAATTTAATAGATACTTCTGCAAAGTTTCTAGCTGGTCTCTCACTTGTACCTGCAAAAATAATATCATCCATTTCATCGCCACGCATTTGACGTGCAGAATTTTCGCCCATAACCCATTTTACCGCTTCAACAATGTTTGACTTCCCACAACCATTAGGACCTACAACCCCAGTCAAGCCATCGTTAATCAGTATTTCAGTTGGTTCTAAGAAAGATTTGAACCCAGAAATCCTAACAGATTTGAATTTCATTAATTATCCTTTATTAATATTAAGAATTCTTTGCTTTAATTAAAGTTAAAAGTTCTTTTTCAAAGTCTTTAAAAGACAAAGCGCCTGAAATTTTATGATTATTATTTATAATAAATGTCGGTGTGGACTCTATATTAAAATTTTTAGACTCCTTTTCCATTTTATTAATAATTTCTTGCATAAGGGGAATATTTTTTAAAATTTCATCAAATTGTTTTGAAGAAACTCCAAATAATTTTGCTATAGAACGTAATTCATCAAGAGGCTTTTTTGAATATGCCCACTGCTTTTGTTTTTTTAATAATATGCTTATAGCTTCCAAATATCCATCCTCAGTTGGAAGTGTTCGGGCTAAGGTGGCAGCGATAATAGCAAGCCTATCAAGAGGATAGTCAATAAACTCTAATTGAACTTTACCAGTATCAATGTATCGCTCTTTGAGTTGAGGTAAAGTCTTAACATGAAAATTTGCGCAGTGACCACAGGTTAGAGAAAAATATTCCTTAATTTTAATCGGTGCATTTTTTGAACCCATAAATTGTTTACGCATATTGTCACTTAATAGGTCTTGATTTGAATAACTATATTTAGGGAAAATACTAACGGCTAATAAACTCAATAATGTATTTCGTCTATTTACTATAATTTGTTTTTTCAAAATCTTTACCTTTTAACATTGTATTTATTAATATTCTTATACACTAAATCAACTGATTAAATAATAGATATTTAAAATATCAGAGCATTTTTTTTCTAGAAATTTCGAATCTTTGCATTGCTAATTTTAGTTCTCCATCTGGCAAAATATTAGAAATTAAGTCTGAGTCATTAGTAAAAACTTTTTGTTGAAAAACGTTTTTTTTTATTTTTTTAATATATCCAAGTTCAGACTGTATTATTTTGATTTTTGTTATAGCCTTATAGCCAAATCTTGAGTTTATTTGATTTAACAAAAATGGTATAGCGTGTTGAATTTCTGGTCCAAAACCATTTTGAACCTTTATAGTAATTTGGCCATCAGTATTTTTGTTTCTATTAAAATTAATTTTATCAGGAATTGTAATATTAGAATAATGTTCTGCTATATAATTCCAATTTAGTAAAATATGTGTTTGAACAGCACCAAGTCTGCTTAATTTTTTTTCAACAATATTTTCTGTAATTTTTACTAATGACTTCATATTATAAATCACAATTTTTTTAAAAGAATATTTTTAACAGATAACATAATATATACATAAAACCATGAATATGACAAAAAAAGATAATTACAAAAGTTTTTCTAATTTATTATTAAATTGGTATGACAAAAATAGAAGAAATCTGCCCTGGAGAGCTTTATCTGGGGAGTTGCCCAACCCTTACTTTGTGTATTTATCAGAAATTATGTTGCAGCAAACAGTAGTGTCAACAGTTATTCCCTATTTTTTAAATTTTGTAAAAAAATGGACTACTATTGATCAACTAGCTAAAGCAGATTTTCAAGAAGTATCTTTTTATTGGGCTGGTTTAGGTTATTACAGTAGGGCAAAAAATCTTCATGAGACAGCAAAAATAATTTCTAATGATTATAATTCGATTATTCCTTGTGACAAAAGCAAATTATTAACCTTGCCAGGGATTGGCAACTACACTGCATCAGCTATAATGGCAATTGCTTTTGATATTAAATCAAATGTTATTGATGGCAATGTTGAAAGGATATTTTCTAGATTATATGCCGTTGATGAGCCATTAGAAAAATCAAAAAAATATATTGAAGAAATCTCAGAAAGGTATTTACCAAATCAAAGATATGGAGATTATGCGCAAGCACTAATGGATTTAGGATCATTAATTTGTATACCTAAGTCTCCCAGGTGTTCTTCTTGTCCTTTGATTAGTTTTTGTAAAGTAGGTGGAACTGCTAAGGCTAAAATATATCCTAAACGACTGCCAAAAAAAATTAAAAATAATAGATATGGTTTATTTTTTTGTTTAATTAATCAGCACGGTGATATTCTAATGACTAAAAATAATAATAAAGGATTATTATCAAATATGGATGTAATTCCGTCCATAGGTTGGCTAAAAGAAGATAAGAATTATTTCTCAAAATCACCTAATTTTATAACAAAAAAAGATTCTTTGTTTGATCTTGATTGGAATATTCTTGAAAAAAAAATAATACATGTATTTACACATTTTAAGTTAAACTGTTCAATTGCAATAGCTTATATTGATAATAATGACATCTTGAAAGATCAATTAGTTAAGAAATCCTATAGGTTTATTGATAGTCAAAATTTAAAAAAATTAGCAATTCCAAGTTTAATTAAGAAGATTATAAAATATCTTGAAGACGAAAATTTATTTTAAATTAATGTTTGAAATGTCTTACTGATGTAAAAACCATGGCAATGTTACGTTCATCTGCTGCAGCTATTACTTCTTGATCTCTAATTGATCCACCTGGTTGAATTACAGCTGTAACACCTGCATCCGCAGCGGCTACTAAACCATCGGCGAATGGGAAGAATGCGTCACTAGCAACTACACTTTCAAAAGTCATTGATGATTTTAAGTTTGCTAATATTGAAGATTTTTTAGCTTTCTCATTTGCAATCATAGTGGAATCTATTCTACTCATTTGACCTGCCCCAATTCCAACAGTTTGAAGATCTTTGGCATATATGATGGCATTGGATTTAGTATGTTTTGCTACCTTCCATGCAAATAGTAAATTATTTATTTCTAAATTTGTAGGTGCTCTTTTTGTTACTATCTGTAGGTCACTTGTCTGTAAAACTTTGTTGTCGCGAGTTTGGACCAGCATACCTCCTGAAATAGATTTTATATCCAATCCGTTTTCCTGAGGTATAGGCATTGATCCTGATGCTAAAATTCTTACATTGGGTTTGTCCTTAAAAATTTGAAGGGCCTCTTTAGTAAAAGAAGGTGCAATTATTACTTCTAAAAATAAAGATTTCATTTGCTTTGCTAAATCTAGTGTTAATTCTCTGTTTAAAGCCACTATTCCACCAAATGCACTAATTGGATCTGTTTGTAGTGCTTTTTCCCATGCTAAATTTATATTAGCGTTCTCAGCTACACCACAAGGATTAGCATGTTTAATAATTGCAATTGCTGGCTGATTAAATTCACAAATTAATTCATAAGCAGCATTGCCATCATTAATATTATTATATGAAAGCTCTTTGCCTTGAAGTTGGTTAGATGTAGCAATTCCAATTCTAGGGTCATTCGTTTTATAAAATGCCGCTTTTTGATGCGGATTTTCTCCATATCTCATTTCCAAGAATTTTTTAAAATCTATTGAAAATGTTTGAGGTAGCTCAATTGCGTTAATGTTTTCATTATTAAACCAGTCAGAAATTGTATGATCATACTCATTAGTTAATTTAAAAGCTTTTCCAGCAAGATATTTTCTAAAAGCATATGAGGTTTCACATTCATCTTTAAGTTCATTTATAAGCTTAGAGTAATCCCCAGGATCAGTTAAAATAGTAACAAACTCATGGTTCTTAGCTGCGGCCCTTATCATTGCAGGTCCACCAATATCAATATTTTCAATAACTTCAGTCTTATACTTGTTGTTTTCTAAGGTTTCCTGAAATTTATATAAATTAATGATTAGGAGATCAATTTCTTTAATCTGATGTTTCTGCAATTGGTCTATATGAACTGAATTATTTCTTCTGCTAAGTATCCCTCCATGTATTTTAGGGTGGAGCGTTTTAACTCTTCCATTTAAGATTTCGGGGAAATTTGTTTCATCTGAAACATCCTTAACTGGTATTGCATTTTCTTTTAAAAATTTAGCAGTGCCTCCAGTAGATAAAATTTCTATATTATAATCCTCAAGAACTTTAGCTAATTTTTCAATATTAGTTTTGTCGGTTACTGAAATCAAAGCCCTTTTAATTTTAACTTTGTTAGTAAATAATTCATCGCTGTCAACATTGTCCATTTTATTTAACCGATCTTTAATTTGATTATATTATTATTAATATATTTGTTATTAATTTAAACACAGTCTACTTTTGTAATTGAAATGCCCAATTGCACGAGATCATCTTATAAGCCCGTATTTTTTCAAGCTTCATAATTATCATTATTTCTTTACAAGGAGTAGGACCTTTTGGTGTAAACATAACTGAATCCCGGATAACTATATCTTGATTGTCAGAGGTCATTTTCCAAACAAAGCCCTTTAAGTGGTTTAATAAAATTGAACCACTTCTAGTTTTTATAAGTTCAATGCTTGGATTTAAATGAAAGTGAATACTTGCCATTTTGGGTATTGAACCCATATTTCCAAGATTTATTATTACGTCTTTACCCCTTATTTCATTTTTTTTATTAGATAGATAAATTTGTCTTTTGTGATTTATCCCAAAAATAGTCTTATAACCAGAATGTGTTAAATCTAATAAGTTTCCATTCTTTGTCTTTCCGTATTTGACTTCTAATATCTCAGTTTTTCTTTTTCCTGTTAGATCTATATTATTTCTATCATCAATATTTAAAGTAGAGTGAGCAGCAGATGACGCTAATGAACTTTTGGCACTCTTAATACTAGATTTAGTTAATTCTCCTAGATTACAAATAATTTTTTCTTTTTTATAAAAAAACTCAAACGCAAATAAACTTGCTTTTGTATTCGTACTTACTATTGGTTTTAAACCAACATCTACAAACACAACTGTATCCATATTGGATAATCTACAAAAACCAGTGTCTTCAGCAAGTTGAAAAATTCTATTTTTGTAACCAATCCTGTTTAAAGTTTGTTTTATAATATCTTTAGGAACTAATGATCCTCCGTGGAACCATGCAAAACAATCATTTGGCATCTGAAAGCCTCTGCAGAATTCGCCCATTTTAATTGTTTTTTTATGTAAGTTCTCTGCATCAACATTTTTTAAAATTCCAACTATAGATCTAATTTCTATTAAATGTCTTAGTAAATTTATATGCAGGACAGGACTTCTAGAGGTGTGTCCACCATCATTATTTGTTAAAGTTTCAAGTTTTTGATCTATAATATTTAATAATTCATCGATAATGATTATATCGTCAAATAAAATAGACTTAGCAACTAAAATACCTTTAATTATTATAATTTGTTGTAGATGATTATTTGTTTCTCTGAGTTTTATCTCGAGATATTTTGTTTGTAATGCAATAGAATATAAAATTTTCTTTTGTAAATCTAATTCACCACTCTCTGCAAACCATGAAAAATTGAAACTCCAACAAGTTACTCTTTCTGCCATTATTTGAGAGTCAAATTCCTTTGACAGAAGATTATGTTTCTCATTAATCCAATTTGAAACTAAAGAACGTGCTATGGATCTTGCTTTAATACTACCCTCAGCTTTCAAATCTCTCAAAAAATAAAACCTGTTAAAATCTTTAATTAGTTTGGGATTAGTTTTACCATTGACTATTGTTTTACCAATTTCTGAGTTGCCTTGCCAGTTATCAGTAAGTCTTCTTACAGGAGAATTATGTTCATCTACTTTTAGCTTTTTTTTGAGAAAATAATTATTTGTAATTAAATCTATAAATTTAAGCATAAAATTAATTTTCCATTTTAACTAATGCGATAAAAAAACCGTCTGATCCATTCATAACATCATCAGAATTAAAATTAAAATAATTTGGAAGAATTCTTATGAAGCCTTCTTTAGTTATACAATCGCTAATCATAGGATAATCAGAGGAAAAAAATGGAACAATCGAAAAACTTTGATTTTGTTTTAAAAACTTTTCAATCCTTCTTTCACCTTCAATTTTTTGAAGAGAGCATGTAACATACATAATTAATCCATTTTTTTTTAATATTTTTGAAGCATTATTTAAGATATTATCTTGAGTTAAAATTAAATCATCTAAGTTGATTGGTGCTGGTTTAATAAAAATATCTGGATTTTTTCTAATCGTGCCTGTTGCTGAACAGGGAGCGTCAATTAAAATAACATCAGGTTTAAAGTTTGGTAGATAATCTTCTGCTTTAGCATTAATTAAATTGTGATTAAAGTTAAGTCGCTTCATATTTTCTTTAAATTTATGAGATCTCAATTTATTTTTTTCAATAGATACAACATCTAATTTATTATCTAAAAGTTGAGCTGTTTTTCCTCCAGGAGCGCAACACATGTCTACTACCTTAATAGAATCAATAGATTGAGCAAAATGTTGTTTTATTTTAGAAAATAATAAATTACAGGGTATTTGAGATGCTGCATCTTGTATCCACCACACACCGTCAGAAAATCTTGGTAAACTTTCAATTGACTCTTTTAAATTACATCTTATTACATTAGGCAAGATTTTTTCACCTGAGATATTGAGTTGAAATTGCTCTAATTCACTCTTTTTCATTTTATTTGAAATAACTATATCTAGTGGTGGTGGTTCCATGGCTATTTTTGCTATTTCATTGACATTTTTTTCACCATATGAAGATGTCCAACTTTTTAATAGCCATTCTGGTAAGTTGTATTTATCTTCAGGAATGAAGTTCAAACAATCATTTTTATTTGAAACTATTTTACGTAAAATTGCATTTACGAGCTTAGATTGTTTGTCACCAATATAAATTTTAGCTTGATTTACTGCTTCATTTAATACTGCATAAGGCGCTATTTCTAACCAAATTAATTGAATTGTAGCAATAACTAAAATGCTATTTAAGTAACGATTTTTTTTCTTTATCCCAAACCTTGAGTATTTATTATAAATTTTTTGAGCTTGGTTATGCCTTCTCATACATGTGTTTATGAGTAAAAATAGAAAAGATTTGTCTCGTTTATCTAATTTATTAAAGTCAAAAGATTTTTTAATGATGTCGTCAAATTTTTTATTCTTGTAAAAAACAAGTATCCAAATTTCTAATGCTACAAGTCTTACAGTCTTGTTTATTTTTTTTTGGGTGTTAGATGTTTTTTGTTCTATCAAAACTACTGCCTTGTATTTGTATTAATAATAAATATTATGTAAATTATTTAGATATTGGCTAATAAGAAAGTTTATACTTATGGATAGTAAAATTACAAAATTAAGTAAACAAAAAGAAGAAAATGATTCCAAAGAGAATGTGTCCGAGAATAAGACTGCTCCCAAAGAAAAAGGAGGTCCTAAGGGATTAGAACCAACTAGATATGGAGATTGGGAAAAAGCGGGAAGATGCTCAGATTTTTAAAGTAATGATACTTTTGTGATGATAATTGAATTAAAATCAGAAATACTAATAAATGCAGGTATTAGAGCGGCCGAAAGAAACTTTACCAACGCTTATGTTACTAAAAGAGGTGATAGTGAAGCTGGTGCTATTTTTGTTAAAGTTGATACATTAGATGGTTATGCCAAGCTTTTCACACGTAATTTGAAATATGATTTAATTAGTGAGAATGATGTTGTAGAATTTGTAAATTTATATCCTGAAAAAAAATTACAAAATATCGACATAGATAAAAGAATTACTAAAGAAATAGAAATAGATAGCGATTGTTGGATAGTAGAAATTGAAGACAAAGAAGGAAGAAACCCTTTTCAAAATTTAAATTGTTAAATCCTCTATTAGTTGGCTTCTTTTATATAAGCCTAAATAATCAGCTTTTAATTTAAGTATTCCATTCAGATGTTTTAACATTGGTGTTGGTATATTTAGTTTTGTTCCAATTTCTATAATTGCGCTCATAATAGGGTCAATTTCTAAAGGTCGTTTCATTTCAATATCTTGTCGTGTTGAAGGCTTATGGCCAATTATAGATGATGCGCCATCAATCCGTTTTTCAATTGTTACACTGAAGTTAACTCCAATTGCTTTACCAACTCTTTGGCACTCCTCCATCATTTCTTTTATCAATAATCTTGAACTTGGGTCGTTACCTATAACATCTAAGCTTGCTCCAGTAATAGCGCTTATAGGGTTAAAAGAACAATTCCCCCAAAGTTTAATCCAAATTTCATCTCTCAGATTCTTTTTTTGAGGAGCTTTTAGCCCACCTTTTATAAATAGATCGGATAATATCTTTAATCTTTCTGAATTGATTCCATTTGGTTCACCAAGGCTAAATCTATTTCCTTCTATATGCTTTATTGTGCCCGGCTTTTCTATTTCGCATGCTGGGTAGACAACGCACCCTAATGCTCGTTTTGGATTAAGAGTTTTCCAGATAATTCCATGGGGATCTACTGAGTCTATGTGAGTATTTTCGAGTTTTGTACCTGTATTAGATTTATAAAAATACCACCATGGTAATCCATTAACTGCGGATAAAATAGCAGTGTTGTCATTCAAAAGGGGTTTTAATTGATTAACGATCCCTGAAATTGCATGAGCTTTAACACCAATAATTATATAGTCTTGTGTACCTAATTCACTTGGGTTTTCAGTGACTTTCAATTTAAATGTTTCTGAGTTGTTATTTGAAATTAAGGTTAAACCATTTTTTTTAATAGCTTCTTTGTGAGGGCCTCTAGCTATCAATGAGACGTTTGCTCCAGCTTTACTTAAGCTGCATCCAATATAGCCACCTATTGCTCCGGCACCAAATATGCAAATATTAATCATATTAATTTCCTATTCTAAGCCGAGTTTTTCAGCAAGACCTATCCTTTGAAGTTTACCAGTGGCTCCTTTGGGTATTTCTTTTAAAAAACTTATATATTTGGGAACTTTAAAATCAGCTAGATGATTTCGAGCATAACTTTTAATTTCAATTTCAGAACATTTTTTCTCATTTTTTAGGACAATGGCAGCGCCTATAGCTTCTCCTAGTAACTTATCCTTTACCCCAAAAGTAACAACTTGTTCAATTGCTTCATGTTCCATTAATATATTATCTATTTCTAGAGGAGACACTTTTTCGCCTCCACGATTGATAATTTCTTTTAATCTTCCGGAAATTTTTAAATAACCATCATTATCAAAGAACCCTTGGTCACCAGTTCTAAACCAGCCATTAATAAACGAAGATTTATTAGCTTCATCATTGTTTTCGTAACCAGTAGTTACATTATCACCCCTAATACAAACTTCTCCCTCATGACCATTTTTCTGGATGTTTCCATTGGCATCCATTATACACACTTCAGGACCTGCAGGTTTTCCAACAAATCCAGCTTTTTGAATCTGAGGAGGCATTGGATTTGATGTCATTTGGTGAGATGCTTCAGTCATTCCATAAGCTTCAATAACAGTTGTTTTAAAAACTTCTCTTAATTCTTCAAAAACGGCTGGCGGTAAAGATGCCGAGGATGATCTTATAAATCTCAGTGAGAGGTTTTCTGCAAGTTTTATATTTTTTTTTGCCCTCATCAATATCCCTTGATGCATAGTAGGAACCCCTGAATACCAAGATATTTTCTCTTTTTTTGCTATATCTAAAAACTTTAATGCATTAAAACCGTCACTTGCATAAACTGAGGCTCCTGAAAATATTGATGAACACAGTATTGCGATTAAGCCGTGTATATGAAAAAGAGGCATAATATTATAACAATGATCCTCAGAGTTCAATTTGAGAGAATTTGAAATATTTACTGCAGAAGAATAAATATTTTTATTTGTCAAAGGCACTACTTTAGGTCTAGATGTAGTTCCAGATGTATGAAGTACTAGAGCCTCATATGTTTCTTTAGATAATTCAAAACTAGAACTTTCATCATAAAGATTAAATATTCCGGTTGGCGCATTATCTATTTTTTTTATTTCACATACTTCTATACCTAATTTTTTCGCAGCTTCAACAACAGGATTACTGCTATTCTTTTCCACAATTACGATTTTAGGCATTAAATCTTTTAAATAAAATTCATATTCACTAAACTTGTAAGAGGGGTTTAGTGGCGCCGCAGACATATAACTTGCTACAGCTAAAAAAGTTGTCGCCATCTCAGGGCCATTTGGGAGAACGATCGCTGCTCTATCTGAATTTAGAAAACCTTTTTCGCTAAGTTGCCCAGATATATCAAAAACATGTTTTTTCAAGTCTGAGTATTTGATTTTACTACCATCACTCGATGATATCGCAATACTTTGATCATCATTATTGTTAATTAAATTTCTTACAGTTTGTTTCATTTTATTTTTCTCTATTATAAAAGCTAATTTTATTATAAAAATATAAATACTCGAAAGCTAATTTAATTCTTAGAAGTAAAAGTCAAATTTGTAAATTTTTAAAATTTTAAGAAAACAAATCTATTTCTATACTTGCTTTTGTAAAAATTCCCTGGCAGAGGGACTTAATTCTTCATACCCGTCATCATTAGAAATTTTATTAGCGGTACTTTTACCAAGCTCTACTCCCCACTGGTCAAAACTATTAATGTTCCATAAAAATCCAGATGCGATTGTAATGTTTTCATATAGCGAAATTAACATTCCAATGGAAAATGGATTATTTTCATCCCAACTTATAATTGTAGATGGCCGATTTCCTGGAAAGTTTTTATTTGCATTAGTTAAATCTACTGAGCCAATAGCTAACGCTTCTGCTTGAGCAATTGCATTTATAACTAAATGTTTATGATTACTAATAATATGACTAAATTTTGTGTCTTTTATTGGCTTACGAGGTATAAGTATATCTAAAGGGGTGGTTTCCAAGCCTTGGTGTAAAAATTGAAAAAAACTATGCTGAGCATTAGTACCCACTTCTCCCCAAATAATTGGACTTGCTGGCATTTGTAAAGGTTGACCTTCTACATCAACACTTTTCCCATTACTTTCCATTTCTAACTGTTGTGCCCAGGCGGGCAATTTTGAAAGACTGTCAGTATATGGAACTATACAGTGGTTATTTCGATTCAAAAAATTACGATTCCATATTCTAAGTAAAGCTAAAATAACAGGTATATTGCTCTCAATTTCCTCATTAACAAAATGTTGATCCATTATTTGGGCGCCATTCAAAAATTTCTTGTAGTTATCTTCTCCTAAACCACATAAAATAGACATTCCTACTGAAGACCATAATGAGTATCTTCCTCCGATATTTTCTGAAATATGAAAAATATTAGATTTTTTAAATCCCCATTCCCTAGCTTTTTTTTCAGATGAAGTAACAGCCACCATTGCATCATTCAAACTAACGTTACTATCTGTGAGCCAATTATGTATAATTTTTGCATTTTCAAGAGTTTCAAGAGTTCCAAAGCTTTTAGACGTTATTATAAATAAAGTAGTTTTAGGGTCACATTTCTCAAATACTTCAATTAGATTTATTGGGTCAATATTTGAGATATAAAAAACCTTAGGTCCTTTATAAAAACTTTTTAGTGCTTGATTAACCATTAATGGTCCTAAGTCAGATCCACCAATGCCAACATTTACAATACTTTTGAATGATTTTTTATTTAAAATTATTTTTGTAAAATTAATAAGATTTTTCCATTCTTTTGTTTCAAAACGTTCTTTTTTTCTAAGATTGAAATGATCAACAGACCGGTTTTCGGAGCAATTTATTTTTGCTCCTGACATCATTCTTTTAATTTTTGACTTAATATTTGCTTTCTTAGCAAGATTAATTAGATCATCTTTAATTTCTTTGTCTAGGTTCTGTCTTGTTATATCTACTTTAAGACTTTGAAATTCAAACTGAAACTCAGCAATTCGTTGTTGATCAAAAATAAGATTACTTAGATTGGTACAATCCTTGGATTTTAACTTATCATTAATGATTTTTGTAATTGGGTTTTGGGATAATTGCATGCAACTGTTTTATTACCTATGTAGAGTTTGACATCAACGTAACAAAGATTTATAGCATAAATTAACCTAGTTATGGATAAAAATCTATGTCTCTATTTCGTTATATTCATAAAATTTTATTTCTGGTTATTTTATTTACAATATCTTCAACTTGTTTTTCAGAAACAATTAGTATTAATGGTTTGGTCTTTTCTGATCTTAAGATTAATGAAGTATTTGCTAATCAAAAAATAACTTCAGGTTATCTGACAATTGAAAATACAAATAAAAAAGATGAACACTTAATTCATTTAGTATCACATTTTTCAGAAAAAACCGAATTACACAATATGACCGTTGAAAATGACATCATGAAAATGAAACATGTGGATAAGGGTATAACTATAAAGGCTAATTCAAAATTAATTTTTAGACCGGGTAGTTTTCATATAATGTTCATAAAATTACTTAAGCCTCTTAAGGTTATGAAAAAATATAAAGTTATATTTACTTTTCAAAATGCTGGTACAATATTATTAGAAATGCCTGTTAAAGCAAAAATAAACATCATTAAAAAGAACAAACATAGTCATCATTAAAAAAGTACTATCGTCTCCAAAAATTAAATTTCTATGAATAAATAATTATTAAGAAAAAATTTCTATATTTATTTGTTTTAAAAAAAAATTAAGAAAAATTCATATAAAAATTATTGCTTATTAGAACAATTTTCTTTTTTATTAAATTTTATATTTGAGGATCCATCTATGCAAAATTCAAAATATTCAGAAACAATTAGCTTGCACTCTGGTTGGAGGTCAGATGATACAACTGGTTCAGTGGCTGTTCCAATTCATCAAACTACTAGTTATCTATTTAAAGATACTGACCAAGCAGCAAATTTATTTTCTTTATCTGAATTGGGTAATATTTATACAAGAATCATGAACCCAACTAATGATATTTTAGAAAAACGGATTGCGGCTTTAGAGGGTGGTGTAGCTGCTTTGGCATTGTCATCAGGTCAAACCGCTTCTGCATTCGCAATTCAAAATGTTGCAAAAGCAGGGGATAATGTAGTCAGTTCAACTGATTTATATGGAGGAACATGGAACTTATTTTCAAAAACCTTAAAAGATATGGGAATAGAAGTAAGATTTGTAGATCCGTCTAATCCAAATGCCTTTGCAGATGCTACTGATAGTAAAACACGTGCGTATTACGCAGAAACGTTACCTAACCCAAAACTAAAAGTGTTTCCTATATCAGAAGTCAGTTCCATAGGAAAAAAATTTGGTATACCTCTTATTGTTGATAATACTGCTGCTCCAATTATTTGTAAGCCCATTGACCACGGGGCAGCTATTGTTGTTTATTCTTTGACTAAATATATCGGTGGTCATGGTAATTCTGTAGGGGGAATAATTGTAGATGGTGGTAATTTTGATTGGGAAGGAGCAGGAAAAGAAAGGCAACCATCATTAAATACTCCAGATCCTTCTTATGAAGGCGCTGTTTGGGTAGAAGCAGCAAAATTCCTAGGCCCTATAGCATACATCATTAAAGCCAGAGTCACATTGTTAAGGGATCTTGGGGGAGCATTAAGTCCATTTAATGCTTTTTTAATTTTACAAGGGCTAGAAACAATTTCTTTGCGCATGAAAGCTCACTGTCAAAATGCTTCCAATGTTGCACATTTTTTAAAAAATCATAATTTAGTAGATAATGTAATATATCCAGAATTAGAAACAGGAAATTTCAAATTATCCGCTAAAAAATATTTAAGAGGAGGATTCGGCGGTTTGGTTGGCTTTGAACTTAAGGGAGGAATTGATGCAGGTAAAAAATTTATAGATAATTTAGGGTTGTTTTATCACGTTGCAAACATTGGTGATTCAAGAAGTCTTGCGATACATCCAGCCTCCACCACTCATAGTCAGTTATCTAAAGAAGAACAATTTAAATCAGGCGTTTCTGATGCTTATGTTAGATTGTCAATTGGTATCGAGCACATAGACGATATAATAAATGATTTAACAAACGCCCTCATTAAATCACAAGAGAGGTAATATAGTAATTTTATAAATGTTGGATATTTTTTTTAAATATTGTAAATAACTTATTATGATTTTTATATATAATAGATAGTATTGTGGCATTTGACGAAAAATTTTCTGTAGCTCCAATGATGGAATGGACAGATAAACATTGTAGATATTTTTTTAGACTTATGTCTAATTGTTCAACTTTATATACCGAAATGATTTCTGCAGATGCTATAATATTTGGGCCTCGTGATAAATTATTAAACTTTAACAAAGAAGAGTTACCTTGTGTTCTTCAATTAGGAGGTAATAATCCTAAAAAATTAGCCTTGGCTGCGCAGTATGGACAAGATTATGGCTACTCCAAAATTAACCTAAATATTGGTTGTCCATCTAATCGAGTGCAGAATGGTGCTTTTGGTGCATGCTTAATGAAGAATCCTAAACTAGTTGCTGAATGCGTTAAAATTATAAAAAATAATTGTCAAATACCTATAACTATTAAATGTAGGATTGGTGTTGATGATATGCACGAGGTGCAAGGACTAGATGAATTCATTGATGAAGTATCTGAAAATGGTATCGATTTGTTTGTGATCCATGCTAGAAAAGCACTTTTAAATGGTCTAAGTCCAAAACAAAATAGAGAGATACCTCCTTTAAATTATAATAGGGTTGGACTATTAAAAAAAAGAAGACCTGATTTAAAAATTGTTATTAATGGCGGTATTAAATCTATAAAAGAAGGCCAAGATTTAGTAAATAAGTTTGCACTAGATGGGTTTATGATTGGTAGAGAAGTATATAAAAATCCATATATATTATCTTCTATGGATAGAATTGTGTTTAATAGCGATGAAAAGATCAAATCTAGATATAAAGTTGCCATGGAAATGGCAGATTACATTGATAAGTTTATGAAAAAAGAAGAAGGTCGTGTTCATGCAGTTACAAGACATATTTTAGGTTTGTATAACTCCCTTCCTGGTGCTAAAGAATGGAGGCGAGTATTAAGTGAGGATACCAGATTTTCAAAAAATGGAGACATTTTAAGGTTGGCGACAGATAATATAGAAGAATTTATACATACGAGAAGTTTGATTTTAGCCTAGGAGGTTGCAGTTGGAAGAAGTTAATAAAAAAGAGGGATATAGGTCTATATTAGAAATGGGACCTTTATTGTTGTTTTTTGGAGTAAATTATTTTTATGGGATAATGGCAGGTACGGCAGTTTTAGTTGTAAGTACTCTGTTTTCTCTTATTCTGTCATGGTATTGGTTTAAAAATATACCAATGATGGCTGCAGCTGGATGTGTTGCAGTTGTTTTTTTTGGTGGATTAACAATTTTTTTTGATGATGAGTTTTTTATAAAGATAAAACCCACTATTGTGTCTATAATCATAGCCGGCATCCTTGCATCAGGAAAAATTTTAGGTAAAAATCCTTTGGCTGCTATTATGAAATCTGCAGTAAATTTAGATTTAGAAGGTTGGAACAAGCTGACTTGGTTATGGGTTGGCATGTTTATTATCATGGCTATCGCTAATGAAATAGCTTGGCGTAATTTAACGACTGATCAATGGGTCTCTTTTAAAGCCTTTGGTATTCCAGTTTTGTCTCTTGGTTTCGGTCTACTATCATTACCAATAATGCAAAAACATCAGATTAAAAAAGACTAACCTATTTTTTAATACTCTCTAGTTTTTTCGAAAGTTCAAGAGCCATTTGGGACTTTGGTGGAAGTTGACTTAACAATATAGTCCAAGTATCGATTGCTATTTTATCTTCACCTGTTTTAAAAGCCTTCAAACCTCTAAAAAATAGAGCATTTATGTTATCAGGCTCGCTATCTAATATCTCATTAACAAGCCTGTCTATCTCGGGGGTGAAGTTTGGGTCTTTTTGAGGAGGTAGTAATTCTTTTAAAAGTGTTTTTTTAAGAATCAGATTTTGAGGGCTAATTTCTATTGTAGTGCGTAATGCATTTATAGCTTTATCCATACTATTAAGAACTTTATATGATTTGTATAATTTAACCCAGCCATCTAAATCTTCTTTGTTTTTTGTTAAGCGAGATGCAAGTTGTTCGACCATTTGGTTAATCCTGATTTTTTGATCCTTCTCGTTTAAATTTAAAATTTCACTAGTAATCGGAGAATTAATATTTAAATTTTTTTTAAGACTTTTGTTTAAAACTTGCTCAGAAATACCCAAATTTCTCGCAGCCGAACGAATATTAGTTTCAAGATCTTTTTCCCAAGCATCATCGCTGGAAGTGTTTCTATATAATTTTGTCCATATTTCAAATGCCTTTTTTTCATTTCCAATTTGTGATTGTAATAATCCATTTAAGAAATTTGCTCCTGGGTCCATTGGGTTTTCAGATAATGCTTCATTGATTAACATTTGTGCTTTTGATGTCACTTGACCATTAGCCTTTCTTACAATTGCTTGAGCGAGTAAAGATTTTAATCTTGGTGAATTTTTAATAGATAAAATTCTAGTCAGTGTTGAAATTTCAACATCAATCTTGTTAATTCTTGATGCGGTTGCGGCCAAGTCTAGAAGTATATTAATATTATTGGGACTTTCCTTAGACTTAGAGACCAATTCTTCAAATATCTTTAAATCATGTTTTCTATTTTTGTCTTGAATGATATTTTCTTTTAAAAGTTTTTCCTTAGCCGTATGGAGTTTATTCATGTCTATAAAGGGGCTTCCTAACTCATAGTAGAGAATGGAACTAAGTAAAAAAAGAGATATCCCCCCAATATAAAAAAAAAGTTTTTTTGATTTTGGCCTTAACTCAATCTTTAGAGTTAAATTTTCATTAGATAAACTTTTAAAAATATAAATTGTTAATAGAAGAGTTAAAGTAAAGATTATAATAAATAGCATTGTGTAAGGCTCTTTTATTTATAATTAGATTTTAAAAATCTTATAACAAAAAACGAACCAAAAGCTAAAATTATAAAAGGTAAAAACCATAATAAAATTGTATTTGTTTTTAATGGTGGTTTTAACAAAATAGAATCCCCATATCGGTCTCTCAAAAAATTATATATTTCTTCATCACTTATTCCGTCTTGTAATTTATTTTTTATTAAGACTTTTAAGTCCTTAGCTATTTCTGAATTAGAATCATCAATACTTTGATTTTGACAAACAAGGCATTTAATATTTTGAGAAATTTCCCTTGTCTTTTTTATAATAAAATCTTCATGGGGACTATTTATGTCAGCTAATAAATTATTCTGAAATATTGATAAAACCAAACAAAACAGGAATATTTTTATATTTCTAAACATTTTTTAATTTTCTTGTATTAAAGGTAAAACTTCAAACTTGAAACTATTATATAATAATGGACCAGCGTGACGATAAATAATTTTACCTTTTTTATTAATTAAAAATGTTTCAGGTACTCCATACACGCCCCATTCAATTGCGACTTTGCCATAATCATCAAGCCCAACATTTTTATAAGGGTTGCCAAATTCTGTTAAAAATTTTTTTGTATCTATAAATTTATCCTTATAAGCAACACCAACTACAGGTATAATTTTACTTAATTCTTCCATAATTGGTACTTCTATTCTGCACGGAGCACACCAAGATGCAAAAAAGTTTACAGCAAATATTTGATTTTCAAAATTTTTGAAATTTAGATTTTGTTTTTGATTTAATGATCCAAAATATTTAACTTCTGGGATTAATATTTCAGGAATATTTTTACCAATTAATTGTGATTTGATAGATTGTACTTTTTTGGGTTCATTTTTCAGTTGATATAGTACTAATGCCGAAATAAAAAATATTAATAAAAAGAATGTGAGTGGTAAAGTTTTTAAAATTGAGAAATTATTTTTCATATCTTTTAATTTATTATTTTTCTAGATTTTCTATTTTGTAAAATTGATACCAATCCACCTAAAGCCATTAGGCAAGCACCTCCCCAAATCCATGAAACTAAAGGATTAAAATAAACTCTAATTGACCAACCAATTTCTTTATTACCATCTCCCAGTACTAGATATGTATCGCCTAAAAAACCAGTTAAGATTGCAGCCTCTGTTGTTTGACTTTTTTCTGTCGGGTAAAAACGTTTTTCTGGTTTTAGTTTATTAATAATCTTACCATCGTTTAGTAGATTAAAGGTTGCAGTTTGAGATCTATAATTAGGACCGTCTAGCATTTCTATCTTTTTAAATTCTAATGATTGATTTCCGACATTAAAAACATCTCCTATATTTTTTCTTCCATTATATTCCGTTTTAAAAAACTGCTCTCCCGTCACACCAGCTAAAAATACTGCAACTCCTATATGCGCAAAATGAATTCCAAGATTTATTTTTGATATAAAGAAAAAAAACTGGCTAAATTTATTAAATTTAATTTTGGATTCTTTTATTTTAGAAATAATATCAGTTACTACACCACTAAAAAGCCAAATAGAAAGTGAGCCGCATATAACTGCGAATAATGATGATTGTTCAATCATATATAAACATATCATACCTAAGAATGTTGTTATAATAAGAAAAATTAATTTTTTGGATAAATTCTTGTTTTTAGTTTGGTTCCAATTTAACAAGGGGGCAATTGCCATTAAAAAAACCACTGGAGCCATAATTGGAGCAAAGGTTGCATTATAGTAGGCGGGCCCAATAGAAATTTTATTACCATTAAATGCATCTAAAAATAGAGGGTATAAAGTTCCAATTAGGACAGTAGCTGTTGCTGTAGTCAGAAATAAATTATTTATTAAAATAGCGCTTTCTTTACTCATCAAATTAAATTGTACTTTATGTTCTTTGAATGACGAACTTTTCAAAGCATACAAAATTAATGGACCACCTATGGCAATTGCCAATATAATCAAAATAAAAACTCCTCTAGATGGGTCTGATGCAAATGCATGAACTGAGGTTAGTAAACCAGACCTAACAATAAAAGTTCCAAGTAGCGAAAATGAAAAAGCTAAGATTGATAAAAGAATGATCCAATTAATTAATACAAGTTTTTTTTCTAATACTCTTACTGAATGTAATAAAGCAGTTGCAATTAACCAAGGCATAAATGACGCATTTTCAACTGGATCCCAAAACCACCATCCACCCCATCCTAATTCGTAATAAGCCCACCAACTTCCCAAGGCTATGCCAATTGTTAGAGCAGACCAAGCAATTGTTATCCATGGCATCATTTGCTGAGCCCATTCTTTATTTATTTGACCTGTAATTAGAGCACCAACTGCAAACGAAAATGAAACTGATAAACCTACATAACCAACATATAGCATAGGTGGATGTAAGGCTAATCCTGGGTCTTGAAGTAGCGGGTTTAATCCCCGTCCATCTAAAGGCAGTAGTTGAACTCTTTCAAATGGGTTAGAAGTGAATAGAATAAAAGCTAAGAAAAGGCATAATATTATCGTTTGCACGCCTATTATTGAGGATAGAAGTTTGGAGTTCATACTAGAATTTTTTATTGAAATTAGAAAAGTAAATGTGGATAAAATCAATACCCAAAGTAATAGAGAGCCTTCATGATTTCCCCAAACACCACTAATTTTATATATTAAGGGTTTGAGCGAGTGTGAATTATTTGAAACAAGTAGCAACGAAAAATCTGAGATAATAAAACTATAAGTTAAAATAAAGAAAGATGACAAAATAAATAAAAAATTTATTAAGGCACTCCTTTTAAGAATATGAACTGTAAACCCATCAAATGATTTGATATTATATATCCAAAATAATATCTGCATGATTGTTGCAACAAAGGTGATTATAAGAAATATATGTCCTATTTCTGGGATCATTTTTTCTTTTCCCCCTGCCACACACCACTTTTGATTAGAGCGTCTGCAACTTCTGGTGGCATATAATTTTCATCATGTTTTGCTAGAACTTGGTTGGCAATTAACTTATTATCTTTTAAAATACCCTCAGCCACTATACCCTGACCTTCTCTGAATAAATCTGGAAGTTGTCCTTTAAAAAAGACTTTTATATTATCTTTTTTATCGGTAATTTCAAAGATTGATTCATTCTTATTAATTACTATAGAATCTTCAAGTACCAGGCCTCCAATTCTAATTTTGTTCTCAATATTTTTAACATTTCCATATTTCTTTTTTAATTCATTTGGAGTGTAAAAATAAATAATATTTTCTTCAAGAGCCATTAAAACTAGTTTAGTGGCCAACCCAAGAATACTTAAAATTAAAAATAATATTAAAAGACGTTTATATTTAGGGTTCATTTATTCCACTTTGAATTTAAGGAAACATTAATTATCAGAATTTAACAATTTTTCTAATAGCTTTTTTGCTTTTTTTGATTGGTAAATCGACCGAATAAATAAAAAGCCAATACATAACAAAGTTAAAATATAGCTAGGTAATATATAAAGATTATAACTTTCAAATATCCAAGGTGTTATATGCATATTATAACCAATCTACGAAAGTTCTTTAAGATTTAATTTTAATATAAGTGCCTCACATTTTTTCTCAATTAACTTTGTCTTAACATTAACAATTATTAAATAAAGAGAAAAAAGACCAAACCCTATTATCATTAAAGTTAATGGAAGTAACATCTGGTTGTCGATAGAAGGACCGTCAAACTTTAGTATACTCGATGGTTGATGTAGCGTGTGCCACCAATCAACAGAAAATTTTATTATAGGTAGATTTATAATTCCAATTATAGCAAGAACGGAAGCGGATTTAGAACCATCGACTTTTCTCTCAAAAGCGTTATGTAATAAAATAAATCCCAAGTAGAAAAAAAATAATATTAGCATTGAGGTCAACCTGGCATCCCACACCCACCAAGTTCCCCACATTGGCTTTCCCCACAATGATCCCGTTATTAATGTTAATATAGAGAACAAAGCACCAATAGGAGCAATTGAACTTGAAATCAAATCTGCTAATGGATGTTTCCAGACTAAATAAAAAATAGAAGATACAGCTAAACTTAAATATAAAAAAGAAGCAAGCCAAGCTGAAGGAACATGTACATACATTATCCTAACTGCATCACCTTGTTGATAATCCTTAGGACTATCGAAAAGGCTGAAATATAATCCGAAAATAATGAATAATAATGAAATTACCAATAGTGATGGTTCAAGCTTATTTGTAATTTTTTTAAACCTATTTGGATTAGCCAACCAATCAAACATTTATATTAAACTTTCATAAATCAATTTTTATATTCTTATCACCGTCCAATAGCTATTCTTACTAACAAAGCTGAGATGAATGGTGAGATAACTAAATATACTAGAGTTAACGCTAATAATAAGAACAAATTTCCATACGGTGATTCATTTATATTTATAGCCTCATTGACGCCAACTCCAAATATTAAAATAGGTGTCATTAGGGGTATGATCAATATAGGCAGTAAAATATTTCCTCTTCTTGCTCCTAAAATTAATGCTGAGCCACTTAACCCAATTAGTGAAATTGCAAGACTACCCGCTGAAATACTAATAACAAGCCAAGGAATATTTTTTAAATCCATATCAAGTAATATTGCAAATATTGGTGACGTTATTATTAATGGAATTAATATGAACAACCAATATGATATTCCTTTAGACAACATAACTATTTCTAAAGGAATTGGGCTTGTAGCAATTTGATCTAACCACCCATTTTCAAAATCTTTTTGTAATAACTTTTCCAAAGAGGGCATTATTGCTAAAATTAAACCAACCCAAATAACAGCATTTGACACAATATTTAATTTTTCTTGAATAGGACCAAGTCCAAGTGGAAATAGTATAATTATCAAGATCATAAAACCAACTATGGAAATCATATCAATTAATGAACGCGAGTTTGTTAGTATATCTCTTTTAACATGAGCAATGAATATATTTGACCAGCTAGAGTAAACTGAATTCATGAAACCCTCTGATTTTTTAATTCATCTAAATCTAGAGTATAAAAATTTTTTTCAATTATAGTTTGATCATGACTAGCTATAATAATTGTTCCCTTTTGTTCTAAAAAATTAAAGACTAATTTCTTAAATAAAACCAAGCTTGCTGTATCTAATTCATTAGTTGGTTCGTCCAATATCCAAAAATCAACTTTATTAATAAATGAAATATATAATCTAGATAAAGCAGCTCTTTTTTTTAAGCCTTCAGAACACTGCGAAATGTATAATTCAGCATATTTTTCCATGCCTACACTTTTTAGTGCCATTTTTATAATTTCTTTATTAGATGACCATCCTTTCATTGTTAACCAAGCATTAAGGTTTTCAGCAACTGTTAAATCCTTTGATAGGCCGTTCTTGGTATCTAAAAAAATTAAATTTTCAACCCATTCTTCATTATTTTCAAAAATATCTTTTTTATCTTGTTTTATTGTTCCTTTTTCTAATGGAGTAAATCCAGCAATAGCTCGTAATAATGTAGATTTACCAGACCCATTTTTACCTTTTATAAGAGTTGTATATCCGGATCTAATGACTGCATTAAAATTAGAAAATACAATTTTGTTACCTCTTTGTATTGTTAGATCTTTAAGATAAAGCATTTTCTACCTAATAAAATATTTATTAATCACCTAGTTTTATACAATAATTATTGAAAAGTCTTGTATCTAAGATTAGTTTTTCTAAACTTATCTTTTTGAAATAAATTTTATAAATAATTATCTATGTCAAATATTAAAGCTTTTAAAAAATGAATGGATGCAGGCATGAATGAAGGGCCTTTAAAAGGTATCAAAATTATTGATGCATCTTCTGTATTAATGGTTCCATATTGTACAAAGTTGCTAGCAGATATGGGAGCAGAAGTAATTAAAATAGAGACTATAGACGGTGACATAACAAGATATATTGGTCCTAGTGTAAATGAGGGAATGGGGGCAGTTTTTTTAAATATAAATAGAAATAAAAAAAGTGTTTGTATTGACTTGAAATCACCAGAAGGTCGTTTAATTATTTATAAACTAATCAAAATTTCAGACGTTTTTGTTTCTAACATAAGAAAAAATGCATTAGAAAAAATTGGTTTAACACACTCACATTTTAAAAAAATTAATCCTAAAATTATAACCGCAAATGCCGTTGGTTTTTCTTCTAAAGGACCATATTCAGGGTTGCCCGCTTTTGACGACACAATTCAAGCAATAAGTGGAATGGCAGCTTATCAAGAAGTTTATTCTAATCAACCAAGTTATACTTCAGGTGCAACTGCTGACAAAGTAACTGGCCTTATGCTGGGAATGTCAATTATTGGCGCTTTATTTCAACGAGAAAAAAAAGGTATTGGAACTCAAGTTGAGGTGCCTATGATGGAGACAATGGTTGATTTTACACTTGTGGAGCATTTATATGGTTATAACTTTGTTCCTCCAAAAGCGCCTCCTATTTATCCAAGACAATCTTCACCAAATAGAAGACCTTACAAAACTCTAGATGGTTATATTGCTGTGATGCCGTATAGCGATGAACAGTGGTTAAGATTTTTTAAATTAATTAAAAAAGAAATTATTTTTCAAGATGCTAAATATTCGACAGCGAAATCTAGAAATGAAAATATTAATAAATTATATTTTATTATGTCAAAAGAATTAGAAAAAGAAAAAACTGATTATTGGATTAAAAATTTAAAACAAAATGATATCCCAGCAACTAAAGTGAATTTTCCAAAAGATATTTTTAGTGATGAACATTTAAAGAAAACGAATTTTTTTAAAAAGAACCAACATCCTACGGAAGGCGATTTATTATATCCAAGCTTTCCAGTAGAATTTGATGAAGATAGAAATGAAGAACCATTACATGCTCCTAATCTAGGAGAAAACACGAAAGATATTTTGTCTGATTTAGGGTTTTCAGAATTTGAAATTGATAATCTGGCTTCTAAGGGTGTAATTAAAATATAGATAGATGAAAGTTAAATTATGAAAATTAAAAATGTTGGGTTTATAGGTCTTGGTGCGATGGGATCTGTTATGGCTCCTTTAATTGTAAAAGCTGGTTATCATGTTTTTGGTTATGATATACATACCAAAATTGACAAATCCTCTGATATTAAACAGGTCTCTAATATCAGAGATTTGAGTAATCTTGATGTTATAATTTTCATGTTGCCTGATGGCAAAATAGTTGCTGATGTAACAGATGAATTACTACAAAATAATATTAAATCAATTTTAATAGATATGTCTTCAAGTGATCCTAGAGATACAAAACAGTTAGGAAAAAAATTAAAAATTAAAAATATAAAATTTCTAGATGCGCCTGTTTCAGGAGGGGTTTCAAGAGCTAAAATTGGTGAACTAATGATAATGGCAGGTGGTAACGAGGATCATATTGAAAGTGTACAAGAATTATTATCTGTTATGGGGAAAGTACAATATGCAGGTCCATTAGGATCTGGTCACGCTATAAAAGCTCTAAATAATTATGTGTCTGCTGCTGGTTTAATTGCAAGTTTTGAAGCTTTAGCTGCTGCCAGATCTTTTGGTATTGAACCAGATAATTTCTTAAAAATAATAAATGGAGCTACTGGGAAAAATAATACAACAGAAGTAAAGTTGGATAAGTTTGTTATATCAGAAAAGTTTAATTCAGGTTTTGCGCTTGATTTAATGGTCAAAGATGTATCAATTGCAGATAGTTTAATCAAAGATTTATCAGCCGATAAGCCTTTATCTGAAAATGTTTCAAATTATCTTTCAAAATCGTTAGCAGAACTTGGAGAAAATTCAGATCATACTGAAGTTTATAAAGTGCTTAAAAGGTAAATCATAAAATTATCTTATTAATAAGTTAATTATTTATATTCATTTGAAGCTGAGAAATTGTGGTTGTGCTTGTATTTAATTCTAGGCTCATTTTAAATTCTATCAATGATGGTCCGCTCACTCTCATCGCTTCTTGTATAGCAGGCACTATTTCTTCAATTTTTTCAATAGTAAAGCATCTTAAACCAAAGCTTTCTCCATACTTAGCAAAGTCTGGATTAACTAAATTTGTAGCGTAGTGATCTCTAGTGGGAAAATGTACCTCTTGATGATAACGGATAGTTCCATAATGTTGATTATTAGCAACTATAACTCTAATATTTGCATTTTGTGCTACAGCCGTAGCAAGTTCAGATCCTGTCATCAAAGCCCCACCATCTCCAACAATTGAGAAAACTTGTCTGTCTGGAAACCTTAAAGCAGCTGCAATACCTGCTGGAATTCCCATCCCCATAGCGCCAATCTCTGATCCAATTAGTGTCATGGAAGATTTGAAAGGAAACCTGTGGTGCATCCAACTTGTAAAATTACCTGCATCATTCGTTATAACAGAATTTTCTGGTGCAAGTTCACCTAATGCGTCAATTAAGTGGGCAAAATCAAGACCATCATTAGCATTTTTTGCAGGTTGAGTTGCATCGTTATGTAAATAACGTTGATGACATAGGGTCACCCACTCATTTCGTTCAATACTCACATTCTTACTTTTTAAATTTAATAACTGTTCCAAAAAATTTTCTGAATCAGCGACAACACTCATATCTGTTCTAAATATTTTTCCAATGGTATTGGGATCTGGTAAGACATGTATAAAAGTTTGATTTGATGATGGAAACTTATAAGCCATATTAGGTACGCCATTAAATCGATGCCCAACTATTAATACAACATCTGCTTCCAACGCATTTTTCCTTATAGGTTCTGGAGGTCGTAAACCTAATTCACCAGCATAGTGTAAGTGATTATGAGAAAGGATATCTTGATGCTCATAAGTACATAAAACTGGTAAATTATGAACTTCAGATACGTTTTTAACAAGCTCTCTTGCCTTACTAGATGTGTGTACTTGACCTCCCACTACCAATATGGGCTTTTTTGCAGTTGATAAGATATTTGATACCTCCACAACTTTTTCTGGAAAAGCTAATGGCGGATTGATTTTAATTCTTTTTACATCATCTATTTCAACTTTTGCCTCTAATACATCTGTTGGTATAGCAATTACTACGGGCCCTGGAATGCCACTTTCAGCAATATGGAAAGCCCTAGCAGTTACATTCGCAATTTCACTTGGTGTGTTAATTTGCTCTACATGTTTGGCCATGTCAGAAAATGTCTTTATAAAATCCATCTCTTGCAAATGCATTTTACCGGTACTAATCCTATTAACTTGTCCAATAAAAAGAACCATTGGCACTCCACCTTGATGTGCTGAGTGAACGGAAATCGAAGCATTTGTTGCTCCAGGTCCTCTGCTTACAAATGCAACACCAGCTTTACCCGTACATTTTGCGTCAGCTACAGCCATAAACCCAGCTCCACCCTCATGCCTGCAAGTTATAACGTCTATTCCAGGTGAATATAATAATTCATCCATTACAGACAAATATGATTCGCCAGGTACACAAAAGAATCTATTAACCCCATGATTTTTCAAAGTTTGAACAAAAACTGAAGCTGCTTTTTTCGCCATTATTTAATTTTCCTTCGTTTTATATAGTTGTTTTTTTTCCACCATCTAAATTAATTTCAGTACCAGTGAGATGACGCATCTTTGGATCACATAAAAAATAAGTCAGTTCAGCGACCTCTTCTGGTGTGCCAAACCTTTCTAATCCAATATTATTGAGAGCTTTTTTTTCTGCTTCAGCAAAACTTATACCTTCTCTATCTGCATTACTCTGAATGATTGTTATTAAACGATCAGTTGACGTCATTCCAGGATTAATAGAGTTTACGTTTACACCATCACTTAAACCTTTTTTAGATAAAGCTTTTGAAAAATTTAAGAAGGCAGCATTAACAGCTCCACCAACCATAAAAAAAGGATCAGGTGAATGACTCATTGCTCCATTAATTGAAACAATCCATCCTTTATTTTTAGAAAGAGTTGGCCAAAACGCTTTTGACAATCTAACTGCGCTATAAAATTTTAGGGCAAAACCATCTTCAAAATCTTCAATAGGCTGCTCCAAAAAGTCACCACTTTTTGTAGCTCCAGCGCTAAATATCAGAATATCAAAATCAGTAAATTCATTTTTAATTGCTTTAATGGCACTCTCACAACCTGACTTTGTTTTTAAATCAGATGCGTAATAATGTATATTTACTTTAAATTTACTTTTTAATTCGGATGTTGTTTTCTGTAGATTTTTTTCATTTGATGCAAGTAAATAAATATCTATATTTTCTTTAGCAAATCGTTCAGCTATAGCTTTACCAATACCTTTGCTACTTCCTGTAATTACTGCTTTGCGACTTATTTTAGACATTTATTTCTCCTAAGATTAATTTTACCTTATTGAAAATTTTAAAAAGTGTATATTAATTTTTGATGACGTACGTTTGATATGAAATGAATTATTTTGGAATTATATTAATCTATTTTATGTGCGAGTAAGAATAATGAATTTAAGTCTAAAAAATATTTCAAATATAAAACCAAATTCATTTTCTAATGATTCTAAAGTTAAAGCTCTCTTAGGACCAACTAATACAGGTAAAACTTATTATGCAATGGATAGAATGCTTTCTCATCATTCGGGAATAATAGGTTTTCCTCTCAGATTATTAGCCAGAGAAAACTATGATAAAGCTGTTCTACAATTAGGAAAATCTCAAGTTGCCCTTGTAACTGGTGAAGAAAAAATTATTCCTCCAAACGCAAAATATTTTTGTTGTACGGTAGAGTCAATGCCATTAGAAAGATCATTTGCTTTTGTGGCAATAGATGAGATCCAATTAGCAGCTGATCCTGATAGAGGATATATTTTTACTGATCGAATCCTAAACGCAAGAGGCTCTGAAGAAACTGTCTTTCTTGGAGCTGAAACAATCAGACCTTTACTGCAGAAAATTTTACCAAAATGTTCTATAGAAATACGACCCAGATTGTCAGTTTTAAGTTATATAGGAGTAAAAAAAATAACAAGGTTGAAACCAAGGTCGGCAGTTGTCGCTTTTTCTGTGCCTGAAGTCTATAAAATAGCAGAACTTGTCAGAACTAAAAAAGGTGGCGCAGCCATTGTTATGGGCGCGCTCTCTCCAAGGACAAGAAATGCGCAAGTAGAACTTTATCAAAGTGGTCAAGTTGACTATTTAATTGCTACAGACGCTATTGGTATGGGATTGAACATGGATATAGATCACGTGGCCTTTGCTTCTGATACAAAATTTGACGGTAACACTCCACGGTATCTCACTCCTCCAGAAATTGCTCAAATAGCAGGTAGGGCAGGACGTCATAGTCGAAATGGATCTTTTGGCGTTGTCGAAGATAATATTAAATTTGATGAAGACACGATTGATCAAATCGAAAGTCATTCTTTTTCACCTTTAAAAATTATATGGTGGAGAAATACTGAATTAGATTTTAACTCTTTAAAAAAATTGTTTAGTTCTCTTGAGGCAAATCCCCCATTTAATTTTATGAGAAAAAAAGTTGGAGCTTTAGATACACTCTGTCTCAATTATTTGTCAGAAATAGATCCAATTAAAAGCAAAATTAACAGCAAAGAGACTTTGTCTCTCTTGTGGAATGTTTGTCAAATCCCAGATTTTAGTAATTCATTGTCAGGTATGCATTTTAACTTGCTAGAAAAAACTTTTGAATTATTATTATCAAAAGGTAAATTAGATAATGACTGGATTAAATCCCAAATCAATAGGCTAGATAATTTTGACGGGGAGATAGATACCCTATTAAATAGAATATCAAATATTAGAACTTGGACTTTTATAACCAATAGAACAAAATGGTTAGACGAATCTGACTACTGGCAAAATAAAGCCAAAAATATTGAAGATAAATTGTCTGATGAATTACACAGAAGATTAACGCAGAGATTTGTAGACAAGCGAATTGTAATCCTAAATAAAACATTAAAAGAGCATAATAATTTGGAAGCAGTTATAAGATTAGATGGGACAGTTTTTGTAGAAGGTGAAGAGGTTGGAACACTGAATGGCTTTGATTTTATCCCTTCCTTATCTCAAGGTGAGAAAGCTGGTCCCATTTTAACAGCTGCAAGAAAAATTTTACCAAGAGAAATTGAAAGACGTGTTAGAGAACTTTTGATGTCTGATAATGCAGCATTTAAATTTAATAATGATGCTTCAATTTTATGGCAAAACAATAAAGTTGCGACTTTGCTAAATAGTGAAGATATTTATTCTCCTAAAATAAATATTAATAATTATGAACTATTATCTGACGAACAAATCAAGCAAATTGAATTGAGAATAAGCGAAGCTGTTCAAGAAAATATTAGAGAAATTTTGTCAGAAGCCATTAATCTTGAGAAACCTGTTTTAGATAACCAAAAGATATTAGATAAACAAAAACAAGATATCGTAATAGAAAATACTCAAGATAATGAAATCGATGTTAATAATAGTTTATCTGGAAAAGCTTTGGGCATAGCTTATCAAGTATATGAAGGATTAGGTTCAGCCAAAACAAGTAATTTATCTATGTCAGTGAATAATCTATCAGAAAATGACAAAAGAAACTTAGCAAGACTGGGATTAAGATTAGGCATTGAAACTATATATTTACCTAATCTCTTAAAACCTTCATCAGTCAAGTTAAGAGCTTTATTGTGGTCAGTTTTTAAGCAAAATTTTCCTTTAAATGCATTACCTCCAGATGGTCGGGTTAGTGTAATAATTGATCCAGATGCTAACAATGAATATTATAGAGCTATAGGTTTTGTCCCTTTAGGAAAATTAGCATTAAGGGCGGACATTGCTGAAAGGTTGTCAGCTTTAATAAGAGTAGAAGCAAGAAAAGGTAAATTTAAAATAAATGATACAATGTTATCTATTGCAGGATCTACAAAAATTCAAATGGAAGAAGTTTTGTATGATATGGGCTACATTAAAGCTGGTGAAGAACCTTCTACTTTAGTTGATCAGGTTCCAATTATTATATTCGATCGTAAAAAGAAAATGCTAAAAACAAAGAGTAAAATCTTTAATGAAAAGGTTAAAAAATCTAGAAATAATCAAAAAAATATAAAATCGAGCCCTAAAAAGGAAAACAAAGAAAAGATGCCAGACCCTCTATCACCATTTGCAGTATTGAAATCTATGAAGATCAAATAAATATATGACATCAAATGCTTTTGAAAAAAAAAATATCAGAATTGACCTTTATTTATTTTATATTCGAATATTTAAAAGTCGAAATTTAGCAACAAAGTTTATTATTTCTAATAGATTGCGAATATCTGGACAAGTAACTCAAAAACCGCACAAGTTAATCTCAATTGGTGATGTGTTATCATTACCAATCCAAGATTATGTAAAGATTTTAAAGGTAGTTGATATACCAAAAAGACGAGGTCCTTTTTCAGAAGCGTTGAATTATTATGAGGATATCACTCCCTTAAAAATACAAGAAAATAAAGTTAATGTAACTCCTAAGTTTAAATTTGTTGATAGAGTTGGTCGTCCAACTAAGTTAGAAAGGCGTCAAACCGACAAGTTAATGGGTAGAGACTAAATTTATATTTAATCTAAGCTTGTAATCCTGTTTTTTGTAGTTTAAACACTAAAAAAAATGGAATTAGAATGACTTACATAGTAAATGATAAATGTATTAATTGTAGACATACTGATTGTGTGGAAGTTTGTCCTGTGGATTGTTTTTATATTGGTGAAAATACAATTGTAATACATCCAGATGAATGTATTGATTGTGGAGTTTGTGAACCTGAATGTCCTGTTGATGCAATCCAGTCCGACACTGATCCAGGTGCTGATCAATGGCTAGAATATAATAAAGAAATGTCAGAAATTTGGCCTAATATTACTATGAAAATTGATCCATTACCAGATGCAAATAAGTACGCTGATGAAGAAGGTAAATTTGAAAAATATGGTTCAAAAAATCCTGGAGAAATATAAAGTTAAAACAACTCCTTCCTGTTATCTCTAGCCATAGAGTTGATAGTATGATACAATTTCATTTTCTTATTTTTAATAAATTTAGATTATTAAAAAATCATTTAATAAAAGTATAAAATATAGGTGATTAAATTGTCAAAAGATCAAAATGTAGTTAATTCTTTTATACCTGGCGATTATGTTGTTTATCCAAGTCATGGGGTAGGCAAAATAATCGGAACAGAAAATCGTAAGGTTGAGGATATAGATTTAGAATTACTTGTGGTTAGGTTTGAACATGAAAGAATGACACTTAGAGTGCCTTTATCAAAAGCAAATGAATCTGGACTGAGAACCTTATCCAGTAAAGTACAAATGGATGAAGCTATTGTAACTCTTAAAAGCAAGGCAAAAGTTAAAAAGACAATGTGGTCCAGACGAGCCCAAGAATATGAAACTAAAATTAATTCTGGAAGCTTAGTCTCTATAGCTGAAGTTGTTAGAGACTTGTACCGTAAAGATGATCAAGGCGAACAATCTTATTCAGAAAGACAAATGTATCAAGCTGCCTTAGAGCGATTGGCAAGTGAGTTTGCAGCTGTGGATAATACTGACAAAGATAGTGCAGTTGTCAAATTAGAAAAAATAATTGACGACAATGCTGAGGAAGCTGCGTAATTAATTTTTTAAATGTTAAACTTACAGCGTAAATCTGATTTATTTTTTGAATCTATACCCTCTTACCATAATGATTATCTTGATGTAGGTGATGGTCATAAAATATACTATGAGCAGTATGGTAATCCGAATGGTAAACCAGTTTTATTTTTGCATGGCGGTCCTGGCGCTGGTTTTTCAAATTCTCATAAAGGTTTTTTTGATCCAAAGATATTTAGAGTTATTTTTTTTGATCAAAGAGGTTCTGGAAAAAGTATTCCTTATGCTGAAATAGGTAATAATAATACAAAAGCGCTTTTGTCAGATATTGAATGTTTAAGATCGCTTCTGAATATTGATCAATGGTATCTTTTTGGAGGTTCTTGGGGTAGTACTCTAGCTTTGTTGTATGGCATAAAATATCCAAAAAGATGTTTAGGTTTTGTATTAAGAGGAATATTTTTAGGTTCTAATGAGGAAGTGAATTGGTTTTTATATGACATTAAAAAGTTTTTCCCAGAAGCGTATGACAAATTTATTTCTGACGTTCCTCTAAGGTTTAAAAATAATATCCTTGAATGGTTTCATAAGCAACTTACGGTAAATAATAGATCAGTTAATTTAAAGGCCGCATCTATATGGGCTGAATACGAAAATTCTTGCTCTTCACTTGATTACGTTGCGCGTCCAATATCAGGTGATAATGCTTTAGCAATTTCTAAAATTGAAACTCACTATTTTATGAATGATTGTTTTATACCTAATAATTTTATTATAGATAATATTCAAAACATTTCTAATATTCCTGCTATTATTGTTCAAGGAAGACATGATGTGATATGTCCGCCTTTTAAGGCATCAATGCTCTCAAATGCCTGGAACGCTGCTGAAATTGAAATTGTAGAGGATGCAGGTCATTCTGCTTTTGAAGCTAATATAAGTAGAAAGCTTATAAACGCACTTCATATGATTAAGTAATTTATTGATTAAATTATTCTTAACAGTTAATTTATTTAATATTTTGTAATTAAATTTTTATGTTAGGTCCCTGATTAATTATGGTTAACGATGCGCTAGAAAATATGACTTTCGAAGATGCTATGAAAGAACTAGAGAGACTAGTAGACTCTCTTGACAAAGGCGATGTATCCCTTGATGAGGCAATTGCAGCTTATGATAGAGGCTCACAACTAAAAGATCATTGTCAAAAAAAACTCAATGAAGCCAAAATGAAGGTTGAAACCATACAATCCTCGGGTACTAGTAAAGTTATTCCAAATAAACTGACGTCTTTCGACCCTAATTAACTATTCTTAAAATAGTAGTGATACTTTGATGATTGATTTTAAAGTTAAACTTGAGGAAAACTCACTCGAAATAGATAGATTTTTAGATCATAATCTTCCATTTGGTAATGGTTTAAACGCAAAACTTTTTGAAGCCATGAGGTACTCTTCAATTAGAAGTGGAAAAAAAATACGAGCTTTTTTAGTTGTTGAATCAGGTAAATTTTTGAGTGTAATAAATAATAAAGACATTACAAAATCAAAATATAAAGAATTAATTACAATAGCTTCAGTAATCGAGGCAATTCACTCTTACTCTCTCATTCACGATGATTTACCTGCAATGGACAACTCTCCTACAAGAAGAGGCAAACCCTCAAATCATGTAAAATATAATGATCATACAGCTATTTTAGCTGGAGATGCTTTATTTAGTTGGGCATTTGAAACTATTAGTAATAGTAATTTTATTAAAAATTCACAAAAGAGAGCTGATATTTGTTTTATTTTGGCTAAAGCCATAGGTCCAAATGGAATGGTTGGAGGGCAACAAGCTGATATGGATTTTAACACTCAGAATAATTTGAGTTTAGAAGAAATTGAATGGATTCAGAATCATAAAACAGGCGCATTAATTTCTTGCTGTTCTCATCTAGCTTCTATTTTATTAGACGCTAATGAGAACCAAAAAAATATTCTTATTAATTATGCAAATCATATTGGCTTAGCATTCCAAATTGCTGATGATCTACTAGATTTAGACGGTAGCGAAGATGTTATTGGAAAGCCAGTCATGCAAGACAAAAAAAATGAAACTCCAAACTTTGTTACACTTTTAGGTAAAGAGAAAGCTTATAAAAAAGCACTACAAGTATCTAATGAAGCAATTGACTTAATTCAAAATTTTCAATATGGGTCAGAAAACCTTGTATCTTTAGCTAAATATACTGTAAATAGAAATTATTAATTTTAAGAATATTTTTAGGTTCAAGCTAATTCATGTCAAATAAAGATAAAAACGAAAAGTCTATATCTACGCCTCTGCTTGATCAGATAAACAATCCTAATGATTTAAAGTTTCTAAAAATAGAAGATCTTACAAATTTATCTTCTGAATTAAGATCTGATATGATTGACATTGTCTCTAAAACTGGTGGCCATTTAGGAGCCGGCTTGGGTGTGGTCGAACTTGCTATTGCTATTCACTATGTTTTTGACACTCCTAATGATCGATTGATATGGGATGTTGGGCATCAAGCCTATCCTCATAAAATTTTAACAAATAGAAGACATGAAATGTCTACACTGAGAAAACTGAACGGTCTTTCGGGATTTACAAAAAGAACGGAGTCTGTTTACGACCCTTTTGGCGCGGGACATTCTTCAACATCTATCTCTGCGGCTTTAGGTATGGCAGTTGCAAGGGATAAACTAGGTAAAGCCAATAATGTAATAGCCGTTATTGGTGATGGAGCTATGAGTGCTGGGATGGCATATGAGGCTATGAATAATGCAGGTGCTCTTAAAACTAATTTATTAGTTATATTGAACGATAATGATATGTCTATTGCACCTGCTGTAGGTGCTTTAAGTAATTATTTGTCTAATGTTGTATCTAGTCGTCCATTCAATAATGTACGTGAAATTGCTAAACAGATGGTTAATTTTTTTCCAAAAGAAATTGGAGAAACTGCAAAAAGAGCAGAAAATCTAGCGCGTAATTTTCTTGGTAACTCAGAAGGAACTATTTTTAGTCAAATGGGTATGAGTTACTTAGGTCCTATAGATGGACATGATGTTAAGTCTATGGTTAAAATATTAGAAAATTTAAAAAATGGTCCTCAAGATAAACCAGTCTTGCTGCATGTTGTAACTGAAAAGGGTAGAGGCCATCCTTTTTCTAAAGGTTCTCATGAAAAGTATCATGCAGTGTCACAGTTTAACGTTGTAACTGGTGATACTGTCAAATCAACTTCAAATGCCCCAACATATACTAATATTTTCTCAGAAACTTTATGTAAAATTGCTGAAAAAGATAAAAAAGTTTTAGCTATTACTGCTGCCATGCCTTCAGGAACAGGGTTAAATAAATTTGCAGATAAGTTCCAGGATAGATTTTATGATGTAGGTATTGCCGAACAACATGCTGTAACATTTGCTGCAGGTATGGCTTCAGAGGGTTTAAAACCATTTGTTGCTATTTACTCAACTTTTTTACAAAGGGCTTACGATCAAATCATTCACGACGTAGTAATTCAAAAATTACCAGTGAGATTTATGCTTGATAGGGCAGGTTTTGTTGGTGCAGATGGAGCCACTCATTCTGGATCTTTTGATTTGGCATATCTTTGTTGTTTGCCGAATGTAGTTATTATGGCACCAAGTGACGAAAGTGAGTTAGCCAATATGGTTTTTACTTCAGCAGGCTATAGCAATGGTCCCATTTTTTGTAGATATCCTAGAGGTGAAGGTGAGGGGGTGGAACTTCCTGAATCTTTTAAAAATTTAGAGATTGGTAAAGGTCGAATTGTTAGAGAAGGAGAAGATATAGCTATTCTTGCTTTAGGAACAAGAGTAGGAGCTGCGTTAAAGGTTGCAGATATTTTGAATACTGACAGTTATTCAATAACTGTTGCAGACGCTAGATTTGCTAAGCCCATTGATACAGATTTAGTTCAAAAATTATGGAACGATCATCGAAAGTTAATAATAATTGAAGAGGGTTCTGCTGGTGGATTTAGTTCACATTGTTTACACTTTTTATCCTCAAAAGGCATACTTAATCAAAATGATAAAGAAATTAGATGTTTAACTATGCCGGATCATTTCCAAGATCATGCCTCTCAAAATGAGCAACTCGCTAGAGCAGGTTTAGACGTAAACGGATTGTTGAAAATTATTAGAGATATGATTACTACTTTACCTTTAAACAAAGAATTTTTAGTTAAGTGATTTATAAAGTTATATTTAAAGGTTTTTAAAATAACAAAAGAACGAATAGATAAATTAATGGTTTCAAATGGTCTTGCCAAAAGTAGGGAGCAAGCTAATTCTCTTCTTATGTCAGGTAACGTGTTTATTAATGAAAAACGTGTTGAAAAGGCAGGACAACAAGTCAAGACAGATTCAAAAATTGAAATAAAAGGTAAAATTTATCCCTGGGTGTCAAGAGGAGGTATTAAGTTAGAAAAAGCTATCTTAGAGTTTAAACTTAATTGTGATTTGATAATAGCACTTGATATTGGAGCAAGTACTGGTGGTTTTACAGACGTTTTATTAGCAAGAGGGGCAAAGAAAATTTACGCAGTTGATGTTGGTTATGGTCAATTAGATTGGAGATTAAGACAAAATGAACGAGTTATTGTCAAAGAAAAAACTAATGCACGTTTTCTAACAGATCAAATTATAAAGGATCCATTGGATGCAATAGTATGTGATGCTTCTTTTATATCATTAAAAAAAATTCTACCTCCAGGACTCAGTTTATTAAAAACTAAAGGGTGGCTAGCTGCCCTAATTAAACCTCAGTTTGAGGTAGGGAAAGGTCTAGTTGGTAAAGGTGGTGTTGTTAGAGATCCGCAACTACATCAAGAAGTTATAGCTGATATTAAAAATTGGCTTCAACACGATATGAAAATGTATTTATTAGGTGTTGTAGAAAGTCCTATATTAGGACCAAGTGGAAACAAAGAGTTTGTGATTGTAGCAAATAAATAAGATTAAAAGAAATTCACTTAACTTTTCCAATTTGGCCTTCATGCTCTAATAATTGATCAAGTATAGTTATGGCCATCATAGATTCAGCGACAGGAACTGCTCGAATACCAACGCAAGGATCATGCCTGCCCTTTGTTCTAATTTGAATTGCTTCATTATTAAGATTTATAGAACTTTTTTCTTTAAGAATAGAGCTCGTGGGTTTAACTATAAATCTTGCAACGATAGGCTGTCCAGATGAAATCCCTCCAAGTATTCCTCCAGAGTGATTGGAGCCAAAGTAATAATCTCCTTTATTATCTGGAAAAATCTCATCATTTGACTCTTCACCTGTTAAAGAAGCTAGACCAAAACCAGAACCAATTTCGACCCCTTTAACTGCGTTTATACTCATCATAGCTTCAGCAATTTGACTATCTAATTTTTTATATACAGGACTTCCTAAGCCTCTTGGAACATTTTCGGCGACAACTTCAATTATAGCACCTGTACTATTTCCACTTTTTCTTAAGCCATCTAAATATATTTCCCATTCTTTTGCAGCTTCTCGATCTCCGCAGAAAAAAGGGTTATCATTAACTTCGTGCCAATTGAAATTTTCTCTATTTATTTTATTGGGGCCCATTTGAACAACACTTGCTCTAATTTTTATAGTTTTTTTTAACTTATGCTCTAAGACTTTAAAAGCTATTGCTCCAGCGGCAACCCTTACTGCAGTTTCTCTAGCACTCGATCTGCCACCACCCCTATAATCTCTAATTCCATACTTGTTTTGGTAAGTAATGTCTGCATGTCCAGGTCTAAATTGTTCAGCAATCTCAGAGTAATCTTTACTTCTCTGATCTTCATTCTTAATTTGAAGAGCAATAGGATGTCCTGTGGTTTTGCCCTCAAAAGTTCCTGAAAGAATCTCAACGGTATCACTTTCTTTCCTTTGTGTGACAAACTTAGATTGACCTGGTTTTCTTCTATCCAAGTAATGCTGAATGTCCTTTTCTTCTATTGAAATTAATGGCGGAACTCCATCAACTATGCATCCAATTGCTTTGCCATGGCTTTCACCAAAGCTTGTAAATTTGAAAATATGTCCAAAAGAGTTGCTTGCCATTTTATTCTTTCAAATAGTTTCGTTTTGGTAAATTAATGTTCTTTTTTTTCGGGAGACATGTCTGGTGCGTCAATTGCTTTCATGCCGACAACATGATAGCCACAATCAACATGATGAGTTTCACCGGTTACTCCGACTGATAAATCTGACAAAAGATAAACACCGCATCCACCAACATCATTTAATGTAACATTTCTTCTCAATGGAGAATTATACTGGTTCCATTTTAATATATATCTGAAGTCCCCTATGCCGCTGGCAGCAAGTGTCTTAATAGGACCTGCAGATAAACTATTAACTCTAATTTTATCACTTCCTAAATCAGCCGCTAAATATCTTACTGAAGATTCCAAAGCTGCCTTTGCCACTCCCATTACATTATAATGTGGCATCACTTTCTCTGCGCCATAATATGTTAATGTAATCATTGAACCACCATTAGGCATCATCTTAGCAGCTCTTTGAGCTATCGCGGTAAATGAATACACAGATATGTCCATTGTTTTATAAAAATTTTCCCTTGTAGTATCAACGTACTCACCTTTTAATTCTTCTTTGTCTGAATAGGCTATTGCATGAACTATAAAGTCAATAGTGTCCCATTTTTCTTTTAATAATTTAAAGGTTTCCTCAATTGCTTCATCGCTAGAAACATCGCATGGTATTATAATATTAGAACCAACTTTTTCAGCAAGAGGTCTAACCCTTTTCTCAAGTGCATCACCTTGATAAGTGAATGCTATTTCTGCTCCTTGTTTGGCAACGGCTTCAGCTATACCCCAAGCTATAGACCTGTCATTAGCCACCCCCATAACTATACCACGTTTACCATTCATGATTCCGTTATTGAGTTTTTCTTGTTCCATAATTAACTTCCTGATTTTTAGTAAAGTAACTAAATTAAGATAATATTATATAGTACTATCATATAGTTAATTATTCTAATTTAATATATCTAATATTAAAATTTGAAATTTAATTAAGAGAGTAACTTACTTTTTTTGTTAATGTTATTAAATCACCAGGGTTATACGATCTATTACTATTGAAAGATATAGTTTCACCATCTACATCTACAGTTAATTTATATCCACTTATTCGTTCTGTTGTTTCAGTATGTATAACTTTTTGGATGCGACAAACTTCTTTCTCAACAAAATTTTGGTTTGCAGTTGCCTTGTCACTTCTAACAACTTCTGATCCAATTAGAGCTCCTAAAGCTGTAGCTCCTGACTTACCTCCACCTTCGCCAAGCCTATTTCCAATGGCGCCTCCAATTAGCGCTCCTATAAAATTATCTGCTCCAAATTTATTAGCTTCTTGATTTACTGGGACTCTTTGAATTGAGCATCTTTTCTCATCTCTTGGTACTTTCTGTGTAGAATATGTCTTAAGCACTTCAACAGATGATATAGATCCAGTTACCTGATAAAAATTTGTTTTAGAGTAACTGTTGCTAGAAATTAATATTACACATCCAACGAATAAAATAAATTTTTTAAACATTCAAACCTCATATTATTCTTTTAAATTCAAATTTAATAATTATATGTATAATTATGAAATATGGCAAAATTAGTACTAAAATATAAAAATAAAATAATTAAAATGGAGCTAATGGTTGGAATTAGAAAAGATAGTAGATCCAATACTATTATTTAAAGAATGGTTGTCTGAAGCTGAAAAAAAAGAAATTACAGACCCTAATGCTATGCAGTTAGCAACTGTATCAAAAAATGGTATGCCTTCAGTGAGGACTGTTTTATTAAAAGATATTATTAATGGAGATTTTGTTTTTTATACAAATTATGAAAGCCGTAAATCCGAAGAAATAAATGAAACAGCAAAAGGTGCTATTTGCTTTTATTGGAAAAGTTTAAACCGTCAAGTGAGATTAGTTGGAAGTATAAAAAAGGTTTCTGGTGATATTTCTGACAAATATTATAAATCTCGGTCAAAGGGTAGCCGAATTGGCGCTTGGGCGTCAAAACAATCAAAAGAATTAGAATCACGAGAAGCTTTGATGGAAGAAGTAAAATTATTTGAAGCTAAGTATAATGATGATATACCTCGCCCAAGTTTTTGGGGTGGTTTTGCTCTAAAGCCTGTTGAGTTTGAATTTTGGGAAGATGGTAATTTTAGATTACACGACAGATTTATTTTAAGGCCTACAAAGATAAAAAATGAATGGATTGCTAAACGTCATTATCCTTAGGATTTATATCTATTTTTTCTTAATTCTATTAAGCTCATTATTATAAAAATGATATAGAAAATTATAAGTAATCCCAAAAATAAACCAAAGCCTGCTTTGTACGCTTCTATTGAATACCCGCTTTGTTTTCCTGGTTCAATTATTTGCATGATAAATCCAATTGCATACTGAACGATAAAAGCCATTAAAAAACATATTAAATTTATAGCTGTAGATGCGCGAGCTGCATAACTTGTTGGAAAGTGTTGACTTAGACCAGCGTAAGCTAATGTTGCAGCCAATGACGTTATGCTTAAAACAACCCATGGCCATATAGCTTTTGGTATTAACCCAAATGTTATTATAGTGAATGGTATTATAAAAACTAGTAACGCCCCACCCATGACGCCAACGGGAGAAATATTGAATTTTCTTAAATAATCTGTAATTACACCTAAAGATGTTGTCCCAATGGTCATCATGATTGTAGAAATAAAAAGGATGTTAGCAATTTCTTTTTTATTAAAATTACCTATATCAGAAAGCCAGGGTCCTGCCCATAACCCTAATATTGCAAGTCCAGTTCCTCCGGCGATTCCAGATAATGGACCAATTCTCCAAAACGCATAGCTAGTATAAATATCTTTTAATACTTCCAAAATTGGTAATGTTTCTTCATTGTTAAGAGTTTCTTTTTTTTCTGGAACTACTAAAAAAATCAATAGTCCAATAAAGATTGTAGTTACTCCAAGGAATAAATAAACTCCTCTCCAATCAGTTATTTGTAATGCCATTTCCAAAGGTGTCGAAGCTACAATAGCGCCCATGCCACCTGCTGACATGAATAGACCTATTAGAAGTGGAAGTCTTTCTTTGGGGAACCAAACGGCAAAAGCTTTAAATGCACCCATTAAAGCGCCGGAAACTCCTAACCCTATTAAACCACGAGCTATAACAAGTGACCAAACGTCATTTCCCAGACTAAATAATATAGCTCCAGTAGCAGCTACTAAAAATAGAATACTTTGAACCCTTCTAGCACCATATTTATCAAGTAGAACTCCTAAGGGTAGTTGAAACAGTCCAAATGTTAAAAAATATGCAGATGTAATTAAGCCAAGTTGTTCTGCATTCAGACTTAAATCATTACTTAAGTAGGGAGCAAGAACCGCATTAGTAGATCGGTAAAGGTAAGATAAAAAATATCCGCAAGCGAAAGGTAAAAAAATAAAAGTAAATTTTTGAAAGTTTGTTTCAGGAAGAATATTCATTCGTCTCATATATGTAAAACTCCAAAAAATATTGTTGAATAAATGATTTATAGACTTTGAAATTAGATTCGATCAAATTAGTATATCAACTCTTGCAATTGTAGCATAATGATTAGAAAGTTGACGTTTTCTTTTAAGAGTATTTATAATGATTGGCAAGGAGAGTTATATGAGAATATCTAATGAAATTATAAATATTGTTCCTGAAATTAAAAAATGGAGGCAACAATTGCATGCACATCCAGAGCTTGGATATGAAGAGGAATGGACATCTAATTTTGTTGCAGAAAAACTAGAATCTTTTGGCTTAGAGATTCATAGGGGGGTAGGAAAAACTGGAATTGTTGGGGTTTTAAAGGGCCTTGAGCCTAGCCTTGGTGGTGGAGGGAATAAGGCAATTGGTTTAAGGGCAGACATGGATGCTTTACCTATGACTGAAGAAAATAACTTTTCTTATAAATCAAAATTTGAAGGCCGCATGCATGCATGTGGTCACGATGGTCACACAGCTATGCTACTTGGAGCAGCTAAATTATTATCCTTAAAAAATGATTTTAATGGAACAGTATATTTCATATTTCAGCCAGCAGAAGAAGGTGGTGGTGGTGGCCTTGCAATGATAGATGATGGTTTGTTTGAACAATTTCCTATGGATAGTGTGTGGGGGATGCACAATTGGCCAGGTATGAATGAAGGTACTGTTGCTATACATAAAGGTTCTGTGATGGCTGCTGCCGATAAATTTGAAGTTACCATAATTGGAAATGGTGGTCATGCAGCAATGCCTCAAGCAACAAATGATCCTGTTTTAGCAGTCACTGCTATTGTTCAAGCCTTGCAGCAAATAGTTTCACGTAAACAAAATCCACTTGATGCAGTTGTTGTTTCTGTCACTCAAATTAATGCAGGATCTGGATTTAATATTATACCTCAAAAAGCAGATTTTATTGGTACTATTAGGACTGTTAATCCTGATACAAGAATAAATGTTCATAAACAGTTTACAGAAATATGTAATGCAACGGCACTAGCTTATGGATGTGTAGCAGAGGTGTCTGTTATTAAAGGTTATCCAGTAACGGTAAATGATGTTCAATCTAGTGAAAAAGCAATTGAAGTTTCGTCCAATTTATTTGGTAAAGGCTCAGTAAAAACTAACATGGCTCCTTCCATGGGAGCAGAAGATTTCGCTTACATGTTAGAAAGAATTCCAGGATCATATATTTGGTTGGGTGCGGGCGAAGGAAAGTCAGGTTGTATGCTTCATAATACTAAATACGATTTTAATGATAATATTATACCTTTGGGTATTTCATACTGGGAGCAATTAGTTAAATCAGAATTACCTCTTAGATAATATTGATAGACTTGTTTATAGTTTACTAATATATATCCATATATGAAAAACATTTTATTACTAATAATTGTGGCATCATCTGTTCTTTTAATAATCACAATTTTTGCGATTAATCTGTGGTTACAAATGTCAGACGTTGCAATTAGCTATAATGGTAAGATTGCGATCTTTTTGGGCGCTTTTTTTACTATATTGTTAGGTTCTGGTCTAATGTCCTTGGCTTTCTTTTCTTCTCGACATGGATTTGATGAGCAAGTAGATCATGATTTAGAAGATTTATTCAAAAAATTCAAAGATCGTTAATATTTACACAAATATTATTTTTTGTTTTTTGCCGATAAATTAGGAGTTGCATTATACAAAAAATCTTTAAAGAATTATCCCAAAAAATATCAGATAATGAATTACAATTTTCGAATCTAAAATTTTCATCAATATTAAAGTTTAAAACAGAAATTTTAGCAGGCTTAACAGTTGCTCTAGCATTAGTACCTGAGGCTGTGTCTTTTTCATTTGTCGCTGGAGTTCATCCTTTAGTAGGTCTATACGCGGCTTTTATAGTTGGATTAATTACGGCTTTAATTGGAGGGAGGCCTGGTATGATTTCCGGTGCAACAGGTGCATTAGCAGTTGTTATGGTTGCTTTAGTTTCTTTACACGGTGTTGAGTATTTATTTGCCACGGTTGTATTAATGGGAATCTTTCAAATTACCGCTGCTTTTTTAAGATTAGGGAAATTTATTAGACTAGTTCCTTATCCTGTTATGCTTGGTTTTGTGAACGGTTTAGCCATTGTTATTTTTTTAGCTCAAATGTCCCAATTTCAAATAACAGATTTATCTGGAAACAAACAATGGATGGAAGAACAAACTTTGCTAATTATGCTTTTGCTTGTGATTATTACCATGATTGTAATATGGGTGATGCCTAAGATAACTACTATTATTCCAGCCCCTTTAGCAGGCATAATCTTCGTAGCTGTGCTTGTTATATCACTAGATATAAATGTTCCTCGCGTAGGTGATCTTGCTTCCATAAAAGGAGGGTTACCAACATTTCATATTCCGTCAGTTCCTCTTAATACCGACACTCTTTTAATAATACTTCCATATGCCTTGATTTTAGCAACAATTGGTTTGATTGAGAGTTTATTAACGCTCAATTTAGTAGGTGATATTACTGGAAAAATTGGAGGAGCATCTCAGGAGTGTGTCGCTCAAGGTATTGCTAATATGGTAACTGGTTTTTTTAGTGGTATGGGTGGTTGTGCAATGATTGGTCAATCAATGATTAATGTAAAATCTGGTGGCCGTACAAGAATATCTGGTATTACGGCATCTTTGTTTTTACTCTTATTCATTGTAATTGGATCTTCTCTTATCGAGCAAATTCCCTTAGCAGCGTTAGTTGGTGTTATGTTTATGGTAGTCATTGGTACTTTTGCTTGGCAGAGTATTTTGGTTATTAAACGTATTCCAAGAACAGATGTGGTCGTTATGATAATTGTAACTGCCATTACTGTTATCTACGATTTGGCAATTGCTGTTATATCTGGAGTTATTGTTTCGGCTCTTGCCTATGCTTGGAATAATGCAATTCGGATAACAGGCAATGTTGCAATAGATGATAATGGTAACACAATTTATTATATAGAGGGTCCTTTGTTTTTTGGATCTGTCCAAGGCTTTTCAGAAATATTCAATATAGAAAGTGATACTGATATCGTAGTTGTTGATTTTATCAATAGTCGTGTCGTAGATCAGTCAGCGTTACAAGCAATAGAGGATCTTGCTGTTAAATATAAAAAAAGAAAGAAACAGTTACAATTGAGACATCTATCAACGGACTGTCATTCCTTACTAAGGAAGGCTGGTCAGTTAGTCGTAGATGCTGATGATGATCCTAGTTACGGTTTGGCTGTTGACTATGGTGTGAAACCAGGAGTTTTTGGAAAAACTCATTAATTTGTTCAATTCTGTTGCAGTCATATTTCAACACTTCAACATTTTTTTAAGACTTGACTCTTAGTTAATTTTATAGGAGAACAAAACATGAACAAAATATGTCTGGAATTAAAAATGATGAATTTAGAAGTAACTAAAAAAATCCTAGCCCAAAATGGACACTATAAAACTCCTAATAAACTAGAAGTATTTAAGCCGTGCTTAAATCGTTCTCAAGCTTTTCCTCTTTATAGCTCTAAAGTTTCAGCGGGTTTTCCTTCTCCTGCAGATGATAACTTAGAAAAAAGTTTAGATTTAAACAGTTATTTAATTAAACGTCCAGCGGCAACCTTTTTTGTTCGTGTTAACGGTGACTCAATGATTAATGCTGGTATCAATGATAATGATATTCTGGTTGTGGATAGAAGTATTAAACCAGCACATGGGAAAGTAATTATTGCTGTTTTAGACGGGCAAATGACTGTTAAAAGATTATATAAGCGTTCTGGTAAAATAATATTGATGCCAGAAAATGACTTATACAAACCAATTGAAATCCAAGATCATATGAACATGGAAATTTGGGGAGTAGTTACAAGCTCGGTTCATTTTTTATGATATGTATGGATTAGTTGATTGTAATAATTTTTATGTTTCCTGTGAGCGAGTATTCAATCCATCCTTGAGGGATAAGCCTGTCGTAGTATTATCCAATAATGATGGCTGTATTATTGCCAGATCTAATGAAGCAAAAACTCTAGGTATACCTATGGGTGCTCCATTACACTTATATAAGACACTGATAAAGCAAAATAAGATTTTGGTATATTCTTCAAATTATACTTTGTATGGAGATATGTCTTCTCGAGTAATGAATTCACTAAATTATTTTGTGCCTGATATGGAAATATATTCTATTGACGAAGCCTTTCTTAGTTTAAAAAAATTTAATAATAAAACTTTATTAGATGAAATGTTTACAATTAGACAATCTATTTATCAATGGACAGGTATACCTGTTTCAATTGGAGTAGGTCCTACCAAAACGTTAGCAAAATTAGCAAATAAGATGGCTAAGAAACATTCGTCTAACGGTATTTATATTTTAACGATATCAAATCAATTGACTAATATATTAAATGATCTTCAGTTAGAAGATATTTGGGGAATATCAAAAGGTTGGGCTAACCGTTTGAAGTCTATAGGAATTAATAATCCTCTTCAATTACAACAATCAGATCCTTGTAAGATAAGAAAGTTAATTTCAGTTGTTGGTGAACGTATTGTTTATGAGTTAAGAGGAAATTCTTGTCTTGCTTTAGAAGAGGTAGTGAATAAAAAGTCTATTACAGTTTCTAGATCTTTTGGCAAAATGATTAATGATAAATATAATCTAAAAGAAGCATTGGCAAATCATGTAGCAAGAGCAGCAGAGAAACTTAGGCATCAAGACTGTTTATGTGGAGAAATTTGTGTTTTTATTAATACTAATCGTTTTAGAAAAAAAGATTTACAATATAATAATAGCGCAACATTAATTTTTAATGATTTGACTAATAATACAGCTGTCATAATTCAACAAGCATTCAAGTTATTAGAAAGTCTTTATCGTCCAAATTATAATTACAAAAAAATTGGAGTTATATTACTTCATCTAAAACAAAGAAAAAAAGATTTTACAAATAAAGATTATATCATCCAGAGTAACTTATTCACATATAATAAAAATGAAAAGATAAATACTAGTCAATCTGATATTCATATGAAAATTTTAGATGGCATAAATGCTAAAATGGGAAAAATGACAATATTTTATGGTTCTCAAGGAATTATAAAGCAACGAAGAAGAGAAAAAAAAGAAGAAGACAAATGGAGAATGCGGTCTGGTTACAAATCCCCTTTCTATACTACAAATTGGAACGATATATTAAAAGTATCATAGAATAATGTTAATACTAAGATTTGTTATTTGAAGGAAGGGGAATACAACTTAGACCTGAAGTCCATAACTCTGCACAAACTGAACGCGCCTGGTATTCGGCCAATTCAATAAATCTAACTCTCCATAGATATTCTAAACTTTTATTTTCGTCGTTAGTTTTAGTTATTTTACTCAGAGAAGCTGGCAAATTACCAAGCTGCTCTGGAACAATGTTTCTAGCATTACGGGCGGCTTTATGGGCATTTAACCTATTCTTAAAAGCACCTATTTGAATAAACCATTCATCTTGTAAACTATTGGACGATGAAAGATTGACAATTTTAGAAGGTATATTAAAACTTTTTACATTTTTATCTACAACAGCAAGTTTAGGACGATTTTTAGGAAGTTCTGATGGTTTTGCCATTCTAACAAGGGGTTTAGAAGGAACCGTTTTAAAGTATTTATTAAGTAATTTAATCATATGTTTGTCGCGTGACCTTGCTTTTTTACCACCAAAAACAACACCGATAATTCTTTGACCGTTTCTTTCAACTGAAGCTACAAGATTAAAGCCAGAAGCATTAGTATAACCTGTCTTGATACCGTCAGTACCAGAGTAACTACCCAATAAATTATTATGGTTAGTGTATTTAATGCCTTTATAAACAAAAGATTTAGTTTTAAATAATTTAAATAAATTAGGATGATTTTTCCTAATGGCCATACCGAGAGTTGCCATATCTCTTGCAGTAGATAATTGACTCCTATTAGGCAAGCCTGACGCATTTTTAAATATTGTACGATTCATACCTAGTTTTTTGGCTTTTTTAGTCATTAGTTTAGCAAAATTTCTTTCAGATTTTCCTAGGTTTTCTGCTACAACTGTAGCCACATCATTTGCTGATTTAGTGATCAAAGCCAAAATCGCATTTTTAACGGTAATTTTAGAGCCTGCAGCAAGATTTAATTTAGAAGGTGGTTGTCTTGTTGCACGTTTAGAAACTTTAAATTTAGTGTTCATAGAGACTTTTTTAGATTTTAGTGCATCAAATATCATATATAAAGTCATGATTTTTGTTAAAGAAGCTGGATAATTTCGCGTATCAGCATTGGTATTATGGTAAATACGTTTGGTGTTTTCATTTATAACAAAAGAAGCATATTTAGCGTTAGCAGTAGATACAAAAATTAGAGAAGTTAAAATAAAAATAGAAATTAACTTTAGCTTTTTCAAATAAGACATATTCTCTTTTTTGTATGATAAGATTTTATGGATATTAACCATATTAATATAATTTCTAAGCAAACTTTAAATCTAAAGATAAAATTTAATAATGTTCTTTAGCATAAATATTAAAAAAATATAATCTAAACTAAATAAAATACACATCATTTAGATTACTTTTTTAACAAAACACTATATTTAGTATAAAATACAAGCAATAATTATGGAAGAGTATATTAAAAAAATTATAAACTTAAACTTGTTGAACGTTAATATCGTTATTATATTAATAATATAATATCTATATCAATCTGAAAGTCCAAAGACATTGAATAGCAGTAAAACGTTAAAATTTTATATAGAGCATAACATGAAAACTATCCCATCATCAGTTATGAGTAAAGATAATGATGAGAATGATGAGATTGATGGAAATACAAAATTGGCTACAAAGCCAAAAACAAAAATTCCATCTCTTTACAGGGTATTGATGATGAATGACGATTATACGCCAATGGAATTTGTGATTGAAGTTTTAGAAAAATTTTTTCAAAAAAATAGAGAAGAAGCAACTCAAATTATGCTTCATGTTCACCAACGTGGGGTTGGTGTTTGTGGGATTTATACATATGATTTAGCAGAAACAAAAGCAATGCAAGTAATGAATTATGCCCGTAAATATGAGCATCCTTTACAAGTACAGTTAGAGAAGGAATAATAATGCTATCTAAACCTTTAGAAGAAACTTTAAGACGAGCAATGACAAATGCATCTTCGTTAAAGCACGAGTTTGCTACATTAGAACATTTACTTTTTGCTTTATTAGAGGATCAAGACGCTATTGAGGTTTTAAAAGCCTGTTCAGTCAATGTAAAAACTTTAGGAGAGGATATAAATAAATATTTAAAAGAAGATTTAAAGGCAATTATTACGTCAGATTCTGAAGCTGATACGCAACCTACAGCTGGATTTCAAAGAGTTGTACAAAGAGCTGTAATACATACTCAATCTTCTGGCAGAACCGAAGCAACTGGTGCCAATATCTTAGTAGCAATGTTCTCTGAAAGAGATTGTTATGCAGTTTACTTGCTACAAAAACAAGATATGAAACGTCTTGACGCAGTTAGTTTTATTAGTCACGGTCTAGCAAAAGATCCAAATTACTCAAAATCCACTTCACCTTCTGGTGCTGAAAGTGATGTAGAAGATACAGAAAACAAAAAATCTGAAAAAGCTTTAGATAAATATGCTGTAAACTTAAATGAAAAGGCAGCTGAAGGAAAAATTGATCCCTTAATAGGTAGACAACGGGAACTAGACAGAACTATTCAAGTTTTGTGTAGAAGAACCAAAAATAATCCTTTGTTGGTTGGTGACCCTGGAGTTGGTAAAACTGCTATTGCTGAGGGTTTGGCTGATAGAGTTGTAAAAGGAAATGTACCAGAAGTTTTACTAAATTCTGAAATATATGCTTTAGATATGGGTGCGTTGCTTGCAGGAACTAGATACAGAGGCGATTTTGAGGAGCGGCTAAAAGCTGTTATGAAGGAAATCGAATCTAATCAAAATGCCATATTGTTTATTGACGAAATACATACCATAATTGGAGCTGGAGCTACCAGCGGTGGTGCAATGGATGCCTCTAACTTACTAAAGCCAGCACTTCAAAATGGTGGATTAAAATGTATAGGATCAACTACATATAAAGAATATAGAGGTTATTTTGATAAAGATAGGGCATTAGTTAGGCGTTTTCAAAAAATAGATGTTGCAGAACCAAATGTTGATGACACAGTAAAAATTTTAATGGGACTTAAATCGCGTTATGAAGAACATCATAAGTTAAAATTCACAAATATAGCTATCAAAACGGCAGTTGAATTATCTGCTAGGTACATAAATGATAGAAAATTACCTGATAAAGCCATAGATGTTATAGATGAAACAGCAGCTGCACAAATGCTGAAAAATAAGTCTAAGCGCAAGCGTATTATAGGCAAGGCTGAAATAGAAGAGACTATTGCATTAATTGCAAGAATTCCTCCTAGAAATGTCTCAACAGACGACAGAAAAGCACTTTCTAAGTTACAAGATGATTTAAAAAGAATGGTTTATGGACAAGACAAAGCAGTTACGGAATTGGTTTCAAGCATTAAATTGTCTAGGGCAGGTTTAAGAGAAGGTGAGAAGCCTGTTGGTTGTTACTTGTTCTCTGGGCCAACAGGTGTTGGTAAAACTGAAGTTGCAAAGCAATTAGCTGAGGCTACAGGTGTAAAACTCATCAGATTTGACATGTCAGAATATATGGAAAGACACACTGTTTCTAGATTAATAGGTGCTCCCCCAGGTTATGTAGGATTCGATCAAGGTGGTCTTTTAACCGACGCTATTGATCAGAATCCTCATTCGGTACTATTATTAGACGAAATTGAGAAAGCTCATCCTGATCTATTTAACTTACTTTTGCAGGTTATGGATCATGGTAAACTAACGGATAATAATGGTAAGTCCATAGATTTTAGAAATACAATACTAATAATGACTACTAATGCGGGAGCACAAGAGTTATCAAAAGCAGCAATTGGTTTCAAACAAGAAAGTCGTGAAGGTGCTGATGGTGAGGCTATTGACAAACTCTTTGCACCCGAATTTAGAAACAGACTAGATGCAATAATCCCGTTTGGATATTTACCTTTAGAAGTTGTTAGAATGGTTGTTGATAAATTTATTATGCAATTAGAAGTACAATTATCTGAAAAAGGTGTTTCAGTAGTATTAACGGACAAAGCTCGAGATTGGTTAGCAACAAAAGGTTATGATAAAACATTTGGTGCCAGACCTTTAGGTAGAGTTATTCAAGAACATATAAAAAAGCCGTTGGCTGAAGAGCTATTGTTTGGAAGATTAGTTGATGGTGGTATTGTTAATGTAGATTTATCAAAAGATAAGTTAATTCTTAAGACAGAAGGTTCAGGTAATAAAGATAAAAAAAAGAAAATTATTGGGTCTAAATTTAAAAGTAAAGATACACCCGAGTTAACTTAATTTAAATATTTGAATATGGCGAACCTTGTTCATTAATGAGTTGTATCTGTTTGTCAATTTCTTTTGCTTCCAATTGTACAAAATTTCTTACTGCTTTTGCAAAAGACTCATTTTGAATTAAGTGTCTGCTATATGTTGACTCAGCAACATAGCCTCTTTGTATTTTATGATGACCTTGTGCACCTGCTTCTACTTTTTTGATGTTGTTATCTATTGCATATTCTATAGCCTGATAATAGCAGAGTTCAAAATGTAAAAATGGGATGTCAACTATAGAGCCCCAATTTCTTCCATAAAGAGTATTGCTACCAATAAAATTTAATGCACCAGCTACGATTTTGCTATTTTGCTTTGCTATTATTAACAAAATTTTATTTTTCATAGTTTTATTGATTAAGTAAAAAAAATTTTTTGTTAAATATGCCCCACCCCATTTTTTATCTATAGTATTGAGATAAAAATTATAAAATGAATCCCAAATTTCGTTGTTCAACTCATTACCAGTTACCTTTTGAATAACTAAATTATTATTCATAATAGTTCTTCGCTCTTTTCTAATAGCTTTCCTTTTTGAACTTTTCAACTTACTCAAAAAATCATCAAATGAATTATAGTCTCTATTATGCCAATGAAATTGAAGACCTTTTCGCTTGATCCATTTTTCATTTTTTAACTTCTTATTTAATTTATCTGTAATAAAATTAAGATGTGCAGAGCTTAAATTATTATTTTCAACTATTATTTCAAACATATTTATTATTAATTCAAATATTTTATCACTATCAGGATTTTTTGGATCAATTAGAACTCTAGGCCCTGTTGCGGGGGTAAAAGGTATGGCTGAGAGTGATTTTGGATAATATTGGCCACCAGCATTCTCAAAGGCATTTGCCCAAGCGTGATCAAATATATATTCCCCATACGAATGCATTTTCAAATAATTAGGAGAAGCACCTACTATGTTTCCTTTATCATCTTTTACAATTATGTGCCTAGGATTCCAGCCAGTTTTAGGTGATACAGACTCTGAAATCTCCAATGAATTTAAAAAATCATATGAAGTAAAAGGGTGGTCACTTCTATTTAATGAATCCCAATCACTTTTATCAATGTCGGATAAGCTAGATACTAGTTCACATTTCATTAGTTTGTCTTTTGAGAACTAAGAAAATATAGTCTAATTTTCAATCTCAAAAACACCTTCAATTTCAACAGGAACATTTAGAGGAAGTGAAGCCGTCCCAACGGCAAAGCGTGAATGTTTCCCTTTTTCGCCAAATATTTTTACAAACAAGTCTGATGCACCATTAATTACTTTCGGTTGATCTATAAAGTCAGGAGTTGATGCTACAAATCCCCCCAATTTTACAACCCTCTTGACTTTATTGAGATTTCCACCACAAGCTGACTTAAGCTGACTTAATAAAGCTTTGGCACAAGCTTCTGCCATTTTTATACCATCATCTAGAGATACTAAATCTCCAACTTTTCCTTTTATGGTCAGTTCACCATTTATAAAAGGCAATTGTCCTGAGATAAAAACTAGATTATTCGAAATGACGAATGGGACATAGCTACCGGCCGGAGAACTTGGCTCATCAAGTTGAATGTTTAATTCTTCTAATTTAGAATTGACGTCATTATTCATTAAAAATCCTTTAGTTTATGAACAGCCAGAAGTGGCACCACATGTATTACATTTCATACATGTTCCGTTTCTCACAAGTGTAAAGTTACCACACTCACCACATGCTTCTCCTTCATAGCCTTTTATTTTAGCCTCAATTTCTTGAGCTAGGTTTGGAGCCTTTGCCTCATTAATAACGACAGTAGTATCATCAGTATTTATTTCAATTTTATCTTCTTTAAGTGAGGTTGTTTGCGGCATTACTGTTACGTTATTTGTGCCACCTGAGACAACTTTGAGCTCCCTTCTGACAAAACCTCTACTTGCTACTTTTTCTGAAATTAAGGACTTGCTATTTCCTGAACCTGTTGTACTTGAATCTAAATCCTCTGGTCCAACGTGGCCTAAGTCATTTCTATCTAGGTAGGATATGGCTAATTCTCTAAAAATATAGTCTAAAATCGATGTTGACATTTTTATTGTATCGTTACCAGTAACCATTCCTTGCGGCTCGAAACGAGTAAAAGTAAAAGCTTCTACAAATTCTTCTAAAGGCACTCCATACTGTAATCCAATAGATACGGCAATAGCGAAGTTATTCATCAATGATCTAAATGCAGCTCCTTCTTTGTGCATATCAACAAATATTTCACCTAATTTTCCATTTTCGTATTCACCAGTTCTTAGATAAACTTTATGACCTCCTACTGTTGCTTTTTGCGTATAGCCTTTTCTTCTATGAGGTAATTTATCTCTTTCAGCTCTTACAAATCGTTCTACAATTTTTTCAACAACTTCACTTGTACGTTTCGTTATATCCTGTTCATTTGTGATGTTGTCTTGATCTTCACTGATATCGTCTTCATCTAGTAAGGCGGAGTTAAGTGGTTGACTTAATTTTGAACCATCTCTGTATAGTGCATTAGCTTTAATACCCAGTTGCCAAGAAAGCATATATGCATCGCTACAGTCATCTATAGAAGCATCATTTGGCATATTGATTGTTTTAGAAATGGCACCAGATATAAAAGACTGTGCGGCTGCCATCATTTTAATGTGACTGTCTACAGATAAAAATCTTTTGCCTATTCGACCACAAACATTAGCACAATCAAATACATCAAGATGATCTTTATTTAAGTGGGGTGCGCCTTCAAGTGTCATTGCACCACAAACATGAATATTTGCAACGTCAATTTCTTCAGCAGTGAAGCCTAAGAACTCTAACATATTAAATGTGAAATCATTCATTTGTTCTGTAGATATGCCTAATGTATTTTTACAAAATTCTTCACCTAGAGTAAATTGATTAAATACAAATTTAATATCAAATGCAGACTCTAAAGAGTCTTCAATTAACTTAATTTCTTTGTTGGTAAATCCTTTTGAAATCAATGCATTATGGCTAATTGCTTGACAATCTTTTAGGCTACCAGCTCCAACTGCGTATCTTTGCATATCGTCAATTTGATCTGCGTCATATCCTAAATGTGCTAAAGCTTCAGGAACCACTCGGTTTATAATTTTAAAATATCCACCACCAGCTAATTTTTTAAATTTAACCATAGCAAAGTCTGGTTCTATACCAGTAGTATCACAATCCATAACTAGGCCAATTGTTCCAGTTGGTGCTATTACAGTAGCTTGAGCATTTCTATATCCATTCTTTTCACCCAGAGCTAAAGCTTTTGTCCACGCCTCTTTAGCAGCAGAAATTAAATTTGGATCTGGGCAATCTTGAGACATAAGAGGAACTGGATTAATAGATAAATCTTCGTAGCCTCTAGTTTTACCTTCTGAAGCTCGTTTGTGATTACGAATAACTTTCAACATACTATTTGCGTTTTCGTTATATTTTGGAAATGGACCAAGTTCTCCAGCAATTTCTGCTGATGTTGCATATGAAATACCAGTCATTATAGATGTAAGTGCCGCACATATGGATCTTCCTTGATCACTATCGTAAGGAATACCCCAAGACATTAGTAAACCACCTATATTTGCATATCCTAATCCAAGCGTTCTGTATTCATAAGATTTTTGCGCAATTTCTTTTGAAGGAAATTGTGCCATCATTACAGAAATTTCGAGAGTTAATGTCCACAGCCTGGTAGTATATTCATACGCCTCTATATCAAAAGATGAGTCATCTTTTTTGAATTGCAATAAATTTATAGATGCTAAGTTACATGCTGTGTCATCAATAAACATATACTCTGAACACGGATTAGAAGCATTTATTCTTCCAGCTTCTGGACAAGTATGCCACTCATTGATAGTAGTATCATATTGAAGCCCAGGGTCTGCACAGGCCCACGCCGCCTCAGAGATTTTAGACCACAAGTCGGGTGCATTAATTGTTTTGTGAACACCTCCATCTGTTCTTCTTATGAGGTCCCATTCACCTTTTTGCTGAACTTTTTCTAAAAATTCATTGCTCACTCTTACCGAATTATTAGAATTCTGCCCAGAAACTGTTAAATATGCCTCACTATCCCAATCTGTATCATAGGTTTGAAACTCAATTTCCTTAAACCCTTGACCAGCAAATTGCATAACTCTTTGGATATAGTTTTCTGGTATCATAACCGCACGGCAATTTAAGATTGCTTTTTTAAGTTCAGTATTGATTTTAGGGTTTAATCTTTCTTTGTCACCATAACTATCTAAATTACAAGCATCCATTACAGACTTTAAATTTTTAGCTGTTAATTTTGATCCCGCAACTAATGCAGCAACTTTTTGTTCCTCAACAACTTTCCAATTGATATATTCTTCAATGTCAGGATGATCTATATCAACAGTTACCATCTTTGCGGCTCTTCTCGTCGTTCCACCAGATTTAATGGCTCCGGCTGCTCTGTCACCGATTCTTAAAAAACTCATCATCCCTGACGATCTTCCACCACCAGATAAACCTTCGGTACTACCTCTTAATTTTGAAAAATTTGATCCAGTTCCAGATCCATACTTAAAAAGTCTAGCTTCTCTTACCCAAAGATCCATAATTCCGCCTTCGTTTACGAGGTCATCTTGAACAGATTGAATAAAACATGCATGAGGTTGAGGATGTTCGTAGGATGATTGTGATTTCACTAATTTTTTTGTTTCAAAATCAACATAATAATGTCCCTGACTTGGACCATCTATTCCGTATGCCCAATGTAACCCTGTATTAAACCATTGTGGTGAGTTTGGTGCACACATTTGAGCCGCAAGCATAAACCTCATTTCGTCAAAATATATTTTTGCATCTTGTTCTGTGGTGAAATATTTACCTTTCCATCCCCAATAGGTCCATGTTCCTGCTAATCTATCAAAAACTTGTTTAGCCGACTCTTCGCCTTTATATCTTTTATCTTTTGGTATTTTATTTAACTTTTCCGTATCAGGCTCAGATCGCCATAACCAATTAGGAATATTTTTTTCTTCTACTTTTTTAACAAAAGCGGGAACACCTGCCTTACGAAAATATTTTTGTGCAATTATATCTGCTGCAACTTGAGAATAGTTGCCAGGAACTTCAATGTTTGGAGCACTAAAAACTATAGTTCCATCTGGATTTTTAATTTCGCTCGAAGTAGTTTTGAACTCCAGACCTGCATAAGCATCATTTCCTTTTTTTGTAAATTGTCTTTTAAATTTCATTTTTTTTCCTTTTTACAATAAAGAAAACAATAATTGTATATTTGTCAGGTTTTGTTGGTAAAATTCCATAAACTCTTGTGGATAAATTGTTTAAATTTAAACAAAATGTTATAATGTCTACAATTTCCTATAAATAAACCCTTGTTTTTCCTTAATTTAATTTTATTTATTTGATTTTCGTTAATTAATATGGTCTGTGGATAAACACAATATATAGTAACAACGAATATTTAAACTACATGATTTAGTATGCATTCGTAAAGAGTATAATTCAATTTTTTTAATTTTTTTTTTAACTATCTAATTTTACTTAATTTTTCACTATTTAATAAGGATTTTAAAAATAATATTACAATGAATATTTATTATTTTTATAAATAAGTTATAATATCTATAAATATGAATTAATTAGAAAGTCATTTAATGAGATATAGTTTAGTCGAAATATTATTGGGAGCTATCGTTTTACTTACTGCAATAGGCTTTTTAATTTTAGGTATGCAGTCAATAAATAGTCAAAAAGATGGGTATAATATTTCGTTAATATTTGGTTCAACTGCAGGTTTGAAAAATGGTGATGATGTAAAAATATCTGGAATTAATGTAGGTAAAATTACTAAATTAGAGCTTAATCAAGAAGATTATAATGCAAAAGTGAATATTATTGTTAATAACGATATAAAAATCCCAGATGATTCATCAGCCAAAATTGCCTCTTCTAGTCTTTTAGGGGGGAACTTTTTAGATATAATACCCGGCTCATCTGAACAAAATCTAGGGCCAAATGATATTATATATGACACTACTGATACATTAAGTTTTACAGATATGCTTGGAAAATTTATATTTTCAGGCAAAAATAAGTAACAAGATAGTTTAGATTTTTTGATGAAATTCACATACTTAATTTTTGTTATCATATTTGTTCTTTTTCCTAAAATTGCATTATCATCTCAATGGATTGAAGGAAATAAATTAGTTATTCAAGGTCTGGATAAAATCACAGCAAGGATACAAACTTTTGAAGTAGATGTAGGTGAGACGCATAAGTTCGGAGTATTAGATATTTTTGTAGAAAGATGTGTTTTTTCAAAACCCATATTCAAACCTGAGTCATTAGCATTTATAAAAATAAAGGATAACTCCGATAGACTTTCAGAAGTAAAATTTAGTGGATGGATGTTTGCATCTAGTCCAGCTCTCAATGCTTTAGAGAATCCTGTTTATGATGTTTCGATCCTTGCCTGTAAAAAAGTTGATAAACAATTAAAAAAATCATCATCAGTTGAAGGCAAACAATAAAAGTCTGTTTTTAATTTAATGGCTTTGTCAAGATCTTGTTTGAATTTAGTTTTATTAATTTCATATGCACCAAACTGTATCAAATGATCGTTTAGAAATTGTACGTCTAATATTTTAAAACCACTTATCCATAATCTTGCAACTAGGTTAATTAAAGCAATTTTACTTCCATTTGCAATACAACTAAACATTGATTCTGCAAAAAAAACTCCTCCTAAAGCAACTCCGTATATACCTCCGATTAGTTGATTGTTTTGCCAACATTCAATAGAATGTGCATATTTTAATTTATTTAGGGAAATAAATAAATTTTCTATTTCATTGTTTATCCAAGTTTCTGTTCTGTTTATAGTTGCACATGATCTTATCACATCAGCAAAAGCTTTATTCATAGTTATTTCAAAAGGTCTTTTTTTTGCTAAACGAATAAGACTTTTTGAAGCTTTAAAATTGTAGATAGGTATAAGAGCCCTATATTCAGGATCAATAAAAACAATTTTTTCATCTTTTCTGCTCTCAGCCATAGGGAAAATACCAAGAGTATAAGCTCGAACTAATTGTTCAGGTGAGATTGATAAAGGGTGTCTAGTACTCAAATATATTTTCTTACATTACTAATGAATATTAATAGGAACTTAATAATTTATTTTCTAACCATCTAATGTCGTATGAACCTTTTTCCATTACTTCGGTATTTAGAATATCCCTATGTAAATCTATGGTTGTAGAAATTGGTTCTATCACAATTTCTCTCAAAGCTTGCTTAAGTCTTAGAATGCATTGATCTCTATTATTTCCGTGCACAATTAGTTTAGCAATTAAACTATCGTAATAGGGGGGAACTTCGTATCCTGAGTATATACAAGACTCAATTCTAACACCAAGCCCACATGGAGCGTGAAATTGTAAAATTTTACCTGGAGAAGGTATAAATGTTTTGGGATCTTCAGCATTAATTCTACATTCAATTGCATGACCATTAATTTTCACATCATTTTGTTTAAAGGATAATGGTAGGCCAGCTGCAATCATTATTTGTTCTCTTACTAAATCTATTCCTGTAATTGCCTCAGTAATAGGATGTTCTACCTGAAGCCTAGTGTTCATTTCTATAAAAAAGAACTCATTATTTTCATATAAAAATTCAATAGTACCTAAACCTAGATATCCCATTTTAGATACAGCATTTGAGGCTATTTCACCTATAGTATTTCTTATTTTATCATCTATCGCAGGTGAAGGGGCTTCTTCAATAACCTTTTGATGTCGTCTTTGAATAGAACATTCTCTTTCACCAAGATGAACAGTATTACCAAATTTATCAGCAGCTACTTGTACTTCTATGTGTCTAGGATTTTGAAGATATTTTTCAATATATACACGGTCATCACCAAATGCCGCTTTTGCTTCACTTTTAGCCGCTGTAAAAGCTGATTCAAGTTCTTCTTCATTTAATGCAACTTTCATTCCTCTGCCGCCACCTCCAGAAGCCGCTTTTATTAAGACAGGATAGCCAATTTTTTTGGCTTCTTCATATGCATTTTCGAAATCATAAATATCATTTTTAGAACCAGGAACAAGAGGTATTCCTAGTTTTTGCGCTGTTATCTTTGCTTCTATTTTATCTCCCATGCATCTTATATGTTCCGGTTTTGGTCCTATAAAAACAATGTTATGGGCTTCAACAATTTCAGCAAAATCTGGATTTTCAGACAAAAAGCCAACGCCCGGATGAATAGCGTCAGCTCCTACTAATTGAGCGGCCGTTATTATTGCTGGGATATTCAAATATGATTTTGAAGATGGAGCAGGGCCGATACATACACTTTCATCGGCTAATCGGACATGTATTGCCTCATTATCTGCTGTGGAGTGAATAGCAACGGTTTTGATATTTAGTTCTTTACAGGCCCTCAAAACTCTCAGAGCCACATCACCCCGGTTTGCTATTAAAATCTTTGTAAACATGATGAACCTATTACTCAATCACTACCAGTAATTGATTGAATTCTATTGGTTGACCATCTTCAAAACCTATGTGAACTATTTTTCCAGATTTATGTGCGGTAATTGAATTCATGACTTTCATGGCCTCAATAATGAGTAATGTATCGCCGATTGACACTGAAGAATTTAATTTAATAAATGTTTCCTTACCTGGCTCTGGGGATGAATAAGCCGTGCCGACCATTGGCGAATTGACTGCACCTGGGTGTTTGTTGGTAAACTTTTCAGTTTTTTCTTCTATTTTGACATTATTTTCAGAAATATTAGCTTTCGGAGTTTTAACAATAGTTTTTTGAGGACTTGGTGAATTATTCAGATTATTTTTAACTTTTATTTTAAAATGCTCAGCTTCATATTCTAATTCTGATAAATCATTCTTATTAACAATATCGACAAAGTCTTGAACTATATTAAGGTTTTCTTTATGCGAATTCTTTTTATTCATTATTTCACCTATTTTTTTGTTCAGTCTTTTATAAGGTCATGAACTGCATCTACAGCAAGCAAATATGAGTTCACTCCTAGACCAGCGATTATACCTGTCACAACTGGAGAAATATAAGATTTATGTCGAAAATTTTCTCTAGCGTAAACATTAGTTATATGTATTTCTATTTTAGGACCATTAAACATACTCAAGGCATCAAAAATACCGATAGATGTATGTGTTAATGCACCAGCATTAATAATAACTCCACATCCATCATCAATTGCTTTATGAATTTCACTAATCAATTCACCTTCTACATTTGACTGAAAAAAATGTAAGTCTAGGCTATAATCTTTACATTTTTCTAGGCATGTAGATTTAACAGTTTCTAATGAAGCTTTTCCATACTTTTTGGGTTCTCGTCTACCAAGAAGATTTAAATTTGGTCCATTAATAATGTATAGTTTTTTTTTCAAAATAGTTCTCCAAAATTTAAATAAAATTTAAAATTGTCGATTTTAAGACATCAAGTAAAATAGATTATTTCTCCCGGAAATTTTTTATCATTTGCTTCAAATTACTTTTTTGCAAAGCGCCAGGATATATTATATCCCCAATAATAAAAGCTGGAGTACCATTTAAATTTAGTAATTTAGCCACGTCTCTATTTTTCTTAAGTTTGTTTTCAATTTCTCTACTTCTCATATCAATTTTTAGTTGATTGATATTTAGACCAGTTTTTTCTGCAATATTAAAAATTACATCTTCTGTTATTCTACCCTTTTTTTTCATAAGTGATAGATGAAAATCATTATATAAACCTTGTTTTTCTGCGGCAAGAGCAGCAGTAGCTGCTATATATGAACTTTGTGATAATATAGGAAGTTCGACAAAAACAAAGTCAACTTTTTTATCTTCAGAAATAACATCCATAATTGTGTTCACAACTGATTTACAGTAACCACAATTATAGTCAAAAAATTCATATACTGTTATATCAGAATTTTTATTAAAAATACCAGGATTTTGGATGTTTTGAAGTACAGTAATAGCGTTATTTTTTTTGTTTATTTCAACTATTTTTTTATAATCTTCAAGAGTAGATTTAATCAACTTTGGATTTTTAATTAGATAATTTTTTATAATTTTTTCAATTTCTTCTGTTTTAATTTCATGAGAATAAGATGGAAAAATAATTAAAAAAACTGAGGTCAAAATTAGAAGGAATACTCGAACTTTTTGTTTCATATTAGGATCTTTCAAATAATAAACAGATTATTTTTTTATTTTTATTCTTGCTATAATGTCTGCACCTCTTAGTTTGTAAGAGTTAGGTATAGATGGGTCACTATATGCTAAATCTACATATTTCTTTGCTTTAATAAAGTTTTTTTTAATTAGTGCTTCTTCAGCTAAAGCAATATATGAAATACCTTGTTTGTTAACTTTATTAGCTGATTTTGCTAATAATCTCCATAAATAGCTCCATTTAGGGTTGTTTTGGAGTAATTGTTCTAAAATAACAATAGATTCATTAAAATGTGCTATGTTATTTGTTTGATTATATGATTTCACTAAAGAGAATTTAATAAGATCAATAGATGGGGTAAATTGTTCGTTAACAGCTTCAATAGCTTTTTTATATTCAGTTATTGCTTTTTCAAAACTTCCATTTTTAAAATAAATATCTCCAGATAATTCAAAAAAGTATGGATAATTTTTATACATATTTTCTAAAGTATTTAGATATTTACGGGCTAAATCATATTTTCCAGCTTTGTAAGACGCTATTACTCGAGAATAGTTCAATAAAATTTTATTGTTACTTTCTTTATTTTTTAAAATTTTATCTGGTTCACTATTATATGAATTAATTTTATTTTTAATGTATTCCAATGAAATTTTATTGTTGTTTATTAATACATTCTGAGTTTCTTTCTTAGTATATTTCATTCTAGATTTATATTCTTTTAATTGATCTAGTCTTTGCTTAGAAAATGGATGTGATCTATAATACTTTGTCAATGAATTTTCATTTAATGCTTCATTATCACTTAAATTAAGTAATAGGCGTTCTAAGCCATCAAAAGGAATTTTCTTTTTTAGCATTATATCAAACGCAAACTTATCGGCTTCTTGTTCTTGGATTCTAGAAAATTGGTTTGAAGATTTTGCAGCCAGGTCTTGTGATCCTACAATTAAGCCAATTGCTGAATTCGCATTTAATTTTCCACTTGCAGATAGTGCAATACCAACTATTGAAGCAAATTTTCCATAATTAGATAAATTTTTATTGTTGATAGATCTTGAACTATGATGGTTTAAAACTAGGTGGCCAATTTCGTGAGCAAGAACACCTTGTATTTCGCTTAATGATTTAGATTTTTTTATTAAACCTGTATTTATATAAATTTTATTGGAGCCCGTCACAAAAGCATTATATTGATCATTCGAGATTAACCTTGGGTAATAAATTTTATTTTTAACTTTTTTATCAATTGTAGTTTGTATAACTTTGTGCAAAAAATATTCAATTTCTGCATCTCTAATAATCGAAATACTTTGAGCTGTATATGCTTGTCTTGAAACAAAAATTAAAATTATAATTAATAATATTTTTATGTTGACCACCAACCTTTTTTCTTTGCTTTGTCAGAATTTAATTTTTCATCTACTTTCACAATTTCTATTGGTGAAGATGATTGTGTTTTTCTCAAATCAATCTTATTTTTAGCAGTTTCATCAAGTTTATCTTGATCGTTTTTAATTTTTGTATCTTTTTTCGTTTTTGATTTTCGAATTATTTTCTTTTTAACATTTTTTTGTTTTGTATCAATTTTTTTAGTATTACCTTTTTTTGTTTTTAGCTCATTATTTTCATCTGAGGCTGTTTCTTTGACTTTATCATTCTTAGCTTCGTCCGTTGAATTAGGAGAAATATTAATTTTAGTTATATTTTCCTCTTTTCTTCTCTTTTTAACTGGTCTTTTTCCTCTTTTCTTTTTAATTTGTGTTTCATCATTATTAGATGATGAGGTATCTTGCTTATCTTGAGTAGAATTGTTTTGTTTAAAATTATTTTTTTTGATTACTTCCAATTTTCTTAAGGGTGGAATAATTGTATTATCATTTATAAAATCAATTGATATATCATATCGAATTTCAATTTCATTAAGGTGAGATCTTTTATTATTTAAAATGTGAATTATAATATCTGAGTGTGCCGAAACACTTATTGCCATATTTTCTTCAGAGCTACATTCTTCTTCGATAGATCTCAAAATTTGAATTGTACTTACTTCTACTGATTGGATTCTACCTGATCCTCCACAATGTGAACATAATTCTGAAGAATTTTCAACTACAGAGGGTCTAAGGCGTTGCCTTGATAATTCAAGGAGGCCAAAATTACTTATTTCACCTATTTGGATACGTGCTCTATCTTTTCGCATGGTCTCTTTTAATTTTTTTTCTATATTAATGCGATTTTTATTTTCTTCCATATCAATAAAATCAATAACTATCAAACCCGACAAATCTCTTAATCTTGCTTGGCGAGCAAATTCTTCAGCAGCCTCAAGGTTTGTTTTTAAAGCAGTATCTTCAATAGATCTTTCTCTTGTTGCTTTTCCTGAATTAACATCTATCGCAACTAATGCTTCTGTTTGATCGATAATTAAATAACCACCAGATTTAAGCGTTACTTTAGGATTAAAAATATCATGTAATTGAGAATCTAGTTTATATTTTTGAAATAATGGATTTTTATCATCGTTATATTGTTGAACTTTTTTTGCATGACTTGGCATTAATGATTTCATATAGTTTTTACATGTTTTATAAGCTTCATTTCCATCAACTAAAACTTCATCTATATCGCTATGATATAAATCTCTAATAGCTCTTTTAACTAACGATCCCTCTTCATGAATAAGAAAAGGTGCGTTAGATTCAAGTGTTAAATTTTTAACATTTTCCCATATACTTGTTAAATTAGAGTAATCTCTTTTAATTTCAGTTTTTGTACGTTTACTTCCTGCAGTTCTAACTATAACGGCCATTCCAGTAGGAACATCAAGTTCGTCAACGATTTTTTTTAATCTTTTTCTATCAGTAACATTGGCAATTTTTCTACTTACTCCTCCACCCCTTGGAGTATTTGGCATTAGCACACAATACCTACCGGCTATTGAAATATAGGTAGTTAAAGCAGCGCCTTTTGTCCCACGTTCTTCCTTTACTACTTGGACTAACAAAATTTGTCGACGCGCTATTACTTCTTGAATTTTATAATTTCTGTAAAGGTTCTTTTTGACTTTTTTAAGGTCTTCTTCATTATAATCTAATGCAGCGTCTTCATTAATATTTTCTATTAATTTTAATTCCTCGTCTGTCTGGGCTGATGCTTCAGCTATTAATTTATTCTTATCTTCGACAGGAATTCTGTAATAATCTGGATGGATTTCGCTAAAAGCTAAAAAGCCTTGTCTGTTTCCTCCATACTCTATGAAAGCTGCTTGAAGACTGGGTTCAACTCTAGTTACTCTTGCAAGATAAATATTTCCTTTCAGTTGTCGTCTTGAGTGAACTTCATATTCAAAATCATCTATTATATCATTTGTAGTTGTAATAACTCTAGTTTCTTCTATTTGTCTCGCATCGATTAGTAAACGTTTACTCATAATTCCTCTCCAAATCTATGTGCGATCAAATATAGTTGAATAGCACATTATCTACATGAATGAGTATTTATGAAGTTAAAAGTAAATACATTTAAGCATGAATAATAAATATTTAAATGTAAGAATTATATCTGTGATATTTTAAAAATAAAGAAACCTTTTAAATAAATAATATAATAACAACTTTCTTATAAATGATAAAGTTAGACTTGATTTAAACTCATTCTATTTAAACACATGTTGTGTGTCTCAGTAAATTTAACAATAATTCTATAACCTTCTATAACCTTCTATAAACTTCATAAACACTAAATCAAATAAATTCCATACAGACTTATATAACTTTAACCTAATCAAGACAAACTTTATTTTTTGTAGTATTAAATTATCAACAAAATTATTTTAACCATCAAGTAGTATTGTGATAAAATTCAAAAATAACATTAATAGTTCTCTTTCATTTTTTATTTTTCTTATCTCATTAAATGTAATTAATTCGATTGGATTTGCGGATCAAAAAAGTAAATTTAATAAAATTTATACAAGTTGTGAAATTCAAGAAAATAAAATCATATGTTTTAACATTAAAAAAAATGATAATTTTAAAGTCAATTTCTTAGATGATCCGTATAGGATAATATTAAATTATGAAAAAAAAATTATTTTTAATAATAAAAAAAATATAAAAAATAATTTAATAAAGAATGTAAAGTTTAACAATGAAATTGTATCAGGTTCTAGACTAGTTTTAGAATTGAAGCAACCCGCAATTATTTCCGATATAATATATGATAACGTAAATACTCGAGACTTTTATAAATTAAAAATCCAGTTTTCAAAGTCAAGTGTTACTAACTTTGCTATTGCCAAGCATGTTTTAAAAAAAAATAACGGAAATATTTTACATCTTGAAAAACAAATTAATAATTTGAAAAGTAAAAAAACTTTCAAATCTAAATCAATTGAATTCCCAAAGATAAAACCAAAAAGTCTTAAAAAAATTATTTCAAAAAGTAAATATTTTGTATTTATCGATCCAGGCCATGGGGGCAGAGACCCCGGAGCTGTAGGTCATTTAGGCACGTTAGAGAAAAATATAACGTTAAAAACTTCTATTATGCTAAAAGAGGCTCTGAAAAAGTATAAAAATATAGAAACTATATTATCTCGAGATAAAGATATATATTTATCTTTAAAAGATAGAACAAACTTAGCAAAAATAAATAATGCAGATATTTTTATTTCTATACATGCAGATTCTAGCAAAAATAAAAAAGCTGAAGGAATTTCCGTATTCAGCCTTTCTGATAAAGCATCAGATAAAGAAGCTAAAATGTTAGCTAAAAGAGAAAATGCAGTTGATAGTTTTTTAGCTAATAAGAATGAAATTAGAGACCCTATTATATTTGACACTTTGATTAAAATGTTTCAAAGAAAAGCAATGAATGATAGTTCATATTTAGCAAAAAAAATTCTTTCAAATCTTGAAAAAACAAAATTAGCTGTAAATAGAGGGCATAGATTTGCAGGATTTTCAGTTTTAAAATCTTACGATATTCCTTCTGTGCTCATAGAAGTTGGGTTTTTATCAAACAAACATGAAGAAAAAAAAATGTTAAGTAATAAATATTTAAAAGAACTAAGTAATGGTTTAGCAGTAGCCGTAAAAAACTATTTTGATACTCATAAAGAATAAACTTGTCCTAAAAATGTCTAATTTAATTTATATAAACAATTATGAAATTCTTTGCTTATCTTTTAACTAGTTTATTTTTATTGTTATTATCAGGAATAATAGTTTTCTTTTATGGCTTATGGTATTTTGGAAAACAACTTCCAGATTATAAAGAATTATCAAAATATAATCCAGATGTAGTTACTAGAATTCATGCAGGCAATGGAGCACTTCTTGCAGAATATGCTATCGAGAAAAGAGTTTTTGTTCCAATTAACGTAATTCCAAAAAGTGTAATTAATGCATTTTTATCAGCTGAGGACAAAGAATTTTATAATCATTTTGGCTTGGATATAAAAGCTACATTAAGAGCTTTATTAACCAATCTAAAAAATATAGGTTCGGGAAAAAGACTAATTGGAGCGTCAACAATTACTCAGCAGGTTGCTAAAAACTTTTTATTATCTTCCGAGGTGTCTTTTGAAAGAAAAATAAAGGAAGCCATATTGGCAATTCGGATTGAAAGGGCATTTTCCAAAAATCAAATTCTAGAACTATATTTAAATGAAATTTATTTAGGGTTTAAATCTTATGGGGTTGCGGCTGCAGCTTTAAATTATTTTGATAAGAGTTTAGATAATCTTGATTTGGCTGAATCAGCTTTTTTAGCTGCTTTGCCAAAAGCTCCAAATAATTATAATCCAATTCATAAAACAAAACAGGCACTTTATAGAAGAAATTGGGTTTTAAATCAAATGAATAAGAATGGTTATATTGATAAGCAAACAAAAGAAGTAGAGAGTAATAAACTAATAAATATCCGTAAATCAAGTGGTATTGACAAAGGTTATGCACCTTATTTTACTGAAGAAGTAAGAAAGATTTTGTCAGAAGATAAAAAAATAGGATCGCGATTGTATACAAATGGGTATTCAGTTAGAACTACTTTAGACCCTTTAATGCAACTTTATGCTGATAATTCACTCATAAATGGATTAGAGAATTTGGATAAAAGACAAGGTTGGAGAGGACCTATAGATAATATTGATTTATTAGACTTTAAAGATGATGCAATAACAAAATATTTACAAAATATTCAACTAACCCTTCCAAAAAACAGGTATGCAGCTATTGTTACTCAGGTAAATGAAGATTTTATAAAAATTTTACTACTTAAAGGAATGTCAGCTAAAATAAAATTCTTAAATGCAAATTGGGCTAGACCACAGACGATTAAAAAAGATAACAAAAATAAATTAAATATTTATTTAGGAGCTAAGTTCAAAAACTTTAAGAAATTTATTAAAGTTGGGGATGTAATTATAGCTAAAAAAAATAATTATAAGGGAAACTCCTTTTACTCTCTTTCTCAGATTCCTATTGTGAATGGAGCAATTGTCGCTCTAGATCCTCACACTGGAAGAGTATTAGCAATGAGTGGAGGATATAACTTTGAAAAAAGTGAGTTTAATAGATCTACCCAAGCAAAACGTCAACCAGGTTCTGCATTCAAACCATTTGTATATTTGGCAGGTTTAGAGAGATTTTACAAACCTACAGATTTGATTTTAGATGCAGCGTTAGCTTATGATCAATGTTCAGGTTGTAAAAAATGGAAACCTGCTAATTACACAAAAAAATTCTATGGTCCTAGCCCAATGAGACTTGGTATTGAAAAATCTAGAAATCTCATGACTGCTAGACTTGCTATTAAACTTATTAAAGAAGAAGAGTTAATTAAAAATTATATTGAAAAGGGCTATACAAATAAATTAATTGGAGAAAAATTAAAAAAAGATATTCGATTTGTTAATTTTATGGTTGATTATATCACTGAAAAAAAGAAAAACACAGAAAAAGTTAATAAAAAGATTATAGAAGATTTTTCTATAAAGCATAACCTTAATAAAAAACAATTGTTTAGATATATAAATCAAAATTTAAATATTGATCAAATATATAATAAAATCTTTATAAATAAGGAATTAATAAAGAATTTACTAAACTCTTTATCTATTAAAAATATCATTCAAGATTACGCACATAAATTTGGAATAAGTAAAGATTTGCCTCCATTTTTATCAATGTCATTAGGAGCGGGTGAAACTGATTTACTAAGTTTAACTAATGCTTATGGGATGATAATTAATGGAGGGAAAAAAATTACTCCGACTTTAATTGATCGTATTCAAGATAGAAGAGGTGTTACTATTTTTAAACATGACAAGAGAAATTGTGAAAATTGTAAAGGTCAACGCACCAATTCTAAAAATATTCCTTTAGTAGCAATCAAAGATACAAGGAAGAAAATTATCTCATCATCCTCTGCTTATCAAATGGTATCAATGTTAAAAGGAGCAATAGATAGAGGCACAGGCATTGTTATAAACTCACTGGGGAAAAACCTGGCTGGCAAAACTGGAACAACGAATTCAAATACTGATGCATGGTTTATAGGTTTTTCAAGTGACCTAGTTGTTGGGGTGTTTGTAGGGTTTGATGATCCAAGGCCACTAGGTTTCAAAGAAACAGGCAGTTCAGTTGCTGCCCCTATATTTAAAGATTTTATGAAAGAAGCACTTTTGAATATTCCAGATATTCCATTTAGGAGACCACCAGGAATAAAACTTATATCTGTAAATCCCAATAGTGGTCTTCAAGTAAGTGCTAAAGATAAAAAATCTATTTTGGAAGCCTTTAAACCAGGGCAATTACCAAATTTAAGCTTTGATAAAAATTTTATAGACTTAAAAAACTCAAATACAATTATAAAAAATCTTTCGCCTCTATATTAATTTTGTAGGGAACAAGTTATGCAAACCGAAATTCAAGTAAAATTTAAAGATATTGACAATGGTTTAAATATTTTAAAAAAACATTTTAATTGGGAACAGTCTTTAAATCGAACTAAAGAATTGGATGAATTAATTGAAACTGAAAATTTTTGGAGAAACACATCTAACGCTCAAGCAATTATGAGAGAAAAAAAGCAAATTGAAAAAAATTTAGATCTTATAAAATTTATCGAAATTGAGAAAAGTAATTTATATGAACTTATAGATCTGGCGGAGGAAGAAAATGATAAAGAACTAATTGACGAAACAATTTCTCAAATAGATAGTTTAGTAAAAAAATGTGATAAACTTCAGTTGGAGAGTTTGTTATCTGGTGAAGCTGATACAAATAATTGTTTTATCGAAATACATGCTGGGGCAGGTGGCACAGAAGCTCAAGATTGGGCTTTAATGTTACAAAGAATGTATTCAAGATGGTCAGATAAAAAAGGATATGAAATTTCAACTATTGAAGAAAGCTCAGGAGATGAGGCAGGTATTAAATCTTGTACTTTATTAATAGAAGGATTTAACGCCTATGGTTGGGGAAAAACAGAGTCAGGTGTTCATAGATTAGTAAGGATATCTCCTTTTGATTCTTCATCAAGAAGACATACTAGTTTTGCTTCAATATGGGTTTATCCCCAAATTAATGATGAAATAGATATTGAAATTGAAGACAAAGATTTAAGAATTGATACATATAGGGCTTCTGGTGCAGGTGGACAACATGTTAATAAAACGGACTCTGCAATAAGAATTACACATTTACCAACAAACACAGTAGTACAATGTCAGAATGATAGATCTCAGCACAGAAATAAAGCTCAAGCAATGTCCATGTTAAGGGCAAAATTATATGAAATTGAATTGAAACGAAGAGAGGAAATTAATAACAAAAGTACAAGTGATAAAGGAGAAATAGGTTGGGGAAGTCAAATAAGATCCTACGTTCTCCATCCTTATCAAATGGTCAAAGATCTACGTACAAATATAGAAGTAGGAAACACTCAATCTGTACTAGATGGCGACATAGATATTTTTATTGAATCTGCTTTAGCACTAAAAGTTGGAATGAAAAGATAAATCAATTATTAAGATTTTTTACAGTTTCTAAAACCTCTTCTGCATGACCAGGAACTTTCACTTTTTCCCAAATATTTGTTATTATACCCTGTTCGTTTGATAAAAACGTAGATCTTTGAATACCCATATATTTTTTTCCATACATAGATTTTTCTACCCAAACACCAAATTGTTCGCATACGTCATTTTCAAAGTCAGCACCAAGTTCACAAGTAAGATTATATTTTTCTCTAAATTTACCTTGCTTTTTTTGATTATCTTTTGAAATACCAATAACAATACAATCTAATTTATCAAACTCATGTTGTAGATTTGTAAAAGCAATCGACTCAGCTGTACATCCAGAAGTGTCAGCTCTAGGAAAAAAGAAAACAACAATTTTTTTTCCTTTATAATTTGAAATTTTAAAATCGCCTGTATCAGTTAAAATTTCAAACTTAGGTATTTCATCATTTATTTTTATCATTAATAAGATCTCATATAATTAGTATTAAAAGTTTTATTAAGTTATATTATATCAAAAGAATATATCAACTAAGATTTATCTAATTTTATACAAAATAGGAAAGATGATGAAAAAAGTTATAGTTCTTCTTTTGATGTTACCTTTTTTTATATTCGGGGTAGTCACAACAATGTTTGTTTATTCAGAACAAACACAAAACTTTATAATTAAATCATTTAATTTAAAAGGTGTTCTTAACAAAAAAGTAAAAAGTTTTATTTCAAGAAAAATTAATGACGAAAATATAATAATTGAAATTAGTTCTATAAAGATATTAAAACCTAACTGGCCTAATATTGTAAAAATCGAATTGAATGACACAAAAGTTCATACAATTAATCAAAAAGAAAAATCAAATATTAAGCTAATTGAATTAGGATTTTCATACGATTTCTTTTTTAGAAATATTTTTTTTAATAGAGATAATCTTGAATTTAGTTACCTAAATTTTAAAGATTTATCTTTGTATGGAAAATTAGAGAAATATAAATTTATACCAGGACCATTATTTAAAACTTTTTTATCAATAAATCAAATAGGTTTTGATGAACAGCACTCATTAAAAAAAATATTGCAAAATAAAATTGTAATCGGAAATATTAACCTTTTAATTTCAGATCGTAGAGAAGCACTTAAACAAAGTACTTTAAAAATTAATTGTAAAAACGTTTTTATTTCAAAATATTTAAACAATGCCCGTTCACTCAACATGAATTGTAGTAAAAATAAAAGATTAAACTTTTCAGTAAAAGCTAACTTTTTAGAAAGTTTTAACAACTTTAACTTTAACATAGAAAATATCGACTCTAAATTATTTTTAAGTAATTTGTTACAAGAAAGTTTAAAATTTGAGAAAGAGACTATTTCTGGTTTCTTAAAGGGTAGATTTAAGATTGTTACGGATAAAAATTTTAATGTAGAAAGTTTTAATTTTTTATCAAATAAATCAAACTTAATTATAAGAAATAATGATGATATTATTTTAAATTCAGAATTAAGCGGTAAATTATTATGGAACAAAAAAGATGGTTTATTGAAGATTAATAATTTATCAATAGGCGATGTAATAATAGCGTATTCTGAGATAAATTTTAATTCTAAAACTGGTTTTTCTAATCTTGTAATAAAAAGATTGTCAACAAAAATATTAAAAAATCATCTAAGTTATAATAAAAAATTTTATAATTCATTCGTTAATTTAAATATTTTAAAACAATATAATGATAATTTCAAAGGTGGTAATTTAAATAACATAAATTTAGATTTAAATTTTTCATTTTTTAAAAAAATTAATATTTTCAGAATAAGTGGGCGTTCAAAATTCAGTAATATTAGGTTTGAACACAATGATAAAATCTTTAAAAAAGTATTTTGTACTATATCTGGCGACTTTAAATTTGAAGTGAATAAAAATAATAACAAAATAATAATTGACCAAACTTGGGCAAATATTGATTTAAATGCTTCAAAAGGCTTTATATTATTAAGGGGAAATAATCTAGATTATAAATTCGATAACGCCAAAATAAAACTGAAAATTCATAAAAATAATTTTATTATTAATAAAGCTAAATTTGAAAAAGATGATTTACAGTATTCATTTGAGGACGTTGAAATTAATGGAAGTAATTATATAATTAAAAAAGCAATGTTATTTAGATATAATAAACTTCAATATGCTTTAAAAGATACAGTAATTAAAAATCAATTTATTAAAAACGGTCTCCTGAACGTAAAAAATAATAAGGAATTTTCTGATTACCTAAAGAAAAATTTTAATGTAGATATCATTGGTGATACTGAGTTTAATATTAGATTAACTGGAGACATTAGCAATCTAGATCTAAATTTAAAGTTAAATTCAGACTTAACTGATTCAGATTTAAAAATAAATTATTTAAACCTCATAAAGAAAAAAAATATAAAATCCTCAATTAAAACTGAAATTATTTTTCAAAAGGGTAAACTTGCTTTTATAAGGGATATAAATTTAAAAATAGAAAAAAATAATCATAAAATTGGTATTGTCAAATTAGATGGTATAGCTCCAACCCAAATTTTATTAAGAAATATTAAGACTCCAAAATTAGATTTAAAACAAGTATCTATTGCTAGAAAAAATAAAATATTTGACTTAAATTTTTCAGGAAAAAAAATAGATTTTTCTTATTTAAAAGACAATCTTAAAAAACAATCCGACAATAATATTAACATAAGTTTTGAAATCACAGCTGATAAGATTATCTTAGACCCTAAAATTTCTTTGGCAGGTAGCTTAAGGGGAAAAATAAATAAATCTATCTTTGAAGCAAATGCATTTGGACAAATATGGCTTGGCAAATCATCTTTATTAGATAGTGGAAAATTTGAAATTTACATAGACGATAAAATATCGAAGCTTAATGGCTTTGGTTTAGTTGGTGGTGCAGAAACTAAAATTATTATGGAAAAAAACAAAGATAAATTACCTAGTATTATTTTTGACACTTCTGATGGAGGTAAACTTCTTAATGCTCTTGGTTTCACAAAAAATATAAAAAGTGGTAAAATGAAAATAAATATAAATTTTTTAAATGATACATACGATCATTATAAAGGTGTCATTAAATCGAAAAATTTTAGTCTAATTAACACTCCAGGAATAATTAACTCCTTATCTGTTTTAAGCTTTTCTGGTATTCAGTCTGTCATTTCCGGGGAAGGAGTTTATTTTGATAAAGGTAGAGCAAATATAAATGTCAAGAAACATAACTTTACGTTTGATAAGGTATATCTTTCTAGTGAATCATTAGGAATTGCTGCTAAAGGAAAAATAAATTTAAAAAGAAAAGTTTTAGATATGAGAGGATCAGTCGCGCCAATTAAATTAATATCACAAATTATAAGTGTTGTACCTGCTGTTGGTAAATTAATAACAGGATTAAAAAAAGAAGGACTATTTGCAGGACAATTTAAAATGGTTGGACCAATTGAAAGTCCCAAAGTTGAATTAAATACTTTATCATTTGCACCAGGTATTTTAAGAGATTTGTTTGCAGATGATTGGTTAAATGACAATAATTTTTTTATTAATGATAAGTCAAATTAATTAATTTAAACTAGGAACAAATTAATAGTCCATGTCTTTTTTTTCCTGATGAAATTTTTACCTTACCATTTCTAAAATCATCTATTTTTAAAATATAATTTTCATCACTTACCACAATATCGTTAATTTTAGCACCGTTTCCTCTTATCAACCTTCTTGCTTCTCCATTTGTTTTAAGAAAATTTAAATCTTTTAAAGCATTGATAAAGGATATTTCAGGTTTTGGTATATTTACAGTGGGTAATCCTTCATCATCTATGATTTTATTAAATAAATTAGAAGCAGAAGTTGAGATTTTTTCAGCAGCTTCTGCACTTCTACACAATTTTGTAACTTCATTTGCTAAGATTATTTTGGCATCATTTAATTCTACACCTTTTAATTGCTCTAATTTATTAATCTCTGTAATTGGTATCTCTGTAAACAGTTTTAAAAACTTTATAACATCCAAATCTTCAGTATTTCTCCAATATTGCCAAAAATCCCAATCAGACAATTGCTCTACATTTAGCCAGACTGCCCCATTAGCTGTTTTGCCCATTTTTGCACCACTACTTGTGGTCAATAATGGAGATGTAAAACCAAACGTTTGTTTTGAAGTTTTCTTTCTAATCAAGTCTAAGCCAGTAACTATATTTCCCCATTGATCAGACCCACCCATTTGTATTTTACAACCATAGTTTTTATACAAATGTAAAAAATCATATGCCTGGAGCAAAGAGTAATTAAATTCTAGAAATGATAAATTTTGTTCTCTATCTAATCTTTGTTTAACGCTTTCTAAATTTATAAGTTTATTAACAGAAAAAGAGGATCCAAAATCTCTTAAAAATGATACATAATTAAGCCTTTCTAACCATTCAGAATTATTAACCATAATTGCATCGTTTTTACTAAATCCAAATTTTAAAAATTTTTCAAAAATAGTTCTAATATTATTTTGATTTATTTCTATGTTTTCTGAGGAAAGAACAGGTCGAGCACTATCTTTACCAGATGGATCACCAATTTTAGTCGTACCTCCACCCATAAGAACGATTGGTTTATGCCCTGTTTTTTGAAACCATCGAAGCATCATTATTTGAATTAATGATCCCACGTGAAGAGAGGGTGCTGTGCAATCGAAACCTATGTAACCAGTCATTATATTTGTAGATAATTCTTGGTCTAGATTATTTTTATCAGTAATTTGATGAATAAAACCTCTTTCATTCATAACATTCAGAAAATCTGAATTTATAGATTTATTCATTAGTAATTACCTTTTTTATTTTATATCTCTCTATATTCTGAAGAATCTAGAGCATTGTTTAAATATTTTCTTATAGCTTCCATTAATTCTTCATCATGATTAGAAAACATATGATTAGCTTCTTTTATGAATTCAACATCTATTTTGATACCCTTTTGGATAGAAATTTTATCAACAATTTTTTGAATTACTTCGCTTGGTACTCTATTATTATTTTCTCCGTGAATTATTAAGCCAGATGCTGGGCAAGGTGCAAGAAAAGAAAAATCAAATTTGTCTGCTGGTGGTGAGACTGAGATAAAACCAAAAATCTCAGGTCTTCTCATCATTAACTGCATTCCTACCCAAGAACCAAAAGAAAATCCAGCAATAAACGTATATCTTGAATGTATATTTTGAGATTGTACCCAGTCTAAAACTGCGGCAGCATCAGCTAATTCACCCTCACCACCCTCGTATATGCCTTCACTTCTTCCAACACCTCTAAAATTAAAACGTAAAACTGAAAAACCTCTATTTCTAAATTCATGATACATTCCGTACGAAACCTTATTATTCATACTGCCGCCTTGATTAGGCTCAGGGTGTAGAATAAGAGCTATAGGAGAATCTGTTGAAACTCCAGAATGGTATCTACATTCAATTCTTCCGTGTGGACCATTTAGAATTACTTCAGGCATTTAATTTCTCCGGTGAATTTAAGTATATTAATAGCACATTTTATATGGCTATTAAATTAAAAGATCACAACTGTTGAGTCACATAATTATCGAATAATAATTTATCGTTAATCTGTCAATATTAATGAATTAAATAAAAATATATCTTATAATTAATATTTTTTAATAATATTTAACAAAGTATAGTATATAATAACTCAAAACTCATTGGGTATCTTAATGAATATTAAAAATTTTTTTAAAGAAATAGACTCTATTATCGAAAGAGACCCTGCCGCTGGAAGTAGGCTTGGAGTAATTTTTTTATATCCATCATTTCACGTAATGTTTTTTTACAAAATTGGAAATATTCTGTGGAGATATAATTTAAAATTTTTAGCAAGACTAATAATGCATTTTGCCAGAATATTTACAGGTATTGAAATTCATCCTGCAGCCAAAATAGGATCAAATTTTTTTATGGATCATGGTCTAGGTATAGTCATAGGTGAAACTACTGAAATAGGAGAAAATGTTACAATTTATCAAGGAGTAACTCTTGGTGGTATAATGCCGTCAGTAGGAAGTGATTTACAAAGAAATCAAAAAAGACATCCTACAGTCGGAAACAACGTTATAATTGGTTCAGGAGCCCAAATTTTAGGGGCGATTAATATTGGTGATGACGCAAGAATTGGAGCAAACTCAGTTGTTTCAAGAGATGTTCCTTCAAACGTAACAGTTGCAGGGGTTCCCGCTAGAGAATTTGCAAGATCAGCAAAAAAAGAAACCTTTAAACCTTATGCTGTTTCAAACAGTGATGCAGATCCAAGAGAAAAGGCATTGGTATCATTATTAAAAAAAGTTGAAAATTTAGAGAAAAAAATTAAAAAATTTGAAAGTGATGATAAGAATAAATATTCAAAAAAATAATTACAATATTTTTTTAAAAACAAAATAAGTGAAATGAATAGACAAATTTACCTAGACTACAATGCAACTGTACCAGTTTTAGAGAAAGTAAAAAATTCTTTAATTAACTGTATGAATTTTGGGCCGTTAAACGCGTCCTCAATTCATTATTATGGAAGAAAAGGTAAAAATTTAGTAGAAAAAGCTAAACTAAATATAGCTAGATTAGTAAAGACAAAGAGTGATAACATAATTTTTACAAGTTCTGCAACTGAGGCTATAAATTTAGTTTTCAGTAACTTTAATACTATTGTTGTAAGTTCTATAGAACATTTGGCAGTCTTGTCTTCTTCAAAAAGTAACTTAATTATTCCTGTAAATAAAAATGGAGTAGTTGACTTAAATGCTATGGAAACATTACTTAAAAGCATCAACAAAAATAGAAAAGAAATTTTGGTTTCAGTCATGTGGGTTAATAATGAAACTGGTGTAATACAGCCTATCAAAGAGGTTATAAGTATTGCAAAAAAATATGGATGTTTGGTTCATTGTGATGCCGCACAAGCCCTAGGTAAAATTGAAATAAATTTAAATGAATTAGAAATAGATTTTTTAACTCTCTCAGGGCACAAAATAGGAGCTCCAAGTGGTATAGGAGCGCTGATAAATAACAATCAATTTAATTTGACTCCTCAAATATTAGGAGGGGGACAAGAAAAGGGTATAAGAGCAGGGACTGAAAATATATTTGGAATATTTGGTTTTGGCGAAGCTGCTCTTATTATGTCAGAAATGCCTAAAAAAAATGATAATCAAGTGAAATACCTCAGAGATTATCTAAGTAATAAAATTAAAAAAATAAGACCAGAAACAATTTTTTTTGGGCAGAATAGTAATAGGGTAAGCAATACCTTACTTATGGCTTTACCAAATATACCTGGTGATTTAGCATTAATGAAATTAGATCTTGCATCATTTTCAGTAAGCTCAGGTTCAGCTTGTAGTTCTGGTAAAATAAGTAAAAGTCATGTAGTAAATGCAATGGGTTATGAAGATCTTGCGTCAAATTCAATTAGGTTGTCATTTCCACCAAACGATACAATTTTAGAATCAGAGGGCTTGATAACTACTGAAGAATTAGATAACTTGGCCGAATGTTGGCTTGATTTAAAATGAGTACTAATAAATTTTGGAGTAAAAAGTGCCTAAACTTATATTTGTTGATTCAGAAGGAACTGAAAAATCTATTGAAGCAGAAAATGGATTGTCTGTAATGGAAGTTGCTAGAGATAATGATTTAGAAATTGAGGGTACATGTGGTGGCTCAATCTCTTGTTGTACATGTCATGTGATTATTGATAAAGATTGGTTTTCAATTGTAGGTGGTCCTAATCCTGATGAAGAAGATATGTTAGATTTAGCAGTTGGGCTTCAACCTACATCCAGATTGGGATGTCAGATAGAAGTTAGTGACAAGCTTGATGGTCTTAGGCTTTTGATACCAGAAGAGTAAGGTTGATGATTAACATTAATCAAGTAATTGAAGATATGGATTTAAAGGGTAATCCTTCCGAACACAGAATAGTTGTAGCTATGTCTGGAGGTGTTGATTCATCTGTCACAGCTGCTTTACTTGTTGAAGCGGGTTTTGATGTAGTAGGCTTAACTATGCAGTTGTATGATCATGGTCAAGCACTTCAAAAAAAGGGAGCATGTTGTGCAGGATCAGATATAAATGATGCAAGATTGGTCTCAAGCAAACTTCAAATTCCACATTATGTATTAAACTATGAAAATCTTTTTCAAGATCAAGTAATGGAAAACTTTGCTGATTCATACCTTCGAGGAGAAACACCTATTCCTTGTGTAAGATGTAATCAAACAGTTAAGTTTATAGATATGTTTGACAGGGCCAAAAAATTAGGTGCAAGTGCTATGGCAACTGGACATTATATTAGAAGAAGAAAAAATACTGGTATGCCAAGCTTGTATAAGGGAATAGATACTTCAAAAGACCAGTCATATTTTTTGTTTGCAACAACAAAAAGTCAACTTGAATTTTTAAGATTTCCGTTAGGTTCATTAACAAAAAAGGAAACTAGGTCTGTAGCAAGAAAATATAATCTCGATGTTGCAGAAAAACCAGATAGTCAAGATATATGCTTTGTTCCAGATGGGAAGTATGCAGATGTTGTTCGTAAATTAAGACCAGGAAGTATTGATATTGGAGATATTGTTGATATTGAGGGAAAAAAATTGGGTCAACATAATGGTATCATTGATTTTACTATAGGACAAAGAAAGGGAATAGGAATTGGTGGCAGAAAAGGAGTGGCTGACAATAATTCACTCTTATATGTTATTGCCCTGGATGCAAAAAAAAAACAGGTGATAGTAGGCTCTAAAGATTATTTGGCTTGTAAAAAAATTAAAATTACAGAATGTAATTGGATAATAGATAAACCTCATAATAATGAATTTAAAATTTTAGTAAAATTAAGAAATACTTCAAATCCAGTTTTAGGAAAAATTAAAGTTGATTTTAAAACTGGTACTTCTGAATTAGATTTTGATGAACCCCAATTTGGAGTTTCAAAAGGGCAGGCGGCCGTATTTTATAATATTAAAGATCATTCCCACGTTTTAGGTGGTGGATGGATAACAGATGCCCCAAATATGCTAGACTTGAATAATTTTATTAATGCATAAATTAGATCATGTTGTTATAGCGGCTAATAATTTGGATGAGGGAACTTCTTACGTAGAAAATAAGTTAAATGTTAAACTAAGTAATATTGGTTACCATAGAGATATGGGTACACATAATAGGGTAGTTAAGATAAGTAAGAGTGTTTACTTAGAAGTTATTTCAATAGATCCTAACTGTGGACATTTAAATTCCAAAAGATGGTTTAATTTAGATAGTCTGAAATTACAATCCCAATTGAGAAAATCACCTCAAGTAATTGGTTATGTTATTGAAAATGTAGATATAAAAATCCTAAAATATTATGAACCTTTTTTTAAAGCATCACGAGGAGAGTATAAATGGAAATTTGCTATGCCAGGCACTAACGCTAGCATGTTAGCAGATCAATCTCATCTAAATGGCATTATTCCAAGTCTAATTAACTGGGAAAGTGAAAAGCCTATTAATAAAATGCAAGATAACCACTTAAATTTAGAAAAAATACAGGTTCTATTATCAGAAAGCCAGTCAACCTATAAGAATTTTATAAAGTCTTTAGGAGCTATTGAAAAACTTACATTTTCAATAACCAAACAAAAAAATAATTCGTCAACTGTTCATTACCCTAAATTAAAAATAAATATAAAAGACAAAATTAGAAATACAATTATTACGTTATAAGTTTTTTTCTTCGTAATAACTTGACTGCAAAATAATTTATATTTAGTAACTATCTTACCGTAAGGCGGAGTAGCTCAGCTGGTTAGAGCACCGGAATCATAATCCGGGTGTCGGGGGTTCAAGTCCCTCCTCCGCTACCAATAATCTTAATAAAGTTTTTATTTCAATGGAATTTACTAGATCGAACTATACTTTCTATTGTTTCATCAAAGTATTAAGGCTTGAAAGAAATACAGAATTATTGTCTTTTTGTTTAAATTTAACCACAGCAATTTTATCTTCAACTTTAGTTGTCTTATCTAAATAGGAATTAAATAACTCATCTCTACTAGACTTTGCTTTTTGTGCTTTTTTTAATTTTTCTAATTTGTATTTTTGATTATACATTATTTTTATATAGCTTATTTGTATCAATTCATAAATATATAATTTAAATAAATGAGATAAAAGATATAAAATTTGCACATTTAAACAAAGTAATTTTCTTCCTCCCTGATAATAAAAGAGAGCCCAAAAGACTCTCTTTTTATTACGAAAAATAAATATAAGTTTTTATTACTTTCCAGGTGCCTTGTATAATCCAATCATTTCAGCACCTTTTCTTGCAATTGCATTGAGATCTATATCTTCCAAGATAGTTAATTCATCAAATGCTCCAGTTTTAATCATTGACAATTTCAATGCTGTCATTGTATCTGAACTTGGTGCTTCAACATTCACAACTACGTCATAAATTCCGCGCGTATAAGATATATCAAGTAATTTTCCTCCAATTTTTTCTGATATACTACTAACCATAGCGCGACGATCTTCGTCAGGATTATCCAACCAACCGTCAGTACCTTGTTTTGTATATTTTGCTAAAACTATAAATTTCATATTTTTCTCCAGTTAATTAGAAAACTAAATCTAAATTACTTAATTCTAATTCAGTTTATAATTTCCCTTAAATATATTCTTACTTTGTGTAAAACCTTTTTTTGCCGCTTGAATTTGAATTCGTGTTACAGTTCCTGAACCAGATATAGATTTATACTTACCAGTTCCTCCAATAAACTCATAAGTTGATGTACCATTCTTACCTACTTCTCCTGTACCTGTGTATTTTGTGAAAGCAGTATCCCCATTAGCAAATAGAAATTTACATATACCAGTTTCGTCATTAAATTTACCTTTTGATGTAGTAAGTCCACCCACACATTGAACAGATGAGTTATTTCCAAATTTAGTTCCATTCATAGCAACACCGCTGTAAAGACCATCATATGTTATAGATAGATTGCCATTGCCAGCATTCATAACATTTAAGGACCATGCACCGAATCCTTCAAGGTGTATTTTACCTGAATGACCATCTGCATATGTGTTAAAATTGACAAATAAAAAACTAAAAAAAACTAAAATTATTTTCATAAAAACCTCTGTAATTAATTGGTGTAAATAGACTTGCATAACAAAATATATGTTTAGTATAAATTTGATACTCTATAATTTTTCTTAAATCAATATTTAACTTTTATATTTTATTTTTTTAAAAATTTTTTAAAAAAATTCTTTTAATTACATTACCAAACTGAGTATCAAAAAGTTATTTATAAAAACTTGAAAGTTACAAGAGAGAAATGTAGACACATAAAGTTATACACTTTGAATATTAACCGAATAAACAAAGGCATTACATAAATAATTACGATTATTTGTATTATATATTTTTTTCTTGGAGAGCTTATGTCAAAAAAAGAAAATTTAAATACAGAAAAGTTAATTTTAAAATTTAAAAAAGTACATGGTGATTTTTTTGATTACTCAAAAGTTACATTTGAAAGTCTTACATCAAAAGTAATAATAATATGTCCTGAGCATGGTATATTTAAACAACAGCCAAGACTTCATTTAAGAGGAAGCAATGGTTGTAAAACTTGTAATAAGTTAAGGAAAAAGAGAAAATAAATCTTCATTTATTTTGTCTCTTTTTATTAATTATATTATTCGCTACAAATGCCCCATTAGATATACAAGCTTGTAACAAATACCCTCCTGTTGGAGCTTCCCAATCTAACATTTCTCCTGCAACATAGGTGTTTGGTTTATTTACAAGCATAAAATCTTCATTTATTGAATTAAAACTTATGCCACCTGAAGTTGAAATACACCGTTCAATTGAAAAAGGCTTGTCTAGAGTTATTTTATAATTTTTTATAACATAAGCTAGATTACTCATTTCATGATTATTAGTTCCTCCTTTATTTTTAAGCTCCATAAGTAAACCGATTGCGACCTCTGATAATTTTAAAGTTTTACGCAAATAATTTGTAATTGTTAATTTTAACCTTGGCTTCAATAGGAGTTCCTTTATTTTTTCAATAGTAAAATCAGGTTTTAAATCTATTGTGATTTCTGTTGATCCCATTTCATTTATATTATCTCGTAATATAGAAGAAAAAGAGTAAATAATCCCACCTTCTATCCCTTCTGTAGTGATAATAAATTCTCCTTTTATTTTTTTATTTTTAAAGCTTAGTTCTACAGCTTTGAGAGGAAATCCTGCAAAACGATTTTTAAAAATGTTAGACCATTTTACAAAAAAACCGCAATTTGCAGGTTGTATCTTTGATACTTCAATATTATACTTTTCTAAGATTTTCATCCAAGACCCATCAGAACCTAATTTAGGCCATGACAATCCACCTAATGCTAATAAGGTAATCTCAGCATCTACTGTAATTCTTTTTATTCCAGTTTTAAAAATTAGTTTATTATCTTCCCATCCAACCCAATCATGATTAGTTATCATTTTAACATCTTGATTTTTTAATTTAGATAACCACGATCTTAAGAGGGGAGAAGATTTAAAACTTTTAGGAAAAACTCTTCCACTTGAACCTATAAATGTTTTTTCTCCTAACATTTCACAAAAGCTCATAAGCTTATTTTGAGAAAAATTATTTAAAATTGGTTCAAAAATTTTTGCAGAATTACCATATTTTTCTAAAAATTTTTCTCTACATTCTGAATGAGTAATATTTAAACCACCCCTACCAGCAAGCAAAAATTTGCGACCAAAAGTTGGTTTTCTGTCATAGAGTGTCACATCAAATTTTTTTTGAGATAATAAATATGCAGCCATAAGACCAGTTGGTCCACCGCCGATTATAATAACTTTACTTTTCAAAACTATTAACCAAGTTTTAAATTTATATTTTATTCATCAAAGTATGTACAAGTGTAGTTAATTAATTTTGACACTTTGACCTTGAATGAAGAATTCTTAGGAACATTGAAACTCATGCCTCCTTTAATTATTTTCCATCCTGGATTATCAGGTAATTTTAAATCTAGTTCTCCTGTAAATATTTCCATTAGTTCTTTTGATTGTGTACTAAACTCATAATCACCAGGAAGCATTACTCCAAGTGTTTTTTTTGATCCGTCTTGAAATGTGATATTACGACTAATTACATTTCCATCAAAATATATATTTGCTAGCTTATCGACAGTAACATTTTCATAATTATTCATATACTTACTTTCTTTTGTTTTTTAGAAATTATTTTAAAAGACACGACATTAGAAATTAAATCATAATAGTACTACATTAATTTTTTTTTTGACGTATTATTTATATAATAGAAAAAAATAATTTATTATGGAGCTTGTAATGTCTGTTTATGCAATAAAAGTATGGCTTTCAAAAAGCGAGAAAGACTGGTTTTTGTATAAAGATTTAGAGGATCATGTAGTTCATACATGGAGTAGGAAAGAGAAGGCAGAGGAAGTTATGAACTTACTAGAATGTACTAAAGCAGAAATCACCGAAGATATTCCCCCTCCAGCTCTTGCAAGGTCAACAGAAAAAAAACAAAAACTAAAAGTACAAGAATAATTCATTAATTAAAAATTGGAAAAAATTATTAAAAAAAATGAATGGAAAGTTAGATTTGAGGTAACATTTTATGGAAATGATCCAACAAGAGGCTCTTTCAGAGAAATTAAAGAGGACACAATAGTAATTAATGAAGAATTTCAAATAAATAATAAAGTAAATTTTGATAATGCAGAGAATGTCGAAATTAATTTTTTACTTTGGGTAGATAAATTACCAATTGAAAAACTTACTAAAGTTCCCCATGATTATAACAATCCTAATGTAAGGTATGACCAAGAATCAATTGAAGTTATAGAGGTTACAAAGTTATAATAATATAAACAAAGTATTTTGGAGTTTCTAATGAAAATTGAAGGTGGATGTTACTGTGGTGAAATTAGGTACGTCTCTAATGGAGACGCCCAAGCTTCAGTTCAGTGCCATTGTAGGGAATGTCAATATATCACTGGAGGACATCCCAACGTTTTAATGATCATGCCTTTAGATGGATTTAAATTTCTATCTGGTAAGCCTAAAGAATTTAAAAGAAAGGATTTAGAAAATTCAATGACTCGCTTATTTTGTAGTAAATGCGGTACTGCTATTGGAACAAGAAACCCAATGAGACCAAATTCAATTATTTTGAAAGTAGGTACTTTTGATGATCCAGCTATTTTTGAACCTGAAATAGCTATTTTTACGTCTGATAAACAAAAATTTCACTATATTGATGATAACGTAAAATCTTTTGATAAAAAGCCTTAACGTTAATTAATAAAATCTAATGTCTTATAATAAAGCCATTGACGAAATTTCGGTTATAATTCCAACGTATAACAGATGTGATTTATTAAAAAGAGCTATTAATTCTGTTATAAAACAAACAATTACGCCGAAAGAAATTATTATTGTTGATAACGGTTCAACTGATCAAACTTATCATATGGTATCATCACTATTTCCAGAAATAAATTATTTCATTGAAAAAAAAAGAGGTGTAAGTGCTGCTAGAAATAAAGGAATCTTAGAAAGTAAATCAAAATGGATTGCCTTTTTAGATTCTGATGATGCTTGGAAACCAACAAAATTAGAAAAACAGATCGAATACTCTGTATTTAATCAGGATAAATACAGAATTATTCATACAGATGAAACTTGGTATAGAAATAAAAAATTTTTAAATCAATTAAAAAAACATAAAAAATCAGGTGGAAATATATTCAAAAACTCCCTTCAGTTATGTTGTATTTCTCCAAGTAGTGTAGTTCTTAAAAAGCAAATCTTTAACGATTATGGCCTTTTCGACGAGAATCTTGAGGTTTGCGAAGATTATGATATGTGGATAAGAATAACCGCAAAAGAAGAAGTTGGATTTTTAGATAGTCCATTAGTTTTAAAATATGGGGGGCATAGTGACCAATTATCTAAAAAATTTTGGGGAATGGACAGATTTAGGATAAAATCATTAGAAAAAAATTTAAAAAATGAACATTTTTCAAAATCACAAAAAATAAATGTTTTAGACACTTTAATTGAAAAATTAACTATTGTTTCAGATGGCGCCCTTAAAAGAGGAAATAAAGAAATTTTTAAAAAATATAATGGTAAACTTCAAGACTGGTCAATTGAATTAGATAAACTTAAAAATGAATAAAAGTGAATTGTTGAATAAAATGTCAGTTAGATGGGTTATTGCTCTCAAAGAAGAAGCCAAAGTAATTTTAGATTATTACGAAATGGCACTTATAAATAAAAAAACTTTATATCCTATTTACAAGAATATTGAAGAGACACATTGGCTTATCCTATCTGGAGTAGGAAGGCATAATTCTGCAGCCGCCACGTCATATCTTTATACAATTAGTAAGGCTTCTAAATGGACCTCATGGATCAATATAGGTATTGCGGGATCTGGCAAAGGTGATTACGGGAATATATATCTAGTGGATAAAATTTTTAATCAAAACTCTTATATTACATATCCAGCAACTATGCCTAAATCGAATTTACCTAAGATGAGTCTATTAACAACAGATATACCAATAACGGATTATTCTTCAAAAGAATTAATAGATATGGAAGGAAGTGCGTTTTTTGATATTGCCAGTAAATTAACTTCAAAAGAATTTATTTGTATTATGAAAATTATTTCTGATGGTCCTGAAAATAACATCAAACAATTAACTAAACTAAGGATAATTGAATTATTAAAGTTAAATCTTACTAAGATTGCTCAAGTTGTTTTATATTATGAAAATCTCTCTGAAAACGAAAATCAAATAAAAGCAAAGCCTGATATTTTTTTCAAAATTTCATCTAATTGGCATTTTTCAGTAACTCAATCATCCCAATTAGAGAATTTATTGAGACGCTTAAAAGTTTTTTGTGATAATAATGAAATAATGGATTTAATCAAACAATGTAAAAGTTCAAGTTCTGTAGTTAATTCTTTAAATAATAAAATTGAAACCAATAAGGTTAATTGGAGCGACGTTTGATAGAAACAATTTATATTGAAAAAAAAATAAAAGATCATCCGAGAACTAAATCTATACTGAAAAAGTTCAAAAAGTCTCGCTTCATTGAAATAGATAAATATGCTGAAATTTTTAATAAGCGAAATCAAAACTTCAGAATACAAAAAGCTAACCCTAATTTAATTCTTGCTCATAAAAATGACGGTTTTGTGCTGCGTACCCCAGAAGGTTTTGGAATAGGATCTTCAAAAAATTTTTACTTTTCACACATGTACAATTGTATTTATGATTGTAGGTATTGTTTTCTTCAAGGGATGTTTTCCTCTGCAAATTACGTTATTTTTGTTAATTTTGAAGATTTTGATGCTAGTATAAAAAATGTTATTGATCAGAATATTAATTCTAAAATAACTTTTTTTTCTGGTTACGACTGTGATTCTCTTGCCCTTGAAAACGTAACAGGCTTTGCAAAACACATATTACCAATATTTCAACAATACCCAGAAGTTGAAATTGAATTTAGAACAAAAAGTATTCAAAGAGAGCCATTTATGTCAATAGAACCAATGGAAAATGTAATTATGGCATATAGTCTAATTCCTGACCTAATGTCATCTTCCTTAGACAATAAAGTTCCTTCAATTTCAAAACGTATCCAAGTTATTTCTGATTTAGCATTAAGAGGTTGGAAGATTGGACTAAGATTTGATCCATTAATTCATGGAAAAGATTGGAAATTTTTATATGAAGATTTGTTAGAAAAGGTCTATAATTCTATTCCACTAGAGGCCATTCACTCCGTTAGTGTCGGGCCATTACGTTTTCCAAAAAAAATGTTTAAGGATATTTTTAACCTTTATCCCAACGAGCCTTTATTCACAAGTCCTTTATATAGTAATGATGGTATTATTTCTTATGATACAAATATTGAAGAAGAAATGTCAGTTTTTTGTAAAAACCTAACATTAAAATATTTGGATAATAGTCAAATATTTAGATGTTATGCTTGATTATATTGGTATAAATTTATGAAAGATAAATGTGTTTTAGTTACAGGAAGTTCTAGTGGCATAGGCAAAGCAATAACTGCTAAACTACTTGATTTGGGAGCTAAAGTAGTTGGAATTTCTCGAGATCATAAAAAGGCAATAATACAACATGATAATTATATTACATACACGCTTGATATAAGTGACATACATAATTTAGAAAAAAATATTAAGCTAATTTTAAAAGATCATCCTAAAATTAATGGATTAGTTAGCAATGCGGGTAATGGTGAGTTTGGTCCTCTTGAAAATTTTTCTGTTGATCAAATTAATAATTTCATTTCGATGAACTTAACTTCTCACTTAATTATAACTAAAGGCTTACTCCCTCATTTCAAAAAATTAAAAAAAGGTGATATAATATTTATAGGATCTGAGGCTGGATTGTCTGGTGCCAAAAATGGAAGTCTTTATTGTAGCTCAAAGTTTGGATTAAGAGGTTTTGCACAATCACTAAGTAAAGATGTAGCGAGTAATAATATACGTGTATGCATAATAAATGCTGGAATGGTTAGAACAAACTTCTTTGATAACTTAAATTTCTTACCAGGAGATGATCCAGAAAACGCTATTAGTGTTGATGATATTTCAAATTCGGTCGCTAATATTTTAACACTTAATAGGAATACAGTTGTGGATGAAATTAATTTGTCACCAGCAAAAAAAGTAATTAAATTCAAAAATTAGATCTAATAATAATCCTTGAATGGGAGCAAATAGCAGTTATTCCAAATAGTAGACAACTAACTTTTTTCATAAAAATAGAAAATACAATTTTCAAAATTGTTATAATAAATTAAGAGAAATTCCTAAAATAATGAGCTTATTACTTTAATTTATAGTAAAAGAAAATGACTTAAATAGTTACGAAAATAATAAACAGCGATTTAATTACGGTATATATATTTTAAAATATTTTATTAAATCTTGAACTTATCCTAATTTTAAAACCACAAATCTTGATAATTCATTCACAAATTTTTTTTATTGCAATTAGAAGCTGAGAAACCTCTTCAATTGAGTTGTAATGACATAAAGATATTCTAACACAACTATCCTGTTTTAGTGGGTTTAATATATTTCCAGAATAATGGTCAGCTTTTCTGAGATGTGTTCTTATCCCATGTTTATTAAGTCTTTTTACTACTTCAGCAGACGGTATATCGTCAACATACATTGATACAAGTCCTTCTCTAGCAGGATTATCTAATCCACCAATTATGTTGACTTTATTAATCTGTGACAAACCAGCTATGTTACCATAACCAAATATCATTGTTTGAGTTAAATTTTTTTCATGTTTATGAATAGCCTTACCAGCTGCAACAAATTTATCTCTTTTATTATTACTATTAGTAAAACATTCGCCTAACCATTCAAAATATGAAACCACCTCTGATAATGTTGCGTAAGCGCCAGTGTCTCTTGTACCTAATTCCCAAGTTTCTTTAGGGCCGTCAACTAACATGTCATGAGGTAAATTTGTTAATTTATCAGAAATCCAAGCCAATCCATACCCATGTCTTGAAAACATTTTGTATGGAGAGATTACGTAAGCGTCTATATCGTAATTGTCTATGTCAATTTGACCATGAGCTGCATGTTGAATACCATCTACAATGATAAAGCAATCAGGGGAAACAGATCTAATTTCTTTTGCAATTTCTTTTATATCCATACCCATGCCGGTGACCGGCGATGTGTGTAAAATTGTTGCCACCTTTGTATCCTTAGTAATATACTTTGAATATTGTTTACTGCAAACTAGACCTTTTTCATCATTATGCGGAATTAAAACATGTTTTTTACCAGAAATCTTAGACCATCTTGAACAAGCACTTCTTGTAGCAGGATGTTCTACTGTGGATCCTAATACAATGCCTTGATTATTTGTTCCTAAACACGCATTCATAATTATTCTAAATAATAATTCGGTTCCACTTTCTCCGACAAAAAATTGACCAGAAGAAGCATTCATGAAAATTCGTATATCTTCTTTAGCTTTATTAATTGTCTTTACAAGTTCGTGTGATCCATCGTTATCTCTTCCTTGGTTATCAGGAATTGCGGCATATTTCATAGAACATTTTACTACTGATTTAAGAGTTAATGCTCCACCAGCATTTTCAAAAAAAACTCTTTTTCCCTGAACTGGACACTCATCTATTTGTTCAAATTTATTGCGAATATCTTTCAAAATTTGGTGTGATAATTCTTGCATATTTTTACTCAAAGTTGAAATTACATATAATTGACTATTCTTTAGATATTTAATAAATCTAAGTAAAGGCAATAATTACAATTATCAACAATTTTGAATTGAGATTAATAA
>QCHB01000003.1 GCA_003278095.1 SAR116 cluster bacterium AG-390-L20 | reverse complement strand
ATTACTTGTTAATCATCTAATTTTATTAGATTTATGACAATAATAACTATTTATAGAAACAAAATAACACCTAACCAACTCCACCAACTAATCAATGAACCCTGGTTAAAGTTCAATGGATTCCGGTCAATGGGCTGCTCCCTGACCATTGACCAATGTTGATTAGGAAAAGGATGCGGCAAATCCAAAAATATTTATGTTTAATATTACACTTTGTTGTGGGTGTTAATTATAATAGTAATAAAAATATATAATGGCGGAGAGGAAGGGATTCGAACCCTTGAGAGGCGTTAACCCCAACACGCTTTCCAGGCGTGCGCCTTAAACCACTCGGCCACCCCTCCAAAAAAATAGCACTCTACATCAACAAATTTTAACGAGCAAGTTAATATAAGTTATTATTTTATTGAAATTGTAATTATAAGTCTTAAATTAATCCTCAATTAAACTTATAGGATTTTAAAGTTGATAGTTGGAAGAATTTTCATACTTTTAGGCATAAGTTCTTTTATTCTAACAATTATTAGCAACTACTTTGATATAATTTTACAAATTGATAATAAAAATGAAATCACTCAATTAGGACAATTTTGGTTTTATTTTTCTCCAAATAGCCTGCAAGTGGCTGAAGCTATAGTCAGTAGATATATTGATCCTTGTTCAGCTCTAGAGGTATTAAATTGCTCTGGATTTATTTGGCATCCCTTTATAACATCTATATTATTATTACCAGCAGCTCCTTTTTTGGCACTATTTAGTTTTCTATTCATAGGACTTGGAATAAAAAAGTCAGCTAGAAAAAAAATAAGTAACCAAACATCTAATTCAAAAAGAGTTTAATTTAATTATCACCCATTTTTAGTGCTTCAAAAAACGCGTTCTGAGGTATCTCAACGCTACCAAACTGCCTCATTCTTTTTTTACCTGCTTTTTGCTTTTCTAACAGTTTCTTTTTACGGCTAATATCTCCACCATAACATTTTGCTGTAACATCTTTTCTCATTGCTGATATGGTTTCTCTTGCAATAACTTTCCCTCCGATGGCAGCTTGTAAAGCAACCTTAAAAAGTTGCCGCGGTATTAAATCTTTTAACCTTGTACATATAGCACGGCCTCTATTTTCTGCTTGATCCCTATGACTTATCATGGCTAAGGCATCAACAGGATCCCCATTAACCAATATTGACACACGGACAAGATCTCCCTTCTTATAATTATCCATTTGATAATCAAAACTCGCATAACCTGAGGTCATACTTTTCAATTTGTCATAGAAATCAAAAACCACCTCGTTCAGAGGCAATTTATAAACAATCATAGCTCTGGTTCCGGCGTATGTTAAATCTATCTGCTCCCCCCTTCTTTCAGTGCAAAGTGTTAATACTGAGCCAACATATTCATCTGGAACCATTATAGTCGCTTTGATCCATGGTTCTTCTATGTAATTGATATAGTTTATATCTGGTAAATCTGCTGGATTGTGAAGCAACTCATTCGTATTATCGTTTTTTTGAACTTTGTAAACTACTGAAGGAGCGGTGGAGATTAGTTCTAAGTCAAACTCTCTTGTCAGTCTCTCTCTTATTATTTCCATATGTAAAAGGCCTAAAAAACCACATCTAAAACCAAAGCCTAAGGCCGCGGAGGTTTCAGCCTCAAAACTGAAAGATGCATCATTTAAAGACAATTTGCTTAATGCTTCTCTTAAATCCGAAAATTGAGCATTATCCATGGGAAACAGACCACAAAAAACAACAGGTACTGAAGGTTTAAAGCCAGGCAACATAGTTTTCACAGGGTTGCGGTCTTCAGTTATAGTATCTCCGACTTTACAATCAGCCACAGTTTTCACCGAGGCTGTCATAAAACCAATTTCACCAGGACCAAGCATGTCGACATCAATTATTTTGGGAGTGAATATACCTAATTTTTCAATTGTGTGTGAAACTTTTGTTGACATAAAACGAATTTTTTGACCTTTTTTTAATGTCCCGTTAACAACTCTGACTAATGTAAGAACACCTAAATAAGGATCATACCAACTATCTATGAGAAGAGCTTGCAAAGAAGCAGATGAATTTCCAATAGGTGGATCTAACTTTTCTACCAAAGAAGATAAAACTTCTTTTATTCCAAGACCTGTTTTAGCAGAAACTTCTATCCCTTCTTCACCTGGCAAACCTATAACATCTTCAATTTGTTTTCTTATTCTTTCAGGTTCAGAAGCAGGTAAATCTATTTTATTAAGCACAGTTACAATTTCGTGATTAACCTCAATCGCCTGATAAACATTAGCAAGGGTCTGTGCCTCTACTCCTTGAGATGAATCTACTACAAGTAATGAGCCTTCACACGCTGACAAGGATCTAGAAACTTCGTAAGCAAAATCAACATGCCCAGGTGTATCCATTAAATTCAATGTGTAAGTTTTATTATCTGTATGCTTGTATAATAGTCTAACAGTCTGAGCCTTTATGGTAATTCCTCTTTCTCTTTCAATTTCCATATTGTCAAGCACTTGCTCCTTCATCTCCCTATCTGCCAAACCTTTACATGCTTGTATTAACCTATCAGCAAGTGTTGATTTACCGTGATCAATATGAGCTATAATAGAGAAATTTCTTATTAGATTAATATCCGTCATTAAAATCCTATAATTTGAAATAAATTCTAGCTTTAAACATCTTGCTGCAAAGTAGTTTTAAATATACTTTTTGGCAATATTAAAAATGTTAAAATACTTCTTAGAACTTGACTAAATAATTATACAATTGATAGAGTCTATTTACTATGAATAAAAATAATAATTCAAATCCTATAAAAGTTCTTAATTTATTAAGAAACCCGTGCTCTAAGGAGTTCGGGTCAATTTTTATTAAATAATTAAATTAAGTTTTGAACTTATAATAAAGGTCTAGAATTATGAACAATAACTACAATAAATACAATTCATATCCTGCTGTACAAATTTCAAATAGGCAATGGCCTAATAAAATAATAACAAAGGCACCAACTTGGTGCTCGGTCGATTTACGAGATGGTAATCAGGCGCTAGTTGAGCCTATGGACTCAGTTAGAAAAATGCGCATGTTTAAGCAGTTAGTTAATATGGGTTTTAAAGAAATTGAAATAGGCTTTCCTTCTGCATCTGACACCGACTTTAATTTTGTTAGGGAATTGATAACTGAAGGACACATTCCCGCTGATGTAACCGTCCAAGTACTAACTCAATCAAGAGAACCACTAATTATAAAGACAATAGAAAGTCTAAAAGGGTGTGAAAATGCAATTATCCATCTTTACAATTCTACTAGCACTTTACAAAGAGAAGTTGTTTTCAAAGAGACGATGGAAGGTGTTAAAAAAATAGCGACTGATGGAGCTAAAATAATTGTCGATAATTTGCATCAATTAATTTCATCTAATATAAGATTACAATATTCTCCTGAGAGTTTTACAGGAACAGAACTACCATACGCCCTAGAAGTTTGTGAAAATGTATTAGATATATGGAAAGCTAGTGTTAATAAGCCGGTAATAATTAATCTTCCAGCTACTGTTGAAATGTCCACCCCAAATATTCATGCAGATCAAATAGAGTGGATGGGAAACAATTTTAGCGAAAGAAAAAGGGTGATTTTATCACTGCATCCTCATAATGATCGGGGAACGGCTATAGCTGCAACCGAACTAGGATTAATGGCAGGTGCAGATAGAGTAGAAGGAACTTTGTTTGGAAATGGAGAGCGTACGGGTAACGTCGACTTAGTAACATTAGGGCTTAACCTATTTACACAAGGTATAAATCCAAATCTAGATTTTAGCAAAATAAATAATTTAATAGATACTGCAGAATTTTGTAATAGGCTTCCAGTTCATGAAAGACATCCCTATGCAGGATCACTAGTGCATACAGCATTTTCAGGCAGTCATCAAGATGCTATAAGAAAAGGAATGGATAATATAGAAAACTCTAAAAGTGAGAAATGGGCTGTCCCATATTTACCTATTGATCCAGCAGACATTGGTCGAACATATGAGGCAATAATTCGAGTTAACAGTCAGTCTGGAAAAGGTGGAACTGCCTGGTTGTTAGAAACAGATTATCAAGTAAGATTACCAAAAGGTGCAGAAATAGAATTGTCAGCCAGTGTTCAAAAAATTGCAGATAGGACTGGAAACGAGATTACAAGTAATATAATTTGGCAAACTTTTAATGAAAACTTCATTGTAAAAAAACCATTTGAACTAATTGATTTTAAAGTCGAAGGGGCTAACAGAGAAACAAACTTAGAAATAATTAATGCTAAAGTTAGTTATAAAGATAAAATTATTCAGTTTTCTTCACAAGGTAATGGACCTATTTCTGCATTTGTAAATGGAGTACGTGAGAATTTTCACTTACAATTTACATTAGAAGATTTTGGTCAGAACACTAGAAGTGCAACTTCAAAAGCTGAATCAGCAGCATATGTTGAGCTTAAATTTAATAATGGCCAAAATTCTATTTTTGGATGTGGAATTGATACAAGCATAACTATTGCGCCAATTCTTGCTGTTATAAGCGCAATTAACAAAATTGAATCTTAACTTATTATGGAAAATAAAAAGATTCATCTAAAGAACAGAAAAGTTTTAAAAGTCTCAGGTGAAAATAGCATTGAATTCTTAAACAACATTCTGACATCTGATATAACTAAGTTAAAACCAAAAGAACTTTTACCAAGTGCATTACTATCACCCCAAGGTAGAATATTATTTGATATGTTAGTAAGTTCAATCATTGTTGATAATTCTTTAAATGATAAATCAATTTATATTGAATATGATAAAGATCAGCAAGACGAATTAATCAAAAAACTTAATATGTATAATTTAAGAAGAGAAGTTTCAATAGAAAAAACAAGTTATGAAGTTTTAGTAACAACTAAGAATAAGAATTCTACATATACTCTAATTGATAAAAGATTTTTTAACGAAGATCTCAGAAGAGTTTATGTTAAGAATCTATCTAAAAATAAAGTTAACGATGTGAATGATAATGAAAATATAAATTGGTATGATTTATTAAGATATAAAAACTGTATTTTAGAAGGCTCAAAAGAAATAAAAACAAATGTCTCTCTTCCCTTAGAAACTAATTTAGATTTGTTAGGTGGAATTAGTTTTGAAAAAGGTTGCTTCATAGGTCAAGAAGTGAATGCAAGAATTAAATGGAAGGGTTTAGTTAAAAGAAAATATGTGCCGGTTACTTTTAAAAGTAAAAAACTATCATATTCAAAGCTAAATGAACTTAATGAGAAAAAAATATTTTTAAATAGTAAAGAAATTGGAGAGATAGTTTCCTTATTATATAATAAGGATGATGATCTTTGGTATGGAATAGCCAAAATTACATTGTCTAATTTGTATAGCTTTGAGGAGGACAATACATTAAAGGGTGATTTTTTAAACGAACAAATTAAAATTAATTTTCCGAAATACATGCTTCCTCTTCCCAAAAAAATCTAAACTTCTTAGATTGACAAACTAAATGTTTCAACTTAATTAATTAAATGTTTCATAAAATTAATAAGTGTAATGATACAAAATTTAATATAATGCTATTGTATGTAATAATCTTATTCTTATAAAATGTTTAAATAAGGTTAATTGGAGTTTAAAAAATGTCCTCATTACTTATGCCAAAAGCGACAGCAGTATGGTTAATTGATAATACAACATTAACCTTTGAACAAATCTCTGAGTTTTGTAATCTTCATATACTTGAAATTCAAGCTATTGCAGATGGTGATGTTGGTCAGGGTATTTTAGGTTTTGACCCCATACTTAATGGTCAACTTACCCAAGAAGAAATCGATAATTGCTGTAATGATGCGACATTATCTCTTAAAAAATCTGCTTCTTCATTACTAGAGAATAAAAATAAGGGGCCTAAGTATATTCCTTTAGCAAGAAGAGGGGATAAACCTGATGCCATCGCTTGGATTGTTAAAAATCATCCTGAGGTGAAAAATAATCAGATATCAAAATTAATCGGCACAACAAAAGACACTATCGAAAAAATTCGTACTAGAAGCCACTGGAATATTTCAAATATTACAGCTAAACATCCTGTTTTATTAAGTTTGTGCACTCAAGACGATCTTGAGAATGCTATTATTAAAGCTGGTGGATCAATAGAGACTAATAGTGATGAAAATTTATCTACTTAAAAACTAGATATAATTTGTAAATAAATTTATATAGTAATACTAATCTATTAAGAGTCTTAATATGGAACAAATCAATGGAAAACCTATTGCTGCTCTGATAATGGGCAGTCAAAGTGACTGGGAAACTATGAAATTCTCAAAACAGACATTGAAACAGTTAAAAATTCCATTTATTGCCAAAATTATATCTGCCCATAGAACTCCTGATAGAATGCATGATTTTGCAAAACAAGCTGAAAACACTTCTATTCAAGTTATAATTGCCGGTGCTGGTGGTGCTGCTCATTTACCCGGCATGATTGCTTCTCATTCAAATTTGCCTGTGATAGGTGTTCCTATTCAAAGCTCAGCTTTAAACGGAATAGATAGTCTTCTTTCTATAGTACAAATGCCGGCTGGTGTTCCCGTAGCTACTATGTCTATAGGGAAGGCCGGCGCTATAAACGCTGCTATTTATGCTGCTAAAATTTTAAGCTTATCTAATGATAATATTGGCGTTATGTTAAAAAAATGGCTTTATAATCAAACTAATAAAGTGCCAGAAAATCCTACAAAAAATGACTAATAGCGCTGATCTTCCAATATTACCTGTGGATGAAAATATAATTGGTATTCTTGGGGGTGGGCAATTAGGTAAAATGATTGCCTTATCTGCAAAAAGAGCAGGATACAAAACTCATTTATATTGTCCCAAAGGCGATAATCCTGCTGAGTCAGTTGTTAGTAAAATAACCTACGGCGAGTGGAATGACTTTGACAAGCTAGTAGAATTTTCAAATAAAGTCGTATGTGCAACTTCAGAATTTGAAAACATCCCCTCTAAATCCCTTGAATTATTAGCTAGTAAAACCAAAGTAATTCCCAGCAGTATTGTATTCAGATGTGCACAAATCCGGTCAAAAGAAAAGGAAATGGCTGTTAAATCTGGTTTTAAAACACCTAAATGGTATTTGATTAAGAACTCTGACGATTTAATAACAGCCTCTAGATCTCTAGGCAATAAAGGTGTATTAAAAACTAACTCCTTAGGTTATGACGGTAAAGGACAAGTAAGGATTAGCAAAAATTCAAATTTGTTTGAATTATGGGAAAGCCTGGGATCTGTTGAGTGTGTTTTAGAAGAAGAACTAGAATTCAAAAGAGAAATTTCTATAATGTATTTTAAAAGCTTTGACAATAGTGATGGTTTTTTTCCAATATCAGAAAATTCCCACAAACAAGGTATTTTAAATAAAACTATTGCTCCGGCAACTATAGATAATATCATTGAAAAAGATTTAAAATTAAAAACAAAAGAATTATCAAACAATCTAAACTTTTATGGCGTTTTGGCTATTGAACTCTTTGAACTTTTAGACGGCAGTATCCTGTTCAATGAAATTGCACCAAGACCTCATAACTCATTTCACTGGACTATGGACGGATGTGATAATAGTCAATTTGATATTTTGATTAGAACGATATGTGGTTTACCTGTAAAAAACGTTGAATGTAGTGGAAAATGGGAAATGACAAATTTAATTGGAGAAGAAGTTAAAAATATTGAAGATATAATCAATAATCAGGATTATATATTATATTTATATAATAAAAAACAAATAAAGCCAGGTAGAAAAATGGGACATTATAATAAAAGAATTATGTAATATTCTTTGTAACATAATCAAAAGGTACATCCTGATAAACTTCATTTATAAAGTTAGTGAATAACAAGAATGCATAAGGTCGCCACCTGTTTATTGGGTCCTTAGTTGTATCATCATTAGGAAAATAGTTCGCTGGGATTTCTGTCTGTATATTCTCAAGTTTATCTCTTAAAAATTCTTCTTTAAGCGTAACAGCATCATATTCTAGATGGTTTAGGATAAATAAATCTTTTGTTTTAGGACATCTGACCATGCCTATTCCTGAATTTTGAGAAAAAGCTAAAATTTCCAGGCCAGAGCTAACAATTTCATGTTCTTTATTTTCAGTATAACGTGATACTGGCATTGGAAATCTATTTATAAAACCTTGCAGAAGCCTATATTGGTTTTCTTGATTTAAATTATGATCAAATACCCCAAATAGTTTTTCTTTCATTGAGTGTTTATCAATATTATGAAGTATTTTTAATAAAGCTTGGGCACCCCAACAAATTCCAATTTTTCTGAAAACATTGGTTGATGACCATAAAATAATTTTTTTTAATTCTTGCCAATACTTTACATTCTCGAATGGAACAGTCTCAACTGGTGCACCAGTGATTATTAATACATCATAAAAATTATGTTTGATATCATCCAAAGTCTTATAAAATTCAATTAGATGCTCTTTTTTTGTATTTTTAGGGATATAAGTTTCTGTAGTCATTAAAGTGAGTTCTATTTGTAATGGAGATGCCCCAAGAAGTCGTGCAAATTGAACTTCGGTTTGAAGTTTTTTTGGCATCAAGTTTAATAATAAAAACTTTAAAGGTCTGATATCTTGCTTTTCAGCACTACTACTATTAATTACGTCAACAACTTCATTTAGTAGTAATTCTCTTGCAGGTAAATTATCATGTATTTTAATTGGCATTATATTTTAATTGAAAATTATATTATTTAACTAAAACTAGATTTTTTTATTTGGTTTAATTTTTTTAAAACATCAAAAACAGATTTTATTTTCAAATTACTTTTTGTTTTATTGACATTATCTGAAATTTTTTTAATTAAAGAAAAAGGTTTTTTTAAATTGGGTATTTTACTTATATCATTTAACCTTCTGTCTAAAAAAAACGACGTCTCTTCTTGATCACTAGATGTATCATTTAACCAAAAAAGTAGAGTAGATGAATATACAGCTGCTAATGAAAACCTTTTAGTATAAAAAGAAAAGTCTGTAGACTTATCTCCAATCATTCTCCAGATACTGTTGCAAGTCCTATAAAGTATATTTATCGATTTTTTGGAATTTTTAGGAAGTGCAGTTATTGGTAATGATGATCTAACAGCCTCTTTATATTTTTGGCAAAGTGAAAGTCTCATCAAAATAATTTTTTTTACTTTTTCTGGGACCCTTTCAGGTTTGGGATCTATCAATTGATAGTTATTTTTTACTTCCAAATCTATCATTTCTGAAAAAACCTCTATTAAATCAATAGAACCATTTTTGAATAAATCTCTGTAAATTTCCATACGAACATCAATATTTTTCTCTTGTTCAAAGTCTATGTCGATCGCTCCTTGTTCTAGAGCTTCAAAACCCCATCCATCAAAAGGAACATGTGGAAGCATTGCTTTGATTAAGTCAATTTTTACTTGAATATGATCTGTTTTTTTTTTCATCACGCCCATTACTTATCTAAATTAAGAGATACTTATATACTTATCGCATATATCGAACGACTTGAATATAAATATAATGATTAATAATTTTTAAAACACTTGCCATAACCTTATATAATATGCTATTCGGCTAATCTTTAATCATAATAGTTGAAAGTTTACAATATGTATGTTTCTGTTCGTGACAATAATGTTGACCAAGCTCTTAGAGTATTAAAAAAGAAAATGCAAAGAGAAGGTATGTTTAGAGAAATGAAAAACAGAAGAGCTTATGAGAAACCTTCTGAAAGAAAAGCGCGAGAAATGGCCGAAAGTACCAGAAGGGTTAGGAAACTTATGAGGAAGAGATTAGAAAGAGAAGGTTACTAGGCTTAATTAATAATATAACCTTACGAAACCGCATAAATATTAACTGCGGTTTTTTTTTGTAAAACTTTATGAATATTTTGTAATTTGATATTAACATATATTCAACAAATTGTAATGAGGACATTATATATGATCATTGGAAGTCCAAAAGAAATTTTTAAAGGTGAAAACAGAGTTGCTATGACACCTGAAAGTGCAAAGCAACTTCAAAAATTAGGTTATAAATGCATTTTAGAAACTAACGCTGGCATAAATGCTAATTTTTCAGATAAAGATTATAAAGACGCCGGGGTCAAGATTGTTAAAAATGCTGCCCAACTTTGGAAACAGTCAGACATAATATTAAAAGTAAGAGGTCCAGAAAAGACAGAGCTTACAAGAGTTAGAGTAAATCAACATATTATAAGTTTTATTTGGCCTGGACAAAACAAACCTTTACTTGAAAATTTAAAAAAGAAAAAGGTAACAGTCCAAGCAATGGATATGATTCCCCGAATAAGTAGAGCTCAAAAAATGGATGCCTTATCTTCAATGGCTAATATTGCAGGATACAGAGCTATTATTGAAGCTGGAAACCAATTTGGAAGATTTTTCACTGGACAAATTACTGCTGCTGGAAAGGTTCCTCCTGCTAAAATACTTGTAATAGGTGCTGGAGTTGCAGGACTTGCAGCAATTGGTACCGCTCAGTCCATGGGTGCTATTGTTAGAGCATTTGATGTAAGACCAGAAGTCGCGGAACAAATCGAATCAATGGGAGCAGAATTCCTAATGCTTGATTTTAAATCCGACGGTACTGGTGATGGTGGTTATGCAAAGCCAGCCTCAAAAGAATTTATTAAAAAAGAAATGGAGTTATTTAGACAACAGGCTCCTGAGATTGACATAGTAATCACTACAGCTCTTATTCCTGGAATGCCTGCACCAAAGCTTTGGCCTAAGGAAATGGTAGACTTGATGAAACCAGGTTCCGTTGTGGTTGATCTAGCTGCTGAACAAGGTGGAAACTGTGATGTTACCAAGCCTGATAAAATGGTGGAAACCAAAAATAAAGTGAGAGTGATTGGGTATACAGATTTACCAAGTAGAATGGCTACACAGTCATCCAATTTATATTCAACAAATATTCGGCATATGATTGATGATTTAACACCTGAAAAGAATGGTGTTCCAATAACTAATATGGAAGATGATGTAATCAGAGGCGCAACTGTACTTCATAATGGAAAGATAACCTTCCCTCCTCCTAAGCCAAAAATAACCGCTATAGCAAAGCATACTAACAAGGAAACAAAACAAAAAACTGTCGAAGAAATTACTAAAGATAAAATAGATGCTGAAAAGAAAGCTGGTAAATTGCAAGTCATACTTTTAGTTATCGGAGCGCTTATAACTTGGTTTATAGGTATTTATGCACCTGCTGATTTTATGCAACATTTTATAGTTTTTATATTATCGTGTTTTGTTGGTTATCAAGTCATTTGGAATGTCTCACATTCTCTTCACACACCTCTTATGGCAATAACAAACGCAATTTCAAGTATTATAATAATTGGTGCTTTATTGCAGATGAAAACTGATAATGATATTGTAAGTATCTTAGCATTAGTATCTATTTTTATCGCAACAATAAATATTGTTGGAGGATTTATGGTTACTAAACGGATGTTAGCAATGTTTCAAAGAAGCTAAGTAAAGGATTTAGAAATGACTATCGGAATACTAACTGCTTCATATATTACTTCTAGTGTGCTTTTTATTCTTGCTTTAGGAGGCTTAAGCAATCAAGAAAAAGCAAAAAGGGCTGTATGGTATGGCATAGTAGGAATGGTAATTGCTGTGGTAGCTACTATCTTTGGTAATCAAGTTTTTTTAACAAAATGGCTTCATTGGTTAATTGGTGCAATAGTTATTGGCTCATTCATAGGAGCCATTGTTGCTAAAAAAGTTCAAATGACGGGTATGCCTCAACTAGTTGCTGCTCTTCATTCTTTTGTAGGATTGGCAGCTGTCTTTATTGGAATAAATTCAGCTATGTTGCCACATATAGAAATGTCGTCATCTCAGCTAACAATACATAATGTTGAGGTTTTTGTTGGTGTATTTATTGGTGCAATTACTTTTACAGGATCTATTGTAGCTTTCGGAAAACTGTCGGAAATTATTACAGGTAAGGCGCTAATCTTACCTGGGAGACATGCTTTAAATTTAGCCATGTTGTTTGGATGTTTATTTCTTGGTTATATGTTCTTAAATCATGAAGGTAACTGGACATTAATTATAATGACAATTATTGCCTTTGTTATAGGAGCACATCTCGTCCTCGCTATTGGTGGTGCAGACATGCCAGTTGTGGTCTCCATGCTCAACTCATATTCTGGTTGGGCTGCTGCTGCCACTGGTTTTATGCTAGGAAATGACCTTTTAATTGTTACTGGAGCTCTTGTTGGGTCTTCAGGCGCCATACTTTCATATATAATGTGCAAAGCAATGAATAGAAATTTTCTGTCTGTTATTCTTGGTGGATGGGGTGATACAAGTGGACCTGCTATGGATATAGAAGGCGAAATGAAACCAATAGATATAGAATCTGTTGCATCTGCCTTAAATGAAGCAAATAAAATAATAATTGTTCCAGGTTATGGGATGGCTGTAGCGCAAGCGCAAAGTGCTGTTTCTGAATTAACTTCTAGACTAAGAACGAAAAAGAAAGAAGTTCGATTTGGAATTCATCCAGTTGCAGGTCGTCTTCCAGGACACATGAATGTTCTACTTGCTGAAGCTAAAGTACCATATGACATTGTATTAGAAATGGATGAAATTAATTCTGATTTTCCTGAAACTGACGTTGTCATGATACTTGGAGCAAATGACATTGTTAATCCAGCCGCCCAAGAGGACCCAAATAGTCCAATTGCAGGAATGCCCGTTTTAGAAGTTTGGAAAGCTAAACAAGTTTTTATTTCAAAAAGAGGACAAGGTAAAGGATATTCTGGCATAGAAAATCCTCTGTTTTTTAAAGAAAATTCTAGGATGGTTTATGGAGATGCGAAAAAATCTTTAGACACAATATTACAAAATATTAGTAGATAATTAAGAACTATCTAAACCTGATTTTTTTATAGCCTGTTGTTGTCTTTTGGTTAATGTTGCTTCATTAAAGTTACCAACTAAATCGTGGAAAATTCTATACCAATTAACTTCTGCTTTTAAATGCATAAAAACTGAGCCTAATCCAACTGCAGCTCTATCCATTAAAACAAATTCTCTAGGAGGCTTTACACCTCCTATTTTTTTTAATTCTTCATGGACTTTTTCTGCAGTTTCTCTTCCATATTGACCTGATTCACTTGGATTAATTAATCTCACTTTATCTTCTAATAAAGGTTGATAAATGAAATTAGCCCATATATTTAATACACTTATTAGCTCTTTTGAGGGATTTTCAAAACCCCAACTCTTATAAGCGTTAACTGCCTGTTCTTCATCTCCATCCCTAAGAGCTTGATATAACTCGATTACACCTGTAACAAAGTCTGGTCTAAATATTCTTATGCATCCAAAATCCATTAGATTAACACCACCATCAGGTCGAATTGTATAATTTCCTAAATGCGGGTCACCGTGAATAACACCAAATTTATAAAAGGGTATGTACCAAGCTTTAAACATATTCATAGCAACTTGATTTCTCATTTTTATTCCAGAATTATTAGCAATAAAGTCCATAATTTTTACACCATGAACCTTCGTCATAGTAAGAAGTCTATTAGTAGATAAGTCTTCAATAGGATCTGGCAAAGTGATTTCACTATGGTCTGATAACATATGCTTGTATAATTTTAAATTTTTAATTTCGTGTGAATAGTCGAGTTCTTCTTTTAATCGATCAGACAATTCTTCGTGTATAGCTTCAGTTGATATAGCTGAGTCATATTTTTCATATAATGAAAAAATTAGTTTCAACTGTTTTAAATCAGCTTGGACTGCTGAACCCATATCAGGGTATTGTAATTTACATGCTAGTTCTTTTCCATCAATACTTTCAGCAAAATGAACTTGACCAAGTGAAGCAGCAGCAGAGGCTTGTTTATCAAAATCTTTAAAGTTAATATACCAATTCTCACCTAGTTCGGCTTTCATTCTTCTTTTGACAAAAAGCCAACCCATTGATGGTGCATCTGCTTGGAGATGAGATAGTTCATTGACATATTCTTTAGGAAGTGCATCAGGGATAGTAGCTAAAATCTGAGCAACTTTCATTAAAGGTCCTTTTAATCCACCAAGGGCCGCTCTTAAGTCAGAAGCATGTTGCTCCCTATCTATTTTTAATCCCAGATATTTTTCACCAACCAGCCTAGCTGCAAGCCCTCCCATTGCAGAGGTAACTTTTGCATAACGTCTAAGTCTTCCTCCAGTCATTGAAGAACTTAATTCATCACGAAAATTATTTTTGTTTGTCATTATTGTTAAAACTCTATCCGAAATTATTATTTAATTTTGTAAAGCCTCCAGTTCATCCATTAAACTAGTAATCATGGAAATGCCTTTATCCCAAAAACTATCTTCATAAGCGCTTAAATTAAATGGTCTCAGTAAATCGTTGTGACTTTTTGTCCCCCCTGAAGATAACATCTCAATATACTTTTTTGAAAATTCATCTTTATCACTTTTTTGATAGGCATACCAAAGAGCATTAACTAAACCATCTCCAAATGCATATGCGTACACGTAAAATGGAGTATGTACAAAATGCGGGATATAACCCCATAACACTCTATAATCATTATTAAGGTTAACATATGGTCCAACGGCATGTTTCTGAGTTTCCATCCAAATATCACTTATTTCATCGGGCGTTAATTCAGATTTTATTCTTGCTTCATGGAATTTAACTTCAAATTGATGAAAACCAATTTGTCTAGCAACAGTATTTAACATATCTTCAATTTTACCTGCTAATAATTGTTTTTTTTGTTCTGCTGAGCTTTCATCCAATAGTTTTCTAAATACTAACATTTCACCAAAAACTGACGCTGTTTCTGCAAGTGTTAAAGGTGTTTCGGCCATTAACAAACCATTTTTAGCTGCTAAGATTTGATGAACTCCGTGTCCTAATTCATGGGCCAAAGTCATTACGTCTCTTATTTTACCTTGGTAGTTTACTAAAATATAAGGGTGTAAAGAAGGTACTGATGGATGTGCAAAAGCACCTGATGCTTTACCCTGCCTCACACTTGCATCTATCCAGTTATTTTTAAAAAATAATTCTGCCAAATTAGAAATTTTTGGATGAAAGGAAGAAAAAGAATCTAAAATAATACTCTTAGCATCTAACCATTTAATGTTTTTGTCTGATGTTTGAGGTAATGGGGCATTCCTATCCCACCAATCCAACTTACTTTTACCAAACTGTTTAGCCTTCCATTTATAATATCTATGCGTGAGCTTTGGCATTGCTTTATCAACAGAATTTACAAGTGCATCAACCACTTCATCTTCAACATCATTATCCAAATTGCGGGAAGATATTATCCTGTGAAATCCTCTTTTGTTATCCTCAATATATCTATCTCGGGAAATTACATTCAGTATCATTGAGAATGTACGCTTATTTTTATCTAAAATGTCTGAAAGAGATTTGCCTGCAATTTTTCTATTTTCTGGATCTTTATCCGATAAAAGATTTAGAATTTCAGCTTCACTTAGCAAATCTTTTCTAAAAGGAAAGCGGAGAGCTGCTGAAGTTTCATCAAAAAGTCTAACCCAAGCAGATCTTCCAGTAGCAGATTTTTCAATTAAAATTTCTTCTACTAATGGGTCTAAGAGATATGGATTTCTTTTCCTCAATATTTTTAGAAATGGTTGCCATGTTTGCGCACTTTTATCTTTCATCCATTTGTCAATTGTCTTTTCATCTATTTTTGACAATTCTAATGTGAAAAAAATTAAAGAAGAGAGTATCTCAGTTATTTGGTCTGAAATGGAAGAATTATACCTCGTAATTTCAGGATCTTCCATATTTGTGGCAAATATTAAGCTGCTGTGCGTTCCTATTTTGTAGATAGCTTCGTTTATTGCTTGATACTTTTCTATACAAATTGCAAAATCAGACGCATCTAGTTTATTAATTTTTCCTTTCCATTTTGTTAAGAAATCATGAGACAAAGCTTTAATTTCTTTTATATCTTTTGCAATATTTGGGTCCTTGATATCCTTATATATTTCTGAAAGATCCCAATTTGGCAACTGATTATTCATTTCATTTATTTTAATTTCATTCATTTTTAAATTTAAAACCTCATTCTTATCTATGTTAAAAACTCTTTAATATTTTTAATTATTTCCTCAGGGTTTTCTTCAGCTAGATAGTGCCCTGTGTCAATTCCATACCCTTTTACTTCGTTAGAGCAATACTCTTTCCAAATCGATAAAGGTTTATACCATTGACCGATCTTACTTTTTTTTCCCCACAAAACTAAAATAGGTACACTTATCTTAAGTTTATTTTCTCTACTTATTTTATCATCTATTAAGTCAATTGAGGCAGCAGCTCTATAATCTTCACATATTGCATTTATAGTTTCTGGGTTTTTTACACATTCGATATAATCATTCAAAGCTTTTTTTGAAAAAAAATCTTTTTTACTCTTTTCTCTTGATGTATGTGCAAAAAACCACTCTTCAGGTGCTTTATTAATCACAGATTCAGGGATAGGATTTCTCTGCGCCAACCAAAACCAGTGATAATAACCCATTGCAAAATCCATGTTTGTTCTTTCAAAATGCTCAATGGTAGGAATAATATCTAGTAATATCATTTTTAAAACTTTATCTGGAAAATCTAAAGTTAAGCGATGAGCTATTCTTGCTCCTCTATCGTGTGCAATTATGTAAAAAGACGTAAAACCTAATAATTTCATAAATTCTATCAAGTCATTAGCCATACTGACTTTTGAATACTCTTTATGGTTTTCTGATAAATTAGGTTTGAATGATTTACCATAACCAGGAATATCGGGACAAATTACTGTAAAATTCTTTACAACAGCTGGCGCAACTTTATGCCACATTGCATGTGTTTGTGGATTACCATGTAACATTAATAGTGGAGGACCACTTCCACTTCTTCTATATCTTATTGCACCTCTTTTGATTTCTATAAAAGATACTTTGAAATCATTAAAAAAATCCATAATTATTATATTTTCCAGTATATGAGTATAAATGTTAAAAATATAAGCATTAGATATTAAGGTACAATTTTGGTTACTATCTAGATATAAGTATAAGATACTTTAATACAATCACAGACTAATAAATTTCTAATTTTTGACATTTGTTAATATTTATTTATTGTTAATTATTTATAGAATAGATATTAAAATAGGGGGTTACACTTTAATGTTACTAAGTTCAAAATTAGTAAAATATATAGTAGTAGCCATTTTTTTAACGAACACCTCTGTCGTTTTTGGTAACGATATTGAAAAATTTGCCAGCAAACTTTTTAATCATTATCAATATGATGATAAAATAAATAAATATTTAAAATCATTTTTCTCATTAGGAAATCCAAAAACTAATAAATTGTTAGAAACAAAAAATGGGTATTCTAATAGCCATACAAAAAGCTCAAAACATACTTTTAAAATTAAATCTAAAAATAAAATGATTTATAGTTTTGGAAATGGACAGTCGTTTCAAATGAACCCTTCAAAAGTTAATGATAAAATTATCTACAATAATTCTCCATTTTCATATTTTGAATTTAAAAAAGACTCTGTTTTATATGGAATAAACATAGATTTTTAATGAGATAATTTATAAGTTTGTTTAAAGACTAAATATTAAACCATTGATTTTTATTGAATGATGGTGACCTCGACAGGAATCGAACCTGTTACCTCAAGATTAGGAATAAAGTGTTTCATCTTATAGTTTCATATAATATTAAATAATATCAATAACTTAATATTTCAAAGATACGATTTAAGTCTAAAATACTTGTCCCATATTCTACCCATATTTATTTTAATTAATAATGATGTATAGACGGGAATTGATATGAATTTTTTTCGCATTAAAAATTATAAAAAATTATATTATGAGTTAATTATCTTTTTTGTGACTAGAACTAATATTGCAATAATTCCTCCCGAATTTTTCATTTTAAACTCCTTTGTTTATTTTTGTAGACTTAAACTTAAACATCTGATTAGATTAATTCAATTTATTTGGAGGATACATTAATGCTTTTGAAATTAACTAGAGAATACATGATGCTGATTCTTTCAATATTGTTCCTATTTAGTTGTACACCGGATGAGATGATAATCAGTGTATATACATCAGATATAGACGCTGCCAAAAATGGAGAAATAGTTCAAGTACCTGTTAAAATGACTTTCTCTATGCCTGGAGAAGATAAAGATAATGATTTGGAAAAGGTAGAGGTAATTGTTAAGGAATATTTATCACCAAAATCAAAATTTACCATAGTAAAAGGTAAATTTACTAATTCTGTTGTAGTAGAAACATCTATTGATTTTGGAATAAAAGATAATCCAAATAAACAGATTTTAAAACTTAATTATTATCCCCCTCGTAAAGAGTTTCCTAAAGAAGCACCAATAGTTCAATTAAATAAAAAAAAGGGTGTTATAAAAGAGTTAAATAGGAGACTTAGAAAAATTAACTTTATGCTAACTTTGTCTCTACCTCCTAAAAATAATAAATTAAGAATAATAAGTGATAGTAAAGTACCTTATAAAATCCAAGGACTTTCAACTTGGGTGTCTAAGAAACCTTATGTAAATTATGTGACGACACTAAATAAAAGAGAGGAAACAGAAATGCTATTTAAGGGTGGTTCAAGTAGTATTTATAGTCAAATACCAATACATTTTAGACTTAGAAAAATGAATTAAGTCTTTTTCACTTAGTGTAAAACTTGCTGAATAAGATTTTGGGTTGCTGGTGTAAGTTTAATTTCTAGTTGCATATTAAAAAAATTAATTATTTTGATTTTGCTTAGAAAACACCAAAACTAAACCCAATTATTTTATTGGATAATGGTGACCTCGACAGGACTCGAACCTGTTACCTCAAGATTAGGAATCTTGCGCTCTATCCAGATGAGCTACGAGGCCGCTCACTCTAGTTAATATCATAAAAATTCTTATTATCAACAGTTAGGTTATTCAAAATAATTTTGGTGACTTAATAACTAAAAATTTATATTATAAATATTGAACTATTTAGGAATTTAACCCATGAGTATTGATTTAGAACTTAAGGATAAAGTGGCTATTGTAACTGGTGCAGGTGGAGGTATCGGTCGAGAAATAGCTTTAGCACTAGCTGCAGAAGGAACATCTATAGTTGTAAATGATATAGGAGTTTCATTGACTGGTGAGGGTGGTTCAAATTCTCCCGCTGAAGAGACTACTGGGTTAATTACACAAAAGGGAGGTAAAGCAGTTATTAGTAACGAGAGTGTTTCTACTTGGGAAAGTGCTCAATTGATCATTAAAAAGGCAATAGATACATTTGGCAAAATTGATATTGTTATTAACAATGCGGGTATTTTAAGAGATACAATTTTTCATAAAATGGAACCTTCTGATTGGGAAAGCGTTATTAACGTACATTTAAATGGTGGTTTTTACGTTAGCCGAGCGGCTGCGCCTTATTTTCGTGAGCAAAATTCAGGCTCATATGTTCATATGACTAGTACATCTGGTTTAATTGGTAATTTTGGCCAAGCTAATTATTCAGCTGCTAAACTAGGTATTGCTGGATTATCAAAATCTATTGCATTAGATATGAGTAGATACAATGTCAGATCGAATTGTATTGCTCCATTTGCATGGAGCAGAATGACAAACTCAATTCCTTCAACTACAGAGTCTGAAAAAGAAAGAGTCGAAAGACTTAAAAAAATGACTCCTGAAAAGAATGCTCCTTTAGCTGTTTTCTTAGCGTCTGCTGCTGCAAAAGAAGTTACTGGACAAATTTTCAGTGCAAGATTAAATGAACTTTTTATATATAATCAAAACAGACCTATAAAAAGTGTCCACTCTGATTCAGGCTGGACCCCTCATGAAATAGCTGAGAGGGCTTATCCGTCACTTAGAAGTTTGATGACACCTAATGATAGGAGTGGTGATGTCTTTAGTTGGGACCCAATTTAAATGACCTAAAAAGATCAATAATCTCTTCCATTGTGTCTAAAGTATAATCTGCACCTAAAGAATTTATATCAACGTGTGTATAACCTCCATTAACGGCAATAGACTTAATATTTGCAGATTTAGCAGCATCTATATCATTAGAAGTATCACCTACCATAAAAAAAGAGCCCTTGATTGAACTAAATTGATTAATTGTTAACTGAATCATGTCAGGTTTTGGCTTCAGTGGTATATTATCTTGTGCTCCAATGACAACGTCAAAAAATTTGTCTATACTCATCTGTTTAATTAGTTTTTCAGTAACAAATTGTCTTTTATTAGTACATATTCCCATCGGAATTTTTTGGTCATAAAAATAATTAAGAGCGTTCATTACGCCAGGCATTAGAGTACTATATTTATAAGGCTCAATCGAATAATTCTGTCTATAACTCTTAAAGACAGTTTCATACAAACTTTCATTGCCTCCACAATAATCTACTACTTTTTTTGATAAAGACAACATTCCTTCTCCTACAAAAGTTTGTAGCTTTTGTTCTGATATATTTGCTAATTTATATTGGGTTAAAGTTTTATTTATTGCATTATGCATATCCGGAACTGAATGAACTAAAGTCCCATCTAAATCAAAAATTATATTATAATTAAGATACCCCATAATTTATGGTATATATCGAAGTGAAGCAATATTCTTTCGATAACTTATAAGATCAGACCCTGAAAAAATAGCGGATCCAGCAACTAATACATTAGCGCCTGCTTTAATAACTTGAGGTGCAATTTCATTATTTATGCCTCCATCAACTTGAATATTTATAGGTTTACATGAAATCAAGTCTCTAACAGCTATAATTTTATCTATTGAAGAATTTATAAATGATTGCCCACCAAATCCTGGGTTAACACTCATAATAAGTATTAAATCAAGTTTTTCTAACAAGAATTCCAATCCAGAAAGAGATGTTCCTGGATTTATAGAAACTCCAGCTTTACAACCTAAATTTCTTATTCTAGTTAAAGTTCTATCAAGATGTGGAGTAACTTCCTTATGGACAGTAATCATGTTAACGCCAGCGGCTACATATTCTTCTAATAAATCATCAGGGTTTGTAACCATGAGATGTGCATCAAAAGGTTTTTCAGAATATGGTCTTATCGATTTAATAATTGGAGGACCAAAAGTAAGGTTTGGTACAAAATGGCCATCCATTACATCTAAGTGTATCCAATCAGCACCAGCTTCATCAACCAGTTTAACATCATTTGCTAATGAACCAAAATCAGCAGATAATATTGAAGGCGCAATAATAACTTCTTTCATTTAATTTATTTCCTTCAAAAATAGAATAGTAACAACAAACTAAATTGTTTTGCTCATAGCCACAGCTGTATCTGACATTCTGTTAGAAAAACCCCATTCATTATCATACCAACTTAAAACTCTTACAAATGATCCATCCATCACCTTTGTTTGGTCCATATGAAAAACTGACGATCTTGAATCATGGTTAAAATCACTTGATACAAGAGGTTCATCTGTATATCCAAGAATATTTTTAAGTTCACTATTAGTAGCTTTTTTAATAAGATTATTAATCTCATCTACAGAGGTGGATTTTGCAGCATTAAATTTAAAGTCCACAACTGATACATTTTGAGTTGGTACTCTCATTGAGACACCATCTAACTTTCCATTTAATTCTGGTAAAACTAAACCTACTGCTTTTGCAGCTCCAGTTGATGTTGGTATCATATTACCTGCAGCGGCTCTTGCTCTATACATATCTGAATGCATAGTATCTAGTGTTGGTTGATCACCAGTGTAAGAATGAATTGTAGTCATAAATCCTTGAGAAATTCCTACCCCCTGATTAATAACCATTGCAACTGGAGCTAGACAGTTCGTTGTACAAGAAGCATTAGACACTATTAGATGATCTTTAGTTAACTTATTATGATTTACACCATAGACAACAGTCAAATCAGCTCCAGTTGCTGGAGCTGAAACTAAGACTCTTTTTGCGCCAGCTACTAGATGCATTGAAGCTTTTTCACGGCTAGCAAAAATTCCAGTACACTCCATTGCAATATCAACATCAAGTTGTTTCCATGGAAGGTCTTTTGGATCTCTAATAGATGTCACTTTTATTGGCCCTTTACCTACATCAATAGTATCAATACTAACTTTGACATCAGCTGGGAACCTTCCATGCACTGTATCATATCTTAACAAATGAGCATTTGTTTCAACAGGACCCAAATCGTTAATTCCAACGACTTTAATATCGTCCCTACCCGATTCTATTATAGCTCTTAAAATATTCCTTCCAATTCTACCAAAACCATTAATAGAGACTCTAACAGACATTTTATTTCCTCTCAAAAAATATAATTATTTATTATTACTCAATACCGATATTGCTGGCAACTCTATACCTTCTAACCACTCAAGAAAAGCGCCACCAGCCGATGAAATATATGTAAATGTATCACTGACGCCTGCTTTATTTAAAGCTGAGGATGTATCGCCCCCACCTGCTACTGTAATTAAATTGTTACTTGCAGTTAAATTTGATGCCAGTCTTGCCAATGAAAAAGTACCTTCACCAAAAGGTTCTAATTCAAAAGCACCAAGTGGACCATTCCACAATAAGGTTTTAATATTTTCAAAAATAGAACTTATTTTTTTTATTGACTTTGGGCCAACATCAAGCGCCATCATATCTAAAGGTATCATATTCGATGATACGATTTTAGTGTTTCCATTTTTTTCAAAAGATTTTGACACTACTACATCAATAGGCAGTATTATTTCACAATTTATTTTTTTACTTTCTTTCAAAATTGACTTTGCAATATTTACAGAATCTTTTTCAAAAAGACTTTTTCCAACATCCAAGCCCTCAGCTACAAGAAAAGTATTTGCCATTGCTCCACCAATTATTAAATAATCCATCTTCGTTATTAAGTATTCAATAATATTTATTTTTGTAGAAATTTTTGCACCTCCAACCAAGGCAGCTACTGGTTTTATTGGAGAACTTAAGACAGATGTTAAGGCTTTTATTTCTTCATCCATCAATTTGCCTGAATATGAAGGTAGAAAATTTGTAATGGCATGCAAACTTGAATGCGCTCTATGAGAGCAAGAAAAAGCATCATTTACAAATAAATCACAACCCTCAGATAATTTTTTTGCAAAGCTAAGACTGTTATTTATTTCTTCTTCATGAAAACGAACATTCTCAAGTAAAAGAATTTCTCCTGCTTTTAAACTAGTTTTTATTTCTAGAGCTTCTTGACCTAAACAAGAGTTGCTAAAGCGAACATTTGTTTCTAAAATATTCGATAAAATTTCTACTAGAGGTTTTAAAGTATAGTTTTTATTATATTTTCCATTTGGTCTTCCTAGATGACTGCATATGACTATTTTTGCACCAGACGATTTCAAAAAGTTGATAGTTGGTATCACTCTTTCAACACGTGACTGATCTGAAATATTTCCATTAGACATAGGTATATTTAAATCAGCTCGAACCAATACTGTCTTATCAAGTACGTTTTCGTTCATTATACTTTTTATTGAAGAAGTCATTTTAATAATTTTCTTAATGTGAGTTAGATTTTATTTAAAAAACGATCTTGCTTGTTCTACTATAGCTTCTGAAGTAATACCAAAGTGTTTATAAAGATCGGGAGCTGGCCCTGAAGCTCCAAAACTACTCATACCTATAAATAAACCACCTTCTCCAATATATTTGCTCCATCCCATTTCACAAGCAGCTTCAATAGCAATACGAGGACTATTACCTAAAACTTTAAGTTTATAATCATCATTTTGCTTATCAAATAATTCCCAACAAGGAAGAGAAACAACAGCTACTTTAATACCGTCTTGTTTTAACAAATTAGACGCCTCTATCGCTAATTCAACCTCTGATCCAGTAGCTATGAGAGTTAGATCTCTTCTTGAAGAAATATCATTTACTAGATAACCACCTCTAGAAACTTTGTTTTCAGACGATTTTTCACAACGAAAAGCTTTTAAACCCTGCCTTGAAAGAGCCAGAACTGTTGGACCGTTAGTTCTAAGTGCTATGTCCCACGCTTCAGCGGTCTCAACGGTGTCAGCTGGTCTTATTAAATTTAGATTTGGTGTAGATCTTAATATAGCTAAATGCTCTATTGGTTGATGAGTTGGCCCATCTTCACCAAGCCCAATAGAATCGTGCGTTAACACATAAATTACTTTCAAAGACATTAATGCAGAAAGCCTAATAGATGACCTCATATAATCACTAAATACTAAGAAAGTTCCCCCATACGGGATGAAGCCTTTATGTAGAGCTATACCATTCATTATAGATCCCATTGCATGCTCTCTAATTCCGTAATGAATATAATCACCATAAACTTTTCTAGAAGAAACAGTTTTCATTTTGCTTGTTTTAGTCAAATTTGATCCAGTAAGATCTGCTGAACCGCCAATTGTATTACCTATAACTTGATTTATAATTTCAAGAGTTTTTTGGCTAGATTGTCGAGTAGCTAACTTGGGCATTTCTTGTTTCATTTGTTTTATAAATAAGTTGATTTTTTTATCATAAGACTTAGAAATAGTTCCATTTATAAATGTCTTAAATCTATTCTTTTTAGTACTGTTTTCAAATTTTTTTGTCCACGTTTTAAATAGCTCGTGTGATCGTTGTGTTGTTTTTTTCCATTTATTTAAGATTTCGGAGGGTATTTCAAACGGTTTATTTGCCCATGCCAATGCTTTTCTCGTAGCAATGATTTCATCTACTCCTAAAGGTGCTCCGTGTGTCTTGGAGGTTCCAGCCAAACTTGGTGCGCCATATCCAATTGTTGTTTTACAAGCAATAAGTGACGGTCTTCTTGATTTTTTTGCGTTAATGAGAGCTTTTTCAATCTCATTATGATTATGACCATCTATCGCTTGAGTATGCCAACCTGCTGCCTTAAATCTAGAAATTTGGTTGGCAGAGTTAGATAGATTTGTGGAACCATCAATTGAAATATTGTTATCATCCCAAAGTACTACTAATTTTGAAAGTTTTAAGTGCCCTGAAAATTCAATAGCTTCGTGACTAATTCCTTCCTGAAGGCAACCATCTCCAGCTATTACGTATGTGTAATGATTTACTAAATTTGAACCAAACCTAGAAGATAATAGTTTTTCACTTAAAGCCATTCCCACGGCAGTGGCTAACCCTTGTCCTAAAGGACCAGTTGTAGTCTCTATGCCTTTTGCATGTCCAAACTCGGGGTGACCTGCTGTGTTGTAATTTAACTGCCTAAAGTTTTTGATATTCTCTATAGGCATATCTTCATATCCTAAAAGATAATGAAGAGCGTACAGAAGCATTGATCCATGACCAGCTGATAAAACGAATCTGTCTCGATCTGGCCAGTCTGGTTTTTTAGGATAAATATTTATGAAATCTTTAAAAAGTATAGTAGCGACATCTGCCATTCCCATAGGCATTCCAGGGTGACCTGAATTTGCTGCCTGTACTGCGTCCATGGATAAAAATCTAATTGCATCAGCCATTTGTGTGATTATTTTTTCATTAGATTTTCTCTGGCTTTGCATTTAAATTTACTCCTAAAAAATTTAGATGAAATAATTTAAATATCCATACCATTTATACATAAAAAATTACATAAAAGTTTTCTATTTATTTGAATATTTCAATAAAATTTTTTAAATTCCAAAACTTCTTCTGAGGAACCAAAAATTAAAGGCGATCTTTGGTGAATCTCTCTTACTTCTAAATTCAATATACTTTCATTGCCATCAGTAGCTTTTCCTTTAGCTTCTTCAACTAAAAATGCTAGTGGATTAGCTTCATATGTTAATCGTAACCTACCCTCTTTATATTTCTTTCTGTCATCTGCTGGATATAAAAATATACCTCCCCTAATGAAAATTCGACTTGCATCAGCAATTAAAGATCCTACCCATCTCATTCCAAAATTCTTTTTTCTCGGACCTTCTTCTCCATCCTGACAATTTTTAATATATTTAGATGTGGCACTATTCCAAAATCTTTGATAAGCCGCATTTATAGCAAATTCAGAAGTTGATTTTGGTATTATAATCTTCTCTTTAATTAAATAAAATTGATTTTTAAGTTCGTCCAAAGCAAATAATGCTGTTCCATGCCCAATTGTAATAAATAAAGTAGTTTGAGGTCCATAAACAAAAAAACCAGATGCTTTTTGATTACTTCCTTTTTGAATAAATGCTTTTTCTAAAGCTAATTTATTTTTGTTCATTATTGAAAAAATAGTTCCAATAGATACATTAACATCAATATTACTAGAACCATCAAGTGGGTCTGCAAATACTATAAAATTATTATTATTTTTAAAGTCAATAAATCCTTCTTGTTCCTCTGAAGCATATCCAGAAACAGGCGATTTTTTTAAAAAATTAATTAAAATTTCATCTGCAGTTATATCCAAGGGCTTTTGAACGTCACCATCTTTATTGAGTGTTTTGCTAGTACTAAAATTGTTATTAACTTTTTTTATATTTCTTATAGTTTTAGAAATTTCTATCGCAGCATTTGCAAGAGAGGTAATAATCAGAGATAAATCGTTTTCATTACGGTATTTTGATAAATAATTATTTAGGTACATGTTTAAATTACTCTCAATCAAAAATCTTTGTTCACTTTTTTTACAATTAGCCCAATTTTTTGAATATTGAAACTATATTAATTTATGTGTTAGTTTAACATAAATATAACGAATTAATTATTGGTTTGTTAATGCTTTATAAAAAACTTCACATTCCTATTAACCTCCCTTTGGCACAAGATAAAGAAAGTGAATCAAATCATTCTAATTTAGAAATTATTAGAAAAATTCAAGATTCTGACAAACTAAAGTTATCCTCAACAATTGATCTTTTTAAAAATTATTTTAACAATAAAATATCTAAAGTAATTACAACAAATTTATACTTTTTTTTTGATGAGATAATTCCAATAGTTCATCAATCAAAACTAAAAAAAGAGGGGCTATATCAACTTCTTCGATTTACTAATGAAATAATTTTTAATTTTCCTTATATAGAAACTTTGTCAAAAAACAAAATTGTATACAAAAACTTAGTAAAAGTGTTTTTATTTTCGGGATACGTTACTAGTCTTGTAAAAGAAGATGTAAAAACGCTAGAAATTTTACAACCTGATTATGCAATAAGACTAAATGGTAACATTACCTATTATAAAAATTATTTAGATAAAATAAGTATTAATAATCTTGATGAAGAAGTTCTTTTAGACACACTAAGGCAAAGTCATCGATTACTTAAATTTCAAATCATTTTTGCTTTGATTAATCATGAAATAAATATAGATAGAGCGTCTCAAGAGTTTTCACTACTTGCCCAAGCAACTTTTGATACTACTTTGAAAATAGCTGAATCTAGAATAATCAAAAAGTACAAGATTGACAATTTAAGTTATAGTATTGTTGCATATGGAAGATTTGCAACCTTATCAATGACTGCAAACTCAGATCTTGATTTGGTTTTTATTTATGATGGTAAAAATTCTAATAATAATTCTACACAAAAAGTTTACATCGAATTATTTCGTCAACTTATTAGAATGCTGTCTTCAAAAACAACCGAAGGTTTGATGTATGAAGTTGATACAAAACTTAGACCATCTGGTAAAGAAGGACCAGTAGTATGTACTTATGATAATTTTAAAAAATATCATCAGGAAAATTCATTTTGTTGGGAAAAATTAGCTTTAAAAAAGACTAGAATAATTAATGAAAATAATTTTAATGCCAAAACATCAAAACTATTAGAAAAATTAAAAACAATTAATATTTCAGATAAAGAAATTGCACATGAAATTGCAATGATGAGAACTTACGTAAACCAAACAGATGGACATGTTCTAAAGAAAAGATCTATTAAATGGTTTGAAACAAAATATGTTGGTGGAGGACAACGAGATATTGAGTTTTTAAACTTTTTTTATCAAAATAAGTCATATCTCATTGAAAAATTTGAAGTTAGTAAAAAACTAATTTTATTTAAAAAAATAGAGAACCTTTATTTTAAGATTGATCAGGTAGTTAACATATGTTTTTTAGAAAACAAACAAGACAATCTTCCAAAACAAGCTGTTAATTTATTGATTAAAGAAACCATTACTAGAGATTTAGGGTCTTTGAAAGCTTATGTAAATCAAAGTAAAATTGAAATATTCAAGATACTTAACTACATAATAGATTCTAATAAGACAACTGCTATTGATAAAGTTAATAAAATAAATTTGTCTTAAATTTAATCATATTAATTATAATTAATATTTAACGCCTAATTTTTATGCAGAATTGGCTATGTCCACTTCCCGGTTTTTTTAACCTTTATTAATATTCTTATTACAGAGATTGTAGATAGGTTCAATTTAAACGGAGAGTTATTATGTCTAATTTAATCAGGATATTTTTATTAATACCTGCAATAATAATAAGTTTTACGAGTGTTGTCTCTGCAGCACCTGATGCTGAGACAGCATACATTTTTAATTCCTTTTCATTTCTGGTACATGGTTTCTTGGTAATGCTTATGGCCGCTGGTTTTTGTATGTTAGAAACAGGTCTAGTTAGAGCTAAAAATGCTGTAGTACAATGCGCAAAAAATATTGGTTTATATTCAATAGCCGGAATTATGTTTGCGGTAGTTGGTTACAACTTAATGTACATGGATGTATCCGGTTGGATCGGTTCATTTGCAATTTGGGGCCCTTCTGACGGTGAAACATTTGGTGGTGAAAATGACGCAACATATTCTTCAGGATCTGACTGGTGGTTCCAAATGGTATTCTGTGCTACAGCTGCTTCAATAGTTAGTGGAGCTGTTGCAGAAAGAGTTAAATTAAAAGCTTTTTTTGTGTTTGTAGTTTTATTGTGTGGTTTTATTTACCCTATTCAAGGTTCATGGTCTTGGGGTGGCGGATATCTAAGTGAAGCTGGTTTCTTAGATTTTGCTGGCTCTTCTATTGTTCACGGAGTTGGCGGTTGGGCAGCTCTTACTGGTGCAATTATACTAGGTGCTAGAAAAGGTAAATATTCTGATGATGGAAGTGTTAATCCAATGCCTGGCTCAAACCTTCCTTTAGCTACTTTAGGTACTTTTATATTATGGTTTGGTTGGTTCGGTTTTAATGGTGGGTCACAATTGGCGATGGGATCAGGCGCTGATGTGGCTGCTATTTCAAATATTTATATTAACACAAACTTGGCGGCTGCTGGTGGTGTAGTTGTAGCTTTAATTTTAACAATGTTATTCTACAAAAAGACAGATTTAACTATGGCGTTAAACGGCGCATTAGGTGGATTAGTAGCAATAACAGCTGAGCCACTAGCTCCATCTCCAATGTTAGCAATATTTATTGGTGCAGTAGGTGGATTAATAGTTGTTTTAACTATCCCAATGTTAGATAAATTAAAAATTGACGATGTCGTTGGCGCTATACCTGTTCATCTGTTTGCTGGAATATGGGGAACTATCGCTGTAATTCTCTCAAACTCAGATGCAACTTTAGGTGCACAATTATATGGAATATTCGCAATTGGTGCATTTACAATAATAGCCTCTGCTATTGTTTGGTATATTATTAAATTAACTATTGGAATACGCGTTACAGAGGAAGAAGAACTCGAAGGCGTTGATTTAGCTGAAGTTGGTATGGAAGCATATCCTGACTTTAGAAAGTAGGTAAATCAATCAAATAACATAAAAAGGAGGAAAATTTCCTCCTTTTTTTATATCCCTAGAGAGCTATAACTTTGTGCTATTCTTTTAATGGAAACCATCATTGCTGCTGTCCTTAGATCTGGTATATTTTCATTAGAGTTCCACATTTTACTAATAACATTATATGTTTCTATCATGGTATCTTCTAATCCAGATCGAACCAGATCTAATTCAGATAAGCCCTGAATAGATTGTGATTTAAATTCCGAAGGAAATTCTTTTCCTGTAATGCTTTCAATTCCATTAATAAGTGTAGAAACTTGATTTTCTTGAGCCCTTCTTTGTAATCTCCCCAACCTTATTCTGCTTAAATTTTTAATCCATTCAAAATAGCTTACTGTAACACCTCCTGCATTAGCGTATAAATCTGGAATAATTATTACACCTCGTTTGTTTAGTATCTCATCAGCACTTGATGATACGGGGCCATTTGCAGCTTCTACAATGAGAGGTACTTTAATACGATTAGCATTTTCTTCATTAATAACTAATTCCATAGCTGCTGGTATCAAAATATCTGCTTCTTCCTCTAGTATTTCAGCTCCAGCCTTAATAAAACCATTAAAATCCTTGATTGTACCTTTTTCAAGAAGATGTTTTTTCAAAGATGAAATGTCTATTCCCTCATGATTAACAATTGATCCGTCGCGTTCAATTACGTGTGTAATTTTTGCACCATCCTCATTGGACAAAAATTTTGCTGCATAATACCCAACGTTCCCCAGTCCTTGTACAATTATTCTTTTCCCTTTTAATCCAGGTTTCAAACCTGTTTTTTTGACATCATTATCGTTTTGAAAAAATGCTTTCAGAGCAAACTTCACGCCCCTTCCAGTAGCCTCAGTTCTTCCAGAAATACCTCCTTTATTTACAGGCTTTCCAGTAACACAAGCCCACGCATTGAGATCTGTAGGATTTAGCCTACGATACTCATCTGCCATCCACGCCATTTCACGTTCTCCAGTACCAACATCAGGAGCTGGCACGTTTTGGGATGGGTGTATTAAGTCTCTTTTAGCCAATTCTTGAGTGAAACGTCTTGTTATTCTTTCTAACTCTTCTGCAGACCATTTTTTTATGTTAATTATTAGGCCACCTTTGGAGCCACCAAAAGGAACTTCAACTAAAGCACATTTATAAGTCATCAATGCAGCTAAAGCTTCAACTTCCTCTTGGTTTACAGCTAAGTCATATCTAATACCGCCTTTTACAGGTTCAAAGTGATCAGAGTGAACTGAACGAAAACCAGTAAATGTATGAACTGTACCTCTTAACCTTACGCCAAATCTAACTACGTAAGTAGCATTTGCCAACATTATTTGGTTAGCTAAATCTTCTGAAAAAGCTTCTGACCCTTCAGTTTTTTGAATATATCGAGTTGCTTTTTTAAAATTAACTTCAATTGAATTTAGGAATGCATTGCTCGCCATTATTTTTCAACCCTTGCGGATTGCCCCCTTTACTAAGTTTAAAAAACATATAAAAACCCAAAAATAACCTTTACATAAAAAGAAAAAAGTTAAAAGGAGTAAGACTTAGCTATTTTAAACTTGAAAAAAATTAAATTTTATTCATTTTAAGATCTTGTATAAAAATACAAATACCTAAATAGGTTTCTAATAGTTAGGAAAGAATATGTTTTCAAATTTAAAAGCTGCCATTCAAAAAGTTACTTCTAAAGATAAAAAAGAAGATGAATACCAGGGAGAAGATATTCAAGCAGTAATAGTCTTATTGCTAGAAGCGTGTCAAATTGACGGAGAGACTGAGAAAGTTGAAATCGGTTACATCAAAAATTTATTAATTAAAAAATTTAACTTCACACAAATCGAGGCTGAGGAGAACATTAAAAAAACTTTAGAAAATAGTGATGAGCGCGTTGAAATATTTTCTCAAATAAAAATAATTTTAAATGAAATGAACCACAATGAAAGAATTGAAGTAATAGAAATGATGTGGGGTGTAATATTATCAGATGGAGTAGTTGATGATTTTGAAGCTAATCTGATGCGTCGTATGAACGGCCTATTATATATTTCTGGTATAGAAAGTGCTGAAGCAAAAGAAAGAGCATCAAAACAATTTAAATAAAATTTATACGTGTTAATAAAATAAAGTTATGTTTTAATCTAATATAATTTGTTAAAGGGGCTTTATTTATATGTTTTTTCATTCAATGAACTTTTCTATTGGTAAGGATAATGAAGTATTAAGAGATACTGTTTATAAGTTTGCACAAAATGAAATAGCTCCAATTGCAAATCAAATTGATAAAGAAAACTCTTTTCCTGATCATCTGTGGAGGAAGTTTGGTGACCTTGGTTTATTAGGAATTACTGCATCATCAGAGTATGGTGGTAGTGACATGAGTTATTTAGCACATTGTATTGCCATAGAAGAAATAAGTAGGGCAAGTGCTTCAGTAGGCCTTTCATATGGCGCTTTTTCAAACTTATGTGTAAATCAAATTAATAGAAATGGAAATGAGGAACAAAAACAAAAATATTTACCTGAGCTTTGTTCTGGCAAAAAGGTTGGAGCCCTAGCTATGAGTGAAAGTGGTTCTGGATCTGATGTTGTTTCAATGTCTCTTCATGCAGAGAAACAAGGTAATAAAACATATTTACTTAATGGATCAAAAATGTGGATTACCAATGGGCCCGATGCTGATACTTTAGTAGTATATGCAAAAACTAATCCCTCCAAAGGGTCTAAAGGTATAACAGCTTTTATAATAGAAAAAACTATGACAGGTTTTTCTACTGGAAAAAAGTTAGATAAATTAGGCATGAGAGGTTCTAATACTGCTGAACTTATTTTTGAAAACTGTCCTGTTCCTGAAGAAAATATTTTAGGTGAAGAAGGAAATGGAGCAGCTGTTTTAATGAGCGGCTTGGACTATGAAAGGGTTGTTCTTGCTGCAGGACCTTTGGGAATTATGGCAGCGGCAATGGATGTAGTTGTTCCATACATTCATGAAAGAAAACAATTTGGAAAGTCAATTGGTGAATTTCAAATAATGCAAGGAAAAATAGCTGACATGTATACGACTATGAACGCTTGTAGATCTTATGTTTATGAAGTGGCTAAAGCATGTGACAGAGGAGAAACTACTAGAAAAGATGCTGCTGGTTGTATTTTGTATTCTGCAGAAAAAGCCACTCAAATCGCTCTTGAAGCAATTCAGGCACTAGGAGGAAATGGATATACTAATGATTTTTCAGCTGGAAGATTGCTTAGGGACGCTAAATTGTACGAAATTGGAGCAGGGACTTCCGAAATTAGAAGAATGTTGATTGGTAGAGAATTGTTTTCGGAAACTATATAGATGACAAAACTAAAATCTCAAATAAACGTAAAAGGTACAAACTTTCAAGAAAATAAAAATAAACTCGAAGTTGATCTTAAATTAACCCGAGAAGCTGTTGATTTTGCAATGAACGGTGGCGGTCACAAATTAAATGAGCGCCATCAAAAACGGGGGAAAATGTTACCTAGACATAGGGTATCAAAGCTTTTAGATCCAGGAAGTTCATTTTTAGAAATAGGGTTAACTGCAAGTTATAATATGTACGACAATGCTTGTCCTTCTGGTGGAATAATCACTGGAGTAGGTCAAATCCATGGTATAGACGTAATGGTTATATGTAATGACTCAACTGTTAAGGGAGGAACCTACTATCCTATAACTGTAAAAAAACATCTTCGGGCTCAAGAAGTAGCTCTGGAAAATAAATTACCTTGTATTTACTTGGTTGATTCCGGCGGGGCAAACTTACCAAACCAAGATGAAGTTTTTGCTGATAGAGAACACTTTGGAAGAATTTTTTTTAATCAAGCCAACATGTCCTCAAAAAGTATACCTCAAATCGCAGTTGTTATGGGAAGTTGTACAGCAGGTGGAGCCTATGTCCCGGCAATGTCAGACGAAACTATAATCGTAAAAAATCAAGGAACTATTTTTTTAGCAGGCCCTCCATTAGTTAAAGCTGCAACAGGCGAATTAACTAATGCAGAAAATCTTGGTGGAGGCGAGGTTCATACTAAAATTTCTGGTGTTGCCGATTATCTTGCTGATAATGATGAACATGCTCTAGCTATAGCCAGACAATGTGTAAAAAACTTAAATATAAAAAAGAAGAATGAAAATCTTTCAAATTTTGAACTACCACTTTATGATCCTCAAGAACTTTTAGGAATAGTCCCCGCAGATAACAAAACATCTTATGACGTTAAAGAAATAATAATGAGAATTTTTGATGGATCTGAATTTGACGAATTTAAACATAATTTTGGTAAAACTTTAGTAACTGGTTTTGCAAAATTAAAAGGTCAAACTTGCGGTGTAATAGCTAATAACGGAGTTTTGTTTTCTGACAGCGCTTTGAAAGGTACACATTTTATTTCATTATGTAGTCAAAGAAAAATTCCATTAATTTTTTTACAAAATATCACTGGCTTCATGGTGGGAGAAAATGCAGAACATGGAGGCATTGCAAAAAATGGCGCGAAATTAGTTAACGCAGTTGCAACTTCTAAAGTCCCAAAAATTACTCTCTTAATAGGAGGTAGCTTTGGAGCAGGTAATTATGGAATGTGCGGCAGAGCTTTTGCACCAAGATTTTTATGGACGTGGCCTTGTTCAAGAATATCAGTAATGGGTGGTGAGCAAGCTGCAAGTGTTTTAGCTCAATTAAAAAAGAATAATACACTTAAAAATAATGGTGAATGGAATAAAAAAATTGAAGATAAATTTAAACAGCCAATCTTAGAACAATTTAAAAATCAGTCACACCCTTTATATGCCTCTGCTCGTATGTGGGATGATGGGATTATAGATCCTTCCAAAACTCGTGATATTTTGGCTGCGAGTATAAAAGTTACAATGAATCATAGTATTGAAGACACCAAATTTGGTATTTTTAGAATGTAGTAAGATATAAAATGCCTATTCCAAAAATAAAAAAACTATTAATTGCAAATCGGGGTGAAATTGCCTGTAAAATTATAAGATGTGCAAGAAAAATGAAGATTCCTACTGTTGCAATTTATTCTGATGAAGATATCAACTGTTTGCACACAAAGCTTGCAGATGAAGCAATCAACATACCAGGGTCATTAGTTTCCGAAACTTATATGAATAGTGACGTAATTATTAAAATTTGCAAAAAATATAAAATTAACGCGATTCATCCAGGTTATGGACTCCTATCTGAAAATGCTGATTTTGTAAAAATGGTTGAAAATAATAACCTTATCTTTATAGGCCCTAGCAGCAAAATTGTCAGAAATATGGGTGAAAAGGATAAAGCTAAATTAATTATGGAAAAAGCAGGAGTTCCAGTTGTTCCAGGATACCACGGGAAAATTCAAGACAAAAACTTTCTAGAGCAAACTGCTAAAAAAATTGGTTATCCAATATTAATAAAAGCCCGTGCCGGTGGTGGTGGTAGAGGCATGAGGGTAGCTGAAACTTCAAATAAATTTTTGTCTGCACTAGAAGAAGCTACCAGTGAGGCAAAAACAAATTTTAAGGATAAAAACTGTTTGCTTGAAAAGTATATTTCAAAGGCACGTCATATTGAGATACAAATTTTTGGTGACAAGTATGGTAATGTAATTCATCTATTTGACAGAGATTGCTCATTACAAAGACGCCAACAAAAAATAATAGAAGAAGCCCCTTGTCCAGAATTAAATAATGATATTAGAACCTTTTTAGGTGATTTATCTGTGAAAGCAGCTAGATCAATTAAATATGAAGGAGCAGGCACTATAGAATTTATTGCTGATATTGAAAACGGCATTAATAAAAATAAAATCTATTTTATGGAAATGAATACAAGGATACAAGTTGAACACTCAGTCACTGAGGCTGTAACTTCAACTGACTTAATTACATGGCAACTTGAAATTGCTAACGGCAACAAAATCTCTAAATCACAAAAAGATATAATTTTAAAGGGATGGTCCATTGAAGCAAGATTATATGCAGAAAATGTAAATAATAATTTTTTACCTCAAAGTGGCTTAATACATCATCTTAATTTTCCAAAAATGTTGAAACATCCAAACTGTATTGTAGAAACAGGTACTCAAGAAGGAGATTTTATTACTCCATTTTATGACCCAATGATTGCAAAAATTATTTCATTTGGGAAAGATAGAAATGAAGCGATCAAATACCTTGAGAATTTTCTTATTGATGTTGAAATTGGAGGTATAAGAACAAATTTAAATTTGCTTAAAAAATTAATTACTAATAAAAATTTCATTAAAGGAAATATTGATACTAAATTTGTAGAAAGTAATATAAAGGACTTTATCGATAATGAGTATGATCCATATTACGTAGCTCTTGCTGGGCTTGTCGTTTTTAATGAAACTATATTTAAACAACAATCAAATTGGTATATGTGGAAACCAAGCGAGTACCCACTAAATATAACTATTCAAGATAGAATCCAACAATTAAAAATTTGTCAGAGAAACATGAATGAGTATGAAATTAAGGTAAATAATCTCAAGTATTTATTCACTTCTGTAAAGATACATAAATCTTCGCTTAAAGCTAAATTAAATAGTCAAAATTTAGATATTAATTATAAATTAATTATAGATAAACATACTAATAATAAATTTTTTACGATATTCGCTAAAGATATTACCTATGAAGTTATTGTCTTAGATTCTTTAAGGCTTAGAGAAAACAACGAAGAATTTTCAGAAGATGATATAATAGCCCCAATGCATGGACTAATAAAATTTAATAAAATTAGAGAAAACTCAAAGGTGAAAAAAGGTGACGTTTTGTTAAATTTAGAAGCAATGAAAATGGAGTATTCACTTAATTCACCACGTGATGGTGTCATAAATAAAATTTATGTTAAAAATGGCCAACAGGTTACTGAAAAAATGAAACTTTTAAGTCTAAAAAAATAAATTGTCTCAACGGTTAAAAAAATGAGCAATTTTATTAATATTTTTGAAATGAGTCCCCGAGATGGGCTTCAAAATGAAAAGAATTTCATTTCTACTGAAGATAAAATAAAATTTATAAATAAACTATCTAGTTGTGGTTTTAAAAAAATAGAAACATCTAGCTTTGTCAGTCCTAAATGGGTTCCTCAATTATCTGATGCATTAAAAGTTTTCAGAGGTATCAATAGAGCAGAGGAAATAAAATATACCGCGTTAACCCCTAACGAGAAAGGATTTGACAATGCTTTAGAAGCAAAAGTGGATGAAGTAGCGATTTTTACCGCCGCTTCAGAGACATTTAACAAAAAAAATACTAATTGTGATATTAATACAAGCCTAAATCGATTTAAGCCAATTATCCAAAAAGCTAAGATAAATAAAGTTCCTGTTAGAGGTTACATTAGTTGCATTTCTCATTGTCCATATGAAAATTATGTTGATCCAAAAAAAGTTGGAGAAATAGCTAATAAATTAATTAAAATGGGCTGTTATGAAGTTTCTCTTGGAGACACAACTGGAAAAGGAAGTTCTGAACAAACATCAAAAGTTATTGCAGAATGTTTGCAATTTTTAACACCTGATAAATTAGCCGGTCATTTTCATGATACATTTCAAAATGCATTAAATAATGTAAAAATTTCTTTAGAATACGGAATTAAAACTTTTGATTCTTCAGTTGGTGGTCTAGGTGGATGTCCATATTCACCAGGGGCGAAAGGCAATGTTTCCACAGAAAAAGTTAATGATTTATTACTATCAATGGGATATGAGACTAATCTTAATATCACAAAAATTAAAGAATGTAATAAAATTGCGTTAAACCTTAAAGAGCACGGAAGCTATGAATAAAAATAAAAAACAAACAATCATTATAGAAAAAAGTGATAATAGCATTTCTAAAATAATTTTAAATCAACCAGAAAAACATAATGCTTTATCACCTATGATGATTAAAGAACTCTCAGAAAGCTTTGATGAATTAAAAGAAGACCCCAATACAAAAGTTTTGATTATATCTGCCAAAGGCAAATCTTTTTGCGCTGGTGGTGATTTAGACTGGATGAAGGAACAAATATTTTCAGACAGAAAAACAAGAATTGAAGAAGCTCGAAAATTGGCTGATTTATTATACAAAATGTACCAATTTCCTAAACCTCTTATAGCAAAAGTAGAAGGAAACGCTTTTGGTGGAGGAATAGGTATTATTTCTGTTTGTGATGTTGCTATATCTATAGAAAATATTAAGTTAGCTTTAACAGAAGCGAAGCTTGGATTAATACCAGCTACAATTAGTCCTTATGTTATTTCGAAAGTTGGATCAAGTAATGGCATAGATTTATTTACAAGTGCCCGTACCTTTTATCCTCCAGAAGCAAAAAATATAGGATTAATCAAATCTTTTTGTAACCAAGAAAGAATAGACAACATTATTAACGAAGAAGCAGATTCTATTCTCATCAATGGTCCCTCAGCAGTAAAAGCGTCAAAAAATCTTGTAAGAAACTTATCTTCTAAAATTGACGAAAATACTATTAAATTTACAGTTGAAGCCCTTGCAGATGTATGGGAAAATCCTGAATCTATTGAAGGTATTAATGCATTCTTTGAGAAAAGAAAACCAAATTGGATAATGGAGAAATAAATGGCTAATATATTAAAACAAGGCCAAAAACAAAATTTAACAAAATTAAATCTTGAGTACAACGGTGAGAAGGATGGTGAAGACCAAGTCGAAAATTATTTAAATATTGTTAATGAGAAAATCGGTTTTATACCAAACGTACTTGCTGCATTTGCAAAATTTCCAAAACAATTTGAGGGTTTTACTAAATTATATAATTCTTTAATGTTAGGTGAGTCCGGTTTAACAAAATTAGAAAGAGAAATGATTGCAGTTACAGTTTCGTCTGAAAACCATTGTTTCTACTGTTTGGTAGCACATGGGTCTGCAGTTAGAGAACTTTCAAATGATCCCCAATTAGGAGAACGAATAGCTGCAAATTTTAGATCTGCAGAACTACCAGAGAAACAACTTGAATTGCTCAATTTTACTAAAAAGTTAACTAGAGACCCATCAGAGATATCTGAAAGCGATAGAACAAAGTTAAGAGAAGTAGGATATACCGATAGAGATATTTGGGATATAAGTGCTATAATTGGTTTGTTTAACATGACTAATAGATTAGCTTCTGCAACTGAAATGGAGCCCAACGACAACTATCATAATATAGCAAGATAAATTTTATGTCCTTTAATCTAAACCAAACACAGTTATCAATTATTGATTCAGTTCAAAATATTATGAAAAACTTTGATGATGATTACTGGCTTCAATGTGATAAAGAAAATAAATTTCCTCATAAATTTTATGAAGAGATAGCTAGTGGAGGATGGTTAGGTATATGTATGCCCAAGCAGTTTGGTGGTACTGCGTTAGGTGTAAGTGATGCATCTATTTTTATGCAAAAAGTTTCTGAAACTGGTGGTGGCATGGCAGCGGCCTCTTCTATACATATAAACATTTTTGGGCCACATCCAATTGTAGTCTATGGTAATAATAAGCAAAAAGAGAAATGGCTGCCTCCTTTGATTTCAGGAAAAGAAAAAACTTGTTTTGGAGTAACCGAACCAGACGCTGGATTGGACACAGGCAAATTAAAAACATTTGCAAAAAAAATTAATGAGGGATATCTGGTTAATGGACAAAAGATTTGGACATCAACAGCTAAAATTGCTGATAAAATCCTCTTATTGGCACGAACTATTCCCGTTGAGGAATGCAAAAAGAACACTGATGGTCTGACTTTATTTTATACTGAATTAGATAGAAGAAAAATTGAGGTTAAAGAAATCTCAAAAATGGGCCGAGCAGCCGTAGATAGTAACCAAATATTTATTGATAATCTAGAGGTCCCTGATTTTGATAGAATAGGTGAAGAAGGCAAAGGGTTTAAATATATACTTGATAGTCTTAATCCAGAAAGAATATTAATTGCTGCTGAGGCATTAGGTATAGGAAAAAATGCTTTATCAAGAGCTGTAAAATATGCAAGTGACAGAATTGTCTTTGACAGACCTATTGGCAAAAATCAAAGTATTCAACATCCATTAGCAGAAAACTGGATTGAGTTAGAAGCAGCAGAACTACTTATTGCAAAAGCTGCACACCAATACGATAATGGACAAAATTCAGGCGGAATGGCAAATGCTGCAAAATTCTTTGCAGCTGAAGCTGGTTTTAAGGCCGCCACTCAAGCAGTGATCACTCTTGGAGGAATGGGTTATGCAAAAGAATATCATGTGGAAAGATTATTAAGAGAATCTTTAATTCCAAAATTAGCTCCTGTAAGCGCTCAAATGATTTTGAACTATATTTCAGAACGTGTGCTCGGATTACCAAAATCATATTAAATAAAAAAGTGAATAAATGACAAATCAAAACAATATTCTCGTTTCTGCTTTAGATGGCATAAAAGTTTTAGACCTTACAAGAGTTCTTGGGGGTCCATACGCAACTCAAATACTTGCAGACCATGGCGCGGAAGTAATAAAAATTGAATCAAAAATTGGTGATGAGGTAAGAGGTTGGGGGCCTCCATTTATAAATGATATGGCTTCATATTTTATAAATGTAAATAGAAATAAAAAGTCTGTTGCTGTTGATTTAACAAAACAAGAAGGTAGAAATATAATTCTAGAAATTCTTAAAACTTCAGATGTTGTTATTGAAAATTTTAAAACTGGCACAATGGAAAAATGGAATCTTGGTTATGAAGAAGTTTTAAAAGACAAATTTCCTAAGTTAATTCATTGCCGAATATCTGGTTTTGGAGCTGAAGGACCTTTAGGAGGAGCTCCTGGATACGATGCAATTGTTCAAGCTATGACTGGAATGATGTCTATCAATGGACATCCAAATGGAGGAGATGTAAGGGTCGGTGCGCCAGTAGTTGATATGGGTACAGGGTTATACGCTACGATTGGAATATTAATGGCGCTCCAAGAGAGACACAAATCAGGACTAGGTCAATTTATCGATATGTCTCTTTATGATTCCGCACTAGCATTAATGCATCCTCATACAGGAAATTATTTTTTGTCCAAAAAACCTGGTAAAGCTACAGGTAATGCTCATCCAAATATTGCACCTTACGATAAATTTAAAACTGCAACTAATGAAATTTTTATGGGGATAGGCAATGACGCAGGATTTGCCAGATTATGCAAAGCTCTCAAAATAGATCACCTCATAACAGATGAAAGATTTCTTACAAACGGCGATAGAGTTAATAATAGAGAAGACTTAACTAAATATTTAGAAGATGCCTTAAAGGATGTAGATGGTGTCGAATTTTCTGAAAAGCTATTATCTGCTGGTGTTCCAGCAGGGCCTGTAAGAAATATTGAGGAGGCCCTAAATCATCCTCAAACATTAGAAAGAAATATGACGATTAGTAAAGAAGATTATAAAGGTGTTTCATCACCTATAAAGTTTAGTAGATCTAAATCCGTTGGGGTTAAACACAAACCTCCTTTAATTGGTCAAAATACAAGGGAAATTTTGAAAGATGCAGGATATAGTGAAGAAGAAATACTAGACATGTTATCAAATCAGATAATATTTGAAAAAAAATAATTCTTATTTATATAGTCTATTAAAGTAATGATCTCTTAAATAATGAGTATGTTGCAAGATGTCTTTTTGATCAAATCTGTTATTTGAAAATAATAAGAATGCGTCTAAAGCTTGAAAAATAAAAAGGTCTATCCCTGAAATTAATTTAGATCCTACAAGTTCACCTTTCTTAAGAAAAATAGTTTTTGCTGGCGTATACACAACATCGTATAGCCATTGATATTTTTTTATTTCTAAATTGCCTAATGAACAACCTGGAAAATCATAATGACCCAAAGGAGTACAATTTATTATTCCATCGAAACTTGATATAACACTCTCTAATTTTTTATGATTAAGTAATTTACAATTTATTTTTAGTTCTTTTAATTCTCTGAGTAGTTGCTCTCCTTTTAGATTGTCAGTATCTAATATATGAAGTTCTAAAACTCCTAGTGAGGATAATGCAAAGGAGATAGCTCTTCCGACCCCACCAACTCCAATAATAAGAACTTTTCCTGGTTTCTTTTTTTTAAAATGAAAATCATAACTTTTTATAAAACCAGAATAATCTGTATTATAAGCAACAATATTTTTTTGGAAAATTAATGTATTAGCTGATTTTACATTAAAGGCACTTTCGTAAACTTTATCTGCAAATTTAATTACTTTTTCTTTGAAAGGAAAAGTAATATTTACTCCACTAAAGCCACTCATTTTTAACTCTTTTAATAAGTCAGGGAGATTGCTTTCTTTTATTGATTTTAAGTCAAACAACTCATAGCTAACAGAAACTCCAAATAAATCTCCTAAACGTTTGTGAATATCAGGAGCTTGAGATGTTGCTATGTTATGTCCTATTAATCCTAATTTCATAGGATTAGGAACGCTTTTCGAGTAGGCGAACAGTTATAGTTCCAAACCATCTTTCTAAATTCATTCTTACTGGTAAAATTCGTCCAAAGACAGTTCTTCCAAAAAAAAGTTTGAAATCAGTAAATTTATCGTCTATTGGTTTCCATTTAGTTTTCAACCTATGACCTCCCAAAGGCGTAATCTTTAAGCCACAAATCAAAACGTCTCCTCTATAAGATTTAGGCCTATCATTTTCAATAAAGCTATTTCCTAAAGTTTTTGTTTTAAGATCATACCTTCGTCTACCATCAAAGATTTTAAAGCTTGTATCACATTTATTCTCAAATCTTATTCTTTCAATTACGTTTAAAAAGGCTGTTACGGGGTCTATTACGTTAATTAGACTTTCTCTATCTATAGGATGAAATTTTTTTAAATTTATAATAGGGATATTTTTATAATTTACTGAATTATTTACTCCCCATTCCAAGTCAGAGGAGCGCGCCTTATTATTAAAAACACCATTAGCTAAAAATTTATTTGGTATCCAAGTATTAGCTTTTTTTATTGAAGATGAATTTAACTCACCTACATATTCGTAAAAAACATTTAAAAAACCAGCGGTTTTAGATTTAGAATTCAGTTCAATTTTTTTATTACTTGAGTTAATAGAAATTTCTGCTTGCCCAACAATTAAATTGCCAAATTGAATTTCATAAAAATAATTTTCTTGCGATGCGAAAGCTGAAAAGTTAATAAAAATAATACTAAGACTAAAAACTTTAAAATAAATTTTTAAGTATCTAATTATCTTTAGTTTTATTTTAATGGGAAATATTTTGTTCTCTTCTAATTGCAAGTACTGACGAAATTGTTGACACACAAAAAGGAACACAAAATGTTATTATAACTTTTATCCAATTTGTAACAGTCATCGTGCCGAAAAATATATGATCCCCATGATTAATTATAGCTAAGACTATCCCAACTATAGATGCCATTTTTAAAGCCCTCAAAAGCACATCTGTTCTTGTTACTATTTCAATCATTAATTTAATCCATTAAAAAATTTAACTATTTGCAAAAATCAACATAATATACAAAACTAAAATATGTAATAATTTAAATAAAATTAATATATTGAGGTAAGAATGTTAATTAAAATCTTTGTAAGAACCTTTCCATCTACTGAAGATTGTGAATTATTTGAATCCATACTAGAAACAAGATGGCCTAACTTACTTCAAGAAGTTAAAGGTGTTCGATTTAGAGCTATGAAAAATCCTCAAACACCTAATGTGAGCGTAGTTTTATGGGAATTTCCAGACAATGACTCTATGAAAAAAATTGAAAAGTTAATTGAAGAAAATATAGCAAAATACGTTAAGACGCTGGCTCCCAAAACAGTACACTTTGTTGGTGCAGTTACTCAAGATTTTGGTGAAACTTCATTTTAATTAAAATTAATAAATATGGAAAACAGCAATATTTTACCTCGACATACTAGCTATGAACTCCCAATCGCCGCTTACGGTGATGGGTGCTATATTATTGACAAAAACGGTAAAAAATATCTTGATGGCTCATGTGGAGCAGCCGTTTCATGCTTAGGTCATTCAGACCAAACAATCAATGATGCAATAATTAAGCAAGCTGAGAAATTGGCCTTTGCCCACACATCTTTTTTTACTAATGAACCCGCAGAAGAACTTGCAAAATTATTATCAACAAATTCACCAACAGGATTAGACAAAGTTTATTTTGTTTCAAGTGGATCAGAAGCTATTGAAGCTTCACTAAAATTAGCAAAGCAATATTTTAATGAAATTGGGAAACCAAAAAAACACAAAGTTATCTCAAGAAAACAGAGTTATCATGGTAATACATTAGGAGCGTTAGCAGTTGGAGGTAATGTACAAAGAAGATCTTTATTTGAAGATTTACTCATAGAAACTAGTTTGATTTCACCTTGTTATAAATATAGATTTCAGGATGCAAACGAAAGTGAAATTCAATATGGTTTAAGAGTGGCTAACGAATTAGAAGACGAAATAATTCGATTAGGTCCAGACAATGTTATGGCGTTTATTGCAGAAACAGTTGTTGGTGCAACATCTGGTGCCTTAACACCTGTTAAAGGATATTTTGAGCGAATAAGAGAAATTTGTACTAATTATGATGTTTTATTAATTTTGGATGAAGTCATGTGCGGTATGGGAAGAACTGGGCCACTCTTTGCGTGTGATGAAGAAAAAATTGTTCCTGATATAATAACTATTGCCAAAGGTTTAGGAGCTGGATATCAACCTATAGCTGCTATGATGTGTCAAAATTTTATTAATGACGCTATAAACCGCGGAAGTGGTTTTTTTCAACATGGACATACCTACCTTGGTCATCCCATTGCATGCGCCGCGTCCTTGGCTGTAGTAAATAAATTAGTAAAAGAAAATTTTCCTGAACAGGTTAGAAAAAAGGGAAAATATTTACAGAGAAACCTTGAAATCACGCTTGGTCAAAATCAGTATATAGGAGATATAAGAGGTAGAGGTTTATTTAAAGGTATTGAATTAGTCCAAAACAGAGATACTAAAGAGCCTTTTGCTAACAACTTAAATATTGCAGGTAAAATTAAAAAAAAGGCTCTTGATTTGGGTCTAATATGTTATCCAATGCAGGGAACTGTAGATGGGACTGTGGGCGACCATATTTTAATTGCACCACCATTTATAATTAATGAAAATGAAATGAATGAAATTTCTCAAAAATTAAAAACTACTATTGAAAGCATCTGCAATTAAACTTGATTATAATTAAAATTTATATAATTAATTAAACATATATCTTAATTTTTATGAGAAATAATACATATGTATTTGCGTGTCGTCACAATAAAATGTCCAAACCAAGCTGCAAAAAAAGCCTTAAAATTATTATTTAAACAAGTCGTAATTGAACAGATGAAAGTTGGGCTTATTAAAGAAACAGTTATTGATATCTCTGATACTAATTTTTTAAATGTTAAATATTGGATTTCAAAATCTCATTTTGAAAAAGGAAGAAAAAATTGGCAAAAAGTTAGTCAAGAGTTAAATGAAATGGGAGCTATCGTATCGGCTGTTGGTGGAGAAGGTGAGATCAATCTTTCTGAAGATTTTCAAAATTATATTTAGCTAAACGCCCAAGAATTGTTGGGCAATCCTGCTTGTAAGCTTAGATGAAGGTCCATTCCAAACCGTCCTGCCTTTTTCAAGTATATAAAAATTATCAGCTAAACCTAATAATTGCTTTAACGATTTATCAATTATTAAAATTGATACTGACTTATTTTTTAGGACTTCTATTACTTTCCAAATCTCTGATCTAATAGTTGGAGATAAACCTTCAGTTGCTTCATCTAAAATTAATAATTTAGGATTGGTCATTAAAGCCCTTCCAATTACTAACATTTGTTGCTCTCCTCCTGATAATGAAAAGGCCAATTGATTTTTTCTTTCTTCCAATCTTGGAAATAAATTGTAAATAGTATCTAAATCCCATTCTCCATCAACAGCTGTGGCAATGAGATTTTCTAATACGGTTAAGTTAGAAAAAGCCCTTCGTCCCTCAGGAACCAAACCTATTCCTAATTGAGCAATTTTATAACTAGGACGTCTTATAAGTGAGATTTTATTAAAATTAATTTCACCTTCATATTTATTTATTAAACCACAAATGGATTTAATAGTGGTTGACTTCCCCATTCCATTTCTTCCAAGCAAGGCAACAATTTCACCTTGATTTATTTCTAAATTAACATCAAATAATGCCTGACTTGCTCCATACCAAGATTTAAGTGATTTTACTTTTAAAAGTTTATCCATTAAATTTCATAACCTAAATACACATCACGAACTAGAACATTAGATCTTATTTGGTCAACTGTTCCAGTGGCTACTATTTTTCCATAATTAATTACAGAAACTCTGTCAGCTAGAGCAAAAACTGCATCCATATCATGTTCAATTAATAAAATAGGTGAATTAGTTTTAATCTTTTTAAATAAGTTTATCATCATTTTCGTTCCACTTTCATCAAGACCAGCCATAGGTTCGTCGAACAAAAACACCTTAGGATCCATAGCAAGTGCTAACCCAACTTCTAGCTTTCTTCTATCACCATGACTAAGTTCAGAGGCTAGAATATTACTCTTATCCGACAGCTCAATTTCCCTAAGAATCTTTTTAGCTTTCGCATCTAATCCTTTATTTTTTCTTATGCTTTTAAATAGCTGAAATGTTTCTTTGGATTTATCAAGAAGTGATAAAATTATATTATCTAAAGCACTAAATTTTGGAATAATTGATGAAACTTGGAAAGTTCTAGATATACCTATTTTTGCTCGTTCAACATCATTGAGATCAGTTATATCTTCTTGATCCAAAACAATTGAACCTATGTCGTGCTTAACACTTCCTACAATCTGTTTAATCAATGTTGATTTTCCCGCTCCGTTTGGTCCAATTAAAGCATGAATTTCATCAAAATTTAAATCTATGGCTATTTCATCTGTAACCTTAAATGCACCATAAGACTTTGATAAATTTTTAATATTTAAAATTTTATTTTTCATGTTTTAACTTCTTATCAAACAAACCTAAAATTCCTGATCGTGCGTATAATATTACCAATATAAGTATTAAACCTAGCCAGAATTGCCAGTTCTCTGTATATGATCCAAGGGTTTGCTCCAGTGCAATGAAAAAAGCTGCTCCAACTAAAGGGCCATAAAGTCTAGCCATTCCGCCAAGTATGACAAACACCATTATTTCTCCAGAAGTGTGCCAATCAAGAACAGTTGGACTCACAAATCTGTTTAAATCAGTATAAAGCGACCCAGCTAAACCAGTAATTGTTCCAGAAATAACAAAAACTAACAATTTTACTTTGAATGTTTCTATCCCTACTGATTTAACTCTCTCTTCATTTTGTTTAATTGCCTGAAAAGACATACCAAAGGGAGAATTGATTAATCTCAATGAAATAAAAATAGAAAATAATAACCAAAATAAAGAAATCATATAAAAACTTAGGGGATCCATTGTGTTAACCATCGGAAAGGAATTTCTCATATATATTGAAAGGCCGTCTTCACCACCATAATTAGGCCAACTAATTGAAAAAAAATATAACATCTGTGCAAATGCTAAAGTAATCATAATAAAATAAACGCCACTAGTTCTTAAAGACAGTAGACCTATTATAAAAGAAAATAGCGCACTTACTAAAATTGCTATTGGCCAAATAATTAGCATTTCAGAACTACCAGAAACAGCCAAAGGCCAGCTAAATAACACCTCGTCATTTAGTGCGTGAAAAGATAATATTCCTGTAACGTAGCCACCAATCCCAAAAAAAGCAGCATGTCCTAAAGAAATAAGACCGCAATAACCAAGTGCTAAATTTAAACCAATACCCGCAATACCAAGAATTACAACTTTTGTAGCTAAGGTTATAAAATAAGGTTCATCAAAAATAACACCACAGGTAGGTATCAGTATTAGAAAAAACATAATCCATTTATTAAAAAATTTTTCAATAATCATGTTAACTTTTTCCAAACAATCCAGATGGTTTTATAATTAATATAAGTGCCATAAGAATATATATTAACATTGATCCTATTGAAGAACCTACCGAAGTTGCGTTTGATGATTCCATGAATACTTTTAACAACTCCGGTAAAAAAATGCGTCCAATAGTGTCTGTAACTCCAACTAATATAGAACCTACAAGAGCACCTTTAATTGATCCTATTCCCCCAATTACTATAACGACAAATGCTAAGATTAAAATTGGCTCACCCATTCCCACCTCAACAGATTGGATGGCTCCAATCATTGCTCCCGCCAAACCTGCAAGTGACGCTCCTATTGCAAACACAATGGTGTAAAGTTTTGAGATATCAACACCTAGGGCTGATATCATTTGACGGTCATTTTGCCCAGCTCTAATACGAATACCTAAACGTGTCTTTGTAATTAGAATGTAGAGACCTAAAGCAATTAGAAAACCCATAAATATTATAAACAATCTATATTTAGAATAAATTATATTATCAAAGATGGGTACTGTACCATTTAGTACATTTGGGATATTTAGGTACAAAGGAAATGCTCCAAAACACCACCTAACTCCTTCTGAAAGTAACAATATTAGAGCAAACGTTGCCAAAACCTGGTCTAAATGGTCCCGTCTGTACAAACGTCTTATAATTATAATTTCAATTAAAACACCTGCAATTGCTGCTCCAGCAAGACTTGCTAATAAAGCTAACCAGAAAGATTCAGTTAATGCTGCAATTAGTGCAGCACTAAAAGCTCCAATCATATAAAAAGATCCGTGGGCCAAATTTATTAGACCCATTACACCAAAAATCAATGTCAAACCAGCAGACATAAGAAACAACATAGTTCCAAATTGTATACCGTTCAAAAGCTGTTCAAAAAATAATATAAGAGTCATTAAGGAATTATTCGTCTTAGGTGATTTCATTAAGAAATCACCCAGACATTTTATTTACATCTTACAATCAGAAACATATGCATTTGAATGATCTTTTAGTCCGACTGACACGATTTTATTAGTGAGAGTTTTACCTTCTTTAATCACTTCACGAACATAAATATCCTGAATTGGATGATGATTTGTGTCAAAACTAAATTTACCTCTAGTAGATGAAAAATCTGCCTTTCTTAGAGCGTCTCTAAATTTATCCATATCTTTAATTTTAGCCTTGGACATTGCTGATATCAAAAGTTTACCAGTATCATATCCTTGAGAAGCATATAGTGAAGGAAGTCTTCCGTATTCACTTTTAAAGTCATTTACAAATTTTTTGTTAGCAGCGTTATCTATATCTTTTGACCATTGAGAGGTATTTTTAACACCCAATGCTGCGTCTCCAACAGCTTTCAATATACCTTGATCAAAGGAAAATGCAGGACCAACTACAGGAAGTTTAATACCTGATTGGGAAAATTGCTTCATGAAACCAATCCCCATTCCACCTGGAAGAAAGAAAAACACACTATCTGCACCTGAAGCTCTTATTTGTGCAATCTCTGCTGCATAATCTTTTTGTCCTAACTTGGTATAAATTTCACCAGCTAACTTGCCTTTAAAAAATCTTTTATAGCCTGTAAGAGCATCTTTACCTGCTGGATAATTAGGAGCAAGAATAAAAGAATTTTTGAAACCAGCAGAATTTGCATAACCACCTGCTGCCTCGTGTAAATTATCATTTTGCCAAGCCACATTAAAATAATTTTTATGACAGCCCTTTCCAGCTAGTTTGGATGGACCAGCATTGGGTGATAAATAAAACTTACCTTGATTTACAGTGGCCGGTACAACTGCCATTGCCAAATTAGACCATATAATTCCAGTAAGAACATCTACTTTGTCTGACTGAATCATTTTATCTGCTAATTGAACTGCAATGTCTGGCTTGCGTTGATCATCTTTAGTTATTACCGAAATATTTTTGTTGCCTTTTACTGCGAGCATAAAACCATCTCTAACATCAATACCTAAACCGGAACCTCCACCTGATAAAGTAGTTATCATTCCAACCTTTACCTTATGTCCATCAGCAAATGTTGAGGAAGTCGCCATTACCAATAGCGCTCCTAAAGTAGTTGTAAACTTTCTCATCTTTTACCCCCTAGTTAACCTTTAAAATAAGAATCAAAAAATACATAATTATTTACTTAAAGGCAAAGTAATAAAAATGTTTTAGCTAGATGATTTAAAAATCTATATCCATTCCATTAATAGAAAAAGTCTTACCATTAAAGCCTTTATCCATTTTTTCAATCTCGGTCATATTTTCACTGTCTACTCTTTTATAAGGATTTTTTTTCATTTGCTCTAAGCGAGTTTCTTTTTGTGAAAGATTGATATCTGGTTTTTTAAGTTTGTTCTTTACCCATTTTATCATGTTATTTTGACACCTCCTGACTTGCTGCCTGACAATGAGTTAATTTTTTAAATCTATAACCAGCAAAAATGTTATATGTAATCTTGGCTAATGAATAAATGATAGGAAGACTTACAAAAATAGACAATATATTCCAAAATCTTAATTTACTCCAAATCAAAATAAAAGCGTCTACACCAATCTTCAGATTGGCGTTTTGATCTATCGCATGTAAATACATTAAAGCATCATATTGAGATACTTTAATAAGCTTTAAGTCATCTGGTTTGGTTGCAATGTCATACCATTCAAAAATATTCTTTGGGGCTACTTTTTTATAGTAATTGATTTCCTTGCTACAAAGGCCACATTTACCATCATAAAAAACTTTAGTTAAATTCATTTTTAAAACCTATATTAATTTAGAAACATTTACTGCAACATTAGATCCCGAGCCAATTAAATTGGACCACTTATTTTCAAAAAAACTGTTTTTATCTAATCCCTTCTGCATTTTGGCATCATTTTGATGCTCAACTTCTTCATCACAACACATTTCTAAAACTTTTAAGAGATCAAAAGAAATTGATTTTTTATATAAAAATTCTATTTGCTCTCGATAATGTTGTTCTACAAAACTCTCAACTGATTGTATAGTGACACAAAAAAATCTATAACCTAAAAAGGCCGAAATAAATCCCAAACTAAACCCCAAAATTCTCCATAAAATTAAAAGTTTACTTCTACTTTTATTTGATAATAGATGGTTCATAATAATTAAATGATTTTTTTCCGTTTGGTAATGTTCTTTTGACATTACCTTAATTTTTTTATTCCAAAAAATACACTTAGCACCTAGGTATATCCAAACAGCACCTGTCTCCCCTGCATGATTAGATCTCATCCAACCAACCATATTATTTGGTATAGAAATATCAGAGGCATTATATTTTTCGATTAATTTAAAATTTTCCATATAATTTAAAGTTCTTTGTTTGATAGTTGTTGAAAACTATTACTTATTATAATTTTTTAAATTTTCAATGATTAACTTTAATTATCCAAAATTTTGTTCTTTGAATGGCATAATGTTTGCAAATTTTAGTAATCATGGAGTTTTAAATTGGAACCACTCTCTATAATTTCTGTAATTTTTCAATTGGCAAGTGCTGCACCACAAATTGACCAATTTCTTTCACATGAAGAAAATAAAGTTTATAGCAGAACTGAGACTATAGAAATTTATAGAAAAAATATGAATATTGACGTGTATAAAAATAACTCTGATTAATAAAGTTACTTAACTAATTAATTGATATATGACCATCATAACTTCTTATGCTTGACTCATTTTCTTATATAGTAATAATCGAATTATTCATTTGATATGCAATCTTGTTAAAAAATTATGTATAGTTTAAATGGGGGAAAGAATATTTTATTCTTATACTACTAATGTTATTATAACTTAAACATCCAGCATATGCTGGTTAATCATTATGGAGGAAATTAAATGATTAAATCTACTACACTATTCAAGGTTGGTACTGGTTTAGCTGCTATAGTATCTGCTATAGCCTTTACAACTGCTCCAACTTTAGCCGCTAAGAAACCTGCAATTGAAGTTGTGACTCACGCAGGAGCAGGTGGTGGTACTGACGTGAACTCAAGAATGATGATGCTTCGTTCCAGAAGGACATTGAAACAAGACATGGTAGTTGTAAATAAAAGAGGTGGCGGTGGTGCCGCGGCAATGAATTATTTTATGACAAGGCCTGCCGATGGAAACACTATATTAACTTTTACTGTTGGACATGCAATTACTATGGCTATGGGTAAAACAAAGCTAAAAGTTGAAGATATGGCGCCTATCTCTAGAGGAACAAACGATCCTCAAATATTAATGGTTAATTGTAAAAAAAGTCCTTACAAAACACCGGAAGATTTTGTAGCTGGTATGAAAAAGGGTGATAAGATAACTTTTGGCGGCACTCATACTGGTACTATTGACCATATAACTGTTTTTCTTTGGGCAAAAAGACTTGGTCAAAAAATGCCTAAATACATACCATATAAAGGTGGAGGTGAATTAGCTACTAGACTAGTTGCAGGAGAAGTCGATGTGGGAACACTTAACTTGTCAGAAGCTGCAGCACCAGTCGAAGCTGGAGATATTTGCCCACTTGTCATTTTAGCCGAAAATGGAATGGCGCCAATACCTAAGGCTAAGACAGCTAAGTCAATGGGTATTGATCTAGTTCTTTCAACTACTAGAGGCTTTGTAACTCATGCTGGTGTTGATAGTGCAAGAGTTGCTGACATGGAAAAAGGGATCCAAAAAGCTATGAAACATTCAATGTACCAAGCTTATCTCGCAAATTCTGGTTTAGACAGTACATCTCCACAACCATCTGGTCCTTGGGGAAAGCAAATTGCATTTATGGTAGGTGAATTTGGTCCTGCTCTAAAAGAAATGGGCTTATTGAAATAATTAGAAGATAAAAGACCTCTCAAATTTGAGAGGTCTTTATTTGAAATAAATGAAAAATAAAATTTATCTAATTCCATTAATACTGGCAATTTTTTCATTGTCAGTTATAGCAATTTCTCTTCAGCTTGATACATCCCCTGAAATGATTGTAGGTGACAGTATGCAAGCTAGATCTTTTCCAATTTTTTTAATGATTTTGAAATTGTTTTTACTTGGAATTCTAACTTATCAATTTTATAAAAATAAACCTAAAGCTGTATCATTAGAAAAATATCACACTTGGGGAAGTATGTTATTATTTCTGCTCTTTTATTTGTTGACTGTATACACAGATATGTTTATTGGGATTTTTGTTGTAATTTTTTTAATGAGTATTTTGTGGGGAGAAAAAAGATTATGGGTTGCCTTTTTAACTGCCACAGTTACCCCAGGTTTAGTTTTTTTATTATTTGACTTTGTGCTTAAAATAAGATTCCCGCGAGGTATTCTTATGAATCTTTATTATGGTTAGGATATTCTATGTTTGAACAGGCAATATCTGCAATGGCGTCAGTTATGGTTGACCCTTATTTATTGGGTTTGATTTTTGCTACAACAGTTCTGGGTGTTATAATAGGTGTCCTACCAGGGTTAGGGGCAACTACAGGTGCTGCTTTACTATTGCCGTTTACTCTTACAATGGACCCAGTCCATGCTATTGCAGTTCTTGCTACGATATATGTATCTGCTACATTTGCTGGTTCAATAACCGCGATTTTAATAAATACCCCTGGTACCTCAGCTGCGGCAGCCACTACCTTCGATGGATATCCTCTTGCACAAAAAGGCGAAGCTGGCCGAGCTTTAGGTATTGCGGTGATATCAAGTACTGTTGGAGGTATCTTTTCCGTTCTAATACTATGTTTTGCCGCGCCTTTATTGGCTAGGGTTGCTTACGAGTTTAGATCTCCAGAATATTTTGCACTAACAGTTTTTGGATTATCCATGTTAGCGAGTATTAGTGCAGGAGGTGCTGTTAAAAATCTAATCGGTGGGATTTTTGGAGTTTGGCTTTCTACAATAGGCGCTGAACGTGTAACTGGAATTGAAAGATTTATGTTTGGGAATTATGAATTGTATGAAGGTCTCCATTTTGTTCCAATATTCATTGGTCTTTTTGCTATCTCTGAACTTTTAGTCCAATCAAAAACAGTTGATAAAATTATTAAAACAGTAAGTATGAAAGCTGTAAAACTCCCAACAAAAGAGGATTATAAAAAGATTTGGAAAACTATCTTGAGGTCTTGTGGAATTGGAACGTTTATAGGTGTTTTGCCTGCTGAGGGTGCAACTGTAGCATCAATGATTGGTTATTCTGAAGCTAGACGATGGTCTAAGAATAAAAAAGAATTTGGTAAAGGTTCAATTGAAGGTATAGCTGGTGCAGAAGCCGCTAATAATGCTGCAACTGGGGGCGCAATGGTGCCAACAATGGTACTAGGAATACCTGGCAGTGGTACAACCGCAATAATTCTAGTTGGTCTAATGGTTCATGGGCTTAGACCAGGTGTTTATTTGTTTACTGAACAAGTTGAAAAGGTCTATCAAATTTTTGGATCTATGTTTGTTGCAAACGTAATGTTTATGCTGATGGGACTATATGCAGCTAAATTGTTTGCAAGGGTATCCTTAGTGCCAACCCAAATTCTATGGCCAATAGTTTTTGCATTATCGGTCATTGGTGCCTATGCTTTTCAAGGACAACTTTTGGATGTTTGGTTGGCTTTGATTTTTGGTGTAATTGGTTTTTTTGCAAGAAGACATGGTTTCTCGGTTGCTCCAATTGCCGTTGGTTTAATATTAGGTGAAATGGTGGAAACTAACCTACAACATTCTTTAAAAATGTTTGATGGTCAGTGGTGGTTGATCCTTACCCAACCTCTTGCGCTTATGTTTCTAATTTTTGCATTTTTAGGTTTATGTGGACCAGTGATTTTTTCATGGATAACAAAGCAAAAAGATTAAATATTTGTAAAATAACCACTCATTTTTATTGCACTCCATATAAGGTTTAATGCTATTAAAGTAAGGATAATATTTAGTACTAATTTAAAATATTTTTTACCAAAGTTTACTAAAATTTTTTTACCAATTACTGTTCCTAAAAAACCACTTAAAATCATTGCAGTAATTAGCAGAAAATAATCAGCATAAACAAAACCTACAAAGCCAAATATTACTACCTTTATAAAATGTTGAATCGTCATTAATGCTGAATGAGTAGCTGTATGTTTTACTGGCTCTAATTTCATAGTCTTTACCATGCCTGCTACTAAAGTTCCTGAAGCTCCAAAAAACATTGTAAAAAAGCCAGAAAACATTCCACCAAAAACTACGTGAGTTGCACCAATAGCCGGGATTTTTCCAAAAACAGACCAAAGAATAAATAAAGCAACAATTAATTGAAGTAACCAAGGCTCTATTTGTATAAAGAATGTTCCACCAATAAAAGATCCTAGAACAGTTCCAATACTAAAAGGAACTAACACGTCCCTCTTTACATCTTTTAGAAAAATAAGGGTTCGACCGAAATTAGATCCAATTTGAACAATACCGTGTATTGGTAACAAAGCAAAAGGTGGGAGTTTAATGGCTAACAAACCTATTAGGATAGCTCCACCACCAATTCCAAAAGCAGAACTTATAAAAGAGGTCATCATACTCGCAAATATTAAGAAGTATATTGTGAACTCTGAAAGTTCTCCTGGCATTTCAAACATTTCAATCCTTCAAAGCATGAGGAGGTGGAGCAAAGTAACGAGGCATTTCTCCTACTGCGTGAACATTTACTTCTACTAAAACAGGGCCAGTAAATTTTATAGCTTCATCCATTTTTTTTTCTAGCTCATTAGCATTATCAATTCTCTTATATTTCATTTTTGCAACTTTGGCTAAATCTTCAAAATTTGGACCTATCAAATCTGCATAGAATTTTCTTCCACCATACATGCTTTCTTGAATATGTTTTATAACACCATATCCCTGGTCGTTCATCACTAGAAAAACTACATCACAATTAGTTTCAGCAGCTGTCCACAAATCAGGAAGATTTAACATAAAACCTCCATCACCACACATTGCAATGGTTTTTTCTCCATTAATACCAACAGACGCTCCAATAGCAAGGGCCATTCCAGGTCCAATTGCAGCTCCAACAGGATAAATGTTTTGTTCAGGTTTATTAATTTGCATAGAACGATTGCCCCACATACTATTAGAAATCGTTACGTCTCTGACCCATCTTCCATTTTCAGGAAGTACTCTTCTGATAATTTCTGGAAAGTCCTTGTAAGCACCAAGATTATTTTTATAAGATTCTAAAATTTTGTTTTTTAGTTGTGAAACTTCATTTATCCAGTCATCATCGACAAGGATAGTGTTTGACAGTCTATTAGCAAGTTCTCCCAAAACCATTTTTGCTTCACCACAATGAAAAAGGTTAGTTTTGTATGTTCTATTTTCTGCATCAGGATCAATGTCAATTTGAATAATATTGTCTGGAAGTTTTAGAGACATATCTCTAGTTTCGTGTCCTCTTAATCTACTTCCAACAACTATCATTAAATCAAGTGTTTTATAAAAATCTTCTATTAGAGGTACAGCATTAAAAGCACCCATACTCATTTTATTACTTTCAGGAACAACACCTCTTCCTAATGTGCTAGTAACAACTGCAAAGCCAATATCAATAAATTTTTCCACTTCATCTTTTGCAAATTTTGCCCCATTACCTACCCAAAGTATTTTTCTTTTAGATTTTTTTACTATGTCCTCTATCCTATCTAAAGATGAAATATCACCTATTTGTAAATTTATGCTTGGCAATTTAATTTGATCTAATTCTGATGGCCTTTCAATAATAGTCCTTTGAATATCTATTGGTATTTCAATAGACACAGGTCCCATTGGAGGGGTGAGAGCGGCAGTAGTTGCTTCCATTAATTTTGTAATAACGTCTTCTGGTTTGCTTATTCTAATTGCTTTCTTTGAAATAGATTTCAACATACCCAACTGATCAGGAACATCGTGAACTGTTCCTTGCTTTTTATCTAAATTTTCTGTTGCCGTTTGACCAGTAAAATGAAGTACTGCAGAGCCCGCAAACCGTGACTCAACTAAAGCTCCTGCTATATTTGCTGCCCCAGGTCCAGTACTAGTAAAGACAACTCCAAGACCATTTGTAGCTCTTGCATAACCATCTGCCATGTGACCTGCGCCCATTTCACCTCTTGCAGGTATCATTTGTATATAGTTCCTTCTGCCAATAGCATCTAGCATAGGTATGTTATGGACTGAAACCACACCAAAAACATCTTTCACACCTATCTGATATAAAAATTCTGAAACTAGGTCTCCCACATTATATTCTTTCATAGTCCCACCCCTTTTGACTTAACATGTTAAAAATCTTATATTAATTTTTAATATTGTTAAGATTAAACTAATGATTGAGTTATTTAAATGGATAATACTGTAGATGCAAAAACAGTTAAGTCTTGGATTTCGGATGATGACGAGATTGCGTTTATTGATGTGAGAGAAATTGGCCAACATGCTGAAGGTCATCCTTTTTTTTCTATCTCAATTCCATTTAGTAGTTTTGAAATCAACATAGAGAAACTTCTTCCAAATAAAAATGTTCGGGTTGTATTATTTGATGATAACAATGGAATATCAGAGTTAGCCTATAAACAAGCAAATGCTTTAGGCTATTCTAAAATTTTAATTTTAAAAGAAGGTGTTAAAGGTTGGTTGGGAGCCAAGTTCAAATTATTTGATGGCATTAATGTTCCTAGTAAAAGTTTTGGTGAATTAGTTGAACACAAGTTTCGGACCCCTTCAATTACACCCAAAGAATTATTACAAAAACAGAATAAAAAAGAAGATATAATCATATTAGATGGGCGACCATTTGAAGAGTATAATAAAATGAGTATCCCAGAAAGTATTTGTTGCCCTAATGCCGAAATACCATATAAAATTTCATCAATAATCAAAAGCCCAAAGACTGACATAATTATAAATTGTGCAGGCAGAACAAGATCAATTATTGGGGCCCAAACATTAATAAATTTTGGTATAAAAAATAAAGTCTACGCCTTAGAAAATGGAACTCAGGGTTGGGTTTTGTCTGACTTAAAATTAGAAAATAACAAAACAAATTTTCTCGATATTACTCCTAAAGATAAAGAAAGAGAAAAACTAAAAAGTGAAATTTCAAATTTGTTAGATAAAAATCATATAAAAGTTATTGATTTACCAAAAGTTAAAGATTTAATAGAGGATGAAACAAGATCTACTTATATTTTTAACGTAAAAACAAATTTATCTCCTATAAAATCTGTCACAGGAATTAGAAATGTCCCTGGGGGTCAACTGGTTCAGGCTACAGATAATTATGTTGGAGTATTAAAGTCACGAATAATACTTTTTGATGAGGGTGATCTTGTAAGAGCTGGAACAACAGCACTCTGGCTTAAAAAAATGAATTTTGAGTGTTATGTTTTTAGGGGCATAGAAACAGAAATAAATACATTAAATATAAAAAATCACATTAAACTCAATAATATATCAGTTACTCATATAAGTTTGAATGATATAAAAACTTCAGATACAGGTATTATTTTTGATATCCGTAAAAGTATTGATTATTGCAAATTAAGGCTGAAAAATTCTATTTGGTTAAATAGATCAGTTCTTAAACAAAACATATCTAACTTGATTAAAAATATAATTATAGTTTTCGACGACATATACAAGGTAAGTCTGATTGTTAAGGATCTCAAAGAGATATATCCGGAAATTCAAATCAAAGTATATCATTGGAATAAGGAAGAAATTTTTAAATACCCTGAATGTCTCGATCAAAACATAATTCAATTAGACAAAAAGTTTATAGACTTTAACTTTCATACCTACATGCGTCATGAGGGGAATAAAGATCACGCCAGGCAATATTTGAAATGGGAAATAGATCTGTTAGACAAAATGGATAAACAAGAAATTAATTTTTTTAAATTGGAAATATAAATGCTGAAAGCTGATAATGTTTAAAGATAATGGAAAACCTTTATCAGGTATTCGTGTAATAGAACTTGGTCAAATTGCAGCCGGCCCTTTTGCATCTTCATTATTAGCAGATCTTGGCGCAGATGTTATAAAAATTGAAAACCCAAAAGGAGGTGATGGAATGAGACAATGGCCTCCATTAAATATTTCTCAACAAAAAAACAATGAAGCTTACAGTGAAAACTTTGCATCAGTTAACCGTAATAAAAGGAGCGTAGCTCTTAATATAAAGGATCCTTCTGATGTAAGTCTACTAAAACGACTTATTTCCAAGGCAACAATATTAATTGAAAATTATCGTCCAGGTGTTTTGAAAAAACTTAGCCTTGGTTATGACGATTTAAAAAAAATTAACAAAAAGTTAATATATTGTTCTATTTCTGGTTATGGTCAGACAGGTCCTTATTCTGATAAAGGGGCTTTTGATGTAACGGTTCAGGCTATATCTGGAATAATGAGCGTTACTGGAGAAAAAGATACTTCTCCAGTTAAATGCGGAGTTCCAATAGGTGATTTTTGTACAGGTTTGTATGCTAGTTATACAATTATGGCTATGCTCAGAAGAGTTGAACAAAGTGGTGAAGGAACACACATAGATTGCTCTATGATTGGCAGCCTTTTAGGAATATCTGCTCTTCAAACAAGTGAATATTTTGGAAATAATAAAGCACCAGAAAAGCTTGGGTCTGCTCACTCTAGAAATGCTCCATATCAAGCATTTAAAGCGTCTGACGCTTTTTTTGTGATTGCAGCAGGAAACGATAAGCTTTGGTTTGAAGTTTGCGAAGCTGTTGAAATGGAATATCTTAAGAATGACACCCGTTTTAAAACACAATCTGATCGAGCTAAAAATCAAGATGAGTTGTCAAAAATACTTACGAAAATATTTATTAAACATAATGTGAAACATTGGTTGAGAGAAATGGACAAAAGAAAAGTTCCTTGTGCGCCTATTAATAATTTTGAAGCTATATTAAAAGACAAACACATAAAACATATGGGAATAATAAAACCCATTGCTTTACCAAATGGCTCCCAAACATACAGCGTTGCTTTTCCTATTTCAATTGAGGGGGTTGAAACAAAAGATTTAAAAATGCCTCCTGAACTTGGTGAACATAATGAGGAAGTAATTTGTGAATGGTTAAATTAGTTATGAAAACAAAATCAACTCCAATTATAATTGAACATCAAGAAAATATAACTTGGTTCCGTTTAAATAATCCATCTCGTCTCAACGCCTTAAATTCTCAAATGATTCAAATTATGACTGATGGTATAAACGAAGCCCTCCAAAAGAAAATTAAACTATTAATTTTTAGCGGCGAAGGACGAGCTTTTTCTTCTGGCTTTGACTTGAGTAATCTTCAAAATGAAAGTGATGCGGACCTTCTTTATCGTTTTGTTAAAATTGAAGAATTACTTCAAATGATTTATAAATTACCAATTAGTAGCCTAGCTCTTGTTCATGGCAAGTGTTTTGGTGCTGGCGCAGATATTGTTTCTGCATGTCAACACAGGGTTGCTTCACCAGAAACAACTTTTCGTATGCCGGGATTGCAATTCGGAATAGTACTAGGCACAAGAAGGTTATCTAGATTGGTTGGAAGAAAAAATGCTATAAATTTTCTTGAATCATCTCGAATTTTTAATTCAGATGAAGCCCTTAAAAGTGGCTTTTTAACAAGTATTTGTGAAGCAAATAACTGGAAATCAAAGATTAAAGAAATAAGCTTAGAAGCCTTTAATCTTAATTATGAATCGAAATCTAAATTAATGTCAGAGACTTTAGATGATAAAGATTTAAACAACGATCTTGCAGCATTAGTTAGATCTGCATCAAAACCAGGTTTAGTTAAAAGAATTAAAGAATTTGTAGATACTCAAGTTAAAAATAAATAAAATATATTGCGAAAATTATGTTCTTGCTCAAGATACCTTTATGTTCGATCTCTTAATATTATCTAAATTTTCACCTTCTATTCTAAGCAATCTTACAGGATCTTTCCTTACAGGGGAGTGAACATGACCAATATCATAAAAATGAACATCTCCAGCTTTCATGGTATAAGTTTTTTTAGGTTTAACATAAATGATATCATCCGTAGATATGTCATTAGTAATCTCCCAATCTGTCATTTCTGTTTCTCCAGATGCTTGCCCGTAAATTGCCCAACTTGGTCCATGATCGTGAGGAGTTCCAATAGCCTCGGTATCATATACGTGGCCACAAACACAAAATCCTGTATCGTTGTCTTCATAAAGTATTTGTCTAGGCAGTTCACCATTTAATCTATCAGGAAGGTTCTGTGCTATAAAGTTTTGATCCATTAAGGCTTTTGAAACAAAGTAACAAATTTTATCTGAGCCATTTTGAATTTGATCATTGACAAGTATTTCTTTTATATCACCAACTAAATCACTCAGAGTGTAAGGCATCTATCCCTCCAACTAAAAATAAAATTACAAGTTTAATCATTATTTACCCCATTGTAAGGCAATTGGGTTGTAATTTTTAACTAAGTTTATCAAACCCTTTTTTGTGTTTTCTTCTAAATCAGGGATAGGATGCCTACAAAAATCAGAATTTATTACACCACCTTCTTTCATAACTACCTTTGTAGCCCTAAAGCCACATTGTCTATTTTCATAATTAATTAATGGTAATATATGATTATATTGATCTTCAGATTTTTGAGCGTTTCCTCCAAGAAAATCTAAAACTATTGGTCTTATTAAGTCTGGTATCATTGCTGAACTCATATTTCCAGTTGCTCCAGCTTCTAAATCAGCAAATAATGTTATTCCTTCTTCTCCATCAAAAGGTCCTTCTATAAAATCTCCACCTTCATTTACAAGAACTCTTAATTTAGCAGCTGCTTGAGCACACTCAATTTTAAAACATTTCACCATTTCAATTTCTTTGGCCATCTTTATTAAAAGAGGTACGGGTAAATCTACTCCAGATAAAGGTGCATCTTGAACCATAATAGTGACACCTACTTCACCAACTTTGGCAAATTGTTCAAATGTTTGCTGAGGAGAACCTTTCATTAGAGCACCATGATAGGGTGGCATCATCATGAGCATTTCCCCACCAAGTTCTTTTACTAATTTAGCTCTTGAAAAAGCTATATCAGTAGAAAAATGACTCACCGTTGTAATAACAGGAACCCTGCCATCTATATGCTCTATACATAGCCTTGTTAAAATTTCTCTTTCTTCATCAGACAATAAAAATTGCTCAGAATAATTTGCCAATATACAAATACCGTCAACCTGTTGATCAACCATACAGTCAATGACCCTTTTCATACCCTCTTTATCAATTTCACCACTAGGTTTGAAAGGAGTTGGAGCTACAGGCCAACAACCCTTAAAATCATCCTTAGCCATTTTGATCTCCTTTGATAAGAAATTATATAATAATTAAATATTTATGTTTTGCCAAGTATCAACAGTAACGCCCTGTTCTCTAAGCTTGTTTTTTTGGATTTTACCTGTTTGAGTTTTAGGAAATTCTTCCATAATTCTTAAATATTTAGGGATAGCAAATTTTGCTAAGTTGCTTTTTGCCAAAGCTAATAATTCTAAAAAATTTATGGAAATATCTTTGTTTGCCATTAAAGCTACCATGACCTCGTCTTCCATTCCATCACCACCATCTGCCGAAACTGCATAAGCAGCTGCTTCAGTGATATAAGGAATTTCTAGAAAGGCCTGCTCTACTTCATAAGAGGAAATATTTTCACCTCTACGTCTAATACAATCTTTTATCCTATCTACAAAAGTGAAATGACCTGATGATTCTCTAATACCTGCATCTCCAGTATGAAACCAAAAATTTCTCCAACTTTCTATTGTTTTTTCTGGCATACCCATATAACCAGACATAAAGCCGAACGGCTGTTTTGGTCTTACCATTATCTCTCCGACTTCACCATCATTCACTCTAGAATCATTTTCAGGGTTTCTTATTTCAACCTCAAAGTATTTTTCGTAAACCTTTCCACATTTTCCATTTCCTATTTCATTTTTCAAACCATATATAGGGATGTTGACTTCAGTCATTCCATAGAGTGGTAAGACTTGTTTGACACCAAATCTCTCTCTAAAAATTCTTTCAGGTTCACTTGGCAAGGGTGCTGATCCAATTACAGCTAACTTATGATCCTTATCATATTCAGATGGAGGTTGAGCAACTACGAATGCAGCTATTGCACCTAGCATATTTGTGTGAGTGACGTCATATTTTCTTATATCTTTTAGCCAATTAGAAGCAGAAAATCTGTTTCTTATTATTGCTTTAGCACCAGTAATTATACAGGCTAAAAGCTGCATAAATAAACCATTTGCATGAAATAATGGAAGAGAAATATAGAAAACATGGTCGTGTTTTAAATCGTAGTTTTCAATTGTTCCAATCGCAAATAAAACGCAATGCGCATTTGGCATCATAACACCTTTAGATGGTCCTGATGTTCCACTGGTAAACATGCTACATACATTATCACTTAGCTTTCCAAATATTACTTCATTTTCATTTATTATTTCTTTGTTTTTTAATTCACTACAATTTAATATTTTTACATCTAACTTATTATTATTTTTTAGATCATTTACTTCATCAAAAAATAAATTTTCTACTATTACATGTTTAGACTTTGAAGTATTAATTTGATGTAATAAACCTTTACCCTTAACCGCAGTGTTTAAAGCAACAAACATAACTCCAAGGAAATTAGACGCTATCCAATATAAAATAAATTCCTTAGGGTCTTGGATTATAACAGTAAGACTATCTCCTGCTTTCAAGTTTAAATTTTTTAAAGTTCTAGCTTTATGGAAAGACTTTATTTTTAGATCTTTAAACGTCCACTCAGGACCATCGGTAAATTTTATAATTTTTCTGTTAGGATGCTTCAAACATTGAGACAAAATAATTTCAGGAACTCTCCAATGCTCTGTTCTTGAAATTTCCTTAAATAAAAATGGATTCTGTTTACCCATAATTACTTTGAAACCTCCCTATTTAAAATTATTATAATTTTGTAAGATATGAATTTATTATTGAATTTAGCTCTTTTGGCCTTTCAGATTGAAGAAAATGACCACAATCAAGAATATGAGTTTCACAGTTTTTAAGAAGATCAACAAATTTTAATCCTGATTTCAACGGTGTCATTTGGTCATTTTTAGCTAGAACAGCTAAAGAAGGTATATTAACCTTTTTTGAAGCTTCCACCCCACTATTATAGTTGTTAATAGAATTTAAATCATTTAGCAGAGCATCTGCCGTATTCATTTTCATTATATTATTACCCTCACCATAGTGTGAGTGACCCGGCCAATTATTAGTAGACATGTCACCATCTATTCCATGTCCCCAAGTTACCATCATATTTGAAGCTTTTTGAGGATCTTCTTTGGAAAGATCTAATAAGAATTGGTTAACTGGTATTTCATTTGATCCTGCAACAAAAATTATTCCTTTTAAAAACTCTGGGTAAAGTCTATTTAGTTCTAGACCTACTAAGCATCCTTGTGAGTGACCTACGATAACTAATTCTTGAACTTCCAGTTCAACTAATAACTCATAAATCCAATTAGCGTTTTCCTTAATTGAATTTAAAGGTTTTCCTTTAGAAAACCCATGACCTGGCATATCAGGAACGATTATAGAATATCCCTTAAAAGCAAAAAATCTAGCTTGTTGAATAAAACTTAGATGATTTTGACCTGATCCATGTAAAAAACAAATAGTAGTTTTGTTACTATCTAAACTTCTACCACCAGTTCCAATATATGTTTCATTACCTTTAAAATTAATTCTCATAAAGTACCTATTTATTTAGTTTTTTTACAGCCTTGAAACCTTTTTCAAAATCTTTTTTGATATCTTTAACATCTTCCAAGCCAACAGAAAGCCTTATCATATCGTCAGTTAATCCTCCTTCTTTCATAGCTTCTGCACTTAAATGAGAATGAGTTGTGCTCCCTGGATGAATTAGAAGTGTCTTAGCATCACCAACATTTGCTAAATGAGACGCTAACTGTACAGATTCTATAAATACTTGCCCAGCTTTTCGTCCACCTTTAATTCCAAATACTATTATAGAACCAGATCCTTTAGGTAAGATTTTTTTTGCTACTTCGTGATCAGGATGTGTATCTAAATCAGGATGTTTAACCCATGCAACAGCTTCATGATTACTTAGAAAATTAAGAATAGAGTGAGTGTTTTCAATATGTTTTTTCATTCTCAAGGGTAGTGTTTCTATACCCTGCATTAAGTGGAACGCATTTGTGGGAGAGAGAGAAGGACCAAAATTATACATTCCTTCTGCTCTTATTTTGGCTATTAATGCAGATGGTCCAAATTCTTCCCAAAAACTTATGCCTCCCAAGGCAAAATGTGGTCCCGAAATAGTTGGATATTTTTCTTTGTCACCCCAATCAAAGTTTCCACCATTTACAACGGCGCCTCCAATAGCAATACCATGTCCTCCCAACCATTTTGTTAGTGAATGAACAACAATATTTGCTCCATGTTTAAATGGTTGCATCAAATATGGTGTATTAAAAGTGGCATCAAGGACTAGAGGAACATTTTTTCTTTTACATATTTCTGCAATTGTTGGGACATCCATTATATCTAATCCAGGATTTCCGATCACTTCACCAAAGACTAGTTTTGTGTTGGGTTTTATAGCATTTTCAATAGCTTCTGGATCATTTGGGTTTACAAAATCCGTATTAATACCAAAACGAGGCATAGTATGCTGAAGTAAATTTATATTGGCGCCATACATTTTGCTTGAAGCTACTATATGATCACCACTACTACATATTGCTGTAACTACTAAGTGCATTGCTGCCATTCCACTGGAACATGCAAGGGCACTAGCCCCACCCTCTAATGCAGCCAATCTCTGTTCAAGGGCTGCAACAGTAGGATTTGAAATTCTAGTATATAAATGCCCACCAACCTCCATATTGTATAGAGAAGCCGCCTCTTCAGTGCTTTTAAAAACATATGATGTAGTCTGATAAATAGGAACAGCACGAGATCCAGTTTCTTTGTCAGGGATATGACCTGCATGTAAAGAAAGGGTATCAAACTTGTAATTTTCGCTCATAATAGTTCCTTGAAATAAAATTTAATATTTTATGTATAACTTATTTCGTAGAAGTGAAAAATATAAAATTTCAACACCCAAGAAATCTATTTTATTTAAGTAGATAATTTTCATTTCAGCTATAATTTAAATTTGAGAAATTAAATGGTTTTCCTTAAATCTTTACGAATAATTTTACCTGTTGTTGTCATAGGTAATTCTTCTACAAATTCTATAATACGCGGATATTCGTGTGCTGCTAATTTTACTTTAACATCATTTTGGATACTAAATTTAAGATCTTTATTTTGTGTTAAAATATCTTTTTTATTTCTTGGAATAATGAAAGCTTTGATTACATTACCTCTGACTTTATCCGGCACACCTATGACTGCAACCATATCAACATGTGGATGAGATAATATACAGTCTTCCACTTCACTTGGACCTACCCGATAACCTGAAGTGTTTATAATATCATCCTCACGTCCTTTGAAATAAAAATATCCCTCATCATCTCTAAAGGCAAAGTCCCCTGTATGAAGCCAACCATTAATTACTTTATTTTGGGTCTCCTTGTCATTCTCCCAATATTTCAAAAAAGCAACCGGTGTATTATAGTTAACAACAATTTCACCATCTACACCTGGCTCTTTTATAAATTCTCCTCTTTTATTCATAATCCTAACCTCTTGGCCGGGTACAGGTTTACCTATAGAACCTTGCTTGGTCGGCATTATCTCACTGCTATTTGAAATGGTTAGATTACATTCTGTTTGACCATAAAATTCATTAATATTTACACCTAAAATTCTTTTTCCCCACTCCAGCAAATCTTCTCCTAATGCTTCGCCTCCAGACCCGATTGTTCTTAAATTTAATTTATATTTTGTACTTGAAGGATTGAATGACTTCATCATTTTTAGTGCTGTGGGTGGTAAAAAAGTATTTTGAATATTAAGCTTAGAAATTAAGTCAAACGTAAATTCAGGATCAAATTTTTGTGATCTATGACTTACAACAGGAATTCCAAAATGCCATGCAGGAAGAAGAACATCAAACAAGCCTCCTATCCATGCCCAGTCAGCTGGCGTCCAAAATAAGTCAGTTACTGGTTCTGATGAGGATAAAAATTCGTGTGGCATTTCAACTCCTGGTATATGTCCTAGTAATGTTTTATGGGGTAGTAATGCACCTTTAGGTCCACCAGTTGTGCCTGAAGTATAAATTATTGTAGCTGGGTCAAATGATTTTGTACTTTTATTAGTATAATTATCAGATGATTCTTCTAATATTTTTTTAAAACTTAGAGTGTTAACTCGATCATCAATTTCATCCACGCAAATTATTGATTTCAAATTAGGCAATTTATGAAAAACTTCTTTAATTTTTAAAAGTCCTATTCTGTCACAAATTGCCAAAGAGGCTTTTGAGTTTTTTAAACGATAAAATAATGCATCTTTTCCGAATAAATTAAAAAGTGGTATTGATATTTTTCCAGATTTGAAACATGCCATATGAGAAATGGCTGTTTCCGGACACTGGCCTAATATGATACCAACTCTAGCGTTGTGTTCTAGATTAAGATGATCGAATGCGTTAGCAAGCTTGTTTGCAGATCTTTTTATATCTAAAAAAGACCATTTTTCAATTTTACCATTATCCAAAATATTAAATAATGCCGTCCTATTTTTATATACCACTTTATCAACAGTATCAGACGCAATATTATAATTTTCAGGTATATTCCACTTAAATGTTGAATATAAATCATCGTAATTATTTAATTTTAGTAGCATTAAGTTTTCTTTACCTTTCTATAAATAAATCTTACTACTTGTTAAAACTTACTAAGTTTATTAAATTATAAACAAGTTAATTGTATTATGAGACAAACTTGAACCAATTAAATTCTATAAGATTAGACGATTGTTTTACAAAGGACAATGATTTAGCATTAATGAACGGTGTCCAAGCCTTAGTTCGTCTTTTAATAGAACAAGCAAAACTAGATAAAGATAACGGATTATTAACTAATGGTTATGTAAGTGGTTATCCTGGCTCTCCTCTTGGAACGCTTGATTTAGAACTAGGGAGAGCCAAAAAACATTTAGATAAGTATAATATTGTTTTTCAACCTGCAGTTAATGAAGAATTAGCCGCAACTGCGGCTTGGGGCACCCAAATGCTTGGCTTATATGATAAACCAGTAATTGATGGTGTTTTTTCTATTTGGTATGGAAAGGGTCCCGGCTTAGATAGAGCAATGGACGCATTGAGACATGCAAATATGGGTGGCGTGGCCTTAAAAGGTGGAATGGTCCTAGCAGTAGCTGATGATCCTATCGGTAAAAGCTCAACATTAGCTTACCAGTCTGAACAATCGCTTATTTCTGCAGGTATTCCTGTTTTTTATCCTGCAAACGTAGATGAAGTTATAACTTTAGGTTTACAAGCCTTTGCTTTATCTCGTCATGCAGGTATATGTGTAGCTCTTAAAATTACTAGTGATACCGCCGATTCAAATGCAGTAATTGACCTCGGCAAATTAAGGCCAAACTCTCAAAAATTGGACCCGCCAATAAATGTTCATGTGAACAGACACGATCCAGCATTAGATAGAGAAGCTGCTCTTATAAAAAGACGAATACCTGCAACTAGAAATTTTATTAAACAAAACAAAATAAATAAAGTAATTTTCAATCCTGAAAAAAAGACTCTTGGTATTATTGCAGTTGGAAAAGCGGCTACTGAAACAATAGATGCTTTTGATTGTATTGGTATAAAAAACCCTGAAAATATTGGAATTGGTTTTTTTGCCTGTAAAATCCCCTGGCCTTTAATAGATGAAGAGATAATTGATTTTTGTGACCAGTTTGAAGAAATACTTGTTGTCGAAGAAAAGGGAGGCATTGTCGAAGAACAAGTTGCCCATATCCTTTTTAATTCTAAATTTCGACCTTTATTATCTGGAAAATTTGATGCAACAACAAAAGAAGAGTTAATTCCAAATGTTTCTGAATTATCTAGCGATATTATTGCAGACTGCCTTTTAAAAAAAGTTAAGCAATCTTCTGTCGATTTTGACATTCCTAAAGTTAAATCTGAATCATTAGGAAGTAACTTACCTCCAGTCGCCTCAAGAACACCATGGTATTGTGCAGGATGCCCTCATAATTCTGGAACTAAAACACCTGAAGAGGAAGTTGTTGGTATAGGAATTGGTTGTCATTCAATAGGTTATTTTCTACATCCAGAAAAATTAACTAATTTTAGTCAAATGGGTGGAGAAGGTGGTCATTGGATTGGAAGAGCGCCTTTTTCAAATCATAATCATACTTTTCAAAATATAGGTGATGGAACCTATGCCCATTCTGGATCTCTTGCAATAAGGGCAGCAGTTTCAGCAAATGTAAATATAACTTTTAAAATTCTTTATAATGATGCTGTTGCTATGACAGGTGGTCAAAAGGCCGTTGGAGGAGCTACCCCCTGGGCAATCTCTAAACAATTATCCGCAGAAGGCGTAAGAAAAATTTATGTGGTTTCAGATGAGCCAGAACAATTTAAAGAAACAAGATTATTTGCTGATAAGGTAGGAATATTTCATCGTGATGAACTTATAAATGTTCAAAAAGAAGTTAGAAATATACCAGGTGTAACAGCAATTATATATGTTCAAACATGTGCTACAGAACTTAGAAGAAGACGTAAAAGAGGATATGTACAAGATAGAGATATAAAAATGTATATAAACCCAGATGTTTGTGAAGGATGTGGTGATTGCGCAGAAAAATCCAACTGCGTTGCTGTTAAACCTTTTGATCATTTTGAAGGAACTAAAAGACAAATTGATCAAAGTGTCTGTAACAAAGATTATTCTTGCAAAAAAGGTTTTTGTCCAAGTTTTATTGGTGTTTCATCAGGTAGTTTATCTGAGCCTTTAAAAAAATCTTTTCCAGATATTCCTGATATTTTTAATTCCTTAAGTAAACCCAAACAGAAATTGAATAAAATTCAAAATCTTATTATGGCAGGCATCGGGGGTACAGGAATTTCAACTGTAGCAGCAATAGTAGTTATGGCAGCCCGAATTGATAAGTTATATGCACAGTCAATGAATTTTACAGGCTTGGCCCAAAAAAATGGTGCTGTAACTAGCCAAATTAGAATAAGTAAAGAAAAATCTCTTTATACTCGATCTGCAAGACTACCAAATGAAACTGCCGATTTACTCCTTGGATGCGATGCTGTTGTTTCAGTCTCACCTTCAATTACCAGAACTTTAAATCCTAATAAAACAATAGCCATAATAAATGGAAGAGTTGAACCAGTTGGTGTGGCAGGGGTTCATATAGGTACTGTTGTTGATGATAGTTTATTAAAAAAACATTTAGAAAATCACTTGGAAGAAGAAAATATAAAATTTATCGATATATCTAACTTAGCAGAATCTCTAGTTGGCGATACTGTATCAGCAAATATTATGATGCTAGGTATGGCAGCTCAAAAAAGCCTTATACCAATCGAAATAAGTTCTTTAGAAAGAGCTATAGAGTTAAATGGTGTAGCAATAGAGCAGAACCTTAGAGCCTTTAACTGGGGAAGACTATTATCTGAATATCCCGAAATAGTTTTTAAGGCTGCCCATATGGATCAGGTAATTTCAGAAGAAAAGCCTATAAGCAATTATTTGGAAAAATTTTCTGATATACTTGAACAATTTCAAGATAAAGAATACTCAGATCTTTTTTTGTCTAACGTAAATAAAGTTATTTCAAAAGAAACTAAAATATCTAATACAAAAAATGAACTACCTCTTTCTAGAAAAGTTGCATTAACTCTTTTTAGAATAATGAGGTACAAAGATGAATATGAAGTTGGCAGGCTACATACATCTGGTGAATTTGCAAAAGACTTTTTACAAAAAAATAAAAATGTAAAATTAGAGTATTACTTAGCACCGCCATTATTTTCAAAAAAGGACCCTGAAACTGGTCATCTAATTAAACAAAGATTTGGACCTTGGGTTTTTCAAGCTTTCAAAATTTTATCTTACTTAAAATTTCTCAGAAATACTAAATTCGATATTTTTGGTTACACAACAGAGAGAAAAAAAGAACGTGCTCTAGTCAAAAAAATATTACATACCATTAATCAAATATCTAAAAATCTTAATGAAAATAATTATGAAAAATTTGTAGATTTTTTGGATATTCCTCTATCGATAAAAGGATATGGTCACGTCAAGGAAAAAAATATGATCAATGCTGAGAATAAATGGGACAAAACCCTAAATAAAATTCTTGTTGAAAAAGATTTAAAAAAAGTAAGTTAAATTATATTAATTTTGTTTGTTCTCTGAGTTTGAATTTTTGTATTTTTCCTGTGCTTGTTTTTGGAAGCTCTGTGAAATTAAAGTATCTAGGAACTTTAAAACCCGCCAGTAAAGATTTACAATGATTTTTTAAATCTATTTCACTAACTGTAGATCCTTCACTTAATTCTATAAAAGCACATGGTGTCTCACCCCATTTTTCATCTTCTTTTGCAACTACAGCAACCGCAACCACCTCTGGATGTTTGTATATGGCATCCTCAACTTCAATTGATGAAATATTTTCTCCCCCAGAAATAATTATATCTTTTGATCTATCCTTAAGTTGAATATATCCATCTTCATACCAAACCCCAAGATCTCCTGTGTGGAACCAACCACCTTCAAATGCTTCATCAGTAGCTTTTTTATTTTTATAATAACCTTTCATTGTGATATTACCTTTAATAAGAACTTCTCCCAGAGACGTACCATCCTTTGGGACGTCTTTGTTAGTTTCCTGGTCTATGATTTTCATATTTTCCTGAACTGAATAAACTACACCTTGCCTTGCTTTTAATCTTGCTTGTTCAGATGCTTCTAATTCATTCCATTCAGGATGCCACGCGCATACCACTGCTGGTCCATAAATTTCTGTTAAGCCATATACATGAATAACTTCAATTCCACACAAAGCCATTTTACTTAATACAGCCTCTGGGGGAGGTGCGCCAGCTGTCATCATTCTAATATTTTTTTTAAGAGAAATATTATTTTGTAATAAATGATCTGCTACCATTTGCATTACTATAGGTGCACCACATAAGTGAGATACATTGTGTTTTTGAAAAGCTTCAACAATAAGCTCTCCTGCAGGTTGTCTCAGGCATACATGAGTACCCGCTCTTTCGGTAATTGTCCACGGGAAGCACCAACCATTGCAATGGAACATAGGCAAAGTCCACAAATATTTTGGATGCATTGGTAAATCCCAAGTAAGTGAATTACCAATTGCATTTAAATAAGCACCGCGATGGTGATAGACAACTCCTTTTGGATTTCCAGTGGTGCCGGAAGTGTAATTTAATGCAATTGAATTCCATTCATCATTTGGAAGTACATGCTCAAAAGTAGTACCAGTAAAATTTTTTAATTCTGTTTCATAATCAAGGCAATTAACTTTATTCGCAAAATTTGATCTTTTATTACCAGCAACTTCATCAACAAATTCTATAACGGTAGGAGGATTTTTAAGATTTAATAGAGCCTTTTCTACAATAGGACTATACTCAGAATCATATATAAATAATTTAGCTTCGCCATGCTCAAGTATAAATTGAACAGTATGACTATCAAGTCTAGTATTTATTGCATTGAGAACACCTGTCGCCATTGGGACAGCGAAATGACATTCCCACATTACTGGTATATTAGGAAGCATAACTGCAATAGTAGTTCCAGAATTAAAATTCTGATTTTTAATTAGATTTGCAAGTGCGTCACACCTTTGGCCAGCTTGCTTATAACTTAACTTATAGTCTTTATATTCAATGGCTGTTTGATTTGGAAACGTCTTTCTAGTTCTTTCAAGAAATGATAAAGGGCTTAAAGAAGCAAAATTTGCTTGATTTTTTCTCAAACCATCTTCAGATATAGACATAGTTGATTTCCTCCTAATATTATTCATAATAGTAAGGCTAAGTTTTATCAACTATGAAAAATTAATCTGGAGTTAAAAAATGCCATATACGTCTCCCTTAGAGGATACAAAATTTGTTTTAGAGAATCTTTTACCTGCTCATGATGACCTAGATGAAACTACTATCGATGCCGTACTTTCTGAAGCAGGTAAACTAGCAGATAATTACTTAGCACCACTAAACCATTTTGGAGATAAAAATAACCCTACTTTAAGACAAGACCACGAAGTTGAAACACCCAAAGGATTTAGCAATGCTTTTTCGCAAATTGCGAAAGGTGGGTGGATTGGCGTTGCAAGTGATGCAAATTATGACGGAATGGGACTACCTTCTAGAATGAGCGCAGCTATAAATGAATATTGGCATGGGGCGAATATGTCATTTGCTTTATGTAGTCTTCTAACTCAAGGGTTGATAGACGCATTTACACTTGTTGGAACAGAAGAAGAGAAGAGTACGTATTTACCAAAGTTTAACTCTGGTGAATGGACTGGGACTATGAATTTAACAGAGCCACAATCTGGCACAGATTTAGCTACAATTAAAACTAAAGCTGAACATGATGGTGAGAACTGGAGAATTAAAGGTCAAAAAATTTATATAACGTATGGTGAACACGATATGTCTAAAAATATCATCCATTTAGTTCTTGCCAGAACTGAGGGGGCGCCTCAAGGTATTAAAGGTATATCTACATTTATAATTCCAAAATTTCTTAAAGATGAAAGTGGTAATTATACCATAAGAAACGACCTGAAATGTATTTCTATTGAACATAAAATGGGTATCAAAGCGAGTCCAACTGCTGTTATGGCATATGGTGAGAACGAGGGTGCTGTTGGATATATGTTAGGAGAAGAAGGTAGAGGTATTGAATATATGTTCATTATGATGAATAGAGCAAGGTTTGACGTTGGACTTCAAGGAATGGCAATTTCAGAAGCAGCAAGACAAAAGGCTCTAGAGTATGCCAATACCAGAATACAAGGTACCCCAATTAATCGAGAAAAAGGTACTCCTATTATTGGTCATGGAGATGTGAAAAGACTACTTTTATCAATGAGAAGCTTAACTGAAGCAATGAGAGCTTTAATTTTAGTTTCTTCTGAAATCATGGAAAGAGCCCACAATGGAGATAATAAATCCATAATGAGAGAAGGCTTCTTGATACCTATAATAAAAGGATGGTCAACAGAGTTAGCCCAAGAAGTTACAAGTAATGGAGTTCAAATTCATGGAGGAATGGGGTTTATTGAAGAGACTGGCGCTGCTCAATATATGAGAGATGCAAGGATTTTACCTATATATGAAGGTACAAATGCCATACAAGCCAATGATTTTATGTTTAGAAAAACAATAAGAGATAACGGGAAAGCAGCCAAAGAACTATTAGATGAAATTAAAATCGATTGTGACGATAATTTTGAAATGTCTCAAATGGTTACTTTAACTTCAAAATCTTTAGATTACATTCTAGAAAACAGGGATGATCAAGAAATGCTTTCATGTATTAGTTTTGATTATTTGATGGGATTTGGTTATTTAGTTGGAGGTTGGTTAATGGATAAAGCAAAAAGAAGCGCAAAAGAGCAATTGTCCAAAACATCTATAAATGAAATGTTTTTAAAAAGTAAAATTGTCTCAGCAGAATTTTATGATTTTCATATACTACCCAGAATAGATTATCACCTTAAAGTTGTAATGAAAGGTGCAAAAGTTGTTCAAACAGCAAATGATTCTTTTATTTAACAAGTACATTATAAAAAATTTTTAAATAAATTATATTTAGTTAGATAAGTATCTGAAAATGTTTGTTTTATTTTTTTTAAATTTTTATTCAACTTTAGGTTGATTTAAATAGTTTTTTGGATAGCCTATAAATAATGTAGTGGGGGCTACTTTTTTCTAAGTTTGATCTCATCATTAAAATTTTGATTTAAGTAATTTACTTAAAAGTAAACATGAATTGTAATATTTATAATGGGTTTTAAATTTAAAGGTGAAAATGTCAAACTATCCAGATACTAAAATTTACAACACTCTGCCAAAAATTCTTAAGCATAAAGCTGATACTATCCCAGATACTGTAGCATTAAGAGATAAAGATTTAGGGATATGGAATGAGATAACTTGGAAGCAATATAATGATAGAGTATCTTATCTGGCACTAGGACTTGCAAAAAAAGGGTTTAAAGCAGGAGATGTAATTGGTCTGATTGGAGATAACAAACCTTCTTGGTTATTTTTTGAAATTGCTGCACAAGCTGTTGGAGGAATGAGCTTAGGTGTTTATAGAGACACTCTTGATGAAGAAGTTGGTTATTTAATGAATGCTGCAAAAGTAAATTTTGTATATGCAGAAGATCAAGAACAAGTAGATAAAATACTCACTATCAAAAGACCTAAAAATAATCAAATTAAAATATTTTATGACGATAGTCGTGGCCTTAAAGAATTAAGTGATCCAAATATTACTGACATGCTTGTATTAATAAATGAAGGTAAAGCAATAGCAGCTAAAGATCCTGAAAAATATAATAAAATGATTGATAAGATTTCAGGTGAACAAAATGCAATTTTATGCACAACATCTGGAACAACATCCAACCCTAAATTAGCGATGCTACCTGGGGGTAAGTTTGTTGAACATGTAATAAGATATTTAAATGTTGATCCTAAAACGATAAATGATGAATATGTGTCTGTGCTTCCATTTCCTTGGATAATGGAACAAACATATGGGGTTGGTTTTAATATTGTCGCCGGTATGAAAGTTAACTTTCCTGAGCGCCCTGAAACTGCAATGGAGGACATGCGTGAAGTCGGCCCTACATTTATGCTTGGAGCACCTAGATTGTGGGAACAAATTGCTGCTGATATGCGTTCTAGAATATTAGACGCTCCTAAGATCACACAATGGCTGTTTAATGTCATGGTAGAAAGAGGCTTAAAGGCAGTTGATCAGGGAAAAAGAGATTTTCTTGCTGACAAACTGCTATTCTCATCTTTAAAAGATAGACTTGGCTTTAGTAAAATTACTTCTGCTGCAACTGGCGGATCTGCAATCGGTCCTGAAACCTTTAAGTTTTTTTTAGCAATGGGCATTCCACTAAGACAGCTTTATGGACAAACAGAACTAATGGGAGCATACACACTTCAAGATATTCCTAAAGGCACAATGGATTGTGAAACTGTAGGTGTTCCTTTTCCCGATTGTGAGATTAAAATTATGGATCCAGACCCTAACGGCTTGGGAGAAATTATTACAAAACATCCGAGTATGTTTTCTGGATATTTTAATAATCAAAAAGCATATAAAGAGACGATTAAAAAAGGTTGGATGTATACTGGTGATGCTGGTTACTTTGATGACAAAGGAAGGTTAAATGTCCTTGATAGGGTTAATGATATTGCTATCAAATCAGATGGTGTTAAATTTTCTCCACAAAACATAGAAAACAAACTTAAGTTTTCACCTTATGTTGGTGAAGCAGTCATTATTGGATCTAAAAAACCTTACTTAACTGCAATTATATGCATAAGATTTTCAATTGTTTCAAAATTAGCAGAGAAATGGCAATTAGCATTTACGTCCTATACTGGATTAGCTGCAGACAAAAAAATATATGAGCTTATAGAAAAAGAAATTTCTAAAGTTAATGAACAACTACCAGATAATACTAAAATTGCTAAATTCTTGTTATTGTTCAAAGAATTAGAAGCTGATGATGGCGAATTAACAAGAACAAGAAAAGTACGAAGAAGTGTTATTAATACTAGATACAAAGATATTATAAAAGATTTGTATTTAGATAAAGATACGGCTTCTATTAATACTGAGTTTACCCTAGAGGATGGAAGAAAAAGTAAAATCAGCGCAACTATGGAAATTAGGCATTTAATTAAAACAAAAAATTTAAATATTAAAAAATCCCCACCTAAAGTTAAAAAATCTAGTAAGGGCAAAAAATAAATGAGTTTAGAAGATTTAAAAAATATACCTTATGGTAAAACAGCGATAGAACTCAAAAATATTTTTCTCGCCTTTGGCGGTGTTAAAGCATTAACGGATGTTTCATTTGAAGTTAAAAAAGGGGAAGTGTTTGCGATTATAGGCCCAAATGGCGCTGGTAAATCTTCAATGTTAAATGTGATTAATGGTTTTTATAAACCTACTAGCGGTACTATAAATTTTGCAGGTACAGATAGAGGTGAAATGGAACCAGAATTTGCGGCCAAAAGCGGTATTGCAAGGACTTTTCAAAATATTGCTCTTTTTAAGGGTATGAGTACACTGGACAATTTAATGACTGGCAGGTTATTAAAACAAAAGCAAAATTTCTTAATGCAAGCGCTTTATTTTGGCCCCGCAGAAAAAGAAGAAGAAGAACATCGTGAAAAAGTTGAACGAGTGATAGACTTCCTTGACTTACAATCGATTAGACGTACTCCTGTTGGCTCGCTTCCATATGGTTTACAAAAAAGAGTTGAGCTTGGAAGAGCATTGGCTATGGAGCCTGAAATACTTTTACTTGATGAACCTATGGCTGGAATGAATGTAGAAGAAAAACAGGATATGAGTAGGTTTGTATTAACAGTCAACAATGAATTGAAAACAACTATAGTTCTGATTGAACATGATATGGGTGTTGTTATGGATATCTCAGACAGAATTGTGGTCTTAGACTATGGAAAAAAAATTGGATCTGGTTTACCTAATGAAATTAGAAGCAATAAGGCAGTAATCGACGCCTATCTAGGAGTAGCTGACGATGAGTAAGGAATTTGATTTATGAGTGTAGAATTATTAAATTTTATTGAGACTGTACTTAACGGGCTAATGTCTGGGGTAATGTATTCATTAGTTGCTCTCGGTTTTGTTTTGATTTTTAAAGCATCGGGTGTTTTTAATTTTGCTCAAGGTGTCTTTGCTCTTTTTGCTGCGCTTACTCTTGTTGGCTATCAAACAGGTCAAGTACCGTTTGCTCATTTAATAAATGAGCTTTTTGGAACAAATTATCACAACTGGTATGCATCAATGCCAAATTTTTTAGCTATCATCTTGACTATGATTACAATGATTGCTCTAGCATGGATTATAGAACGGCTCGTTCTCAAGCATCTTGTAAATCAGGATCCTATAATTTTGTTTATGGCTACAATTGGCTTGGCTTTTGCCTTAGAAGGTGTTGGAGATTTGATGTGGGGTTCCGATGTGAAGGTTTTAGATGTTGGAATACCAAGTGGCGGGTCAGTATGGTTGGAAGAGGCTACAATAGGACTTGCGGCTGAAGGTAGTGATTATTATGGAATGTATATTGACGTTCTGAACGTTTGGGCAACTGTAATTGCTGTGATCTTGGTTATTACATTAGCTCTTTTTTCTCAATATACCAAAACTGGAAGAGCTTTAAGAGCAGTAGCTGATGACCATCAAGCTGCTTTATCAGTTGGTATTTCTCTAAGAACAATTTGGATACTTGTTTGGGCAATTTCAGGGTTCATTGCTATGGTAGCTGGTATTATGTGGGGAACAGAGTCTGGTGTACAATTTTCTCTATCTCTTATTGCATTAAAAGCTTTACCAGTTCTTATATTAGGTGGTTTTACTTCCATTCCGGGTGCAATTATTGGAGGACTATTAATAGGTGTTGGTGAAAAACTAGCTGAAATTTATATTGGTGGATACTTCGAAACAGGAGCATTAGAAAATTGGTTTGCCTATGTTATGGCATTAGTATTTTTATTATTTCGTCCACAAGGTTTGTTTGGCGATAAAATTATCGAGAGGGTTTAAGTTCTATGCTTTACAAAGAAACTGGTCAGTATAAGTCTACATATAAATCAGACCATGCCATATTTCCTCTCATACAGGACAAAATTGCTTTTAGCACTTTAATGTTCATTGCTTTTTTAATAATTCCATTTGTTATTAATAGTTATTGGGAAAAAGCTATTCTGGTTCCGTTCCTAATTTTTTCACTTGCAGCAATAGGTCTGAATATTTTGACAGGATATTGTGGTCAAGTTTCTCTGGGAACTGGGGGGTTTATGGCAGTAGGAGCTTTTTCGACCTACAAAATAATGACTTATTTTCCTGATCTAAATATAATGATCATTGTCCTAATTTCAGGACTTATAACGGCCGCTGTTGGAATTCTCTTTGGATTACCTTCATTACGGATAAAAGGTTTTTACTTAGCTGTTGCTACACTCGCATCTCAATTTTTTCTTGTTTGGCTTTTTAATAAAGTTCCATGGTTTTATAATTACTCTGATACTGGTCAAATAACTGTATCAGAAAGGTTGATGTTTGGTATTCCAGTTACTGGGGCCACCGCTCCTCCGTATGCCACATACTTATTTTGTCTTATTTTAGTAGTTTTACTTGGGTTTGCTGCAAAAAACTTAATTAGAAGCAAAATGGGACGATCTTGGATGGCCATAAGAGACATGGATATTGCCGCAGAAATTATTGGGGTCCCCCCGCTTAAAACTAAATTATCTGCATTTGCAATAAGTTCTTTTTATATTGGTGTGGCTGGTGCATTATATTTTGCTGTTTTTCTAGGAGCAATAGAAGTAACAGAGTCATTTGACATTATGACAATTTCATTTCCAGTATTATTTATGATAATTATTGGGGGACTTGGGTCTATGTTAGGTTCATTCTTAGGTGCAGCTTTTATTGTTACACTCCCAATTGGTTTAAAATTTATTATGGTTGACTTAGTTGGCCTGTCAGCAGTTACAGCTAAACATTTTGAAATAACAATCTGGGGATTGTTAATGATTATTTTTCTAATTGTGGAGCCTCACGGCCTTGCAAGACTTTGGTCCATCGCAAAAGAAAAGTTAAGACGATGGCCTTTTCCCTACTAAATGGTATTTAGTAGATTATATTAATTTTTTCTCTAAGGGAGGATCTAATGAGAATAAAACAACTTTTGATTGGAATTACAGCTTCTGTTATTGCTATTTCTAGTTATGTAGAAATTGCAATTGCTGATCTAAAATTTCCAATGTTGGTTTACAGAACGGGAGCTTACGCGCCTAATGGTATTCCAAACGCTGATGGTTTTGTAGACTACTACAAAATGATTAATGCCAGAGATGGTGGTATCGGTGGTGAGAAAATCTTTCACCCTGAGTGTGAAACTGGTTATAAAACCCAGGTAGGCGTAGAGTGTTACGAAAAAAATAAAAAAGATGCTATGGTTTTCCAACCAATGTCTACAGGTATTACATACCAATTAATTCCTAAAGCAACAGCTGACGGTGTTACTGTTTATTCTACAGGATACGGAAGAACATCTGCTGCTAATGGTAAAGTTTTTAAATGGATATTTAACGCACCTGTTACTTATTGGGATGGAGCTTCAATTGCTGTAAGACATATACTGAAAAATAATTTTGGTAATATTAAAGGTAAGAAAATTGCACTTGTTTACCATAACTCTGCATATGGTAAAGAGCCTATCAGAACTCTACAAACTCTAAGTAAAAAACATGGCTTTAAGCTAATGTTATTACCTGTTGACCATCCTGGACAAGAGCAAAAGGCTACTTGGTTGAAAATACGTAAAGCTCGACCTGATAATGTCCTTATGTGGGGATGGGGTGTGATGAACCAAGTTGCTGTTAAGTCTGCTGCATCTATTAAGTTTCCAATGGATAAATTTATTGGAATTTGGTGGTCTGGTTCTGAAAATGATGTTTTACCAGCTGGACAAGGTGCACATGGTTATAAGTCTCTAACTTTTAATGCTCCTGGAGATTCTTATCAAGTACATAAAGATATCAAGAAATATGTTCATGATAAAGGAGAAGCTTCTGGTGACGGATCTCACTTTGGAACAGTCTTATACAATAGAGGGTTATTCCAAGCAATGGTTCAAGTTGAAGCTGCTGTAGTTGCGCAAAAAATTCATGGCACATCAAAGATTACACCTGCTATGTATAGAGATGGTATGGAAGCAGTTAACTTAAGTGCTAAAAGAATGGAAGAATTAGGTTTCAAAGACTTCGCTCCTCCATTTAAAAACACTTGCGAAAACCATGGTGGTAGTGGACTTGCTGCAGTTCAGCAGTGGGATGCTAAAGCTAAAAAGTGGAATATGATTACTGAGTATATGTATGGTGACTCTGACGTAGTTCAAAAGTTAATAGCGGAAGACTCTTCTAAATATGCTGCTGAGCAAAAAATTGCTGAGCGTTGTAACTAAAATAATTGAGAGCCTAATCGTATTAGGCTCTCTTTTACATATGGGAAAATGAGATGGATGACATTAAAGTAACTAAAAATAAAAAGTCTAGTACTGTAGAAGATATTTTAATAGTTAATAATATAGAGGTTGTTTATAGCCACGTTATTCTTGTTTTGAAAGGTGTAAGTTTAAAAGTCAAGAAGGGAGGAATAACTGCTTTACTTGGCGGTAATGGTGCTGGGAAAAGTACAACTCTTAAATCCATATCAAATTTATTAGCTTCAGAAAGAGGCGAAGTTACGAAAGGTTCTGTGACATTTAGTAATCAATATATACATGATCTTGATCCGGCCCAATTAGTTAAAAGGGGCGTCATTCAGGTTATGGAAGGAAGACATTGCTTTGAGCATTTAACAGTTGAAGAAAATTTACTTACCGGCGCTTATACTAGAAGCAACAATAAGGAAGTTAAAGATGACTTAGAAAGAGTATACAACTACTTTCCTAGACTTCGAGATAGAAGAACTTCTTTGGCAGGCTACACTTCTGGTGGTGAACAACAAATGATAGCTATTGGAAGGGCTTTGATGGCTCACCCAACAATGATATTACTAGACGAACCTTCGATGGGACTTGCTCCTCAACTTGTTAAACAAATATTTGAAATAGTTGCTGAAATAAATAGAAAAGAAGGTGTAACTATTTTATTAGCAGAGCAAAATACTAATGTAGCACTTCAGTACGCAGAATATGCCTATATTTTAGAAAATGGTCGAGTTGTTATGGAAGGTTCTGCAGAGTCAATGAGAGATAATGAAGACGTAAAAGAATTTTATCTGGGTATTTCTGGAGAAGGCCGACAATCATTTAAAGATGTTAAACAATATCGAAGACGTAAAAGATGGTTGTAAGAAAAAATGATAAAAAATAAATTTTTTGATGATTTAGAAGTACGTTCTAAAGATGAAAGAATTTCAGATCATTTAAAAAAATTAAATAAATTAATTGAAAAAGCAAAACAAAATAAAAATCAATTACTGAGATTTAATGTTGAAATTGAAGATCTAGATGATCTTAGTCAAATTCCTTTATTAAGAAAATCCGATTTAATTGACAAACAATCTAAGCAACCACCTTTTGCTGAATTAAATGTAAGTGAAATTAGAGATTTTGCCCATATATACCGATCTCCTGGGCCAATATATGATTTGGATGGCCATTCACAAAATTGGTGGAGATTTGCCAGGGCATTACATGCAGCTGAGTTTAGATATGGTGATATAGTTCAAAATTGTTTTTCTTACCATTTCACTCCAGCAGGTGCGATGTTTGAAGAAGCTGCAAAAATTTTAAAATGTACAGTTATTCCAGCTGGTGGAGAGAATACAGATATGCAACTAGAAGTTATGCACGATATCGGAACTTCAGCTTATGTCGGTGTACCAGACTTTCTAAAAATAATTTTAGAAAAGGCTGATGAAAAAAAAATATCACTTTCAAAACTTACAAAAGCAATGGTAACTGGTGGACCATTATTTCCAGCAGTGGCACAAAATTTCAAAGACCGTAACATTCAAGCAAGACAATGTTATGGAACTGCTGATTTAGGCCTTGTTGCTTATGAAGCTGCAGAAAGTGAAGGAATGGTAATTGATGAAGATGTAATATTAGAAATAGTTAAGCCTGGTACTGGAAAACCTGTAAATGATGGTGAGGTAGGAGAAGTTGTTGTAACTGTTCTTAATAATTATGAATTACCAATTATTAGATTTGCCACAGGTGATCTATCCGCAATAATGGACGGTGTAAGTATTACTGGTAGAACAAATAAAAGAATTAAAGGTTGGATGGGAAGAGCTGATCAAACCACAAAAGTGAGAGGTATGTTTGTACAACCATCTCAAGTCAATAAAATTCTTGAAAATCTGAAAATTGATAATGAAGCTAGAATGATAATAAGCAGGTCTAATGATAAAGACGAACTACTACTTAAAGTAGAGTCCAACATAACAAACAGCTCAGAAATTGAAATAATGAAACAAAAAATTTCAGATGAAATTAAAAATGTAATTAATTTAAGAGGAACTTTAGAAATAGTTCCCGTAAATAGTTTACCTAATGATGGAAAAGTGATAGACGATACTCGTAATTTTGGAGAATAAAAATGAAAATTGAAAATGTTAAAGCAGTTATAACTGGTGCTGGAAGTGGTCTTGGAGAAGGTACGGCAAGATACTTAAAGGATAGGGGGGCAAAACTTCTATTAATTGACTTAAACGCCGACGGTCTAAAAAAAGTAGCTAAAGAAACAGATGCTAAATATTTCGTTGGAGATGTTTCAAACGAAGAAGAAATGAAAATAGCAATTGAAGATTTTGATGGCATTAATTGCTTAGTTAATTGTGCCGGAATAGCTGTTGGTGCTAAAGTTGTATCCAGTAGAGGGATGCATGATTTAAGTTTGTTTGAAAAAGTTCTTAAAGTAAATTTAATTGGTAGCTTTAATATGCTTAGGTTGTGCGCTGACAAAATGCAGGCTAATCAAGCTGACCACGAAGGTGAAAAAGGTGTCGTTATAAATACAGCTTCAGTAGCAGCTTACGATGGACAAGTGGGGCAAGCAGCCTACTCAGCTTCAAAAGGTGGTATTGTTGGAATGACGTTACCTATTGCAAGAGAGTTGGCCTCAAATGGTATAAGAGTTAATACAATTGCTCCTGGTTTATTTGCCACTGCTATGTTGTCAGGCATGAGTGATGAAGTACAAAAAAGCTTAATCGCAACTACTGTTTTCCCAAAACGTCTAGGTACACCTCTAGAATATGCGATGTTAGTCGAAAGTATTTTAACTAATGTATTATTAAATGGCGAAACAATCAGACTTGATGGGTCGGTTCGTTTAGCTCCTAGATAAAAGCATTTTTAAGTAAATTACATTAATGATATTGAAGCCAAAATATTTTGAAGATTTTGAAGTCGGTTTAACCTTTGAGTCTGAACCCTCTTTCATTTCTAAAGAAGAAATTATTGGTTTTGCTTCAAAATACGATCCTCAATCTTTTCATTTAGATGAAAAGGCAGCAAATAGTGGTCCATTTGGTCAACTTACTTCAAGTGGCTTCATGACTTTAGGTAAATCTTTTACACAAATATTTGAAATGGGAGTTTATGACGGAACAAGTATGGGAGCTTGGGGTATTGACGAATTAAGATGGACAAAACCAGTATATCCAGGTGACTATTTGAAAACAAAAATAGAAGTACTGGAAGCAAAAAAATCAACTAAAAATCCAAAACGAGGCACTGCTAGGTTGAAACATACTGTTACTAATCAAAATAATGAAATTGTTATGACTTGGATATCTAATCAAATGCTAAGAACTAAAAGATAAATTAAAAGCCTTTTATAAAAAAGCTTTCATAGCAGCTATTAAAGCAACTCCATAAATTACCATAAATATTAATAATGTATTGATTGAGAACCCCTTCATAAATGAGGCTTTAGCTAATTGTGAAGCTTGAAATATTAAATCTGGCCAGGTATAGGACACAAAGTCACCCTGGGTAAAAATAACTTTAATTTTTCCATCGGCATCCACTACAGGTAATCTTCTAAACCTATCATTTGACATTATCCTTAACCAATCAACCACATCATCATTCTCATTGGCAACCCTTGGATTGAGGGTCATTATATCCTCTAATTTAGTTGTTTTTGGAGACATATTGTTATTTACCAATTTCTTTACAATATCTCGTTCAGTAACAATTCCGACAACTTTATCTTTACTATCTACAATTACAACTGAACCATAATTTTTATCAGCCATAACAGCAATTGCTTGGGATACTTTTTCTTTACCTAAAAAAGTAACTGGTTTTGGTTTAGTTTTAAATTCTGGTCTATCAACTAGACGACCACCTCTGCGAGTTTCCAATTTTTACCTCTTATATTTTATTCGGATTTTTATCTCAATATAATACTTATTATAATATAGACAAGTTAAAGAAATATTACTTTATATAAAAATTTTAAGTGTTATGGGTTATCCAACCCGAATAACCCTCATCCATACTAAAAACATTTTTAAATCCATGATGACTAAAAAAATTTGCAGCAGATTGACTTGAATGACCATGATAACAGTAAATCAAAATTGTTTCATTTTTATCTTTATCTTGGAGAAATTTATCGATATTTAAATCTTCAACATGAATAGCCTTTTCAATATGACCTTTTGAAAATGAGTTGTGATCTCTTATATCAATTAAGATTAAATCATCATTTTTAATAAGATTTTTTGCTTCTTTTATTGAAATGCATTCGAAAGACACTTGTTTACAAAGCCTCTATAATTACCGCTATTCCTTGACCTCCACCAATACACATAGTTGCAAGACCATATTTACCTTTACGCTTTCTTAATTCATAAACAAGTTTTGTCATAATTATTGCTCCCGTTGCGCCTACTGGATGACCTAGGGCAATTGCACCACCATTCACATTTACAATTTCAGGGTCTAGGCCTAATTGTTTATTAACAGCACATGCTTGAGCTGCAAATGCTTCATTTGATTCAATTAAATCTAAATCTGATACATTTAACCCTGCTTTGTTTAATGCCATTTTTGAAGCTGGAACTGGTCCCATACCCATTTCATCAGGGTCAACACCACCAAATCCGTACGAAACAATCCTGGCTAATGGCGTACCTTTTTTAGCCTTATCTTCATTAGCAAGGATCAAGGCTGATGCGCCATCATTAATTCCAGAAGCATTACCAGCTGTAACCACTCCATCTTTTTTAAAAGCCGTTCTCAGACTAGATAAAGTATCTATGCTAGTATCTGGCTTTGGATGTTCATCTGTTTCAAAAATTTCGATTCCTTTTCTAGTTTTTATTTCAATTGGTAATATTTGCTCTTTAAAAGATCCATTATCAATTGCCTTGCTAGCCCTTTGTTGACTACTTAAAGCAAATTGATCTTGCATGTCTCTACTAATTTGATATCTGCTTGATATATTTTCAGCCGTAATACCCATATGACCATGACCAAATGGATCATGTAATGCACCGAGCATCATATCATGAACTTTTCCGTCTCCCATTCTTGATCCCCAACGAAACCCTTCTACGATATGTGCCCCATTAGACATAACTTCTACACCTCCAGCTATTGATATTTTCGCGTCTCCTAATATTAATAGTTGAATAGCACTTACAATAGCCTGAAGTCCTGAGCCACAAAGTCTATTTACTGTTAACGCAGCGGATTCTTTACTCATACCAGCTTGAAGAGCTATAACTCTACTTACGTACATATCTCTCGGCTCAGTATGAATTACATTCCCAAAAACAGCGTGTTCAACCTCGTCAGCATCATACCCAGATCTTGCAATTACATCTTTAGCGACCAAAGTACCCAGATCTACTGGGCAAAAACTCTTCAGTGTACCCCCAAATCCACCAATTGCAGATCTGTTTGCAGACATTATATACACATCATTCATAATACTTTCCTCCAAGATAATCTCTATTTTAATTTGTTAAAACTAAATCTAAATTTCCTAACACTTCAAAAAATTTATTAACTCTACCTTCATCAACATCCTTAATATTAGACGGTTGCCAGTTTGGTTTTCTGTCTTTATCAACGAGCATTGCTCTAACACCCTCAAAAAAATCACCAATCTCCAGACAACGCTGAACCATTCTATATTCCATTATCAATTCATCCTTTAGAGTCATTTTACTAGCATCTCTAATTTGCTTTAAAGAAATTTTTAATGATGTAGGTGATTTATGTTTTAATTCTTCGAATTGAGCATTTAAGAATTCATTTCCAGTTATTGAGAGAGATTCACATTTTTCAAAAATTTGTTCAATTGTATCAAATGAAAATGCATCCTTAATAATATTTTCATTTGTTATTAAGACACTGTCTTCTGAATTTGGATTTGAAGAGAGGCTATTAATTATACTATCAACTTTGTCATTTGTACTTGGTGAAGAAGAAATTAACATTTTTTTTAAATTTCCTATTTCACTTGAAGAAACATAGTGAGTTATGAGCTTAAGTTTCATAAGATCATATGCTTTAATTCTTGCCCCAACTAGAGACAGCCAAGCTCCTATTCCTTTATCCAACTGACCTAACAACCATCCACCTCCTACATCAGGAAACAAACCAATAGCTGTTTCAGGCATTGCAAACATAGTCTTTTCAGATGCTACAACGTGACTTCCGTGCATTGATACTCCTACTCCACCACCCATGGTGTATCCATTGATTAATGATATAAATGGTTTTTTAAAATTACTAATTTTAAAATTTAAAGTGTATTCATCATAAAAAAATGACTGGGATAAGTTAGTGGGTGGGCCTCCATCTTCTAAGACTTCTTTTCTTAATCTAATAACATCACCACCTGCACAAAATGATTTATCACCTGCTCCCTCAATGATTACACAATTTATGTGTTCACTTATTTCCCAAGAGTTTAGATATTTATTTATTTTTTGGACCATTGGATAAGTTAGGGCATTCAATCTATCTGGCCTGTTTAAGGTTATTATTCCAATCCCATTTTCTTCAGTAAATATAACTTCTTCTGACATTGTTAATTTATCCTTTATTAATTTAATTACTTTTTAAGTCTCTTGAAATAATTACTCTCATTATTTCATTTGTTCCTTCTAATATCTGATGCACCCTTAAATCTCTTACTAGTCTTTCTAAAGGAAAGTCTTTTAAATACCCATAACCACCATGAATTTGGAGTGCCATATCACATATTTCAGAACAAATATCAGTTGCATATCTTTTGGCCATAGCGCAAAGTTTAGTAGCTTTAATATCATGAGTATCAAGACTACGCGCAGCTCTTAAAACCATTAATCTAGCTGCTTCTAATTCGGTTGCCATATCAGCTAGCTTGAATTGAGTAACTTGAAATTGATCAATAGATTTTCCAAATTGTTTCCTTTCTGCCGAGTAGCTAATTGATGCTTCTAAAGCTGCTCTGGCTCCACCCAATGAACAAGCTGCAATATTCACTCTACCTCCATCAAGACCTTTCATTGCTATTTTAAATCCATCTCCCTCATTCCCAACTAAGTTATCAATTGGAATTTCACAATTATCAAAATTAACCATGGATGTATGCTGACTATTCCATCCCATTTTTTTTTCTTGTTTTCCAAATGATAAACCTTTTGTTCCTTTTTCTACTAGCAGACAAGAAACCCCATTTGCTCCTTCTTCACCTGTACGGCACATGACAGCAAAAATATCACTAGTAGGACCACCCGATATAAAACTTTTGGACCCTTTTAATATATAGTGACTGTTCCCTTTTTTCGAGGCACTCGTTTTTAAAGCCACAGCATCTGATCCAGAACCTGGTTCAGTTAAACAGTAACTAGACATAATTTCCATTGTAGATAATTTATTTATAAATCTTTCTTTTATAGCATCTGATCCATGCGCATCTATCATCCATGTTACCATATTGTGTATCGATATATATGCAGCAGTAGAGACGCATCCTCTTGATAGTTCTTCAAATATAATCGCAGCATCTAATCTACTTAGACCCGAACCTCCATGTGATTCATTCACATATATTGCTGCCAAACCTAGTTCAGCAGCTTTTTTTAATGTCTCTACTGGAAATATCTCGTTTTGATCCCAATCAGCAGCATAAGGCATAAGCTCAGTTTCAGAAAAACCCTTTGCCATATCTTTTATAGCTAATTGGTCTTCGTTGTATTCAAAATTCATTTTTCTACCTCTTAACTTCCATATCAAATAGATATTATATTTAATTTGAGTTCAAGATTATTTCTGATGCTTTTTCAGCAATCATCAGTGTTGGAGCATTTGTGTTGCCAGAAGTAATAGTAGGCATAATAGACGCATCTGCAATTCTTAACCCCTCTACACCCCTAACTTTTAAATTACTATCTGTTACTGAAGAAGTGCCTGGGCCCATACCACATGTTCCTACTGGATGAAAAATAGTAGTACCAATATCACCAGCAACTTTTTTTAATTCATCTTCCGACTGAAACTGAATTCCTGGCGCATATTCTTTTGGATTATATTTTTTCATTGCTGGTTGAGTGATAATTTTTCTTGCTAATTCTATAGATTGGGCCGCTACAAGTTTATCTTGTTCTTCAGACAAGTAATTTGGATCAATGGACGGTGCAATTTTAGGATCTTTTGATGTAATATGGACACTTCCTCTACTCTGCGGATTTAGATTACATACACTTGCTGTAAGACCTGGAAAGTCATGCAGTGGGTCTCCAAATTTGTCTAAAGATAATGGTTGCACGTGAAATTGAAGATTAGGCGTTTCATAAGATTTGTCTGACATTGCGAATATACCTAATTGACTAGGAGCCATAGACATAGGACCAGTTCTTTTAAGAGCGTATTCTAAACCTATAGCAATTTTACCTAATAAAGAATTAGCTTTTTGATTTAGAGTTTGTGCATTTTCTAATTGATATATTACTCTTAATTGAAGATGATCTTGAAGATTTTGACCAACATTTGGGCTTTTTACTTTGGTTTCAATACCTAAATCAGAGAGCAAGTTAGGATTTCCTATACCAGACAACTCTAAGATTTTAGGTGAACCAATTGAGCCAGCAGATAATATTATTTCTTTATTTACAAAAATATCTTCAATTTTCCCATTTCGTGTAACTTCTACCCCTTTAATTTTATTATTTTCTAAAATTAATTTATTCACTTCACATTGACTAATTACATGCAAATTTTTTCTATTTTTTATTGGTTTTATAAATGCCTTAACTGTATTCCATCTAAACCCAGAATTTTGATTAACTTTAAAATATGAAACTCCAAAATTGTTGCCTTCGTTGAAATCGTCTACTTTAGGTATTCCAGCTTCTACAGTAGCTTCTTGAAAACTATCTAAAATATTCCAAGATAGTCTTTGTTGATTTACCTTCCATTCTCCACCTGCACCATGAAATTTATTTTCTCCTTCATAGCTATCTTCCATATTTTTGAAGTAAGGGAGAACATCATCCCAACTCCAACCATCATTACCCATTTGCCTCCACTGATCATAATCATTTGCCTGTCCTCTCATATAAATCATACCATTTATTGATGAACAACCACCCATGACCTTACCTCTTGGATAATTTAAAGCTCTACCATTTAAACCTTTTTGTGAAGTTGTTTTGTATAACCAATCTGTTCTTTTGTTTCCCATACAATATAAATAACCTACAGGAATATGAACCCAATGGTAATTGTCACTTCCTCCTGCTTCCAACAAAGCTACAGAAAACCTACCATTAGCAGACAATCGATTAGCAAGAAGGCATCCAGCTGTGCCTGCACCTACTACGATAAAATCGAATACTTTAGACATAAATTTACCTTTTTGAAATTCAAAATATATATATTATCAATTTTTTACTCATTCCATGAAGGTGATCTTTTATCTAAAAAAGCACTAATGCCTTCATAAGCGTCTTTTTCCATCATATTCATAGCCATAACCTCAGAAGTATATTTATAAGCCTCATCAATTGGCATCTCCACTTGCTTGTAAAAAGCCTCTTTACCAATTTTCACAGTAGATAGAGGTTTTGAAGCTATTATATTTGCAATATTTAGTGTTTTCTGATGAAGTTGATCAAGAGGAACACAATGATTTATTAAACCATAATCAACTGCGTCTTTTGCACTAAGTTTTTCTCCAGTCAGAAGCATTTCCATAATTTTTTTTCTGCTAAGGTTTCTGGAAACTGCTACCATCGGTGTTGAACAAAATAAACCAATATTTACTCCAGGCGTCATAAAACTAGCCTGTTCAGATGCAACTGCTAAATCACAGCTCGCCACTAATTGGCATCCTGCTGCAGCTGCAACACCACAAACTTCAGCTATAACTGGTTGGGGCAAGTTCATGATTGTTTGCATTAAATTTGAACATTCATTGAATAATTCGTTAAAAAACTTCTTATTGTTTTGATTTTTTCTTAATTCATCTAGATCGTGACCTGCAGAAAATCCTGGTCCTTCAGAAGATATAATTAAGACCTTTACTTTCTTTTGTGATGAAATCTGTATTAAAGAGTTTGTTAGTTCTTTGATTAATTCTAAAGATAATGGATTGTGTTTTTTTCCATTACTCAACTCAATTTTGACGATGTGGTCAGTCTCATTAGTTATATTGAAAAGTTTCAGCATTTACTTTTTCCATCTTAATATAATTTTTTTATGTATATATGAAACAAATTTATATTTCTGGTCAATTAATAATCTTATTTATGTTGATTGTTTTACTTAATATCTAAATACTACGAAAGAAATTACAAAAGAATTATATTTTGGAAAATAAACTAAACCTTGAAGTTTTAATATTAATTTTGACCGGCACAGCCGCTCTTGCATTAGCCGTTGGTATTGGAAGGTTTAGTTATACACCAATTTTGCCTTATATGTTGGAAGAATTGAATATTAGTAAGACTAATGGAGGTTTAATAGCCTCATGGAATTTTTTTGGTTATTTATGCGGATCATTATTATCTATTCTACCAGTATTTAAGAAAAAAATTAAATCTGTTTTTTTTACATCTATTGTTATTTCCTTACTAACCACTTTATTAATGAGTTTAAGTAATGATATAATAATTTTTATTGTTATTCGATTTTTTGCCGGCGTGTCTAGTGCTTTTGTTTTAATTTTTGCTACAGCTTTAATTCTTCCTTCTATGCAATCACTTGGTAAGAAATCGCTAAGTACTTCCCATTTTATGGGTGTTGGTTTTGGAATTGTCTTATCTTCAATTTTAGTGTCTCTTTTAGGAAATTTTGGATTTTCTTGGAATGATTTATGGATTGGAGTTACTATTTTATCAATGGTATTAGCGATACCTATTTTTCTTTATACCCCTAATGAGACTGTTGTGGATACAACAATAATCAAATCTGAAACAAGTAATAATGTAAGTTTTAGTTTAATTACTTTATCCTACTGCCTTTACGGTTTTGGATATGTTATTTTAGGTACTTTTATATCAACTATGGCAAGAGAAACTGTAGGTTTAGAAACTACTGAAACATATGTTTGGCTTTTAGTGGGTCTGGCTGGTATTCCAATGGTAATCTTGTGGCCATGGTTTGGTAAAAAAATTGGAAACGACATAGCCCTTTTCTTGGCCTGTACAATTATGGGTATTGGTATATTTATGCCTGTAATAATAGAAAACAAGCTTGGTATTATTTTAGCTTCTATTCTATTAGGTTCGACTTTTATTCCAATAACTGCTTTAACTTTGTTGGAGGGGCAGACTAGATATATTGGGTCAATTAGAGTTTCAACAGCCATACTCACATCATCTTTTGGGGTAGGTCAAATGATTGGGCCTTATTTTGGAGGTGTAATTATAGATTTATTTTTTTCTTATAAAATAGCTTTATCTATTTCTTCATTATCTCTTTTAATAGCTGCATTTTTAATGATTAATCCCAACAGATATGTTTTTAATCTAAGAAAATCATAATGGATTTTATTGTCTAGACTTAACTTAAACACCTAATTAATTTAAACCCTTCCGCATTTTTAAATCCATTCTGAGATCCTCTATATCTAGCAAGTGCTTTTACCGCATCTTCATTTCTACTATGATTATTTTTAATTTGAGATTCATAACAATTTAATGCTTTTAATTTTGTGCCTATACAATCATCAATATTAATAAACCATTCAGGAATAAAAAAAGGTTCAATATATGGAGCGTTCCAATCAGTTTCAGACAAAGTTTCATAACTAAGAACTAATTTTGGCCAAAATTTTCCAGTAGGTCTTGTACAGACCATACATGAATCAAATATAATTTTATGATCTATATGTCTATCTGGAAAAGGTATAAAAACAGTGTGTGGTAAATGCTGTAAAATGAATGATTGAATTATCCCATTTAGTTTGGAGATTGGTTCGTTATGGATATAAGTTGCTGGTATTTCTGCGAATTGGACGTGATTCAAACCTAAAATTTTTGCAGATTTCAAACATTCTTTTTTTGTTGTTTCAAAAGAACTTTGCGGATATAGGGGAGGCAAATGCCCACTTATAACTAATAGGTTAACTTTAATATCATTTCTGGAGAATTTACTTATTGACCCACCTAAGCCTAATACCTCGTCATCTGGATGAGGAGCTATAATACATATATTGTCACCATATAATTTTTTCATGTTTTATAAACCTTTCCATTTTGAGTTGAGATTATACTTATATTACTTCCATATTGGTTTCGAATATTATCAACAATGGCTTCTATAAAATTCCAAGCAAAACATATAATTAAATCTGAAGGAGTAATTTGAGAACTAAATTTGGAAACAATAGGAATTCCTAATGCCGGAAGATATCTTCCTACCTTTATTTTATTATCATCTAAAATTTCTTTAATATTATTTCTTTCTATTTCAATAATTTTACAAGCTAAAGTAGATTTTGTAGGAGCTCCATATCCAAATATTTCACCTTTGTTAGTAATTACCTGGTTAATTTTTTGTTTTATTTGTTTGGCATTATTGAATATGTTGTTTTTCCAAGTTTCAATTTTTAATTTTTCAATTAACTTCCCCTCCGAAATCAATAAATCTTGAATTTTTTGATTGTTATTTTTAATGAATTGTAATTTATTACAATAAATTCTCAAGGATCCACCCTGGGATTCAACAATTTTTGTGCTAAATACACTAAATCCAATTGAATTTAAAAAATTTATAATAGGTTTTAATGTATGATAATCTAAATGTTCATGATAAATTGTATCATAAATACCGTATTTAATCATATTCGCAAAATAGCCAATCTCAAAAATAAATATTCCTTCATCTTTTAGTAATTTAAAAACACCCAGAAAGATATCTTTCAAATCTTCAACATGAGCTAAAACATTGTGAGAAATTATTATATCTGCCTGACCTTTATTTATAATTAATTTTTCAGCAAGTGATGAATCAAAAAATTCGTTAATTGTCTCAATATTTTTTTTTGATGCCTCTTTTACAGGTAAATCTGATGGATCTATTCCTAAAACTTTACAGCCTTTTCTTTTAAAAAAAGATAAAGCTGTCCCATCATTTGAACCTATGTCTATCACAAATACGCCTTGTGTTTTTTTGATATCAAGTTTTTTAAGTGAAAAAATATCATTGGCTGACCATTCTAAATGATCAACAAATTTTTTACCAATTGATGACAAGTATGAGTAATCTCTTTGGTATAAAATTTCTTTATTTACTGAAAAAGATAGCTGGAAATGACCACATGAATTACATCTATCAACAACCAAAGGAAATTTTTCTGATCTTATAGAATCCTTAATAGAAAAATTCAGATTGTTACCTAAAGGAATATAACCAAAATCAATTATTGAATTTAAATCACTAGAATCACACAAACGACAATTAGTTAAATGAGTTCCGGAAACTGACATGAAAGTTTTCCTTGTTTAGCTAGTTTCATATTCTCTAAATTTATAAACTTAACTCTTCGTGTATCAGCCTCATAACTTGCTTCGTCTCTTGCTAAATAGCTAATCACAATCAACTTGGTTTGTTCTCTAAAAAATGTAGCATGAACTTCTTTTGGAGGTGTATAAACTATTTGATCTTTTTTAAGAGGTAAAAAACATATTTTTTTTGAAAAGTTATCAAAGAAAAAATAGTCCATACTTCCTTCTAAGACATACATATAATGCCAATCTCTGATATGATAATGATTAGCTCTAACAGAACCAGGGTTACACATTATGATTGAAGTATTAGTGCTTGGTTGATTTATGATAGATTTTATATAACCTCTATCATCTTCTTTTGATTGTTCGAAAGGTAATATAACACTCTTATTATACATTAGATGTCCAGTCTTGAGAGAGTTGATATAAAGAATTATGAATGAATGCAATCCTGTTAAAATTGGAAAGTTGATCTTGAATTAAAGTATTTTTATTTTCATACCATTCACTAATCATTTTTTCAAAGCAATTTTCGTTATCATAAACCTTTTCATATTTTTTATTGTTTTTAGCAATACATATATTTATCTGCGAACTTCTTCCATAGAAAAATGGTTTTAACTCATAAGAAATATCGTATTTAGAGGTAAATTTTACAACATTACTATAATTTTTTCCATAACCAAACTTAAAGCTCAGGGTTTTGTCTTCAGTTTTATTTGATTTTAAAAAGACAAATTTGGCTTGACCATCATCAAAACTATATTTTTTGTGAATAAATAGTTCGTATGAGAATAATTTAAAGGTCCAAATAAAATCATATACATAGCATCCTATGTCAAAAAGCATACTATTTTCAAAATCTGGTGAGTGCCTAAAACTTATTTTTTCTTTTAGACTTTTAAAGGGTAGAACAAACTCAACTTCTATATTTTTAAAGCCTTCTAAAATTTTTTTCTTTTTGTCTAGAAAATTATTTAAATAATTATACTTATACATCATAGCTTCTTTTACAATTATATTTAAGTTTTTAAACTTTTTACTTAGTAAGAAGTTAGGGTTTTGAATTGTGATAGGTTTTTCCACTAATAAATTTTTAGAAACCAGTGTGGCTTCCTTAATTAGATTAAAATGCTTGATTGGATTTGTTGCAATAAAAACATGCGAAGGTCTGAGTAATTTAATAATTTCTTTAAGACTTTTATAATGAGTTATATCTTTAGGAACACTTTTGTTTGCAGAAACTATCCCGATTAGAGGTATATCTAATGAGCGTATGGCAGGCAAAATTTTATTTTCAACATGCGATCCATAACCAACAATTAATATACCTGTTTGATACTCCATAAATTAGATCAATCTATTTAATTTTGTTAAAAGAATATGCGGTAAATGCATAAAATAAGGAAATAAACGCTCCAAAAAATATTAAACAAAGAAATTGATTTACAAAGTCTAGTTTGTGAAGTTTAAAAAAGTAAATTATTAGAAAAATTAGTAACTGTAATAGGATGTGACAAATTGTTACTGGAAAATGAAAATTAAAAAACGTTACACTTTTTTGATAAAAATGTTCCCTATGAGGTTGAGCAAGATTGTAACCAAAATAAATTCTCATTAAGGTAGTCCATATTATGTCTCCGAGTATAGGAAATAAAAGTATCAAAGAAATGAGGAAAAAGTTTTCATTTTCTTGAAAAACTAAATAAGAAACTGCCCCTAAAAAATACGCACCGGAGTCTCCTTGAAAAAATTTAGTAAGTAATATATTCGCGAGAAAATATATAAAAACTATGCCAATAATATTTATATACATGCCTATAAATGAAAATTTAAAAGGATTTAGAATTATTAATAAAGACAAAAACACACAAAATGTACCAGACGAAAGACCATTAATACCATCAATTTGATTAAAGAATAAAACATAAAATATAAAAAAAAATATAGATATACAAAAAGATAAGATAAAATTTATATTATTAAATAATAATATCTCTTTATTAAAAAATACAATTAAAGTAAAAAGAACAATTAAACTTATAAGTTTTTTGATGTAATTGATATTTTTTAAGTCATCGTAAAAACCTATCGCCGCGCAACATAAAATAAGCGAAAAGTATGATATGTCTATTTCAATTGAATCATACAAAATTAAATAAGACAAAATAAATGAAATTGGAAAAATTATACCAAACCCTCTTGGGATAGGCTCATGTGATAGGGCGGACCTTACTGAGGATGTTGAAACAGGAAATATTGATTTAAGATATTTTAAAGAAACAAATGTAAGAATAGTGAAAATTAAACAATTTATTACAAAGCCTTCAACAAAATTGAAATCGTTAATTATCATCTGTCATTAATATTTTAAAATTATTTTTAGTTGTTAGTAAATTTGAGTATAGAGTTGATTTCCAATTATTTTCGAAGTTATCTAAATCATTACACAAATCTTCAACTCCATTGTTGAGATCAAACTTTAAAATATTCCCAAATTTATTATGAAATTTGTCAAAATTAACTTTATAATTCCTTGCATCTTCTTTTGCACCAGTATCAACAATTTCACAATCTTTAAATCTTGATTTAATCAATGTTGCAAGATTTTCCAATGTACTATTTCCTGTATCTAAACCAACATTGTAAGTGTTTATACCAGGAATATTCATATTAAGTAAAATTGAAAGAACTAACCCAGCATCTTTAACATTTATAAATGGTCTCCATTGCCAACCACCAAAGACAGAAATTGATTTTTCCCATTTTGCTTTTGCGTAGAACAAATTACCAACTAAATCAAATCTAATTCTTTGACTAACTCCGTAAAGGGTAGAAAATCGTAAAATTATAATTTCATCAAATTTGTCTTTAACTGAATGAAGTTTTATTTCTCCTTCTAGTTTTGATCTTGCATATTCTGATATTGGTTTAGGTTCGGTATGTTCCGAGCATAATTGTTCGTTAATACCATAAACAGAACATGTAGATGCATAAATAAATTTTGCAACACGATGCTTAACTGAAAGATCAACTAATTTGTTTGTAGCATCAGTATTAATTTTTTTTGTTAACTCTATATTAAATGCACAAGCTGGATCACCTACTAATCCTCCAAGATGAATTACCATATCTATTTTATATAATTTAAATATTTCATCTAAAACTATAATATTTGCAAAATTAATTTTTTTTATAATTACTTTGCTTTCAATATTATTTTTCTTAATGAAAGAATTTATTTGTTCTTTAGTATGGAATAAATCTAAATCAACTATTACAATTTTATTCACGATTTTAAAGTTTAATTGTTTTATTAGCGAACTACCAATATAACCAAGTCCTCCAGTGATTAATATATTATTCATAGGATCATCCTTTTAGAAAACTTAAATTCGTATATAAATATTTAATTTGATAGTCTTTTTAATTTTCAAATTGTTTATAAATTAAATTTTTAAATTTACAATTATTCTTTTATTAATATTTAAGATCAACTTTAAAGGTTTCTAAATGCAAAAAAATGTATTTTAAAAAGAATTACAAAGTATGCAAATATTCTTGGAGAATTTTTGAACCCATATTTGCAACTGGTTCGGCTTGCTTTCCTACCTCATAAGAATTATCTCCTGAATTGTTACCGTCAATTACGCGTTTAGCTATACCTTGAAGTATTCCAGCAAACCTAAAACTATTAAATGCTAATAAAAAATTCCAATATTTGGGTTTATCAAAACCAGTAAGATTTAAATACCTTTCTAGAATTTTTTCTTCGTTCGGTATTCCAGGGTTTAACTTATGATTTTTATAAATACTCAATCCACCTATTGGCCACTTATTTTCAAACCTAAGCATTAATGCCCAATAAGACAAATCGATAAAAGGGGGGGATAATGTTGATAATTCCCAATCTAACAAACCAATGATTTTTGAGTTATCTTTATTTTTTTCTAATATCATATTATCTAATCGAAAATCGCCGTGTAAAAGACATGGTTCTAAATTATTTATTTCCGATGGAATATATTTTGGGATATTTTCAATTAAGTATTCCATACTTTCTATGTGTTTTGTTTGAGAGTGTCTGTATTGTTTTATCCATAAATTGATTTGTCTCTCAATATAACTATAAGGTTTACCAAAATTCTTTAAACCAATTTTATTTACATCTATTTTCACTAATTCTGCTAAAATTGTAATTTTATGATTGTAAATTTTATCTCTCTGTTCATGTGTGTAACTTGGAAGATCAGGGTCAAACTCATGTAAGCCTTGTAAAAACTCCATAATATAAAATTCATTTCCGATTATATCTATATCACTACAATACCCATAAATTTGCGGAACTGGGATATTTGAATTTGATAAAGCATTTATGACTTTGTATTCTCTATCAATACGATGTGCGCCTCTTAAGAGATTACCTAATGGCTTAGACCTTAGTACATAGCTTATATTTTCAGATTTCAAAAGAAACGTCGGATTAGATTGACCTACTTCAAACTTTTTAACCCGTAAAATTTGTTCTTTAATTGACGTATTTTTTTTTATCCAAAGATTTATGTTATTTATTTTATTTTTTACTGACATATTTAGATGACTAATTTATTATTATAGTGTCACAATTAATTTTATCTCATTAGGTATATTATTAATGAATATTCAATCTAACACTGTTTTAATAACAGGTGCAAGTCGAGGGTTAGGAGCAAACTTTTCGAAAGTATTGGCACATGATGGTTTTAAAATTATTGGCGTTGGACGTAATTTAAAAAACCTTAAATCAGTTATTTCATCTCTTCCTAACCCAAGTCTAAATCATTCATTTTTAAAACTAGACATTACAAATGAGGCAGAAGTCAAAAAATCATTAAAAGACTTAAATATTTATGCCTTAATTAATAATGCAGGTATTGCAAATACCAAATTGTTACATGAAGAAACTCATTCAGACCTAACAAAAATAATTGATACTAATTTATTAGGTTCTATTAATGTATCAAATGCTTTAATCCCAAATATGATTAAAAATAAAAACGGCAAAATTATAAATATAGCCTCAACCCTTGGTTATCGACCTTTGACATTTGTGGGAGCATACTCTGCGACTAAAGCAGCTTTAATTCATATAACAAAATCACAATCAATAGAATTAGCAAAACATAATATATGTGTTAATGCGCTTGCACCAGGTTACATTCTAACTGATATAAACAAAAAGCAACTAGAAGGAGATGCAGGTATTTTATTAAAAAAGAAAATACCTCTTAAAAGATTTGCAACGGTTGATGAGCTCAATGTAATCATTTCTATGTTACTAAATCGGCGTAATACTTATATGACAGGTGCTGTTGTAGCTGTTGATGGTGGGCTTAGTTCAGGTCTTTAAATATAGGAGTATTTTTTATGGATTTTACACTACCAGAACATATAGAAGCTCTAAGATTAAAAACAGTAGATTTGATTAATCATAAGATTATTCCTTTAGAGACAGATAGTTCATCATATGACAAACATGAAAATATAAATGAAGAACTGTTATTGGAAATTCGTCAAGAAGTCAAAGCTGCGGGTCTTTGGTCACCTCAAATGCCAATTTCTCGATTAGGTCTTGGTTTAGGCCCTATAGGTATGTCTGCTTTATATGAGGAAATGAATAGATCTATTTTTGGACCAGTATGTTTTAATTGCGCTGCCCCAGATGACGGAAATATGTATATATTAAATAAGATTGCAACCGAAGAACAGAAAGTTGAGTGGCTTGACCCCATAATAAATGGTGATGTTAGATCATCTTTAGCGATGACTGAGCCAGCTCCAGGAGGTGGGTCTGATCCAACAATGATTAAAACCGAAGCTATTTATCAAAATGGAAAATGGATTGTTAATGGCCTTAAATGGTATATCACTGGTGCCGGTGTTGCATCTCATTTTATTTTGTTAGCTAAAACTAAAGATGGTTTAACAGCTTTTTTATATCATAAAGATCAACCAGGTTGGAATATTAAAAGACGAATACCCATAATGGGCCCTGAAGAACATGGAGGTCATTGTGAAATTGAGTTTAGTGGCCTTCAAATCCCTGATAAAAATAGGTTAGGAGAAGTTGGTAAGGGACTTAAAATTGTACAAATAAGATTAGGCTTAGCTCGTTTGACACATTGTATGAGATGGATTGGTCTTTCTAGACGTAGCTTGGAAATTGCTCTAGATTATGTTTCTCATCGAAAGGGATTTGGGATTACACTTTCAGATAGAGAGTCAGTGCAAGTTAAACTTGGTAAGGCTGCTATGGATATCGATATTGCTCGCTTACTTGTAATGAGAGCGGCGTGGAAAATTGAAAATGGAAGTAAAGCAAGACAGGATGTTTCTATGGCGAAAATTCATGTTGCTGATACTCTGAATAATGTATCCGATACGGCTATCCAACTTTGTGGCGCTAAGGGTTATAGCAAAGATATAATTCTTGAGTGGATATATAGATATGCAAGACAAGCTAAATTAGTAGACGGTGCGTCAGAGGTTCATCAAATGATTATAAATCGTTTTTTTAATAGTCAAAAATCAAATTTTTGGCATTGGGGTATAGGACACGACATTTAGTATTATATTTCTTGGTCTATATTATCTAATGATTTTACAATTGCATTCGGTTTCCCTGGTAGTCTTTCTAATTTACCGTCAAATCTATTAACCCAAATTGTTTTAAAACCGTAATTTGCTGCGGCATGCATATCCCATGCATTGCTAGAAAAAAAAGTTACTTTGTCTTTATGTATATCAGTTTTTATTTCTACAAGGTCATAAACCTTGCTTGACGGTTTATAAATTTTACATTCTTCTACTGATATTACTACATCTAACAAATTTTCTATATTTGCATTTTTAATGGCACTATCGAGCATTTTCCTACTTCCATTTGAAAGTATACCAGTTTTATATTTTTTATCTTTTAGTTTCCCTAATACTTTCTTTACTTCTGGATATACTTCTAACTTTAGATATAATTCCAATAATTGATTCCTTAATTTTTTATTTTCAATATTAAGTACCTCCATTGCATAATCTAATGCACCAGATGTAATTTCCCAAAAATCTACATACTCTTCCATAGAATTTCTTAACCAAGTATATTCTACTTGTCTTAATCTCCACAAGTTTGACAATTCTTGCCATTTATCACCTACATTCTGAGCTAGTTCGCGACATGCAGCATTAACGTCAAATAGTGTTCCATATGCATCAAATATGCATGCTTTTGTATTATTCATTTAATATTCTTTCTCATTTAAATATTCATAAAAGCTTCTATTATTATTACTGATTTTCCATTGAATGTATTTGGTATTATTAATTCTCCTCATCGCAAATATTCTTGCTATTTTTAAGTTTTTATTCTTCAGTGATTTTATTTGGTATTTAATATATGCTAACTTAATTTTATGACCAAAACCATCCTCTTTTGTTACTGAACTTTTTTGTAAATTAAGCTTATAATATTCTCCATTTATCATTCTGATCTTAGTGTTATTTTTATTCAGTATATATGCAGCATTATATACATCCTGGCTTTGTATATTCTCAAATTTTTTCTGCATATTTCTTTTTATGAATGGATGAAAGCTGCATGGTATATTTCCAATATCGTATAGATTAAGATATCCTTGCCTTTTACCTTCAAAATGTTTTATTAAAAAATTATTTTGGTCATATACTCTGGTAGGAGCAAACGCTACACCATGTTTTTTTACTAATTCATACATTTTTCTTAAATAATCTTTAGACCATTCATCGTCAGCATCTAAGTAACCAACAAATTCCCCTTTTGCTTCAACAATACCACAATTTCTAGCATTGCCTGGACCAGTTTTAATCCCATTTGTTTTTATTATTTTTATTGTTATTCCATTTTTTAATTTTGGGATTATTTCTTTATAATTTTTTCCATCATCTACGATTATTATTATTTCTACTTTCAAATTTTCAAATTTTATATTTTGATTGTTTATAGAGTTTATGGCTCTTGGAAGAGTATCTTTTGCATTATAGACAGGAATTATTATGGATAGTTTTATTTTCATTTGATTTCTTACAATTTTTGTTATTATTAACTTTAATTATTAACAACGCAAAACTTTTTTAATAGGATTTTTCCTAATGAGGCCTTTACTACTTCATCCTAATAATTGGACTTATTATTCACTTGTAGATAGTGGTAATGGAAATAAACTTGAGAAATTTGGTCCATATACCTTTTCTAGACCTGAGCCACAAGCTATATGGCCACCAAGATTAAAAGCAGAAGTGTGGGAAAACTCGTCTGGATCATTTCTTAGTTCATCATCATTGGATAATAAAGATACTAAAGGAAAGTGGTTGATTAAAAATAACGTTCCAAATAAATGGGAAATGGCCTTCGATAAGATAAAGTTTTTTGCTACCCCTACTTCATTTAGGCATTTAGGATTTTTTCCAGATCAGTCACCTCATTGGGTATGGGCAGCTCAAAAAATTAATCAATTTATATCTATTTCAAATCATGCTAACTACCCAAAAGTGCTTAATCTTTTCGGTTATTCAGGTCTGGCATCCCTGCATGCAGCATCAAATGGTGCAACTGTAACTCATGTTGACGCAAGCAAAAAAGCCATTAATTATGCTTTTGAAAACCGAAACCTTTCATCATTCCAAAAATTACCTATTAAATTCATTATTGATGATGCCCTTAAATTTGTAAATAAAGAAATTAGAAGAGGTAACAAATATGATGGTATTATTTTAGATCCGCCTAAATATGGAAGAGGGCCAAAAGGAGAAAAATGGGATTTATTTTACGATCTTCCTTTATTATTAAAATGTCTTCCGCAAATATTATCTGATAGTCCTATCTTTATCATTTTAAATAGTTATGCAATTAGATCTAGCCACATTTCTTTACATTATGGCCTAAGTGAAGTGATGAAGAACTATTCTGGCAAAGTGGAGTCGGGTGAAATAGCTATTGTTGAAGATCAAGTTAATCCTCGTCAAATTAGCACGGCTATTTTTGCCAGATGGGAAAAAGGATGTATTAATTAGGTTTTTTCCTAATTGATTCATATAGAGCCACCCCCGTTGAAACAGCTAAATTCAAACTGTCCGAACGACCTAGCATTGGCAATTTTATTATTTGATCACATGCTTTCAAAATGTTGTGTGATAAACCTTGTTGTTCGTTGCCCATAGCTAAAATAAACGGTAATTGCCAATTTGTTTTAGTATAATCATCTGCATTAATTAAAGAAGTTCCGATTAGACTTATTTTATGTCTTGATTTCCATTTGAGAAAATTTTCGTTACTGGATGCTATTATATTAACATTAAAAATTGCCCCCATGCTTGCCCTAACCGACTCATAGGAGAATGGATCTGTACACTCATTTAATAAAATACAATCAGTAGCCCCAACTCCATCCATTGTTCTTAAAATAGTACCTAAATTCCCTGGATCTCTTACAGCTTCTAAAGCAACAAAGGTTTTCTCTTTTATTATGCTGGGTAATTCATTCCATTTTTGACTTATAACACATAAAACATTTTGAGGATTTTCTTTATGAGATATTTTGGAAAGTATTTCAGAAGTCACTCCTATAACATCTGCGCCTAAACTCGATACATCACTAATTAAGTTTTCAATTATTTTAATGTCTGCATTAAAGTTATCATATAAAAGATATCTTATTTCCCAACCATTCTCTGCAGCTTCTCTACAGATTCTAATACCTTCTGCGACAAATAAATTATGTTCTCTTCTATATTTACGATGATGCAAACTATTGATTAATTTAACTTTGTCATTTGTTAAACTGGAAATTTCGTATCTATTAGCAATATTTGTCAAATTTAATCCTTATACTAATTTTGACTTGGCGGTACTTTTTATGGATGTGATAAGAGAAGATAAACCATTTTTTCTTGTTGGAGATAAATGCTCATCTAATCCAATTTTTTCTAGAAAGTTTATATCAGTATCTATTATTTCCTGTGGTTTTTTTTCTGAAAAAACTTTGAGCATTAATGCTATTAACCCCTGAACAATAGCAGCATCGCTATTTGCAATGAATGTAATTGTTCCATTATCATTAAAAAAATTACTAAAATAAACAACAGACTGACAACCCTTAAGCTTATTCTGGTCTATTTTTAAACTTTCATCCATTTTGGGAACACTTCTACCTAGATCAATCAAATACTGATATTTGTCCTCCCAAGATTCAAAATAAGAGAAATCGTCTATTAATTCATTTACTTCTTTATTAAAACTCATTCAAAACTCACTAATATTTGTTAAGTTAATTAAACTTATATTATAAACAAATCAAGTAGGTTATTTATCAATGACTCATTTTAAAATCAATTATGATATTGTAATTTAATACAATTTAGAATAATTTTTAAACTGGGGTTGTTATATGCTATTACTCAGTAATAATAATAAAAATTCTATAATAATAAGCACTCCTGTAGTTGTTCTTACGCTAGTTTTTATTACCTTAATTAGGATATATTGTTTATTTGTTTCACCCATAGAATTATCTGTGGATGAAGCTCAATACTGGCATTGGTCACAAAATCTAGATTTTGGATATTTTACAAAGCCACCATTCATTGCATGGACAATTGGATTATCAACAAAATTGTTTGGAAACGAGGAATGGGCTGTAAGACTTTTTTCCCCAATAATTCATTTCTTTATCTCAATAATTTTATGGATAACAACTCAGTTTGCTTTTGGATTAAAAGCAGGCCGTATCGCAGCTTTATTATGGATATTTACCCCTGCGGCCTCATTAGGAAGTTTTATTATTTCGACTGACACACCTTTGTTGTTATTTTGGTCATTAGCTTTATTATTTATTTTTAAGACATTTAAAGACGACTCATACATATCGGCATCATTGGCAGGAACTAGTCTAGGGCTGGCATTCTTATCTAAATATGCTGCTTTATACTTCTTTGTTTTACTAATTTTTTGGTGGGTAATTTATGACAAAGGTAAAGAATTAGCATTAAAAAAATTACTAGTTTGTTTAATTTCAAGCTTCATTGTAGCCACTCCAAATTTATATTGGAATTACTCTAACGACTTTGTTACTGCGAGCCACACTATATCAAATGCTAACCTTTCAGAAATTATTATTAATTACGCAAATGTAATTGATTTTTTATCATCACAATTATTAGTATTCGGACCTATAATTTTTTTATTATATTTATTTATAATTATTAATAGTTTTTTTAAAGACCCAAAACTCTCTCTTTTAGGAATGCTTTCTTTACCAATTATTACTCTAATAATTATTCAAAGCTTTTTAAAAGTTGCTAACCCTAACTGGGCAGTAACTGCATATATTAGTGCAACATTAATGATTAGCGCTTATGCAATCATACAAAAACATAAGGTATTAAGACTACTAACCAAATTTGCTTTGTTTATAAATTTTGCACTATCTTTGTTAATTTTAAAAATTACTCTAACTGGAAATTTTTATCCTATAAACTTAAAATCAGATCCTTTAAGAAAAAACTTAGGCTTTGAAATACTGTCAACTGAAATTAAAAAAACTTTTGATAATAATGAATTCTCTAAATTAGTTTTTATGAACAGAGGCGAAATAACACGATTTAATTACTATTTAAATAAAATTGATAATAAATTCAAAAATAAAATATTTTTAAAAACAAAAAGCATCTCTCCAGGAAACTTCTACGAACAAAATTATAATTATAACAAAACAAATCATAAAAAAGATGAAAAAATCATGATCGTAAAGCGTGATTTAAATTTTAGAAATAACTTTTCCAATCTTACAGAGACTAAATTTATTCGAAAAATTTCTACAAATACAATTAAAGAACTTAGAAAAACTTATTATCTCTTTGAAGGTAAAGTTAAATAAAAATCATTTTCTGTTAAATTTTTCAAACACACTCAATGTCTCGGCACTTACATGGTGCTCAAGACCTTCAGCGTCATTTTTTGCACTATCTTTATTAACACCAATCTTTAATAAAAAGTTATATACAATTTCATGTCGTTTTTTACAGTAATCAGCTAATAATTGACCTTTATCAGTTAGAAATATAGATCTATAGGGTTTACTTTCAACTAAACCTTCTCTTACTAACCTTCTTATAACGCTATTAACAGTTGGTCCAGTTACTCCAAAATTCTTTGCTAAATCAACTGCCCTAGCTTCTCCAGTTTCTTTAATTAGATCAGCTATCATTTCTGTATAATCTTCTGCAGTTTCGGTATTCCTTGCACTTCTTACTTGAGCAAACCTGTCAGAATTAATTTCGATTTCATTATTCATAACTAAAATTTCTATAATTAGCTTATATTATTATTTATTTTACCTTTTTACAAATTCTTTTGTTATTCCTCTTTCTAAATTGTTTTGATGAGATAGTTGTGCTAAAAATTGTATATAATGATGAGGTTATATTATGGATGATAAAAATAAATTGAAAATAGAGTCAGAAGTTTTAAAAAAACTTTTAACCCATCTTCAAAATAGAACTGATGTACAAAATATTGATTTAATGAACCTTAGTGGGTTTTGTAGAAACTGTCTTTCCAGATGGTATACTGAGGCAGCTCAGGAAAACGGAGTTGTACTTAATAAAAACGATGCTAAAGAAATAGTTTATGGAATGCCTCACTCTATTTGGAAAGAAAAATACCAAACAGAAGCAAGTGAAAAACAAAGAAACGACTTTAAAAATAAAGAAACAAAAGCACATTAAAATGAATGAAGAACAAAACAATGAAATTGGTGAATTTAAATCAAAAGATAATCAGCTTAAAAGTTTTATAGAAAGAATTGAAAGGTTAGAAGAAGAAAAATATAATATTCTTTCAGATATTAAGGAAGTTTATTCTGAGGCTAAAAGTACAGGCTATGACCCAAAAATTATGCGTAAAGTTCTTATAATTCGAAAGATAGATACTGGTGAAAGATTAGAACAAGAAGCCTTATTAGATACTTATAAAAATGCTTTAGGTATATTTTAAAATATGAATAATCATTTTGGAGACAGGCTTGTTACAAAAATTAGAGACTCCAAGTCTTTCTTGTGTTTAGGTGTTGATCCACATCTAGACTTAATACCTAAAATTTTTGATATAACAACTAACTCTTCGAATATTGTTGGACAAGTTGAAAAATTTTGTTTTTCACTTTTAGACGTTGCTAATGAATTAGTACCCGCAATAAAACCCCAAATTGCATTATTTGAACAACTTGGTCCAGATGGTATGAAGCTACTTTCATCCTTATGTAAGTATGCTCAGTCTAAAAAAATTTTAGTAATTATGGATGCAAAAAGAGGGGACATAGGAAGCACCAGTCAAGCTTATGCAAATGCTTATTTAGGAAAAGATGCTCCTTTTCCAAGCGACGCTTTAACTGTTAACCCGTGGTTGGGGATTGATAGTTTAGAACCTTTCTTTAAAAAATCTTCTACGACAGGTGGTGGACTATTCATCTTGGCGCATACAAGTAATAAAGGATCTAAAGATATTCAAGAATTGCCCCTTTCAACAGGCATTAAATGCTATGAGTATCTTGCTAATATTTTAAAACCTATTGTTGAAAAATATAAAGGTAAGCTGGGTTTGTCTTCAATAGGTGTAGTAGCCGGTGCAACCTTTAAAGGGGATGCTATATCATTAAGGCAAACTTTACCAAGCGCTCCATTTTTAGTTCCTGGTTATGGTGCTCAAGGTGCCTCAGTTCAAGATGCGTGTGCAGCATTAATTCCAGACGCAACTGAGTCAGGTCTTAAAAATTTCGGCTTAGTTAATGCATCTAGGAGCATTTTGTTTCCAGAAGAAGGCAATTTTGCTGATAGTATCGAAGAGTGGCAAGAAATAATATTGACCAAAATAAATACTACAAATAACGAACTAAAAGATATAAATTATTAAGTGAGATTTTTTATGAGTAAATCAAATAAAGATTTAAATGCTCTTGGCTATAAAAGTAAGATTCCAGGATTCCCTGATAAAAATATTCTTGAAAAAGTAAAGAACCCTAAAATTGGTTTAGATTATAATATAAGATTTACATGTCCTGAATTCACTTCAATATGTCCCGTTACATCTCAACCTGATTTTGCTCATATTGTAATCGATTATGTCCCTAATAAATTTATAGTAGAGAGTAAATCTTGTAAATTATACCTTTTAGGTTACAGAAACCATGGTGCATTTCATGAAGATTGTACAATTTCAATTGCTCAAGATATTGCTAACTTACTGTCACCTAAATGGCTAAGAATTGGGGGTTATTGGTACCCAAGAGGTGGAATTCCAATTGATATATTTTGGCAAACATGTGAGCAGCCTAAAAATTTATTTATTCCAGATCATTCTGTTGAAAATTATAGAGGCAGAGGTTAATCTATTATTAATTAGACTCAATTAAGAAATGTGTATATACACATAAAATGGGATATAATACATCTTGTAATTGCATAAGTCTTCGAAAAGCGAGTAACAATCTAACTAAAGTATATGATTCAGCTCTAGCTAAAGTTGGAATTAAAATTACTCAGTTTAGTACTTTAAGAAATATTCAAAAATTGAGCAAAACAAATATTTCCGATTTATCATATCTGCTAGAGCTAGATAGAACCACTGTTTTACGCAGCATTGAAAAATTAATAAAAATGAACCTTGTTACTTATAAATATGAACAAGATAATAAAAATAAAATAATTCAATTAACAACTGCTGGTAAAAATAAACTTAGAAAAGCGATTATTATTTGGGAAGAAACTGACCAAAAATATATAAAAACATTAGGTATAAAAAATTATAAAGAGATTGACACTTTAATAACTAAGATATGTAAAATTGATATTTAATTTTTGAAATGAGGGGATAACAATGGAAATAAAAAAAGTAGATTGGCAAGTTATCATACTCGTATGTTCTATTATAATTGCAATGATTATGGGTGTAAGACAAGCACTTGGATTGTTTTTAGAGCCAATCTCCATGTTCATGAATGACGGAAAGGAGTTTTTTTCGTTCGCTATTGGTGTTCAGGCGATTGTCTGGGGTTTAGTAACATTTGTTCTTGGTATTTTAATTGATAAATTTGGCCCTCAAAAAGTATTAGCATTTGGAATAATTTGTTTTGCATCTGGAATTTTTTTCATGAGCAACCCCACCTCAGAAATTAAATTATTTTCAGCTACAACCCTAATGGGATTTGGTCTTGGTGGTGCAGGAATGGCTACTATTGTTAGTATAGCAGGCAAGGTGGCTCCAGTAAGTAAACGTTCGATTGCTATGGGATTGGTCGCAGCTGCAGGCTCATTCGGTCAATTTGCTGTGGTATTGCCGACCATGTGGATGAATAAAGAGTTTGGATGGCAAACAAGCTTGCTTGTTTTAGCTGTAATATCTATTTGTCTATTATTTCTTTTACCGCTTTTAAATGATCCAAATAGTGTTACTGCAAAAAGTCAATCTTTTAAGGAAGATTTAAAAAACACTGTTAAATTTTCTTTGAAAGAAAGAAATTATTTACTATTAATTCTTGGCTTTTTTGTTTGTGGCTTTCATGTAACTTTTATAGCGTTACATCTTCCAACTGACCTAATATCAAAAGGTATTTCTGTCGAAGTTGCCGGCTGGTCTTTAGCAATCATAGGTGTAACTAATATTTTAGGAACAATAGGCTTTGGGTGGCTAGGAGGAAAAATTAAAAAACCAATGCCCTTGTCAATAATTTATTTATTTAGATCATTAGCGATCACTATATTTGTTTTGTCCCCTCCCTCACCAATAACCGCTATTTTATTTGGTGCTCTAATTGGTATCTTTTGGTTAGCAACAGTTCCAATGACAAATGCTATTATACTTTCTTTCATAGGCCCAAAGTATTTAGCGACCTTATCTGGTATCTGTTTTATTTGTCATCAATTAGGAGCTGTTTTAGGAGCTTGGTTAGGTGGTAGATTTTTTGATATTTATGGTAACTATGAAAATATGTGGTGGTTAAGTGTTGCTTTGGGTTTTGTGGCATTTATTCTAACAATCACAGTTAAAGAAGAGCCTTTTTCAGTGAATTCAGAAGTAAAAGTAGTGGGTTAGTCTCTTAATTCTTCAATGTTTTTATATTCTTCTAAACACTCAGGATTAGATAAAGCTGTTTCATTATTAATCTTTTTATCATGAATTAAATCCCGTACTGCTAATTCTGCTATTTTCCCTGATTTTGTTCTAGGTATGTCATTAACAACAATAATTTTTGAAGGAACATGCCTAGGAGATGCTCCTGTTTTGATTTTAGTTTTTACTTTGCTAATTAATTCTTCTGTCAAATCATAGTTTGGCTTCAATCTTACAAATAAAACCACCCTTGTATCAGCCTTCCAAATTTGTCCTACAACTAGGCCTTCAAGAACTTCTTCTATTTGTTCAACTTGCCTATATATTTCTGATGTTCCAATACGAACTCCACCAGGGTTTAATGTGGCATCTGATCTACCAAAAATTATAAAGCCATTATTTTCAGTCTTAACAATATAATCACCATGACACCAGACATTTGGATATTTATTAAAATAAGCCTCATGATATTTTTTGTTTTTTTTATCTTTCCAAAAAAATAACGGCATAGTAGGAAAGCTCTGTTTGCATACCAACTCTCCTTTCTCATTTTTTATGGATTGACCATTTTCGTTATAAACATGAACATCCATGCCTAAAATTGGACCTTGTATTTCTCCTCTTCGAACAGCTGACATTGGGTTTCCGCCTATAAAGCAGCCTACTATATCAGTGCCTCCAGACAGGCTTGCAACCGAAACATCTTTTTTAACATTCTTATATATATAATCGAAACTTTCATGTACTAGCGGAGATCCTGTTGATCCTATTGTTTCTAAATCAGTTAACTTAAATTTATCAATAATTATAATATTTTCTTTACTTAAAGCGTCAATATATTTTGCTGAAACTCCCATAAAATTAATTTTTTCACTATCTACATAATTCCATAAAATTTCTGAATTTGGGAAAAATGGTGATCCATCATATAAATATATAGTAGACTTTAGTAAAAGTCCTGATACTAACCAATTCCACATCATCCACCCACAAGTTGTAAAATAGAAAACTTTGCTATTTTTTCTAGAATTAGAATGAAGCCCCACTTCGACTAGGTGTTTCAAAAGAACACCACCATTGGAGTGAACAATGCATTTAGGCTTACCAGTAGTGCCGCTAGAAAACATGATATATAGAGGATCATCCAAAGCCAAAGGTTCAAAAAATATCTCTTGTGTAAAGTGTTTTTCTTGGATGGCGTTGTAATTTACAAATTTATCAACAACATACTCCGTTTCAATATCTAACAGTGGTGCAAAAATAACTTTTTCAAGAGAAGGTAATAATTTAATAATATCTAAGACTTTAGTAGTTATATTAACTTCTTTACCATTGTACCAATAACCATCTGTAGTAAGTAAAATTTTGGGTTCAATTTGACCAAATCTGTCAATAACGCCATCTACACCAAAATCTGGTGAAGCTGAAGAAAATACTGCACCTATAGATGAAGTCGCTAACATCATTATTACAGTTTCAGGCATATTAGGCATATATGCAGCTACCCTGTCTCCTTTAACAACACCCTGTTTTCTTAAAAAGTTTGCTAAAGTAGCAGTTTGAATCTTAATGTCCTTCCAAGAAATCTCTTTTCTAATTCTATCCTCAGATTTAAAAATAATTGCAGCACCAGAAATATGGCCTGAGAGAATATTTTCAGAATAATTAACACTCCCATTAGGAAAAAATTTACTGCCTGGCATCTGATTTTCAGGCTCAATATACGGGGTGTTTCCCTTAGAACCAATGATTTCAAAAAAATCCCAGATGGATGACCAAAAATCACTTTTGTTATTTACTGACCAACTATGTAAATCAGCAAAACTTATTAAATCTAGATTATATCTGTCATTGATAGCTTTAACGAATTTGAACATCTGCGAAGATTTTAATGATTCATTTGATGGCGTCCACATTACTGGATTTGAAATTATATCTTTTTCCATTATCTATTTGCTCAAATATCAACTATAGTTTTTGAAACATTTTTCAGTAAAAATTGCCATATCGTAGTCTAATTCAGAAATACCTCCAACATCATGAGTTGTAAGCGTGATCGTAACTTTGTTATAAACATTTTTCCATTCTGGGTGATGATTTATTTGTTCTGCTTTCATGGCAACAGAAGTCATAAATGAAAAAGCTTGTTTAAAATCAGAAAATTTGAAAAGTTTGACAAATGCCTCTCTTCCATCATTAGTTTTTTCCCATCCCCTAATTTCTTCAAATTTTTTGATTAAATTATTACATTCCATTTCCAAAATCCTTCCTGTTAATTATCTCTCTCAACGCTTTCATATTTGAAGCATAAGCTAAAAGTAGTTTCAAAACATAGTCAATTCTATTATCTAGCCATTTAGGAATATTATCGCCGTGATCTCCTGGATTAAATTCTTCTACGTTTCTGATAATAATGTTCTCTGGTATCCACATTATGTGAGTGTTCTTGTATGAAGACATTCTCAACTCAGCTATTGGGTAAGCTCCACCATTTCCACTACTAACTGACACTATTAAACCAGGTTTATGAGCAAATTCACCATTACCACATAATAAGAAAATATTTTTAGCAGCAGGTGTTGCCATTCCACCATACTCAGGCACAACTAGTATAAATCCATCAGAACTTTTGAAATTATTAGATATTAAATCCCAAGGTTTTCCCCAAATACCATTTCCATTTTTTTTTTCAGACGTCCAAAGTGGTAATGAAGCCTCAGCTAAATCAAGTGAAAAAATATCCAACTGTGAATTAAAATTTATAAAGTTGCTATAAAGCAATTCAGAAACTCTTTTTGATTGAGAATTAGACCTATGACTTGCAGAAATAATTGAAATTTTCATATATATAACTACCTAAACTTAGTAAAATATTAAATATTTTTTTAATAACATATTAAAATATTATTTAAAAGTTCTACAAATAGATTTAACTATGTACACACTTCATTCAATTAGCATTTATCTAAAATCCTCTTTAGACTACGTTTCCAACTTAACAGTTTGTATTTACCAATTAATGAAAATAATAATGAATTGTCTCCATAAACAATATTAGGTATTAAATTAAATTTTTCATTAGACATTTGTTTTAAACTTTTTGACGTTTGGGTATACTTGATCATATATTCAAGCATTTCTTTTAAGTGAATAGGTTTTCCTGAGCAAACATTCACTATTTTTCCATAAGAGTTGTGGTTTAAAACTAGTTTCCAAATAATTTTTATCAAATCATTAATATCAATAAAATCTCTATGAACATCTAAGTTAGATGTTTTAACATATTTTGAATTTTTATTTTTAATTTGTTTTATAAAAGAACCAAAAGCTGATTGCTTTGGCATCTCTTCTCCTAATATAGAAAAAGGTCTTATGACAAGCATTTTATGGTTTTTTTTTGCCCATGCAATAGCATTAATTGTTTGTTTGTTTTTAGCAATTCCATAGTTACTAATTGGATTGGTTTTCTGAGTTTCATTTATTGGATTTAAATGTGACTTATATAACCCATACTCAGCTGCAGAACCAAAAAAAATACATTTAACACTCTTATGTCTATACAGTTCCTCAATTTCTTTTAAAATTTGTAATCCTAAATCACAATTTATAAAATTATTCTGTGTTTGATCAATTAAGTTAGGATTACCAGTTAAATGAATGAAGTAATCAATATTAGCATTAAGGAGAAACATCTTAAAACTATTATTATTTATAGCTGAAATAAAATAAAAATTTTTTTCTAAACCTGTATAGGGAGATCTTCCTATTGTATAAATATTTAAACCTAAAGATAACAAATATATTGTCAAATGTTTGCCAACAAAACCATTGGCACCTGTAATTAATATATTCATAAATAATCTTTGAAAAATATTTGTCTTTGTTTTTCAAATATATCTATAGCTAATTCATAATCATCCAATCTTCCAATATCTAACCACTCACAATTTTCAGAATAACATTTTATATTAAACTTCATTTTATGAAGTTTTGTAATCAATACTGGTATATCAATATAGATATTGTTTTTAATTATATTTTTAATTGCATTTTTATTAAAAATATTGATACCCATACTGACATCAAAGTTATAAATAGGCTTTTCAACATATTCTAAAAAATTTTTTTTGTCATTTTTTATAACACCAAAATCAACCTTTACTTCCCTTGCTTTTATACCAATAGTTGCTGATGCACCCTCATTCATATGAAAATTAAACATTCTTTTAAAATCTAAGTTCGTTAGGATGTCTCCATTCATTACTAGAAAATCTTCTTCTAAATCGTCTATAATTAAAGATAAAGGTCCTGCTGTTCCAAGTGGTTTTGATTCAACTGAATACTTTATGTTTAAACCAAGCCTTTTACCATCTTCAAAAAATGCTTTAATAATGTGACTGAGATATCCACAGGTTAAAAAAACCTCTTCAACACCAGCTAATTTTAATTGCCTTAGTATAACCTCCAAGATAGAATATTCCCCCAACGGCATTAGAGGCTTAGGCAAAATATTTGTCAGGGGCTTAAGTCTAGTCCCCACACCACCAGCTAAAATAACAGCTTGCATAATATTTCTCCATTTGACTTCAAATAATTATTTATATCAAAATATAAATAGATGGGATTTTATCATTTATAAAAAAATATTTTATTTCTCTTATTAAATCAACGACGTTATGATTTAATCTATATATTTTTGAAAAATTATTACTACTTTTTTCATTTGAATAGTAGTAATAATATCTTAGTTATAACTTACTGATGTTGCTAAATAAATGAGGGTTAAAATGAAAAAAATTCTTGTAACTGGTGCAGACGGTTTTATAGGTTCTCATTTAGCTGAATGTCTTATATTAAAAAATTATACAGTAAAGGCTCTAGTTCAATATAATTCATTTAATAGTTGGGGATGGTTAGAAAAAAGTAAGTTTATATCAGAAATGGAAATAATATCAGGCGATATAAGAGATAAAAGCTTTTGTATATCAATGACAAAAAACGTTGAAAAGGTTTTTAATTTAGCAGCTTTAATTGCAATACCATATTCATATCAAGCGCCGAGTAGTTATATAGAAACCAACTCTATAGGTACATTAAACCTTTGTGAGGCAGCTTTGTATAATAATGTTGAAGAACTATTGCAAATGTCTACAAGTGAAGTGTATGGTTCTGCTCAATATTTACCAATTGACGAATTACATCCAATAGTTGCACAAAGCCCATATAGTGCAAGTAAAATTGCAGCAGAAGCAATAGTAACAAGTTTTAATAAAAGTTTTGATCTAAATACAAAAATTGCGAGAGTTTTTAACACTTATGGTCCAAGACAATCTGCCAGAGCAATAATACCAAATGTTATTGTTCAACTTTTATCTAATAGTAAATTCATAAATATTGGATCTTTAAGTCCCAGTAGAGACTTAAATTATGTAACTGACACTTGCAATGGATTAATAAGTCTTGCAAATTCCAAAGATGCAATTGGAAAAATTATAAATATTGGCTCTAATAAAAAAATTAGCATGGAGGATTTGTCTAAAACTATAATGAATTTGATGGATATTAAAAAAGTGTTAACTGTTAAAGAAAACAGATTAAGGCCTGAAAATTCAGAAGTACAAAACTTACAATGTGATAATCAGTTGATGAAATCTCTAACAAATTTTCAACCTCAAAATAATTTAATCGAGGGTCTCAAAAAAACAATAGACTGGTTTTCTAATCCTAAAAATTTGGCAAATTACAAATCAGACGTATATAATTTTTAGTTATATAATATTTTAATTAAACGCATTTAAAATTTGATAACATCGTTTATTTGTATCAAAATTTTCAATAAATAATTTATATGAATTTTGTGAAAAAAATGTATAGTTAATTTTTATATCAACCAAAAATTTAGACAACTTCTCACAATTTTCATTATTATTTAAATCTAAATCTATTACAACTCCGCAATTATATTGGTGTATTAATGTAGCTAAAGGTGAATTTATTTTTGCAAAACAAATAATTGGTAACTTATACTGAGTATAACTTACAAATTTACCAGGAATATTAGTGGTTTCCGCGTACCTATTTAGGGTTACAATCCCGCAATCTATAAAAGAAAATATAAAAGGTAAATTATGACTTTCAACTAAACCCCATTGTTTTTGTTCAATTGATTTGTTTGTTATTATCTTCAGCACTGTTTTCTTACAAAAAATGTTGATTTGTAACTTAGGAAAAATATAGTCAATGTTAAAAAAATTTATTAATGAATTATAATCATGAGCTACACTCAAGTTTCCTGTATAAACAGCAGTAAGAATTTTTTCTTCTCTCGAACGATTAGCAACACTTAAAAATTTTGATTTTAATGCAGGTTTAGCTAAATTATTCTCTGGTAATACAATGCTAGGCCAATTAGGCAGCACTTCTATTTTTTTAATATTTTTTTTTGTTTTTTTTAAATAAACAATGTTTTCAAACGTTTCTACTCCTACTTTATCTGAAACAAAATATTGATGGTTTGAAATTTTTTTTAAAAACCAGATTAAAACCGGTTGTTTTACTATTTTTAAGTTAATTAACCAATCTGGAAATATATCTCTAAGTATATAATAAACAGGAACTTTTCGGTATGAATTTAAGGCTTTAACTACAATCCATAAGAAAACAGAGGGACCATACCAAATTATTAAATCGAATTTTTTTTTTCTATTTAAAAAACATTTAGCAGCTAAAACTATTGATGTTGAAATTTCAAATATAAAACGAAAGATCAATGATTTATTTCTAAAATTAGTAAATAGTTCTGTATAAATTAAATTCATACTTTCTAGACCATAATTTTTTTTAATATTTTCGTCAATTTTACCTACAAAGACACACGTTACTTCAATTCTATTTTTTTCTAACGACTTTGAGAGATTATATATCATGCCAGCAGATGATATTTTCTGAGGTACATAACTGTCGCTTATTATAACCACATTATTAAATTTTTTGTTTGATTTCATATTGCTTTATACACTATTAAATTTATAAGATTAACTTTATTTAAAAAGTTTTGTATATTTATAAAAAATTGTTTAGTAAAATTTTATATATATTGTATTTATTAAAATATAAATATTTTAAAATAATCCTGTGCTAAACTATGAAAATAATTGAAATTATAAAACCAGATGATTTTCACGTTCATTTTAGAGACGGAAATATTTTGATGGCAGTTGTTCCTGAAACTATTAGACATTTTGGTAGGGCTATTGTTATGCCAAACTTAATTCCACCAATCCTAAATGGCTTCGACGCTAAAAGATACAAAGATGAGATTTTAGATGTTATTCCTAAGTCGAATAAATTTAAACCTTTAATGACTCTTTATTTGACAGAAAACACAAGAACAGACGAATTAGAAGAAGCTTATCAACAAGAAATGATTTTTGCTGCAAAACTATACCCAGCAGGAGCTACAACAAATTCAGAATTTGGAGTAGGTGATATTTCTAAAATAATGCCTGTACTAGAAAAAATGTCTGATATTGGAATGCCTTTACTAATTCATGGTGAAGTTATTGATAAAGAAATAGATGTTTTTGACAGAGAAAAAAAATTTATTGATACAGTCTTAGATTTTATATGTTCGGAATTACCTAATCTTAAAATCACCCTTGAACATATCACAACAAAAGAAGCCACAACGTATTTGCAAGACAGTAGTATAAACGTGTCCGCAACTATAACTCCTCATCATTTGGCATTAAACAGAAATGCTATTTTTAATGGAGGAATAAGTCCACATTACTATTGTCTCCCAATATTAAAACGAGAGGTACATAGAAAAGCTCTTGTTAGAGCCGCGACTAGCGGAAATCCAAAGTTTTTTTTAGGAACAGATACAGCTCCTCATTTAAAATCTGATAAAGAAAGTGAGTGCGGATGTGCTGGCATTTTTAATGCAACGTATTGTATGTCAATTTTAGCCCAGTTATTTGATAATGAAAATTCACTTTCTCAATTAGAGAATTTTACAAGTATTAATGGCGCTAAACACTATAATTTAAAGTTAAATAAAGAAAAGATCAAATTAACTAAGTCAGAAACCCCTATTACTTTTGAAAAAACATTAAAAGTTAATAAGGATCATATAAACATTTTTAATCCAAATTTTGATGTTTATTGGAAAGTTTCAACCTCATAATTTAGACATTAATAACACATTTATGTCGTTTAGGGTCATCTTTTCTGTATCAATTACAAAATCAGGATTTTTAGGCACTTCGTATGGTGAATCTATCCCCGTAAAATTTAATAATTTTTTTTCTCGTGCTGCTTTATATAATCCTTTGACATCTCTTTTTTCACAAATTTCTATGGATGTATTTAGATAAACTTCTACAAAATCATCTGACGAAAATAAGCTTCTAGCCATTTGCCTGTCTTGTTCGAAAGGAGATATAAATGACGTAAGAACTACTATACCAGCATCCACAAAAAGTTTTGCAATTTCTGCTACTCTTCTTATGTTTTCAATTCTATCAGTTTCAGTAAAACCAAGATCATGATTTAACCCTTTTCTTATGTTATCTCCATCCAATATATAAGTACGAATTCCAAGCTGATACAAATATTTTTCGAAGCTATTCGCAATAGTTGATTTTCCAGATCCGCTTAAACCTGTAAACCAAAAAACTTTACTCGAATGATTATTAAGTAAACGTCTAGCCTTTTTATCAACGGTAAATGTCTGATAAGATAAATTATCAGACCTTCTTAGACCATGATTAATAGTTCCAGCAGCAATTGTTGAATTTGAATATTTATCTATCAGTATAAATGACCCACATTTCTTATTTTTTATAAAACTCTTGTACCATATACTTTTATTGGATCTAATATTACAAACATAGAAATTGTTTGTTTTTAAAGTTTTTGCTGTTGTTTTACTGTTATCATTAATATTAATTTTAAATTTAATATTTGAAATCGTTACCCTGACGGTTTGCGTGTTTAATTTTAGGTAATACTCTCTTCCTACATGACCAAGTTTGTTTGACAACCAAAATAAATTAACCTCAAATTGGTCCGACATTTTTAAATCATTGAGGTTAGATACTATACAATCACCTCTTGAAACACTTACATTTTTGTTAAGCAACAAAGTTATACTTTTAGACTCCTTTGCATAGTGCAAACTCTCATCTCCACAAAAAATGTCTTTAATGTTAGCCTTTGTCTTATTAGGAAGTATATATATTGAGTCTCCCTTTTTAATTTGCCCATTACTGACAAGTCCACAATATCCTCTAAAGTTAGAGTTTGGTCTATTTACATATTGTACAGGCATTATAAATGATTTGCTAAGACCTGTTTCTTCAATATTTAAGTTCTCCAAAATATGTAGTAGTGGATCTCCCTTGTACCATGGCATCAAAATACTTTTTAAAATTATATTTTCTCCTTTAAGAGCAGATGCAGGTATTGATACAATTTGGTTAAAATCAAAGTTTATACAAATATCTAAAAATCTAGTTTTTACATTATCAAATTTCTTCTGATTATAGTTCACTGTATCCATTTTATTAACTACGAGAATTAATTTTTTTATCCCCATGAAATTACAAATATTTATATGCCTCAAAGTTTGTTCCAAAATTCCAGAATTTACATCTACTAAAATAATAGCAACATCTGCAAGAGAGCTTCCAGTCACCATATTACGAGTGTATTCTTCATGGCCAGGGGTATCAGCAATAATAAATTTTCTTTTTTCTGTTGTAAAATATCTATAAGCTACATCTATTGTAATACCTTGTTCTTTTTCAGAACTTAACCCATCAACTAATAAAGCAAAATCAATTTGGTTACCTTGCGTTCCGCTCTTTTTAGAATCTAACTTAAGTGTATCAATTTGGTCAGAAAAAATCATCTTAGTATCATATAGCAATCTACCGATTAAAGTACTTTTACCATCGTCAACGCTTCCACAACTAACTATTCTTAATAAAGTTAAGTTATTTTTTTTTTCTAAAAGAGAATTGATACTTGCATTTGCCATTTAAAAATAGCCATTTATTTTCTTCTCTTCCATCGAAGAGTTTTCATGATCAATTATCCTACCTTGTCTTTCTGAAAATTGTGTTATTAATAATTCACTTATAATCTCTTCGACATTATTCGCACTTGAAATAATAGCCGATGTTAAAGGATAGCAACCAAGTGTTCTAAATCGAATCTTCATTAATTTCACAGTTTCATTTTCATGAAGCTTCATTCTATCATCATCAACCATAAAAATAGAGCCTTTTCTCTCAACACACATTCTTGGTTTTGAAAAATATAGAGGAACAATCTCTATATTTTCTTGATAAATATATTGCCATATATCTAGCTCAGTCCAATTTGAAAGTGGAAACACTCTGAATGTTTCATTATAATTTAATTTTGTATTATAGATATTCCATAATTCTGCTCTTTGATTTTTAGGGTCCCATTGATGATTGGCAGATCTAAATGAAAAAATTCGTTCTTTTGACCTACTTTTTTCTTCATCTCTCCTTGCTCCTGCAAATGCAACTTCATATTTATATTTATTAATCGCCTGAATTAACGCTTCAGTTTTCATTATATGAGTATAATTAGAAGATCCATGATCAAAAGGATTTATATTTTCTTTTAATCCATTTTCATTTTGATGAACTATCAGTTCTAATGTATGTTTTTTTTTTATATAGTCTCTGAATTTATACATCTCCTGAAACTTCCAACCAGTATCTACATGCAAAAGTTTAAATGGTAGAGGCGCTGGAAAAAATGCTTTTATTGCAATGTGAAGCATAACAGCACTATCCTTGCCGATAGAATAAAGCATTACTGGATTTTTTGTTTCTGAAACAACTTCTCTAAAAATATGAATTGATTCAGATTCTAACTTTTCAAGATGATTCATTTGCAAACCTATTTTTATATTTATAAAGCTCAAATTTAAAGTTGTTTATTTTATCCGCTCTTATTATCGATATTAAATCTTATTAATAATATGAATTATTTAATATATCTTCTACTCATCATTTTTATTCGTAAATGCCATAAAACTTGCTTCCATTAATTCTATATATAGTTTGTTAGATCTATCCAATAAGTAAGTATCATAATCACCTTCTGATACATTTTGTGAAATTTTAAAAAAATCAGTTTCAGTATTTAATGTTCGAGTAATATAATTAAGTTTTTTTAAATAATTAATATCAATAAGTTTTTCATAACAGACTAGATAATGATTAGCGTAATTTTTTGAAATCTCTAATGCTATCTCATAATAAAGAACCCATTGCTCTAACCAATAATTTATGTCACTTGTATTTTTATATTTAATACTTTTATTCCAAGGCTTGTGTAAAAAACCAAATTCTTCATGCCCCAAAAAAGTCATATATCTCTTAGAAAATTTATTATCTTTATGAATTTTTTTAAAATGTTTATGTTGTCTAAATAGTGATGTACACTGAGTTTTTGGATCCCTAAAAGGTGTCAAAAAAATTGTGTTTTTTAAAGATTTTGTAATTATCTCTATTTTATTTAAAAGGTTGTTATTTTTACTCAAATACCGTTTTTTATTATATCTATTTAATATTAAAGCGACATAATTTGGTAGTTCTTCTATTATTTCAGAATTACTAAATACATCGAAAAATACGTTATCAAAGGCTTCTGGGCTGTCTAAATCTATATATATGCCATCATTATGGAAGCGTAATTTAGGTAAAAAAAATTTTTTTTGACTATTAAATTTGGTTGATAAATTTGGAGCGAGTATAAATGGCATATCACGATACGTAAGTGATGCAAATTCATTTCCCGAATATATATAATTTAAAAGTGAAGTAGTACCTGAACGGGGCAAACTAGAAATAAAAATATGATTTTCTTTTTTTGATAAACTTAAAAAATCTTCCGTAAAAATATAATTAAATAAGAATTTTTCTAATTCAAATGTAGATTTTTTAACAAAGCTATAGTTAAGAAATATGTCGTGTAATAGTCTATCGATAAAGTTATAACTAATCATTAAAAAATTTTCTGATTTTTATATATAAGAAAAAAGTTAAAATTGACAAAATCAAACCTAAGGGATGTAAAATACTTGAGATAAATGTATCAGATACGATAGACAAAGCGTAAAAGATAGAAATAAATAAAAATAAATGTAAAAAACATTTTAATCCACTCAAGAAAAGGGAAATTGATAATTTGTATATTTTTGCTTCTTTTTCTTCATCTGACAAAATTTTTGAAAATAGAACTGAAAATAAGTCTTTTTGTCTAATAAATAATGATTTAAACTCAAATAATAGCCTAAATCTAATAAATATCTCACAACTTATTAATGAAAAAATAAATATTAGGAGGTAGGACATCATTTATCATTTGCTGAGGAACTATCTTTTAAATTTAATTTATCTTTCTTTTTTTTTAACATACGCCTAATTGGAAACCAAATCACTCCAAATATACATATAAATATTGCAGTAATTATAGCAAATGACGCCGCAACAACACCACCCGCCATTCCAGGACCAATGTAAGCTATTGCGGACGATGGAAGAACTAATAAAACTATTAAATAGATAATGTTCACTCTAAAAATCTCCTTAATTTATTTTTTTTTCTTTCTTCTTTAATTAACCTACTCCAATGAACTTGATATACGTTTCCATCATCACCTCTGTTGATGTATTCAAAAAATAATTCTTCCTGATTTAAAAATAACAGTCGGCCATAATTTTGTTCTTCCACCAAAGTTCCAAAAGATGTTATCTCCTGAAGACCTTGGCTAATAGTGCGCACATCATATTTATGCAAAATCTTATCAAAAGGTGATGAGAATGTATTATTTTTAAAATCATATACAGTTATTTCATTGTTCTTTTGAGTATGCCCACCATCTTCTCTTATAGATATCGAATTATTATTAAAAATAGCTATTTCAGATTCACTTATGATATCAACATCATGCTGCTTAAATAGGCCTTTGTTTGTAAACCACTTAATATTTCTTTTTTTAGTATCAATAAGTAAAACCATATTTTGTCCTGCAAGTGATATAAAAAGATCACCTTTAGAAAAATATGAAGTGTCTTTTTCAATCACTTCAATATCATTTGCATGCATTGTGTCAGGTGCTGGCTTGTTAATTCGTCCAGAAAATAACAAATTATGCATGTTTTGATTAATAAATAGTTTTGTTAATGAAATTTTTTCTAATATTTGACCGTTACTAGAGTCAAGTTTAATAGCAGTTTCATCACAATAATTATTAGTAACAAATTGTACATCGATTCCCGATCTATTAATGTTATCACAGGCCAAAGTCCAAATGTATTTTTGATTTTTAGTATAATTAAATGTGTGATGAAAAATATATTCATCATTATGCCAAATCGTATTTTGATCTTTATCAACTTTCATAATTACATAGTTATTTGTTAAGAATGTTATACTCAGGTCATCTGAAATATAAGGAGATCTTACTACTGCATTCTCTTTTAAAACGTAATTATCAAGATTGGAATTTTGTGAAATTTCTATAATGTTTTTATGTAGTTTATATGTTTTTATAACCTTGTAACTAAGAAGATCAATTAGTTCAACTATCATACTTTTAGTTTTAAAGTCTGTTCTACTTAATACAAGAAGTAAATCAATTGGCTTCTTATTGTTAAAAACAAAACCCTTTTTGTTTCCAAATCTTTGATCTTTAGCTTTTGTAAGTGAAATATTGTACTCTTCTAAAAACTCGCCTCTAGTTAAAAGTGTCTTTTTTATCATACTTGGTATTTCAGCAAGAAATACGGCAGTAGTTCTTAAGTATGGATATCTAAGACCACCATTGTAGTGTTCTTTTAAAATTGCACCAAATCCAATTATAATAAAAATAAAAAGGGGTAATAACAGTAAAAAAACCCATAATTCAATCTTTTTAAACATAGAAAATACTCAGAAACTGAAAATTTATTAAGTTAATTTACATTTTTTAAAATATTATGCCAATAAATTTCTCGATAATATTAGGTTGTACTTATATTTAGATCTTTTCTGATTAATTATTTGTGACGTTAATTTGCAGTATAATGATTGATTATAAAATTATATATCATTTTTTAACAAGGATTTGACTTAATTGTTTGTTTAAAACAGAAAAATAATTTAATTAATATAAATGTGACGAATATATTAATTTTTTGTTTTGGGGAAAAACCTATGAGTGATGTAAATCTAATTAAAAAAGATGAAATTGATTTAATAATGCTGCTTAAGATTTTTTGGAATAATAAATGGATGGTTTTAATCATTATAATTCTGACAACTATAATTGGTTTTGTCTTTTCTTCAAAAGATAAAATTACTTATGTTTCTCATACAAAAATTACACCATCTTATACTTCAAATTTTACAAAATATAACTTGATGAATCAATTTTTACTAAATCACAATACTGTCGACGTAATAAATAGCCACAAAACCTTCGAAATGTTTGTTAGCTTTTTTAAGGACCGTGATTTTTTATTTGAGGTATTAAATAATAGTAAATATATAAACGATACGTTTTCAAACGAAAATAAAAAATCTAAAATTAATGAAGTTTTGGGAAACATTAAGTTTTATAAACATACAGGTCAATATGACTACAGATTAGAGCTTGAAGGGTACGATAATAAACAAACAAATGATATTCTGGACCTACTTATTGATGAAACAAAAAGTCAAACTAAAAAATCTTATATTAAACTTATAAAAATCGTTATTTCAGACATTGAACAAGAGAATTTAAAACTTATAAAAAAAGTTGAAGCCTCAATTGATGTAATAGATAAATTAACTATAACAGACAAAAATAGTAAAAATATGGAGATTTTCTCGAAAGATCCTAATTTAGAACGAAGAATAATGTATGATTTAAAAACACAAAATTTGATCGAAATGAATAAAGGATTATCAAATCTGCGTCACGATATTAAAAATAATATATTAAAAACAAAAATAGATGTTGTTATAAAAGATGACTACAATAAGTGGATAAATCATGAACCATTGTCTTCGTATTCAAAAGGCAAAAAATCGGCTGGTTTTTATTTAATCTTTTTATTAATAGGTTTTGTCTTAAGTTCAATATATGTTTTTATAATTTACAATCTAAAAAACTTTAAGTTGAGGTAATCGTAGATTAAAATCTTGAAAGATCAAAATCCTTTTCGTATATTTTAGTTTTATAAAATTTATCAAAATTATCTATCATACTATTTAAAGGCGTTTTAGGTACCATACCAATACTTTTCTCTAAAAAATCTACATTAGGTACACGCTGAGGTATCTCTACAAATTGTCCTTTAAATAAATCTTGAGGATCAGTAAAGGTTACAGCGGATTTGCTATCTGAAATCTTAATGATTTTTTTTGCTAAATCTAAGATTGAAATTTCTTCCGTCCCACCTATATTGAAAGTATTTCTCCAAAATTGTTTTTTTACAAGTAACAAAAGGCAATCAACAAAGTCTGGGGCCCATGTGAATGTTCTTCTTTGGGTCCCATCCCCATAAACTTTAAGAGGCTCACCCAAATATGCTGCTCTAAAAAATCTTGGAAAAACAAAGCCCACAATATGACTCTGAACAGGTGCTATTACATTAAAAGGTCTAACAATCATTATTTTAGCTTCTGGATTTTCAAGCATTAGGCTGTTAACGTATGCCTCATCTGCAATTTTAGAAATTGCATACCACCACAAACCCGCATTAACATTTCCGCCTACAAAAATATCATCTGTTTCGGCAACTGTTTTCTTAATATTCTTTCCATAAACCATTGAACTAGACATTGTGACTAGAGGTTTACCTGCTGAATTACATAAGTCTGCAACAATATGAGTTCCCAATGAGTTTACATTTAGCATTCGAGATGGTTGTGAGACTACATTTAGTGTTCCTAAAGTTGCAGCTAAATGATAAACCATGTCACAATCTGAAATAGCTATTGCTATATATTCTTTATCTAAAATATCTTTTCTAATAATTTTTATTTTTTTTATTTGTTCTTCATTTAAATAAATCTGTAAATTATTTAAGTTACCAATTTCCATATTATCATAAATCACAACTTCGTTTCCAGATAGAAAAAGTTTAGAAACGAGACAACTTCCAATAGTACCTAATCCACCTGTAATTAAAATCTTCAACATTTTTCTCCATGTCTTAATTTATAAATGTAAATAATCTTTATAAATTGAATAAGGTTATCTAGCATATAATTATTTGTTTTTTTAAGTTTTAATTTATCTTGTTTCATGATTTTTTTTTAGTAAAATTTACATAGTAATAAAACTGTAGAATAAAAACTTAAAATATTATACTTACTCCATATAAAAATTAATGATACTTAATAATAATTTACTAAAATAACAAAATATAAATAATAGATGTAACTATTTTTTAAAAATCCTTTTACTTTATCAAATCAAGTCAGTATTATGAAATAATAAAGAACGTAGTCTTAAGTTTTAAAATACATATGAGTAAGAAAACAGTACGCTTAATATCGCACGCAAGTATATTAATTGAAATAGATAATAAAAAAATCATTACAGATCCGTGGTTTTTTGGTACTGCCTTTAATGATGGTTGGGAATTATACCCTAAGCCTAAAATCGATAATATTTCAGATTTTATAAATGATATTGATATAATTTGGATATCCCACGAGCATCCTGATCATTTTCATTTTCCGACGTTAAAGTGGATATTTTCAAATTGCAAAGATGATGTTGAAATTTTTTTCCAACATACAAATAGCTTGAAAGTTTTTGATGCCCTTAAAAAGATAGGTTTTAAAAATTTTGTAATGATGCCACATAGAAAGAAAATTAAAATCACACCTAATGTTGAACTAGGTTGTTATGCTCATAGACATTTAGATTCTTCATTAGCAGTTTTAGTTAATAATAATTTTTGGCTTCTCAACATAAATGATACTGAATTAGATAGTAAGGACATATCAATCATTAAAAAAGATTGGGGGAATCCGTCTGTTATTTACAATCAATTTTCTATTGCAGGTTTCGAAGGTATTGAAAACGAATTATCTGTTGATGCTTCCTCAGTATTGGACAAAATGATAGAGCACCACAAAAAGTTAAATACAAATTTGACTGTCCCTTTTGCATCATTTGTTCGTTTTGCTCGTAAAGATAATTCATTTATGAATAATTACATAAATACTCCTTTTGATGTTAAAAGAAAATTTGAAAAAAATAATTGTGAAATATGTTTAACTTCATATGAAAGTAGAGAGTTGATTTGGGATAACGTCAAAGAACCTCCTATTAATTTAAAGGAAGTTTATGATCATTCAAGAAAAGTATTTAAGGATTATTATTCACATCATAGTATAAAACATGAAGACGAATTTCATTATCAAAAAATTTCTCCAAAAGAAATAACTATTATTATTGAAAAGAAATTAAGAGATTGGAAAAAAAACACTTCTTATCTTTATTGGAAACATCTAGAGCCTTTCAAGTTTTGTGTTAAAGATTGGGACAACGATATCTGGGTCATTAACTTCAAGGACTTATCATTTAAAAAAGAAAGTAATGGTTTTGATTATGACATATTAATTAGATCTCAACCTTTAGCTTATGCTTTCTCAACACCTTTTGGAGTACAAACTTTAGGAGTTTCAGGAAGATACAAATTCCATCCAATGATAACCAAAATTCCTAAAACTTGGAAACTGATAAGAATTTTATCAAGCTTGTATAATGCTAATATTTTTATTTCAATAAAGGGTTTGCTCAGTGTTGATTTACTTAAATGGATATGGCTAAGACGTGAAGGGCTCTTTTCACAGATAAAACAACAATTTTATCGTTTTTTTAATTAAAATGGTAAATTATTTAAGCATAGTTTAAGTCTGTTTTAGAATTAACTAATTATAAAAAATTATTGAGAACTTAAACAAACTTTTGGTTGTGTTTTTTTAAATAAAACTATAATCGTAACTTTAATGACAAAATTTAAATTAAGTGGTTTCATATAAGAATAGTTTAATTACATGGTTACTAACAAAAATGAAATAGCTCTTATTACTGGCTCAGCTGGATTTATTGGATTTCATGTGGCAAAAAAATTGTTGAAAAATAATTGCCGGGTAATTGGTGTAGATTGCTTATCTAATTATTATGACGTAAACTTAAAAATTAAGCGTGAGTCAATCCTAAAAAAATATTCCAACTATCGTTCTATTAATGCTAACATTGAAGAAAACAATTTATTGATGTCTATCTTTAAAGAAGAGCAACCTCAAATAATTATTCATTTAGCCGCGCAGGCAGGTGTAAGATATTCCATTGAAAATCCAAGAGCTTACTTAAATAGTAATATAATTGGAACTTTTGAGCTTTTAGAAGCATGTAGATCATTTCCTCCAAAACATATGCTTTTTGCATCCACCTCTTCTGCATATGGATTCAATGAAACACTACCATTCACAGAAAATCAGAGATCAGATCATCAAATGTCATTTTATGCAGCTACAAAAAAATCTACAGAAAGTATGGCACATAGTTATTCACATTTATTTAATTTACCTACGACTGTTTTTCGTTTTTTTACAGTTTATGGGCCTTGGGGACGACCAGATATGGCTCTTTTCAAGTTCACAGAAGCAATACTAAATAATGAATCATTAGATGTTTATAATAATGGACATATGAAACGTGACTTTACATTCATCGATGACCTTGTGACTGCTATTGAATTACTTATTGAAAAAATTCCAGACAATGAAGCTTCAACAGTTAGTAAATTTGATAGCTTATCGCCTATAGCACCTTATCGTTTAGTAAATATTGGAAATTCTAAGTCTATAAAATTGATCGATTTTATAAAAACTATAGAGCAGATAACTGGTAAAACTGCAATTAAAAATTTTATGCCTATGCAATCAGGAGACGTTCCATCCACTTTAGCTAAAAATCAGTTGCTTAGAGATTTAACCAATTTTTCACCTCAAACTGATTTATATTACGGTGTAAAAAAATTTATAAACTGGTATAAGGACTACTATGACTAAGATTGTTCCTGTTATTTTGGCTGGCGGTTCTGGTACGCGTCTATGGCCATTATCAAGAAAATCATATCCTAAACAATTTTCTGATTTACTTGGTAACAAAACACTTTTTCAACAATGTTCTTTACGTTTGTGTTCTTCAAAAACAGTTCAATTTGATAAACATATAATTCTTACAAACTCAAACTTTCGTTTTATTGTAGGTGAACAATTACAAAGTTTAGGTATTGATCCTGGTCCAATTTTACTAGAACCTGAACCAAAAAACACTGGACCTGCAATCCTAGCTGCCAGTATATATGCTTATAATAAAAATTCAGAGGCTATAATATTAGTCGCTCCTTCTGATCATGTCATAAATGACACTAACGCTTTTCATAAATCTGTGAAAAAAGGTTTAGATGAAGTTTTAAGGGGCAATTTAATTACTTTTGGAGTAATTCCCACTAGAGCAGAAACTGGTTACGGATATCTTGAACTTACAGAAAAGCCTTCTTCCTTTCCCTTAAAAGTGAGTAATTTTATAGAAAAACCTAATCAAGCATTTGCTGAAAAATTCGTAAAAAACAAAAACTTTTTATGGAATGCTGGCATATTTATGTTTCGTGCAATAGATCTGATAAATGCAAATAGAGAGTACAATCCAGAATTAATAGATCCTGTAGAAAATTCTATATTAAAAAGTAAGATAGATTTAGGTTTTTTACGTCTTGACCCTTTTGAATGGGCAAAATGTAATGATATTAGTATCGATTATTCTATTATGGAACGTGTTAAAAATTTGATGGCTGTTCCTTTGCTTTCTGATTGGTCAGACCTTGGTAGTTGGGACGCAGTATGGGAGAATATGAAGCAAGATAAAGATGGAGTTGCTATTTCAAACAACGCTCATTCAATTAATTGCTTAAATACTCTTCTTAGATCAGAAAGTTCTGATCAAGAGATTGTTGGTGTTGGCTTAAAAGATATTATCGCAGTTGCAATGCCTGATGCCGTTCTTGTTGCCAATAAAAATGAGGGATCAAAAATAAAAACAATAGTTTCCACTCTGATCGCAAAGAAAGTTAACCAATCTGAAATTTTTCCAAAAGATTATCGCCCTTGGGGATGGTTTAAATCATTAGTCCTTGAAAAAGACTTTCAAGTGAAACTTATTCATGTAAAACCTTTTGCTGCGTTAAGTTTACAAAGCCACAAACTTAGATCTGAACATTGGGTTGTTGTAAATGGTACAGCAAAGGTTGTGATTGGAGAAAATACAAAGCTAGTTTCATCAGGTCAGTCTGTTTATGTGCCCGTAGGTATGATTCATAGAATGGAAAACTATCTTGATACTCCTTTAGTAATTATAGAGGTACAAACTGGAGAATATTTTGGCGAAGATGATATTAAAAGATATGAAGACCGTTATGAACGCAAATAATTAAAATAATCATCATATTGACAAAGGTCGTTAAATGAAAAACTGTAATCAATTTAAAAAGTTAGAAATTTGTGTTTGTGGACTAGGATATGTCGGTTTACCTATAGCTATAGAATTTGCAAAAATTTTTAATGTGGTAGGATTTGACACAGATAAATTAAGAATTAAAGAATTGAAAAATAACTATGACAGAACTGCAGAAATTGCCTCACAAAAATTAGATGGTTGTGGAATTACTTTTGTTTCTGAAGCGGGGTTGATTTCCAGATGTAATGTTTTTATTATAACAGTCCCAACTCCAATAAATAATTTTAATAAGCCAGATTTAAGATTTTTAATTAATGCAAGCCAAACAATATCTAGAGTGCTCAAAAAAAATGATTTTGTAATTTACGAATCTACAGTTTATCCTGGTGTGACAGAAGATGAATGCTTGCCCATACTGGAACAAAATTCAGGATTAAAAGTAAATAAAGATTTTTGGCTTGGTTACTCTCCTGAAAGAATTAATCCAGGCGACACTTATAATAGAATAGATAATATTGTTAAAATAACAAGTGGTAGTAATAGAGAAGCTGCAAATTTTGTTGATGAACTCTATAAAAAAATTATTAAAGTAGGGACTCATAAAGCTCCATCAATAAAAATAGCAGAAGCTGCAAAAGTTATAGAAAATATTCAACGTGACTTAAATATCGCTCTTATAAACGAATTATCAATGTTATTTAAAGAACTTGATTTGAATACCAACGAAATTCTCAAAGCAGCTGGTTCTAAATGGAATTTCATGCCTTTTGAGCCAGGGCTTGTTGGTGGTCATTGCATAGGGGTTGATCCTTATTATCTGACTCACAAAGCAAGTGAGATAGGCTTTCACCCAGAGTTAATTTTAGCAGGACGTCGAACCAACGATAACATGCCTGATTTTATCGCAAAAATTCTAATTAGACACATGATCAAATCAAATAAATCTTTTATAAATGGCCCCGTACTAATCCTTGGAATGACTTTTAAGGAAAACTGTAGAGATATTCGAAACTCAAAAGTTTTCCAATTAAGGGACAAAATAATTCAATATGGACTTGAAGTTGATCTATACGACAAGTTAGCTGATTATGATACAGTCAAATTAAATTATGGATTTAATAAAATTGAAAATTTGGATGAAAACAAATATCAGGCTATCATTCTAGCTGTAAAACATGATTATATAAAAGCGATGACTATGAAAGAAATTAGAGCTTATGGCAAAGTTGGTTGTATAGTTTTTGATTTGAAAAATGTATTTCCTCATGATGAGGTGGATATATGTTTATGATATCAGCTTTAAAATTAATATTAAATAAGAATATATTTTTTATTAATTAATATCATTGGATTATTAAATTGTACACCTACATCAAAATCTATGAAAAGTTTCTAGGAAAAAAAATATATCTTATTTTTTTATTTTCTATAACTGCAGCATTAATGGAAGCTTTTGGTCTCATATTAGTAATTCCAATTTTAGCTGAAATTTCAACAAACTCATTTAATGATCAAGATCTTGGAATCTTGTCAATTTTAAAAGCTGTTTTTGACTTAATAGATATAAAACTTAACTTAAAATCAGCAATTGTTTTTTTTATTTTTCTTTTTATTCTCAAAGGTGTTTTTTTATTTTTTGCTCTTGCAGCTATTGTTTATTTTAGAGGTGAACTTTTATCTAAGCTCAAGCTTATGCTATATGATAAAATTGAAAGAATGGAAATAGAGCTATTTTTGGGCAAAAACTCTGGTCATTTTGTAAATCTAGTGAATGAACAAACCTTAAAAGCCATTAATGCTTTTAATGCTCTAGGATTATTTTTGTCTTCTTGCCTTAATTTATTTGTTTACATTAGCTTTGCAATATATATTGAACCTCTGTTTGCTATTATTTGTATTTTTTTTGGCTCATTCTTTTTTTGGATGTTTAAGAAATTGAATAACAAAGTAAGGAATTACTCAATAAGTAGTTCAGGTATTTCAGGTGAAACTTCTAAGTTTATTATTCAACTTGTAAATAACTTTAAATATTTACGAGCTACTAACCAAGCTAAAAATTTATATCACAAGTTCCAAGCCAAAGTATTAGACCAAAAAACATTACTTATAAAAACAGGTTATGCAGCCAGCTTATCTCAATCTTTAAGAGATCCGCTAGCTGTTATACTAATGATGTCATTAATTTACTGGCAGGTCATTTTAAATCAAAATCCTATAGCCACATTAGTAGTTGCGCTTGCGCTATTTTACCGTTCGTTGTCGTCATTATTAACAATACAAATATCATGGCAAAAGTTTCTGGAAAATAGTGGTGCTTTGACGTTGATTGACGATGAGATCATTAATTATAAAGCAGAAAAAAATTCTGGCTTAAAAGGTTCAAATTTTAGAAAAAAAATTTCTATTAATAATGTAACTTTATTTCGTGACGAACAACTTATACTAAAAAACATTAATTTAGAAATAGAGAAAGGTAAAGTAACTGCAATCATCGGAAAATCTGGGTCAGGAAAAACAACCATCCTTGATTTATTAATGGGAATAATTTCTCCTACCAAAGGCAAAATTTGTATAGATAATATTGATTTAGAAACAATCGATAAGTCAGAGTGGCGTAATTTAATTGGTTACGTTTCTCAGGACAATGTCATTTTTGAAGGCTCTATAAAACAAAATATCTCTGGTATAGGCAACGAAGATGAGATTAATGAAGACAAGCTTAATTCAGTTATTAAAGGTGCTTCACTGACTAATTTTATAAATAAACTTAATTATGGAGTTGACACTCAAGTTGGTGATATGGGAATAAAACTTTCTGGTGGTCAAAAACAAAGACTTCTTATAGCAAGAGAGTTATATAGAGAACCAGAAATATTAATTCTAGACGAAGCTACAAGCGCAATTGATTCTAAAACTGAGCAAGAAATTAACTTGAGTATTCAAAGATTAAGAAATGAATTTACCAACCACAATTTAGGTAAGACATTGACTATTATAATAGTAACTCATAGATTTTTTAATATTGAAAACGCTGATCAGATTATTATTGTAAAAGACGGCAAAGTTGAAATAAATGGAAATTATGATCATTTAGTAAATTCTTAATTATTACCTGAGTGATCTAAATAAATAACAAGCTTTATTTGACTTTTATCCTCTTTTTAGTAAGGAAAGTATATGAAAAAATACGTGATGTTTTGTAGTTCTGCGCCTCATTGGCTTGAATTAGCTAAAGATTTAAAAGAGAATAAAATTGCTGAACCAGAACTATGGTTATCTGATGATATTCATTTCAAAGAAGCTTGTTCTTTTTTTGGCAGAGATAAAGTTAAAATGCTTTCTGAACTGAGATACCAAGCTCCTTCACATCAAGAAATATATTATGATGGCTCACTTAATAATTTTTTTTTAAGTGAAGAGTATATATCTGTAAAAGATATTTGTATTAAAATGATGGATCGATTAGATGAAATCGGCATGATGTCAAGATTAGATAAAGAAACTTGGTTTCATTTCGTATGTATATGGACATTGAAAAGATTTTCCAAAAATCAACCTCATTTTGTTGTCATGTCCGAACCACCACATAACCATGCTCAATATTTAGTTTTTAGTTTATGTAATTACCTAAAAATTCCAATCTTAAGCTTTTCAGGGCTTTTGCCTATCCCAACTTTATTCCCTTATATTTTTTCAAAAGGTAAATATAATAAACTTAGAATATCTCAACATAGTTCAAGTAAATCAAAACTCACAAATGCTCTAAATATTTATATTGATGACACATATGCACGAATAGACAAAAATAATGGGGTAGCTCCTCATCTAGAAGAATTAAGTGAAAAATCTAAGTCAATAAAGTTTTGGGCAGTAAACAAAATAAAGTTGTTTAAAGATACGTTTCGTTTTTTAAAATATCCTAAAAAAATGTTTGCCAATAAATATGAGTCATTTAACCCTTTTGGTTTTAATGCAGTTTTTCGTTATTATTTTTCATTAAAAAAATCTTCTATTCTATTTAGAGAATTTAAATCACAGATATATGAAGATTTTAAATCTAACAATCCCTATATTTTTTTTCCTTTACATTATGAGCCTGAAAGAACGACATTGCCTGATGGTGGAGAGTTTCAAGACCAATTTAAATTAATTTGTACATTACGAGATTTTTTCCCCTCTAATTACAATATTGTTGTAAAGGAACATCCCTCTCAATTTTTGAGTGCACGTATTGGTTCTCAAGGAAGGAGCCCCTTATTCTATTCTTTATTAAACAATGTAAATAACCTAATTATAGTATCAAATGATAGCAACACTCAAGATTTAATAAAAAATGCCCAATTTGTAGCAACCATTTCAGGAACAGTGGGGTTTGAAGCTGCTTTAATTGGTAAAAAAGTAATTCTATTTGGAGAGGCTTGGTTTAAGGGTATGCCTAATGTTGAAACATGGGAGAGGTTTAAAAATAAAAATTTTAAATCGATTAAAAAATCAAATAATATTAATAATATCAAAAGTTTTTTTGAACATGAAATCATCAAATCTGGAATTGTAGGATTTCAAAATTTAAGTTCAAAAAAAAGATTTAGTAAGTTTTTGGATAATGAATATTACAAGGATCAAAAAAGTGATTTGTTTAATGCAGTTAAACAATTTATTATAAATTATGTTCGCTAAATATTTAATTAGATTGGATGACGCCCACACGTGTCTTGATCGTAAAAAATGGAATAGAATAGAAAGTATTCTAAAAGATAATAATATTCGACCTATTGTAGCTGTTATTCCTAAAAATACAGATAAAACATTAAATCATAACTTACCTGACAATAAATTTTGGATAAAGGTAAAAAAATGGAAAAAAAAAGATTGGACAATTGCACTTCATGGATTTAATCATAAATATCACAAAATAGATAGAAAATCGTCATTATTTCCTTTGTCTTCTAGAAGCGAATTTTCAGAATTAAGTTTAAGAACACAAATAAAAAAAATTAAATCTTCCTATTCTATTTTTAAAAAAAATAAAATATTACCACAAGTTTTTATAGCCCCTTCACATACTTTTGATCTTAATACACTTAAGGCTCTAAAAAGTGAGACTAATATAAAAATCATAAGCGATGGATGGTATTATTTTCCCATTTTTGAAAGAAATTTTTTATTTATACCCCAACAACTCTGGCAGTTTAAGTTTAAAATTTTTGGTATATGGACCATTTGTTTACATCCTGACACAATGAAAACTACTGATTTCGAGAATTTAGAGAAGAACCTAAAAAAATTCAAGAATAATTTTATTTCACTCAATGATTTAGATTTAAATACAAGTCGTAAGAAAAAATTTTATGATTCTTTGTTTTATTATTTTTTTCTTTGTAAACTTAGTTTAAAAAAAAGGTTAAATTTAAATTGATAAATTCATTATTATTAAAAGAAAAATATTGCAATTCAAAAATTTTGCATGTGTTTGTTATGACAAATCCTATTCAAACACTAATAATTAATGAGTTTGTTAATAGGTTAGATATCTTAAAGAAAAATATTATTATAATTGATATTAGAGATTTAAAGATTTTTTCAAATGCTAGTATTATTTTTAATTCTAACGAAACAATAACTGAAAGAATATTTAAAAAAATTTTTGGAGTGAGCCTAAAACTAGAGAATATAAAAAAAGAAATTTTTAAAAGACAGCAAAAGTATGTTTTGTATGTACCATGGGATTCATCATACTTCTTTGCTTTTAAAAATAATAATTTGTGTGTAGGTCATGTCTATATTGAAGAAGGTGATCTCAGTTATTGGGATGATTCAAATATGATGTACGAGCTAAAAAAACTAAGCCTTACTGAAATTAAAAGAAGATCTAGCCTCCCTGCAGTTAATAATATCTTCAACAAAAGTTTTGAATTCGTAATTGTTACAAATTATAAATGCTTTCCTAAAATATCAAAATCAGATAAATTTAAAATTAATAAATTTGATTATATTCCCAAGATTTATAATGTTTCCCTCAAAAAAGATGACCGAGTTGGTGTTTTACCTACTGCAATGAGATTGAACAAAGCTAACCTAGAAAATATTTGTAAATATTTTAAAAATTATTTATGTAAGGGCGATTATATTAAAATTCATCCTAGTTTTTATAATTATCCGCATTTAAGATTTAAACTTTTTTGTTTAAATAAAAAAATGAGTAACTACTTCCAAATATTAGAAAATGAAATCATTTTAGAGGCAGAGATAATGCATAATCCAATACATCTATTTGGTTTAAAATCATCTTTACAAAGATACTCCTTGTACTTTGGAGGAACTTATACTGAAATTAAAGAACTTTCATATCTTCAAAAAGGAAGAGTCTGAAATGAATAAAGTTAGAGTATTAGGCGTAATACCTGCTAGAGGAGGGTCTAAAGGTGTAAAAAATAAAAATATTAAAAAACTACTAAATAAACCTCTTTTAGAGTATTCCATCGTCGAGGCCAAAAAAAGTGAAGTTTTAGACGATTTTATAGTTTCCACTGACTCTAAAAATATTCAAAGGATTGCTCAAGATTTAGGGGCAAAAGTTCCATTTTTACGTCCAAAGTATTTAGCTACAGATAATGCATTAGCAATGGATACAGTTAGACATGCTGTATTAGAATATGAAAAACTTAATAATGTAACTGTAGAGATAGTAGTTATGCTTCAAGCGACAGCTCCTTTGAGAAAAGCTTACCACATTGATGACGCATTAAGAAAGTTTGCGAAAAGTAACTTTGATAGTTGTATAAGCGTAGTAAACGTAGATAACAATCACCCTTTCAAAATGAAAAGAATAGTCGGAAATAGACTAACCGATTTTATAGAGACTGGTTTAGAAAATCCTCCTAGACAGTCCTTACCTGATGTTTTTATTGTAAATGGAGCTTTATATATTGTTAAAAGAGATATAATAGTTAATAACTTTTCGTTCAAGGGTAAAACGTGTCTTCCTTATGAAATGGAAAAGATTGACTCTGTAAATATTGATACTAATGTAGATTTTTTATTGGCTGAGCAAATCTTAAAATTTAAAAAGGAGATTTAAATGAAGTTTATAGCTGAACTATGTCAAAATCATAATGGTGATATTGATACAATGATTAAAATGGTTCAGGCAGCAAGTAAAGTAGGTGCCACCCATATAAAATTACAGCACATTTTTGCTGAGAATCTAAGTTTTCGTCCTCAATTTGAAAATGGTCTTGAGATTGATGGTAAAACAATTTGTATTAAAAGACCCTACCAAACAGAGTATGACAGATTAAAAAAGTTGGAACTAGACAATAAAGCAGTTCAACATTTTATAACTGAATGTAATAATTTAGGTGTTATTCCAACTACAACGTGTTTCTCTCGTCAACATGTTAAAATATTATATGATTTGGGCTTTAGATCAATTAAAGTAGCAAGTTATGATTGCTCATCTTTTCAATTACTCAGGGATTTAAGTAAATATGACTGGGAAATAATAGTCTCAACTGGATCTAGCTATGATTCTGAAATAAAGAAGGCATCAAAAATATTAAGTTCTACGCATGATTTTTCACTTCTTCATTGTATAACAATATATCCTACTCCTTTATATGAACTTAATTTAAACCGTATGAATTTTTTAAAAAAATTATGTAAAAATGTTGGGTTTTCGGATCATACTCTAATAAAAAAAGATGGCGTAAAAGCTTCAATTGCAGCTATTTTTCTTGGTGCCCAAATAATAGAACGACACTTTACTATTCTTGAGCCTGATAAAACAAAAGATGGTCCAGTTTCAACAAATCCAGAAGAATTTGCAGAAATTACAAAGTTTGCAAAATTAAATCAAATTGAAAAAGATAATTATATTGAAACAAACTTAAAAGATATTAAAGACTATTTAGGTACTGATACTCGTCAATTATCACATGCAGAATTACTTAATAGAGATTATTATAGAGGAAGATTTGCTTCAATTAATCACGAAAACCCTATTCCAGAAGCGGTAATTTATAATTGGGAAGAAGTTGATTTATCATGATTGATAGCAAATATCTAATTGCTAATATTGATGATACTTGTGACACTGTTTACAGAAAAATGGCCGATAGTACTTTGCATAAGTTATTCAGAGGAATGGCTGTTGTTGTAAATAATGACGATGTTGTTCAGGGCGTTATTACTGATGGAGACTTTAGGCGTGCTTATAATAAAAATATAAGTTTTTCAAATAAAATCGTTTCTATTATGAATGCTAATCCTTTCTATTTAACCATTGAACAAGTAGAATCTGATGGGATCGAGATTTATAAAAATTGGTCTCAACAACATAAAAAAACTATTCAATTTGTAGTAGTTGTTGATGAAAAGAATAAACTCAAGAATGTAATTTCTATTCAAGAAATGCTTGCTAAAGTAAAATCTCATATAACATTAATAGGCATGGGTTTTGTGGGAATTACGCTTGCAGCACATATTTTAAATGAAGGACAAAATGTATTAGCTATAGAAAAAAATCACAATATAATTAAAGATTTGCAAAATGGAATAGCTTCTCATGTTTTTGAACCAGGACTTGAAGCTATCCTCAAGAAGGCTTTGGAGTCTGGTAGACTAAAGTGTAACTTAAAAATTACAAACACTGAATCAAATATTTATATTATAGCAGTGGGCACACCTGTTGATAGTAAAGGCATTGTAAATACCACAGCCATTGAAGAGGCTTGTAAAAATATTGGAAATTGGTTGAAAAAAGAAGATCATGTAATGATACGTTCAACTGTGCCCGTTGGTACAACTCGTTCAGTTATAACTAAAATACTGGAAACAAGTAGTGGATTGTCAGGAGGAACAGATTTTAGTGTGTCTTTTGTGCCTGAAAGGACTGCTGAGGGTGCAGCTTTGGAAGAACTAAAGTCTCTGCCACAAATTATAGGATCTTTGACAAACGCCTGTCATGAAAAAGCAATTAAATTTTGGAATAATATTTGTCCTTCTTTAGTTTCAATGAAAAGTCTAGAAGCTGCAGAATTAGTAAAGTTATCAAATAATACTTTTCGTGATCTTTCTTTTGCTTTTGCAAATGAACTAAGTTTTTTAGCAGATAAGTTTAATGTGAATGCTTTTGAATTAATTACTGCAGCAAATGAAGGCTATCCTAGAAATAAAATTTCAAAACCTAGTCCAGGCGTTGGAGGATACTGCCTTACGAAAGATCCATTATTATATAATAATTCGTTTACTGAAAATCGTAACGATACTACATTTGGTTTTCAATCTAGACAAATAAACCAGAAAGCCCAAGAATATCCATTACAAGTCATAAATGAATTTTGTAAGGCACATAAATTAAAATTGAAATATTTAAAAATTTTAATTGTAGGTATGGCATTTAAGGGAGAGCCAGAGACAAACGATATGAGAGGGTCTGTTTCTGTAGATTTGTTAAATAATCTTTTGCCGTTAGTAAAACAAGTTTGGATTTTTGATTGGGTTATCTCCAAAAAAGAGCTAAAAAAACTTAATGATAACGTTGTTGACCAATTAGAACAACAAATAAATGATTTTGATATTATATTAATTATGAATAATCATAAAAAAAATATTATAATTGAGACACTTATTTCTAATGAAAAAAATAAAATTTTATTTGATGGGTGGCACCAAATCAACGAAGCTTTATTCAAAAGTCAAAATAATATTTCATACGCTACATTGGGATATAATACACTTAGAAAATGAAAATTGGTATTTTAGTAATTGATAATGGATTAGGACATTTAAGAAGACAATCTGTTCTAGCAAATCATCTATCAGTTAATGGACACGAAGTATCTATTTATTGTAATATTGATAATGCTAAAAAATTTTATTTTAAAGATAAAATACAAATGCATAATTTATCAATAAAATTAGATGATATTTTAGAAGGGTATGAACCTAAAGGAAAGCTCAATCTAATTTTATATAAAAATTATGATTTATTCATTTCTGATAATTTAGTTGATGTTCTTGAATTTAATCCAAACTGTATCATTTTTGGTTCTTTTTTCTGGCATCGGTCAATTAAAGTTTCTTTGGAATATTATCAAAAATGTGAATATCTTTTGAATAAATATGAACCAATCATAATAGCTAATAAATATTTTGCGCCTGATTACATAAAAAACAATAAAAATGTACAACTGATAGGATTATTCTCAGATTTTAATAATACTAAAAAAGATTTTACTTTAAAAAAAGATATCTTAATTTCAACTGGTTTAGGAGGGAAAAGTAACCTTATATCGTCAGATTTATTGGATTTTTGTGAAATACTTTCTAATCGAATTGGAAATACGATTTGGTTAGAACCAAGATTTTTTTATAAGTTTAAAAGTAAATCTTTTAAAATGGCCACTTATGACAAAAAAATGTACCAAAAAATTAGAGTAGCAATAGTTAGACCTGGGCTTGGCACTGTGTCAGATCTGTTGGCCTGTGAATGTATAATAATTCCTGTTTATGAAAATAAAAATAAAGAAATGAAACATAATGCAAAAATATTAAAATCACTTGGACACTTTAATTGCAAAGTTTCTAAAATTCATGAAATTTTGGAAACTATCTTTTTTAATGATAATTTTATTTTCAAACCTTATAAACTTAAGTTTAAAGGTGAGCAAGACACACTTTATAACCTAAAGAAAATTATGTAAAAAGAACTTAATTTAATTTACATATTTATTAAAACCACTAAAAGTAACATTAAATGTAAGGAATTTTAACTAAGTTAACTTTTCATGATTTTTTATTTGTTTAAGAATTCTCCATGATTTAGAGGTAATAAAAAAGATGAACTATTTTATTAGAGAAATAGCAATTAGTATTGCTAAAATCAAGTTTCCAAGCATAAAATTTTTAGAAAAAATTCTATCACTTTATATTCTGAGTAGAGACTTTTCAAAAGTTTTCGAAACTAAATGCTATGATAGAAGAAGAACTATGTGGATTGACGAAATTGGTAAATTTTGCCCTTCTAATTTTGTTTTTCTAGAATTTGGCGTCTGGCAAGGTGCGTCAATAAAATATATTTCCAGTAAATTCAATGATGATGGAAACCAGTTTTTTGGTTTTGATAGTTTTATAGGGCTTCCTGAGGACTGGCATACTATGACAAATATTGTGAAAAAAAATAGTTTTAGTGTAAATGGCAAACAGCCTATAATAAAAGATAAAAGAGTAAAATTCATCAAAGGATGGTTCCAAAATACATTACCACCATTTATCACCAATATTAATAAAAAAATTAAGCGGCCGTTAATTGTTCATTATGATTCTGATCTCTACAGTTCTACTCTATTTTGTTTAATGGAAGTAGACCGATTAAAAGTTCCTTACCTCGCAATATTTGACGAGTTCCCTGGGCATGAAACACGAGCACTATACAATTACATACAAATAACAGGAGCAAAGGTTGAGTTTAAAAGTAGAGTTAGTCATAGTTTACGTTATCCGCTTCAAGTTGTTGCAAAAATTACACCATGTACTCATTTCGAGGTTTAAAAATTTTAATTGAAATTAATTGTTCTGTAATTTTTTTAATACATTTACAATGGAATTTAGGTAAAATGGTATGATCACTATAAATAATAAAAAAGTAAAAATACTAGGACTATCATCTATATTTTACATTAGATTTAAATATTAAATAAAAAAGTAATCATATGATAAATATTTTATTTCAGGTTTATGTTTTCTTAATACCATTTCAATTTGTAAAATTTGAAAATGTAACATTACTTAGGGTAGTTGGATTATTAATTATACTTTACTTTTTAATTAGAACACTTTTTGAAATGAAAATTGATAAGAAAGTATTTTCTTACGCTATTTTACTTTTAATAGCCCCTTTATCATTTATTGTTTTTGAAATTTTTCGTCATCAATATCCTATTGGTTTGAAAATATATTTACCTTTGATTTTTAATATATTAATTTTCATTTCTATCCTAACTTTCAAAAATATAATAAATTTTAATATTGCATTGAATACTCTTATTTTAAGTTCTTTTTTTTCAGTTATTTTATATTTTACAAATTTTGTACAAGTTGGAGATTACTGCGATCCTGTTAAATGGATACCAAGTTGTCACGGAATAGGTCGGTTAAGCGTTCTTCACTTGAACCCAAATGAAAGTGCTTTGCTAATTGCAACTGCTTTTGTTGGGATGATGTCTAAACTTAATATAGGTATTGCTACACCTTTTAATAAAAAAAGTCTTTTTGTATTGACATTAAGTCTTTTATGTTTAGTGGCTCTAGGAAAAAATGGCACTCGATTTGTTTTACTAATTATTTTTGGGTATGGCATTTTTATTTTAGCTTATTGCTTTAAGACACGATCTTATTCATGGTTATATTTCTTGACATTAACCGGGGGAATTTTTTTTAGCTTTGTTTTATTATCAAAGCCAATTATCGTACTACGTTTTATAGAGTTTTTTGAAGTTTTTTCATTTTCAATTAGCGATGGTAGTAGGTTACATCTATGGTCAGTTGCTATAAATGCTGTTAAAAGCAACTATTTATTTGGAATAGGAGTATTAGATTTTTCAAAAATATCTTTAAAATTATTTGGTTCTTGGATGACACCCCATAATATTTTTTTAGAATTCTTAATTTACGGCGGTATATTTGGATTTTTATTTACTATACCTTATATTTTATTGCTTTTGCAGCCAACTATTTCATTCAAAGAAAATTTTGAAGTTCAATCATTAAGAATTGGCTTTATTATTATATGTGGATCTATAATGGTATTACACCATGTATTTTTTAATAAGTTATTTTGGGTTTTATTAATATTTGTATTTGTATTTCGCCATGGATTTTTTAAAAAATGAAACTTTTATTTATCATAGATAATTTAGGATCAGGTGGAGCTCAGATCCAGCTTCTTAACTTAGTAAAATCACTACAAAGTAGTAATGATAATGTGGTGATTATGATGTATGCTGCAAACGGAAAAAAACAATTTTTTGAAGATGAGTTCAAAAAACTTGACGTAAAATTGTATCGTTATTCAAAAAAAAGTGGATTTAGATTAAGTGTAATCAGGAATATTCATGAAGTTTTATCAAAGGATCATTTCGAATGTGTGGTTTCAATTCTTCCTAATAGCAATTTTTATTTGGCACTTACTAAATTATTTTATTTTTGGAGAATTCCTCAAATTAGTTGGGAAATGAGCATCTTTGGCACCCATTCAAATCTTGTAGAAATAACAGTTAGTTATTTTGCCAATTTATTGTCATCTGCAATTATATGCAACTCAATTACACAGAAAAAAATTCTTTCAAAATTTCCACTTTTAAAGTCTAAATTACATTTTGTTGGAAATGGTATTGAATTTTCATCATTTAAAAAAATTAAAATTAAAAAAATTAAAGATATCCCAAATATATTAATAGTTGCCCGTTTGTCTAAGCCAAAAAATGGCTTAAACTTTGTAAAAGGCCTTAAAATATTTTTAGAAAATAATAACTGGTGCCCTAAAGTTTCTTGGGTAGGTCGAATTGATTTAGGCTCCGAGCATATTCAAGATAGTATGAATAAAATAATTCTAGACACACCTTTGATTAAAAAAAATTGGGACTGGGTTGGTGTAGTTAAAGATATAAAACCTTATTATTATGATGCAACTTGTTTAGTTTTGCCAAGTAAGTGGGAAGGTGTCCCTAACGTAGTAGGTGAAGCTATGCTCTATGAATGTCCTGTTATAGCAACGAAAGTTTCTGATTTGCCTTTAATTCTTAACAATAAACGAGGAATAATTATAAACGGTTTCTCACCAATAGATATCGCAACTGGGCTTGAAAAATTTTTTGCACTTTCTCGTGATGAGATTGATAAAATGGTTAAAAATGCTAAGCAATTTGCCGAAATAGAATTTAACAAAGAACAATTAAAAAATAAATTTATGCAGATAGTTACTAATGTTAAGGTTAAAAGTTTATAATGAGAAAAAAAAAAGTGCTTATAGTAGGATCTTTTCCAAAAGACAAAAATCATGTAACAGGAGGAATCCAAAAAAATTGTTCAATACTTCAAAATTCAAGCTTTTTTGAATATTTTAATGTTAAAACTATTAATATTACTAACCCTGATTCGGAAAAAAAAAGGTTTATTGTTCGATTAATTCTTGGAATAAGAAATACCATAATTTTTTTATATATTTTATTACTATTTCGTCCAAATGCCGTCATAATATTTTCTACTAATAATTGGGGACTTTTAGAAAAGGGTTTGATGGGTGTAATTGGTAAAATTTTTGGTTCATCTATAATTTTATGTCCTAGAGCCAGTGAAAGTCTTATGGAAAATAATATAATGAAAAAAGTAGTAAAATTTATTTTTTCTTTTGCTGATTATTTAGTTTGTCAAGGTGAAAAAATTTCAAATATAATTATTTATGAATATGGGGTTAAAAAATCTAAAGTTGTTCTAATTAGAAATTGGACTGCTACAAAACCCCTTTTAGAGATTGGGAATAAAAAAATAAAAAGCTTTTTGCAATTCAAAAAAATAAATATAGTTTTTGTTGGTTGGCTTGAAAAAACAAAAGGTATTGAAGAACTTTTATTATCTGCTTTAGCTTTAAAAGAAAAAAAAATAAATTTCAAATTGTGGGTAGTAGGAGATGGTTCACAGAAGCTAAAAATGGAAAATTTTTCCAAACAAAATAATTTATTTTCTTTAATTGAATTTACATCTTGGCAGTCAGAATTAGAGCTAAGAGAAATATATAAAAAAAGTCACATTTTTTTATTACCTTCATGGACAGAAGGATTGCCTAACTCTATGATTGAGGCTATGGCAACTGGTTGCGTACCTGTAGTAACAAACGTTGGAAATATTAGCGACTTCATTAATGAATCAAACGGTGTTCTTGTAAAACCAAAACAATTAGATGAACTTATAGAAAAACTTATAAAACTTATTATAAATGAAAATAATTTTTTAAATTTGGCAACTGCCTCATATAACACTGCTGTAAATAATTTTTCAACAGAAAAAAATATTAAAAAACTTTTAAATCTTGTAAATTATTCAATTAGTAAGAACAAATCAAATTAGAACAGAAAAAAGTCTTCTTCTTGATTACAATTTTTAGAAATAATTACTTAATAATAATATTAAAAGATTTTGTCATATTAAAATAAATCAACTTTTAACTTTAAACATTAATTAGGATATAGAATGATAAATAAAATTTTTAAGACACTTGAAGATTTTGATCTTACTTCATCCAAAAGTGCTATATTATTTTCAAAATCTACTCGTGATATTAAAAATCTTAATGTTTGGAAAGATAAATTATCAGGAGTTATTTACATAAAAGATCATTACGTAGGTGATAAGCAATATCAAAATAGTGAATATTTAAAGTGGGATCCAAGACCAAGTCCCTTAGTTTCACTAGAAGAAGAAAATAATTTTTTACGTCGCTTTAATGATATGAAACAGTTTTTTTTTGCAAAAAAGGTTTGTGACTTTGGTTGTGGGTCAGGTAGAATTTTGCAAGCAATAAAGAATACTTCATACGCAGCCGTAGGTATTGAAATGCAAAAGAAACATAAGCAATCACTAAAAAATTTAGGTATACAATGTTTTGATAAGTTTCAGCCTGAGCATGTAGACTTTTTTGATATCGTTTGTTTATTTCATGTTCTTGAACATTTACCCGACCCCATGAAGATTCTTTGTGAAATTTATTCACATTTAAAAACTGGAGGAAAAATAATTGTTGAAGTACCTCATGCTAGAGAATTATTACTATCAGATTATGCTTTTTGTGAAGAATACAAGAAATTTACATTGTGGAGCCAGCATTTGATACTTCATACAAGACATTCTCTTTCTTTGTTTTTAAAAAAAGCTGGTTTTAAAGTTGATCTTGTTAAAGGTGTTCAAAGATATCCACTGTCAAACCATCTACATTGGTTAGTGAAAGGCAAACCAGGTGGTCACGAAACTGAACTTAGTGTAATGGAAAGTACTGTTTTTAATTACGAATATGAGTCAGCTTTAAATAAAATAGACGCAACAGACACAATTTTGGCTATTGCAACTAAAACTTAAATAATTCTTAGGGGAAAAAATGTTTAAGGATAAAATACTATTGATAACTGGTGGCACTGGATCATTTGGCAACCAAATTTTAAAACATTTCTTAAATTCTAATATTAAAGAAATTCGTATTTTTAGCAGAGATGAAAAAAAACAAGAAGATATGCGCAATTTTTATAATAGTGAAAAATTGAAATTTTTTCTTGGTGACGTTAAGGACCCTAATTCATTAGATTATGCTATTAATAATGTAGATTACTTATTTCATGCGGCAGCGCTTAAACAAGTACCATCATGTGAATTTCATCCTATGCAAGCAGTTAATACAAACGTAATAGGAACTTCTAATGTACTTGACGCTGCAATTAAATATAAAGTAAAGCGAGTAGTATGTTTGAGTACAGATAAAGCTGTTTATCCTATAAACGCCATGGGTATGAGTAAAGCATTGATGGAAAAAGTTGCACTAGCAAAGTCTCGTATTACAGAAGACACTAAGATAATGGTAACACGGTACGGAAATGTAATGGCCTCGAGAGGATCAGTTATTCCAAAATTTGTAGAGCAGATTTTAAATAAAAAACCCTTAACAATCACAGACCCAGCGATGACTCGTTTTATGATGGATTTAAATGAAGCGGTAAATTTGGTTATGTTTGCATTTAAAAACGGTGAGTCTGGTGACATTTTCGTTCAAAAATCACCCGCAGCAACTCTTGAAGTGTTGTCACAAGCATTATTCGATATATTTGGCGTTACTAATTATAAAAAGAATATTATTGGAACAAGACACGGAGAAAAACTTTTTGAAGTTTTGCTTAGTAGAGAAGAAACTACGCATATTGAAGATCTTCCAGATTATTATAGAGTAATTCCTGATAGAAGAAATTTAAATTATAGTAAATTTTTTCAAGAAGGTAGTTCAGAGATATCAAAAGCAAATGAATATACTTCTCATAATACAGAACAACTAGATAGTAATGCACTTAAGAAAAAACTTTTAAAACTTACTTACATAAAAAAGACTTTAAAAGTAGGAGAAAATATTGAAATTGAAAATTTATGAAAAAAATAATGCCTCAACTGTTAATAACTGGATCTAATGGATTCATTGGAAAAAATTTAAAGCTAAGATTGTACGAATTAAAAAAGTATAAAGTTGATACTTTTGATAAAGATGACAAAATTAATAGTCTGCAATCACTTGTTAAAAAAGCAGATACTATAATACATTTAGCTGGTGTTAACAGACCTGAAAATGTTACAGAATTTAAAAAAGTTAACGTAGATCTTACAAAAGTTTTATGTGACGAAATTTTTAATTACAACAAACTAACTGATCACAAATGTAAATTAATTTTAGTTTCATCAACCCAAGCAACCTTAAAAAATAATTATGGAGAAAGTAAGTTAGAGGCTGAAAAAATAGTATTAGAATTAGAAAAAAAAATGAAAAATTCAGTTAAAATTTTCAGACTTCCAGGTGTTTTTGGAAAATTTTGCAAGCCCAATTACAACTCTGTTGTTGCTACATTTTGTCAAAACGTAATTGAAGGAATGCCATTATCCATCAATGAACCTAACAAAGTACTTACTCTTACTTACATAGACGATGTGATTAATCAATTAATTAAGGCTGCAAATACAAAAGATTTTATAATTCCTTATGGCAAAGTTAAGAAAGTTTTCAAAATAAAAATAGAAACCTTAGCTAAAAAAATTGAATATTTTCATAATGATAGGTTTAAACTTAAAGTTGCTCAGGTAGGGTCTGGAATAGATCGCGCTCTTTATGCAACATACCTCAGCCATCTTCCTAAAAAAAAGTTTTCGTATATAATTAAAGAAAATATAGATTACCGCGGAACATTTGTAGAAATGTTGAAAACACAAAATAGTGGGCAGATTAGCTTTCTAACAGCAAAGCCAGGAATTACTAGAGGTGGACACTATCATCATACTAAATCAGAAAAATTTTTAGTTATTCGCGGAAAAGCTTTATTTAAATTTAAAAATGTTATTAATAACGATAGTTTTGAAATCCTAACTAGCAGCAAGAAAATGGAAATTGTAGAGACCATACCAGGTTGGGCTCATGATATAACAAATGTAGGCAATAACGAATTGTATGCCATAATTTGGGCCAATGAAGTTTTTGACCATAATATTCCTGACACCTTCGCAACAGAGATTTAGTGATGAAAAAAATTAAAATTATAACTGTTGTCGGTACTAGACCCGAAATTATCAGATTAAGCAGAGTAATTCCTGCTTTAGATAAAAATTTTGACCACGTGCTAATGCATACTGGTCAAAATTTTGACTATGAATTAAATAATATTTTTTTTAAAGATCTTAATCTTCGTTTACCTGATATATTTCTAAATTGTGCTGATGAACACATGACTGTGGGACAAAAAATAGGAAATATAATCAGTGCGGTTGATTTAAGCTTATTAGATATAAAACCTGATGCAGTATTAATATTAGGCGATACAAATAGTTGTTTAGCAGCAATACCTACTAAGCGTCGTAAAATACCAATTTTCCATATGGAGGCTGGTAATAGATGTTTTGATGAAAATGTTCCTGAGGAAATTAACAGAAAAATTGTAGACCATACTTCTGATATAAATCTATGCTACAGTCAAATTGCCAGAAGTTATTTGATCCAAGAAGGTATTCGTCCTGAAAGAATAATTGTAACCGGCAGTCCCATGCGAGAAGTCATTGAATTTAATTTAAAGAAGATAGAACAATCTAAAATTCTAGAAAAGTTAAACTTAATTAAATCTAAATACTTTGTGATTAGCGCTCATAGGGAAGAAAATATTGAAAATGCCGAGAATTTTAAGTCATTAATTAACGTTTTAAATTTTTTAGGAGAAAAATATAATATTCCAATTATTGTAACCACCCACCCAAGAACAAGAAAAAAAATAGAAACTAAAGGAATTAGTCTACATGAAACTGTTAAACTAATGAGGCCTTTTAGTTTTTCTGATTATATATGTTTGCAAAAAAATGCTCATACTGTTTTATCTGATAGCGGAACAATTAGTGAAGAATCTTCTATCTTAAAATTTAGAGCCCTTAATATTAGGCAAACTCACGAAAGACCAGAGGCCATGGAGCAAGCTGCTGTAATGTTAGTAGGACTTAATTTAGAAAGAATAATTGACGGCTTAGATGCCTTAGATATTATAAACCAATCTAATGATGTAACAGATTACCTTTCTAATGATGTTAGCCAAAAAATTATTAAAATAATTATTAGCCATATTGATTATGTTAATAAATACACTTGGCAAAAAAATAAATTTAATAATTAGTAATTGAGTTTTAAAAGTTTTTTAAAATTAAGATTAAGTAATATAAATATTAAATTTATATAATATATATTTGAAATATTGGCTTAAAAAATAATTTGTAAAATAAAAGTTAATGTTTATATTTAATTTATTTAATCAATCTACAATATCTATTACATGAACATTTTTGACAATTATTTTAATGAAAGCTCTCGAGTTATTACGAGTTTAAATAAAGATAAAAACATTATTAAATTAATGGCAAAAACAATCTTTGATCTTAAGTTAACTGAAAATAAAATAATGATTGGTGGGAATGGTGGTTCTTGCGCTGATTCAGAGCATTTTGCAGGAGAGCTTTTATGTACCTTTAAAGACCCTAAAAGATCCGGAATTGCAGGAATTTCACTCTCAAACAATGCTTCTGCTATTACTGCTTGGGCCAATGACTTTGGATTTGAAACTTATTTTGAACGACAAGTGGAATCTCTGGGTAAATCAGGTGATATATTATTCCTTATTACTACTGGTGGTGGAAATAGAGAAAACGGAGCATCTATGAACCTAGTTAAAGCAGCGGAAAAAGCAAGAAATATGGGAGTAAAAATTTTTTCCATATCTGGTAAAGGTGGAGGTATTCTTAAAGACTTTTCTGACTTAAGCATAGTGGTGGACTCAAACGTTACGTCTAATATTCAAGAAGCACATATCGCAATCATTCATTTGATATGTTTATATTTAGACTATCTAGACGAAGAAAAGAGACAAAAAATTGCATGATGTTAAAACACAGATATATTTAGATGGAGCCTCTGAGAAAGAGATTTTAAATAATCATAATGAAAATATTAATGGTTATACTTTCAATCCAACTTTATTTAAAAACCTTGGTATCCAAGATTATTTATCACATTCAAAAAAATTAGTTAAACTTGTTAAGGGTAAACCTATCTCACTAGAAGTTACTGGAGACGACAAACACACTATTATTAAACAGGCTCTCATACTTTCAAGTATGGGAGAGAACGTGTATGTTAAAATTCCTATAACACTAACAAATGGTCAATATACAACTGATATTATAAATGATCTTATAAAAGAAAATGTTAGATTAAATATTACTGCCATTTTTACTATTTATCAAATTAAAGAGATCATTGACGCTATGTCTAAAACAGACAGTATAATTTCAGTTTTTGCAGGTAGATTATATGACATTGGAATTGATGCTAAAGAAAAAATGAGTGAAATGGGAAACTTTATTCACAAAAATAGTAACTGCAAGATACTATGGGCAAGTCCAAGAATGAGTTATGACTTGTTTGCAGCTAATGAAGTGAATTGTGATATTATTACAATGAGCATGCCTCTTTACAAGAAGTTAAATCTTGTTAGTAAAGATCCAACTGAGTATTCCTTAGAAACTGTAAAAATGTTTTTTGAAGATGCAAAAAATTCAGGCTATTCTTTTTGAAGTTAAATTTTCTAAGTTTTAACTTCAAAAATCCTATTTTTAAAGATACTCTTTATCTTGACAAGGACGGTGTTCTCAACGAAGTGATTATGAGAGGCTCTAAAATGTCTTCTCCAAGAAATTTAAGTGAATTAATACTTGATGATAATTTATTTGAATTAAATAAAGAGGTTATAAGCAAATCTTACAACACAGTAATTATATCAAATCAACCTGATCTATCCAGAGGTCTAATTAGCGAAAATTTCTTATTAGAAACACTGAATCAAATAAGAAAACACGTTTCGATTAATGCGGCTTACTTTTGTCCTCACACAATTGAGTATAAATGTGATTGCAGAAAACCGAAATCTGATATGCTACTTCATCATAGAAAATTGTTTCCAAATTCATTTGATACTGAGTTGTATATTGGAGATACTCATAAAGATTACATATTTGCATCAAAACTTAAAATAGAATTTATTTTAAAACTTCATAGCTTTAATCAACAATATTCAAAATTGATATGTAGGAAGGTTAACAAACTAAGCGAATTAAATCTTGTAGAAAGTCCTAAATAATGAATGTTTTTAAAAATGTAATTACCAACACCCCTTATAGAATATCACTAGGTGGTGGTGGTACAGATCTGCCTTTTTATTTTAAAGAAAGAGGTGGGTTTTTAATTACTGCTGGAATAGACCAGTATATAACTGTCCATTTAGCAGAAAGAATATTAGATGATAAAATATTTCTTCAATATTCTGAAACTGAATGGACGGATAGCATAGAATATATAAAACACCGTTTAATTAAAAATATTCTTAAATACTATAGTTTAACGAAGGGTATTCAAGTTAGCACTATCTCTTCAATGCCTACTTATACCGGCCTAGGTGCTTCAAGTTCTCTTACAGTAGGTTTAGTTAACGCAATTGTTAAACTTAAAGGACTTTCTCTGTCAAAGATAGAAATTGCGGAAGCTTCTTTTAATATCGAGAGAAATATTACAAAATTGGATGGTGGTTATCAGGACCAGTATATTGCTGCACTTGGGGGAATTCAAGCAATAGAGATTAATGAAGATGGCAAAATATTCTGTAGAAAATTGAATATATCAACGCTGAACCTGGACAAACTCATATCTGGATTAGTTTTAGTCCATTCAAAAGTTAACAGAAGATCTGATAAAATAATCAAGTCACAGTATGATAGTAAAAATGTTATGCAATGCTATGACAAAATAAAAAAAATAGGTGTTTTATCAGAAGGTTTCCTCATGAATGGGGATGTTGAACAATTAGGATTAGCTATGGACGAACATTGGGCAATAAAAAAAGATATTTCTAATATGATGAGTGATTCATATTTAGACGATATATATATTAAGTTAAAAAATGCAGGAGCTAATGGAGGTAAAATTATTGGTGCTGGAGGAGGAGGATTTTTTTTAATGGCCGTACCAAAAGATAAAGAAACTTTTCATAGGGAGCTTAAAAAGCTAGATTTAAGGTCTATCCCTTTTAATTTTGAATTTAAAGGAAGTCACATAATGTATGCTCAAGAAATATTGAAAACTAGTTTAAATGAATAAGGTAATTGCTATTATACCTGCCAGGTCAGGGTCTAAAGGTATAAAAGATAAAAATTTAATAGATTTTTGTGGTAAACCTTTATTGTCATGGTCAATACTAAGTGCTTTAAACTCAAATATGTTTGATAGAGTATTAGTTTCAACTGATAGTGAGCGTATAGCAGAGGTTGCAAAAAGGTATGGCGCAGAAACGCCTTTTATAAGACCTAAAAGTCTCTCACAAGATCACGTTCATTCAGTTCATGTCATTCTTCATGCACTAGACTTTCTTTATCAAAAAGAAAGTTATGAACCTGAAGCTGTGGCTATGTTACTCCCAACTAGCCCTTTAAGATCCTCAAAAAATCTGCAAGAAGCAGTAAGTTTATACCTTAATGGAAATGATAGAAGTGTAATTGGCATCACAGGTTTAGGTAAAAATTTAAATAATCTTAGGTTTTCAACAAATAACGTTTTAAGCTTTATATCCAATGATATTGATCCAAATAGACAAAGACAAGGTCAACAAGAAATTTTTACTGTTAATGGTGCAATATTTATTTCTAACGCTAAAATTCTCAAAAAAAAAGAAACATTTCATACAGAAAGAGCAATAGGTTATAAAATGAGCAAAGACAATTCAATAGATATTAATTCACATGATGATTTAAAAAATGCTAGAGAGATTTATTTTAAAAACAATGTATAAAAAAATACTGCATATAGGAAATCATACAACAACAAACAAAAATGCTGGGGATACACTTTTGTTTCCTGTAACAAGAAGCTGTTTTGATATATTTAATTCAAAAATTGATTGGTCTCTGCATCATGTTTTGAAAAAATTTAGTCTTCGAGACGCTCAAAATGCAAATTCGACTTATGATGAAATATTAATTGGTGGAGGCGGAATGTTCTTGAGAGATCAAGATGGTAGCGATATTTCTAAAAGTGGCTGGCAATGGAATTGTAGCATAGAAGCTTTAAGTGAAATTAAAATACCAATAAATGTTTTCGGAGTTGGCTATAACAGGTTTCGTGGACAAGAAGATTTTGACAGTATATTCACAGATCATATAAATACTCTTGTGCAGAAGGCAAATTTTGTAGGATTAAGAAATTCAGGATCAATAAAATCTATTCAAAACTATCTTTATCCTGATTTAAAAGAAAAATTATCTTTGCAATTTTGTCCCACAACATGCCTTTGGCAGATTAATAAAAGCCTAATGACAAAATCTTTTAAGCACAGAAAGAAAAATTCCAAGCATTTAGCATTTAATGCAGCATTAGATAGAGTTGAAATGAGATTTCCAAACGGACTTGAAAAAGACATTATCAATATAGTAAAATCACTTGAATTAGCATCTAAAAGAGGTTGGAAGATAATAGTAGTTGCCCACAAACATCTAGATCTTGAGATATTGAAGTTTCTTGATAAGGTTCATCTAACTTATGAAGTAAAGAATCTTACTGAATGTGATCCAAATGAAATTTGTGATTTTTATTCTGAGGTTGATTGTTCATTTGGAATGAGGGGTCATTCTCAATTGATTCCACTAGGTTTAAGAAAGCCTATATTATCAATAATAACACATAATAAAATGAAATATTTACTTGAAGATATAGATCATGAAGAGTGGGGTTTAGAAATAGATGACTCTCAGTTCATACAAAATTTTGAACGCCTTCTTGAAAAATTAATTTCTGAAAAATCACAATCTTACGAACAGATTGATAAAATCCAAGAAAATATTTGGAAACAAACAAACAAAAACTTTTTAAGTCTTAAATAACATTAATAACCCTTCATATATGTTTATTGACTTACCTTAAATAATCAGGCATAGAATTTATATGAAATTAATAGAAAAGATCGAATATGCATAAAGAAATTATTGTTAATAAAAAAATTATTGGGCACAACCAACCTACCTATATTATTGCTGAAATAGGTATCAACCATAATGGTAGTATGGACATTGCCAAACAATTAATTGAAGAGAGTGCAAAAGCTGGAGTCGACGCTGTTAAGTTTCAGAAAAGGACAGCTGAGTCTATAATGCTTGAAAGTAAAATAAATAAAAATCCAATCGGTTATTTAAGTAAAAGTATTAATGATATTTCAACTGACCAACCTAAATATGGTTCTTGGTCTTATCCTGATATTAGGGTGGAATTAACTGAAGACAACTTTAGAGAGCTCCAAGAATTTTCTAACAAATGTGGTGTAGAATTTTTTGCAAGCCCATGGGACGAAGAAAGCTTAGATTTTTTACTTTCTATGAACATTAATATAATAAAAATACCAAGTGTTGAAATTACCAATTATCATTTTTTAGAAAAATTCTCTAGAACTAAACTGCCTATTATACTAAGTACAGGTACAGCTGATATTTACGATATTGATAAAGCACTAAGTATTCTTTCCCAGGGTGATTCTGAAGTTATTTTATTACAATGCACTTCAGCTTATCCAAGTAAATACAATGAAATTGACCTAAATGTAATTAAGACTTTTCTTAAAAAATACAAAAATATTATTGGGTATTCTGGTCACGAACCTGGTATTCATGTGCCAGTAGCATCAGTAGCTATGGGAGCAAGAGTTGTTGAAAAACATGTTACTCTTAATAAGAAAATGAATGGTACTGATCATGCTGCATCTATTGATATGTCTGAACTTTCAGAAATGGTTAAATCTATTCGTGAAGTTGAAATAGCCCTAGGTACTGAAATAAAACAAAAATATGATAGCGAGGGTCCACTTATAAGTGTTTTGGGGAAATGCTTAGTTACAACTAAGGAAATAAAAGCGGGGGACATAATCGATGCTACCATGATAACAACAAAAGGACCATTTGAAGGCATACCAGCGTCAAAATATTATGACATCTTAGGCAAAAAAATTACCAAAAATAAAACACGAGATCAGACTTTAATTGAAGAAGATTTCAAATAAATTTAATATCCTTCTTCCTCCTTGTGTTTTAATGGCAGGTGGATTAGGAAGTAGGCTTGGTGCTATTACCAAACACAAACCTAAACCTGCAATTATAATTAAGGGTAGGCCATTTATATTACATAAATTAGATTCGTTGATTAATAGAGGCTTTAAACACTTTTTATTTATTACATCTTATAAAGAAGAGATTTTAAAAAATATAGTAAAGCCCTATTTAAAAGAAAAAAATATTTCTTTTGAATTTTTTTCTGATAATGAGCGGCTAGGAACATTTAATGCAATTTACTCAATCAGAAAAAATCTTGCAAACAATTTTTTTTATACAAATAGTGATGAAATATCTAATTTTGATGTCGTATCAATGTACAATAAATTTTTAAATGATGACGTAGATGTATGTTCACTTTTAAAGAAAGAGTTAAAAGGAAATCTTGAAGTTAATGATAATTTTGTTTTAGGAAAAAAATACAACTATACTGGTAGTCATATTGATTTAGGTTGTAAATTTATTGATAAAAGAATATTTAATTATGTTAAAAAACCTTATAAAAAAATAGAAGATTTTATCTATGATTGCAAATTAAAAGAAATGAAAGTCAGCTTTTTATTATCTACTTTTTTACCCTTAAGAATTGATACTCCTAATGACATAAGAAATTTTAATAGAGTTTACACAAGTTTATGAAAAAAAAAGAATTATTAGTTATTACTGGCGCAGGTCAGGGAATAGGAGCTTATTTAGCTGAAAAACTATCAAAAAAATATTTTATCCTTTTGATTTCTAAATCGAAAAACTGTAAAAAAAAATCTGACACCATAAACCAGTCTAATCCTCTTGCCTCAGATTATTTAATATTAGACCTTGAAAATAAAATTGATTTTTCATTATTCCAAAACAAAATTAACTTTAAATCTTTTTCCAACATACATTTGATTTTTTGTGCTGGATATATTGAAAATTTTAGTACAAAAACAAATATAGATGAATGGAAAAAAGTTTTTAATATTAATTTATTTTCTCATTTAGAGATATTTAATTTTTTTATTGAACCATTAAAAAGAATAAAAAAAGAAAAAAACATAATATTTTTATCAGGTGGGGGAGCAGCCAATCCTTTTCCAACCTTTCCAGCTTATTCTGCAAGTAAAGCTGCAATAGTGAGAACTGTAGAAAATTTGTCAATACAGTATGAAAATTATGGATTTAATATATTTGCAATAGCTCCTGGAGCAATTGAGACTAAAATGCTAGAAAAAGTTCTTGAACAAACAGAAGTAGGAACAAAAACTTCAAAGAGTGAAGTATGTGATTTTATAAAATATTATTTGGAAAATAATAGTAAAAGCTTAAACGGCAAACTAATCCATATTAGAGATAATAAAGACAAAATATTTAATAATATTGATGAAAACTACCTTAAATTAAGAAGAATCGAATGAATATTTTTTTTATAGGAATGGGTAATATGGGTCATCATAGGTTAAGGGCCATAAAAAAACTTAAAGTAAAATTTGAGCTTAATGTTATCGGATTTTATGATCCAACAGTTGCCTCTATTGATTGGAATGGTAAAAAAATTATTTGCGAAACTAAAATTGATAGACAATTTTTTAAAAATACTATGGCAAGTTTTTTCATAATAGGTACTCCACATTATCTAATTTATGAATACATAAAAGATATTTTAGTATCAAAACCATCATGTTCAATTCTTGTTGAAAAACCACTGGGTATAAACTTTAATGAAGCTAAAAAGATAAGGGATTTGAAAAATAAAAATCAAAATATATTTGTAGGCCTTAACTATCGTTATTTTAAAGGTATTAGTGCTCTTTTAAAAGATCTTGAAGATTGTAAATTTGGTGAAATAAATTCTCTTAATATTAGTATGGGTCATGGCCATAGTTCGAAAATAAAAAATTCATGGAAAATTAATAAAGAAAAGGCTGGAGGAGGTGTCATTATTGATCCTGGAATACATGTTATAAATTTAATGCAACTTTTTGTAGGTAGTAAAATAAATATAGTTGCAAAACACTTAACTAGTATGAATTTTTGGAAAACCGGAATTGAAGAACAATGTAATTTACTATTTGAATCTAAGAAAATACCTCTAATTCATTTAAATATATCTATTCTTAAGTGGAGAAGTTCATTTGAAATTTCTATTTTTGGCAATAATGGATATGGAATTATTAATGGCAGAGGAAGCCATTATGGCAAACAAGTATATAGAACAGGTAAGAGGTGGTCGTGGGAAAGTTCTGTCTTTAATAACCAAATCGATACTGAACAAATTGTTAGCCAATCTCTTGGTGAGGACGTTTTTGAAAGTGAGTTAGAAAATATTTTAAAATGTTTATTAGGATTTGATTGTGAGCAAAAACCATGTTTTTTTGGTGAGGCGTTAGATACTATGGAATTGACATCTAAAATATACTCCTATGGATAATATCCTTATAATTTCTATAAAAAAACTTAAACCAGTTAGAAGTGGTTTTCAGAATACTGTTTTTTTATTATATTTGTCCCTCAAAAGTAAGTTCAAAGTACATTTTTTAAAAATTGATAATTCAAACGATATTGATCCAGTATTTAATCTTAAGTATGATGAAGTTTTTAGTAAGAAAATAAAAATATATATAAAAAAAAAATCACCAAAATATATTTTTGTAAACACAACTAAATTATTGAAAATATATGAAGATATTTTTTTTAATAGTAAAACACCAATTGTTTTAGTTTGTCACGATCTATATCATTTCAGAAAAAAGTATTTTGAAAATAATAAATTTAGAGATGAGTCAGTTATGACTGACAATCAAGAAATAAATTTATTATCATGTTGTACTTATATCATTGATTTCGCCAATTATGAAAAGGAATACCTTGTCAATAATGGTATCAAAAAAGAAAAACTAGTGTATACGCCAACACCTGTTCGCATTCATAAATTCTTATATTCTTCTTCTAGAGAATTTAATTATTTTTTTATAGGTAGTAATTGGAAACAAAATTCTATTTCTATAGAAGCTTTTTTTAAAAATTACCAAACATTCTTTTTAAACAAAAAAGTGAAGATTGTTGGTTCAAAATTAAATTCTAATTTCCCAAAGTTTTCTTTTTCTCCAAGTTTACAAAAAAAACATTTTTTAAATGCACAAATTGGCCTTGCGCCAATTTTTGAGGGCACAGGAAGAAATGTAAAAATATTTTCAATGATGAGTTATGGATTACCGGTAATTACAAATAAAAATTTATCTGAATACGGTTTGGAAGACAAAATACACTATGTAAAGGTAGATTTGATAGAAGAATGGGGAAAAAAATTATTAGATTTAGAAAGTAATTATCCCTTACGAAGAAAAATTGCACTTAATGGTTGGAGTTGGGTGAATCAAAATTGTAATTACAAAATTGCTTTTAATAAATTTATAGATAATTTATAAAATTAAAATTTTTTAATGTTGGATCATGATAAAATCTTTTCTATAATACGTATAAATAATACAATATTTTAAAATAATAATTTTAAAAAGAAATATGCTTTTTAAGTCAGACATAAAATTGCTTGTTGTACATTGTTCTGATACACCGAACAATAATAACATAGATGCAAGTTATATACATAATATGCATCTAGGCTTTGGCTGGGACGGAATAGGATATCACAAAGTTATACTAAGATCAGGAAAAGTTGAAAATGGTCGTCCAGAGTATTGGATTGGTGCTCATGTAAAAGGTAAAAATCAGACAAGCTTAGGGGTATGTTTGATAGGGCGTAATAAATTTACAAAAAAACAATTTATATCATTGGAAAAAATTTTAAAGAAATGGAAAAAATCTTACCCTGGAGCTATAATTATTGGTCATTGCGATGATAATAATACTAAAAAAACATGTCCAAATTTTAATGTAATCAAATGGTCAAAAAATCTGAAATTATGATAGTTGCAGAACCATCTATTGGTATGAGATCCAAGCCTTCTATAGCCTTACCGTTAGAAACTGAATGCTTATTTGGTGAACAAGTTGAAACTTTAGATCATTATTTAGAGTGGACTTTTTGCAAATTATTTTCAGATAATTACCAAGGTTGGGTGAAAAGTGAAAGTTTGTGTAATTTTAAAACTATTACACATAGAGTATTATCAAAAAGAACATTTGTTTTAGAGAGAAAGAGTGAAAAATCTAACTCTATAATTTATCTTCCTCTTGGATCTAAATTGTCAGTAAAACAAATGGAAAATAATTGGGCAGAAATTTTTTTACCTTCTAAATATCCTTATAAAACTGGGTTCGTACCCATTAAGCACATATCAAATATTAATAATATTACTAAAGATTGGGTTTTTATATCAGAAAGTCTTTTGGAAACACCTTACAAATGGGGCGGAAGGGATACTTTAGGAATTGATTGCTCTGCCCTTCTTCAAATTTCTTATGAGACTTTCGGACAAAAAATTCCTAGAAATACTACTGATCAAGTTAATATTGATAAAGAAATAATTAATGATGTAAAGAAATTGGACAGAGGATCGGTGGTTTTTTGGGAAGGGCATGTTGGAATAATGGTTGATAAATTAAATTGTATTCACGCTAATGCTTACCATATGAAAACTATTATTGAACCTCTTAAGGAAATAATTTTCAGAATGGGGGAAAAAAATCCCATAATTAAAATGATGGATTTTAATAAATAATTTTTTAAATGAATAAAGTTAATTTTTGATTTGAAAAAATTTTTTTCTTTTTCTTAACTTCTCGTTCGTTGGAACCATTTCACTCATAATTCCGTTCTTTACTCTACCCAATTTTATCATTACCATTGAAGAAATTGCATTTAAACAAATTTTTTGTGCAGTCCCTGCTTTTAATCTTGTTGATCCTGCTATAACTTCTGCTTTTGTATCAAGGATAATATTAATTTTTCCAAATTTTAGTATATTACCTTTTGGATTATTGCTAATTGCAATGGTTAAGGCATCTTGATTAAATGACTCTTCAATAACTTTACACGTAAAAGGTGTATTGCCACTTGCTGCAAGACAAATAACAACATCTTTAGAATTAATTTTTTTATTTATAACTGATTTAAAAGCTTCTGAAGTGCAGTCCTCTGCGTTTTCAACTGTTTCTATAATAGCTTTATTTCCTCCCGCTATAATGAAATCCAAACGTTTCTTAGGCCAATTAAATGTTGGAAAAAGTTCAACACCATCTTGCACACCTATTCTACCTGATGTACCTGCTCCAACGTAAATTAATCGCCCAGTTTTACTAGACGATAAATGTTTTGAAATTTCATTTATTGCGAACCTAATTGATATTGCAGCTTTTTTCACTTCTAGCGCAGCTTTTTTTTGCTCATTAACAATTAATGTAATACCATCAAAAATATTCAATTTATCAATAGGTTTACTATTTTGGAATACTCGCTCTGTTTTAGGTATATTTTGTCTCATAAAACAAACTATATGTTTTTTTAAAAAATTAAAAAGGTATTTTTTTGAAATATGAGTATTTAAATATTGTGGGTCTTATGACCGGAACCAGTATGGATGGGATTGATATTAGTTTAGTTAGAACAAATGGGTTAGATTTAATAAGGCAAGATAAAAATTATTTTTATGAATATACTGATAACACTAAAAAGTTTTTGATGAGTATTTTAAGTAAAGATTTAGACTTTAATTTAAAAAGAAAACAGCACTTAAACGAGTTTGTAACTAACCAACATTATCTAGCTTTGAAAGACTTAGATATAATTGAAACATGTGATTTGATAGGTTTTCACGGACAAACAATTTTTCATGACCCAGAGAATAAGACTTCTGTTCAATTAGGTGACCCCCAAATGTTGGCCAAATTGCTTAATAAGGATGTTATTTTTGATTTTAGATCTAATGATATGGTTTTAGGAGGGCAAGGAGCACCAATAGCACCTATTTATCATCAATTTATAATTGAAAAAAGTAATTTAGAACTGCCATCTTGTATACTAAATATAGGTGGTGTTTCTAATTTAACATACTGGGATGGCAAGAAATTAATTGGTTTTGATACTGGGCCTGGGAATGCATTAATGGACAACTATTCGTTTACTCATTTTAATAAAAATTATGATAAGGACGGTAAATTTGCCTCTAAAGGGACACCAATTAAGGAAGAAATTAAAGTTTTTTTACAGAATGAATTTTTTAAAAAACCACCTCCAAAGTCACTTGATAGGCTTTCATTTATTAGTCATTATAAACAATTAATTGAAAAAGAGTATTCTGCATTTGATGTTATGGCTACATTAACTGAGTTTACTCTAGATTCAATTTCAGCTAGTTTAAGTTTTTTACCTAAAAAAATTAATAATTTTATAGTTACTGGTGGTGGATATAGAAATACTTATTTAATTAATCGCTTAAAAAATAAATTAAATATAAATATTTTTAATGAAAAACAATTAGACATTAAGTTTGATTATATAGAAGCCGAATTAATTGCTTATTTATCAGCTAGGTCTGTTTACCAACTTCCGTTTACATTTCCTCTAACAACTGGAGTTTCAAAACCCTCATCAGGAGGATCATTATATAAAGGTTCATAAGAAACCATTTTGATTTTCTATATGAAAAGGTCTTAATTTAAAAGAAGGAGGTAATATTCCTTTTATATCTATAAAAGGAAATGACGGTGTAAAGCAATATGCTTCTGCGTATTTGCCTTTTGGTGCATTACACTGGGCAGCTCTATATGAGTTCATTAACTTAAATAAGTCTAAAAATCTTTGAGGGTTTTGAGTTTTATGTTTTAGAACAGCTTCTTTTTTAGATTCATAATGATCTGTTATATCAACATAATAGTTAGGAAAAAAATTAACTCCCATCAAAGTATCACAAAATAAAATTGGTATATAATGACTAACTGCACTAGTTGTAAGTAGAGACAAAGATCTATGATCAGTATGATAATCGTTTTGAGCATGAGTAATAATTAAATCAGGCATAATTTTTAATATATTTTCTTTAATAGTTTTTTGATGTACTTGTTCTTCTCCTAATCTACCATCTGGAAGATTTAAAAAGGTTGGTACAGATATTTTTTTTAAACCATTAATGGCCTCTTTTGCTCTTTTCTGAACTAATGTTTTATCTCCCAAAAGGCCTCCTTTTGCACCATCAGTAGCAATCATTGTATAAACTTCATTTCCTTCTTTTTTATAAATAGAAAGTAAACCATACATAAAAATCTCAATATCATCTGGATGAGCGCCGAGTGCTAAAATTTTCATTATATTTTTCTCCCAATTAAGCTAATATACTATTCCTATATTTAAAAAGATTTCAAATGAAAAACATTGAAAATAATATAATCGGATATATAGAAGGTTATTATGGAAAAATTTTATCTTGGAAAAATAGAAATCTTATAATTAAATCACTTTATAAAAATAAAATGAATACTTATTTATACGCTCCCAAAGAAGATGTTTGTCATAGATTTTGTTGGAGAAAAAAATATAGTAAAAAATGGCGCCTTAGTTTTAGAAGATTTACAGAATTTAGTAAAAAAAATCAGATAGATGTTATTGCTGGAATTGCTCCCGGACTAGATTTTAATTTTAAAGAATTAATTTGTAACAAAAAAAAGAGTACAAACTCTGATTTTCAAGCACTTTTAGATAAAGCCAAACAATTACTTGCTGATGGAGCAAAATCTATAGTTTTGCTTTTAGACGATATTCCTAACAATTTTAAAAAAAAGTTTGGTGACAATATATCTGAAGGAACATATCACGGTATTTTGGCTAACAAACTTTCAGATGAATTAGGACAGAATATTTTTTTTGTACCTAGAATTTATGCAGATGAATTAATAGAGGATGAGCCTTCTTATTTGAAAGATTTAAGCAAAACCATAAACCCTAACCAAAGAATATTTTATTCCGGAAAAAACATAGTTAGTAAAGATATGAAAAATTATGAAAAAATAAATAAAGTCTTATCAAATGAGATAATCATCTGGGATAACTTTTATGCAAATGATTATTGTCCAAGACGTTTTTTTATAGGGCCCACTTCAGGGAGAGAAAATTTAAAAAACATAATGATTAACCCAACAGGTATGATAAAGACAGATCTTCTAATTTTAGATATATTTGGAAGAAGTGTTATTAGAAAACTTTCAACACGACAGTGGGAAATTATAATCTACACTCATGGCGTCCCAGAATTATTTCTTAAAATTAAAAAATTTTTTTTAATGCCAGACTTTGGTTCAAATCCATCCATTCAATCTGTTAAGATTAATAGAGAAGATATAGAAGTAATAGATTATCTTTTATGGAAATGGAAAGGTGAGTTGTCAAGAGAATGGTACCCTTTTTTATTTGGCTTAAAGCAAGATTTACAAATTAATAAAAAACTTCTACCCTCTGATCGAGTTATTAAAAGTCAAACAATACCTCTATCTGAATTTTTAAAAAAAGGAGAATTAAAATGAAAAAAATTGGTTTTATTGGCTTAGGTAATATGGGATCTAAAATGGTAACTCATCTTTTGAAAAGTAATTATGAAGTTGTAGGTTATGATATAAATCAAGAATATATAGATCAACTGTCTCCTAATGGACTAAAAAAAGCTAATAATTTAAATGATGTATCAAAAGGAACAGATATAATCATTACGATGTTACCTAATGGAGACATTGTAGAAGAGGCCTTAGATAACATAATAGATAGACTAAAACCAGGAACACTAATAACTGACTGTTCTACAATCGATGTTAATAAAGCTAAAGAGCTTCATAAAAAATGTAAAGTTAAAAACCTTTTCTTTCTTGATGCTCCAGTTTCAGGAGGTGTTGGTGGGGCCGAAAATGGAACACTAACATTTATGGTTGGGGGCGATGAAAATGCTTATAAAATGATGTTACCCCTATTTGGTGTGATGGGACAAAAATCACTTTTATGTGGGACATATGGTTCTGGACAAGCTACAAAGGCTTGTAACAATATGTTACTAGCAACTACTATGATAGGAGTAGGAGAGGCTTTTAACTTAGGGACAAACTTAGGATTAGATCCCAAAAAATTATTTGAAATTTTATCTACTTCAACAGGGTCATGTTGGGCTGTAAACAATTATTGTCCTATTGCAGGGGTTGGCCCTAAAAGCCCTGCAGATAAGAGTTTTGAGCCAGGTTTTTCAGCAAGCTTAATGTACAAAGATCTTAGTATAGCTCTTAAAGCTATAAATGATACAAATACACTTGCACCTTTTGGAATCAAAGCTCAAGAAAATTTTAGACAAATGGTAAATGACAAAAAAGGAGACTTAGACTTTTCGGCCATAACGAAGTTTAATGAATAAATGTGTTTTTAATTGCTTTATTCATTTAATCAAACTAGATCAAAAGTGGTGCAATAACCAAACTTACTATAGCCATAACATTAATTAAAATATTCATTGAAGGACCAGATGTATCTTTAAGAGGATCTCCTACAGTGTCACCAACTACAGCAGCTTTGTGAACATCCGAACCTTTCCCTCCAAAGTTTCCTTTTTCAACAAATTTTTTTGCATTGTCCCATGCTCCACCCGCATTAGACATCATTAAAGCCATCATTACACAGCAAATAAGTGCTCCACCTAACATTCCACCAAGAGCCTTCGGACCTAATAAAAATCCAATTATAACAGGTGACAAAACTGCAAGGGTACCAGGAGCTATCATTTTTCTTAAAGCAGCTCTAGTTGCAATGTCAACGCATCTAGCTGTGTCAGGCTTAGCTTTTCCTTCTAACAAGCCAGGTATTTCTTTAAATTGCCTTCTAACTTCTTTAATCATATCAAAGGCTGCGTCACCAACTGCTGTCATTGTCATTGAACTTACTAAGAAGGGGAAAATACCTCCTAAAAACATACCACATAAAACTAAAGGATCGTTAATAGCTAAAACGAAACTTGCGTCTTGACTTGAAATTTTTTCAATGTAAGCGCTTATTAATGCTAATGCTGCTAATGCAGCAGCGCTTATTGCAAAACCCTTACCAATAGCAGCTGTAGTATTCCCAACTTCGTCGAGGGAATCTGTTATTTCCCTGGTTTCTTTGCCCATTTCAGACATCTCGGCAATTCCACCTGCATTATCGGCAACAGGACCGTAAGCGTCTATCGCCATTGTAATTCCAACAGTACTTAACATACCAACAGCAGCAATCCCTACGCCATATAAACCTGCGTATATATTGGAAATAAAAATAATTATTACTATTGTCAAAACAGGTATAGCAACTGACTGCATTCCAGTAGCAAGACCGGATATCATTACCGTAGCTGGACCAGTTTCACCATCTTTAGCTATTTTCCTTACTGGACTACCTCCAGTATAATATTCAGTTATTAATCCAACTATTATCCCACCAACGGACCCAACTAATACAGCAATCCAAACACCTGATGAAACGCCCATAAATTCAATTAAAAAATATGATGTTATAACAAAAATAACTGCAGAGCCAATAGTACCATATCTAAGAGCAGTTTCTGGACTTTTAGAAGAAAAGACCCTGACAGTAATTATACCTAACAATGAGCATATCAAGCCTAAAGACGCTAAAGCTAAAGGCATGAATTGCAACATCGTTTGATTACCACCAAGATTTGTTATTGTAAGACTTGTCATCGACGCTGCAAGTGCAATACAAGCAATCATGGATCCACAATATGATTCAAAAATATCTGATCCCATACCAGCTACATCGCCGACGTTATCCCCAACGTTGTCAGCAATAACCGCAGGATTTCTAGGATCATCTTCTGGAATACCCGCTTCTACTTTACCAACTAAGTCAGCTCCGACATCTGCACTTTTTGTAAAAATACCTCCACCAACTCTTGAAAATAATGCAACAGAAGATGCGCCCATTGCAAATCCTTCAATTGCATGAATGGTTTCAACATTTCCTGCAAAATAATAGAATAAAATACCAATCCCAAACAAGCCCATTGCAGCGACAGTAAGGCCCATAACTGAACCTCCAAAAAAGGCTATATTTAATGCTTCAGCAGCTCCTTTTTCTTTTGCGGCTATAGCTGTTCTAACATTAGCTTTTGTGGCAGAATACATGCCAATAAATCCAGCAATTCCAGAACATAATGCACCAAGTAAAAATGAGGCAGCAGTTTGCCACCCTAAAGAAAAATAAAGCGCCAAAATACAAACTAAACAAAAAATAGCTAGTCTTTTGTATTCTGCAGACATAAACACCATAGCACCAAGGTGTATTTCATCTCCTATCTCTTTAACTCGGCCCTCACCTTCAGAAGAAGACTTAATCTTTAAATACACTGCATAAGCAGACAATAAGCCAAGAAGGCCAAGAAATACTGATATAAGTGAATACGGCATCAACAACCTCAATTATTAGAAAAATTAACTTTTAATTTGAATAATTCATTCTGTAAAGTTTTATATTTTCAAATATTACTTTTTAATTTGAATATAAGCTTCACTATTAAGATTTTTAATTAGAAACATCAAATCTCTTTTTTTTAATGCAACACAACCACTTGTTGTTCTTAAATTTTCAAAGCTACAATGTATAAAAATTGCACTTCCTCTATTTTTTATAACTGGTTTAGTGTTGTGGGAAGTTTCAATGATTATATCGTAAGCATTGTCTTGCCGCCACAAACTTTCATAATTGATATTTAACGATCGAGAATCATTAATTGTGATATATTTGTTATAATAATGACTTCTTATATCATCGCACCAACCGCAATATTTTGTTATTCGATTTATTTTTAAAATATTTTTTTTCTTTAATTTTGGCCTTAACACTCTGTCAGGTCTATAATATATTGATTTTAAATACCATTTTCCAATTGGTGTTGTTTTATCGCCCTCTACTTTTTTTATTGTTTTTTTAGAGCCTCCTAAACCTATTTGACACTTAAAAACTTTATTACCAACTTTCAAGAAATATTTTTTACCAAGATGTATCACTAACCAATTTATCTGCATATCTAATTATAGATTATTTAATCAAACAAAAAACATATATTTTAGATAAAAATGAGCGTAATATGATCTATGACTTTTTTGGATTTTTTATTATGATAGTAAAACAAAATTGGATTGAATCAATTTTAGTTTTTAAAGATATAAGAATGCTAAGAATTTTACTTCTTGGTGCCATAAGCGGTTTCCCATGGGTTTTGATTGCAAGTAGTTTAAGTCTTTGGTTAAAAGAAGAAGGACTGAGCAGATCAACAATAGGGTGGGCAGGTCTAATTTTTGGTGTATATGCATTTAATTATTTATGGGCTCCAATAATAGATAGAATTCAGATACCTCTGTTAACGAAAAAACTAGGCCATCGAAGAGGATGGATAGTTTTAATGCAAGTTGCAATTTTACTAAGTTTATTGGTTTGGAGTTTTATAAACCCAACTCAAAACTTAACTTTATTAATTTTTGTTGGGTTAATTATTGCTATAGCTTCGGCTACACAAGACATAACTGTTGACGCCTTAAGGATTGAACAAATCAATCAAAATGAAGGAAAAGCTATGGCAGCTGGTGCTGCAATAGCAGTAGTTGGTTGGTGGACAGGTTATAAACTAGGAGGTGTTATAGCTTTGTTTACGGCAGAATATTTTGAAAAGATAAATGTTGCTGATTACTGGCAAGCAACTTTCTTAGTTTTAGGGGTCGTAATAATTTTAATGAATATTGGCTTGATGTTTATTAATGAGCCAATTGAAACTGACAGACAAACAAAACAAAATGAAACTGATAAAATTATCGCAGGAAAATTTGGACCTAGCAACTTTATAACTAAATTCCTTGCGTATGTTGCAGGAACTTTAGGTGGGCCTATAGTTAGTTTCTTTAAAAAGAATGGATTTGCTATAGCTTTAGGAATATTAGGTTTTGTTTTCTTGTTCAAAATTGGCGAAGCATTTCTTGGCCGAATGTCTATTGTTTTTTATAAAGAAATTGGATTTTCAAAAGGTCAGATTGCCATTTACTCTAAAGGACTTGGTTGGATTACTACTGTTGTTTTCACATTGTTAGGGGGTGTAATGGCAATGAGGACCGGAACAATAAAAACAATGTTTTTTGCTGGAGGGTTAATGGCTCTAACAAACCTTCTGTTTGCAATTTTGGCTTGGACAGGCAAATCTGAATTATTATTTGCAATTGCTGTGATTGCTGATGATATTGCAGCGGCATTTGCAACAGTAGCATTTGTTGCATTTATTTCATTATTGGTTGATAGAACTTATACAGCCACTCAATATGCTTTGCTTGCGTCTATAGGAACTGCTGGAAGAACAACTCTTGCTTCATCTTCAGGAGCTCTTGTAGATTGGCTAAATGGGGATTGGGGAATTTTTTTTATTTTAACAACCATTATGGTAATTCCTTCTTTGAGTTGTCTATGGCTTATAAGAAATAAAATAAAAATAAGTGCAAAATAATCTCTATTCAACAAATTGTTTTTGTAAAGTCAAATAAACGTCCATTAAATTTAAAATAAGCTCACTAAATATTCTCTTCCAAAGTCTGTTTATACCAGTCATAATATTAATGATTTGTTTTTAATAATAAATTGTATATACAAAAACTTTATAGCTCTAATTTTTGGTTTCGATGATTTTAAAATATATTTCTATTTCAGAACTTAATTTTTCAAAAAGTTGGGGAGATGGTTTATATAAAATAAAGAACTTAAATAGCTTTGAAAAAGCTATGACCATTTTTTGGCTATTGGGTCCATTTATTTATTTAATTGAAAGAGATCCTGCAGATTTATGGCTCACTGTAATTGCAATATTTTTTTTAATTAGATGTATTAAAAATAAAGATTGGGATTGGATGTCTCAACTGTGGTTCAAGTTAGCACTAATATTTTGGTTTTTTAGTTTATTTTCTGGCCTCACTAGCACAGACCCGTTGTTCTCATTTTCTCAAGGTTTCGTATGGATCAGATTTCCACTATATGTTGCGGCAGCTCAAGTATGGTTGGCTAAAGATAGAGACATAAGAGTAATGATGTTATTGTCAATGATAATGGGAGTCATTATTATGGTCATAATATTATTTTCGGAAGCAATCTTGGCTAACAAACATAGATTAACTTGGCCCTATGGAGACACAACCCCTGGTGGCTATTTAGCAAAATTTTCATTGCCTGCTTTTTGTATAATGCTAGCGATTTCAGTGAGTAGATTAAAAATACAAAGTATAGTTTTGGGTCTAGTATGTGTCCTATGCTTTTCTGCGACAATTTTAACCGGTGAACGAGTTAATGTGTTGATATTAATTTGCTCAGGTATAATAGCTGGTATTGCTTGGAAGCCAAGATTTAAAATTTATTGTATGCTAATATTAACACAACTTTTAGCATTACTATTTGTTGCATACACTAACCCTGATTTGAAAGTCCGTTTAGGTAAAAATTTTCTAAACCATATACCATTTATCTATTCATCAGCAGTATCCTTAGATAAAAATCCATATTGGGGAGCTTGGAGAGGAGGAATACAACAAGGATTGTTAACACCAGTAAAAGGCATAGGTCCTTCAGGTACAAGAAAAACCTGTTCAAAACTTGATACTAATTTGCCTGTTTGGTTACCTGGAAAAAATTATTGTGGAAATCATCCACATAATTTCTATATACAATTATTTGCTGAAACTGGCTTAATAGGTTTATTAATTGGTTGTTTAATGTTCTTTTCTATAATATCAACTTGTTATAACGCTAGAAGGAAAAACGTTAACTGCCCTATGAGTAGTACAGCTTTTATTATTCCCTTTGCATTCTTCTTTCCTTTACAACAATTTGGAAGCTTTTATGGACAATGGGGTAATTTATTTACGTGGTTTGCAATTGCGTTTGCTGTTTCTCAATTTCAAGATTGGGATAAAACTAAAAATGATTTTCAATAAGATTTTGTCGAAAGTGGTCTAATTTTTGACTTGCATCAATAGACGATAGTTTAAAATTATCCCATGATTTTTTTTGGAAGTAATTTCTTTTTTTTCTATCTGTAATAAGTTCCACTAGAGCTCTTTCTATTTTTTCTGAATTTATATCTTCTATTAGTATTCCGTTATTTTGCACAATTTCGGGTATTCCTCCAACACTTGAAGCAATTATTGCAACTCCATTACTCATTGCTTCAGCTGCAACTAATCCAAATGGTTCTTCCCATAAAGATGGAATAATAATGATAGAAGCATGTTTCATTTTTTTTTGAACAAAATCATTATCTTTAAATCCATAAAATTTAGCTTGATTTCCAATATTCTTAAAATTTTTTATAACTTTTGAAGCATAAGAATTAGAGTTTTGATTTTCTCCTAATCTAGAAGAACCAATTAAACCAAAACTCCAATCTGGATAATTTTTTGCTATTGAATTTATTACTTGAACATAAAGATCGACACCTTTTTCAACAACTAACCTACCAACAAACAATATTTTCTTTTTCTTTTGAGGAAATTTTTTTGCACTCCTTTCTACCCCATTATATAATACATGGACTTTTTTATAATCTGAAGAAATACCCTCTAGAAATTGTCTTTTTATATATTCACTTACGCAAAAAACCGCTGCACACGCTTTTAAAATATTCTCTCTTTCTTTGACAGATTTCGATCCTCTCATTGTTTTAGGATCATTATGAAAAAATAAGCTCACAGGAAAGTTGTTTTCTTTAACAATAAAGTCAATTAGGTAGGGTCTATTATGAATTTCTATTAGTTGCTTATTTTCAGAGGTGTTTGAAATAATCGATAACATTTTTTTTGCTAAAAATATATTCTTACTTCTAAACGAAAAAAAAGGATATTTGATTCCTAGAAAATTATCTTTAAAAAGGGGAGTATCGACATATTGACCATAAACAACAATATCCCTGAAAAAGATTGAATGATTAAGGTTGTTTTTAACTGTGATAGAAACGGAAGATGCTTTGTTTTCATCAAATTTTTCTTTGTATGGCAATAAAATATTAATTTTCATAATTTTTTCTTCATTATATTTTTTGTAATGTTATAAAATGAAAATGACATCTTGAGAATTAATATTTGATATTAGGATTTAAATTGCAAACAATTATGTGTATGAAATGGGGCTCAAGATACGGATCCGAATATGTCAATAGATTATATAAATCTATAAAAAGACACACAAAAAGAGCAACAAAACTTTACTGCTTTACGGATAATGTTTTAGGTATAAATAAAAATATAATATGCAAACCCTTACCAAAAATTTCTTTACCTAGCGAAATTTCTTATACGCCCTGGCGAAAAATGAGTTTATGGCAATATCCACTATATGATTTAGAAGGTGATATATTATTTTTAGATTTAGATTTGGTTATTACAGGCAATTTGGATCGCTTTTTTGATTTCAAACAAGGCTCTTATTGTGTAATTGAAAATTGGACTCAAGTGGGACAAAATATTGGAAATACTAGTTGTTTCAGGTTTCCTGTGGGGAAGTATAATGCAATTTTTGAAAAATTTGAAAAAAATCCAAATAAATATTGGAAAACTTACCACATTGAGCAAATTTATATAAGTGATCAAATTAAAGATCAAATTTTTTGGCCAAAAGGATGGTGCCAAAGTTTTAAGCATAATCTTCTTCCAAATTGGCCATTTAGAATTTGGCAACCTGCAAAACTTCCAAAAGAAACATCTATTGTAGCGTTTACCGGTAAACCAGATCCTGATGACGTAATTAATGGAAAATGGCCAGTGAAAAATTCTCAAATTTACAAAAAAGTTTATAAACAATTAAAGACACCTCAATGGGTTTTAGATAATTGGTTATAAGTCTAAATAATTTGGTTTATAGGGTTTTTATTTAAATAAGCTTCTATTCCCTTTAAATAACCATTGAAAAACTTTTCATAAGCTTCTGAAGACACGTAACCAATGTGGGGAGTAAGAATTAAGTTTTTTGTTTTTCTAAGAATATGATCTTTAGGTAAAGGTTCTTGATCATAAACATCTAAGGCTGCATATGAAATTTCATTTTTATTCAAAGCATTTATTAAATCTTGTTCTTTTATGATTGGACCACGACTAGTATTAACTATTACAGACTCTTTTTTCATTAGCTTTAAATTACTTTTGTCAATGTAGCCACGCGTTCTATCTGATAATCTGGTATGCACTGTTAAAATATCTGAAGTTTGAAATAAATCTGAGCTACTTACATATTCTACATCAACTTTTTCACAATCTTCTTTTTTTAGATTATGGCTCCAAGCAATTACTTTCATTTCAAAAGCCTTAGCATAATTAGCCACTTGTAGTCCCTGTTTACCAAGACCAAGAATACCTAAGGTATTTCCTTTTAATCCTCTACCAATTGTTGTCTGCCAATTACCTTCTTTCATGTTTTGAATTTCAATTTGCAATCCTCTCCAGCTATTCATAATAAGTGCCCATGTTAATTCTGCTGTCGAATGGATTTTAGTTTCAGTACCACAATAAATTATATTTTTCATTTTCAAGGCTTTTGAGTCGATAGATGCGTTCCACATTCCACTTGTAATAACTAGTTTTAAATTTGGAAGTTTGTTTATTAAAGTACTAGGAAGAGGAGTTCTTTCTCTCATCAAACACAAAACATCGTAATCAAATAGTTTGTCTGATAAGTTATTATCATCTCCGATATATTTATTGAAGACTTTAAGCTCTATGTTTTCACTTAACGTTTCCCAATTGGCGAAATCATGAGTAACATTTTGATAATCATCTAAAACTGCTACCTTAATTTTTTTCATCCCCTAACCTTCCTGTACTGAACCATAACCGGCTATTCTACCAAACACCGCTCCCGATGTTAGGCCCGATCCACCAGGATAACCATTAAAAAACACACCTCCTACTAATTCGCCACAAGCAAATAAACCATTTATGGGATTGTTCTTAGTGTCTAACACTGCTCCATTTTTATCTACTTTTAATCCACCATAAGTAAAAGTAATGCCTCCAGTAACCGGAAAAGCCTTAAATGGGCCTTTATCAATTTTCTGTGCCCAATTTGATTTTTTAATTTCAATTCCATTTGTTGATTTTCCATCAAGAATAGTTGGGTCGAAAGAAGTATTAAGGTCAACTGAATTATTAAATTCATTAATTGTTTTTTTAGTTTCTATTTTATCAACACCATCCATTTTTGAAATTAACTCGTCAATGGTGTCTGCCTCAACAAAGTGCGCATCATGAAACGTATATTCTTCATAAAGTAAGTCAAAAACTTTACTATCAAAAACCTGCCAAGCAAAATGACCTGGTTGATCTAAAACTTTTTTGCCATATTGTGCATATGTATAGTTTCTAAAATTTTTGCCTTCATCCAAAAATCTTTTACCTTTTGCATTTACCATAATTCCTAAAAAATAGCATATCTTTCTATAGTTTTTTCTTTCACTGGGTTCTAAATCTAAACCACCATAATTTTTCATATGCAAATCCATTGGAGTAGCGTGACAACCATTATATAAACCATGCTTTGCTGCTCCAATTTCTAAAGCCATCTTTAACCCATCTCCTGTATTATGAGGAGTTCCTCTTACTTTTGCTTTGCGCCAATTGTCGCCAATATAAGATTTTCGAAGTTCGTCATTAGCTTCAAAGCCGCCAGATGCAAGAATAACAGAGTCAGCATTTATTTTTTCCTGATTAATATAAATACCTTTTACCATTTTATCTTCAAAAATAAGATTTGTAACAGGTCTTTCATAGAAAATTTTTCCACCTAATGATAAAAATGCATCCAATTCTTGGTCAAACAAACCCACTCCTTCGTTTTCAGACGCCAACGTTAAGCCTCCCCAAAAAATATGTTTTCCGTCTTTCATAAAGCTTTGTCTTGAATAAATGGGTTCGAACTTAACATTATGAGATGAGAGCCATTGAATTGTTTTTAAAGATTTAGAAACTAAAATTTTTTGCTCATGACTTAATGGTCTACCATCGTTAAAATTTAATAGATCTATCTTAAACTTTTCTTGGGTGTAAGATCCAAAATCTGTATCTTTAATTCTTTTATCATTTGGATTTTCCAAAAGACCCATTAATTGATCACCACTTTCATAAGCAAATCGCATTGCTCCAGCAGTATACTTAGTATTACCTCCTGCCATTTTTTTATCTGCTTTTTCATAAATAGTTACTTCTGCACCTTTTTCTAAAGCAGCTATCCCTGCAGACAAAGCCGCATTACCAGAACCAACAATTACTACTTTTTTTGACATAGAGTATTTTCCTTTTAGTGGTGGAATGATTTATTAGATTGTTAAATTATTGTTATTCTCTAAAGTTAATATTTTCAAGTTCAATTTATTATTTGGTCTTAAATGTCATCAAACATAATTGGTTCTTTAATTTGGATCATATTTATATTTTTATCTCTATTTACACACATGATAATCAAATCTTTATCAGGAGACGTAGATTTTATAATTACTTTATTTTCTAGGTTTGCTTACTCATTACCTATTCTGTTTATTTTAGCTTATGTAGCTAGAAAGTCACTTTTGTTTCAAACCAACAATTGGAAAAATATTGTCTTACGTTCTTTTTTTGGTTTTATTACGATGATAATGGTATTCTCCTCATTGCAACTAATACCTATTGGCCTTACCACAGCACTTGCTCAGAGCTCTGCAATATATGTGACTCTCTTATCTCCATTTGTTTTAGGAGAAAAAATTGGATTAATTAGATGGACCGCAGTTATGGCTGGTTTGATTGGAGTTTTTTTAATGATTAATCCGATTAGTATCATTAATGAAACATCAGATTTATCTGCATTTGGTATTTATCTTGCCTTTGGAAGTGCAATAACACATGCAGCACTTGCGCTTATTTTAAGAAAAATTGGAAAGACGGAACATCCTGCGACTACAGCTCTAATTCATAATCTAGTAACTTCGATAGTTATCACATTTACTATCGTTTTATTTGGGACAAAGTTTTATGGAAAAACTGGTGATTATGGAATAGAAATTCTTATAACTCCAAACAGTATATTATATACTTTAATTTCACTTGGAATTATAGGTTCATTTGTTCAGTACCTAATGGCTCAAAGTTATAAATATGCTGAGGCTACTATTTTGGTTACACTAAGGTATTTAGCAATACCTTTAGCAACCCTTTTTGGTTATATAATTTGGAATGAAGTACCTAGTTTACAACAAATTGTTGGTGGATTAATTGTAATAGGATCTTGTCTTTTGATAACTTATAGGGAAATAAAAAATAAATAAATTAATATCCTATGGCAAGACCATCTTTACGCCAATCACTTGCACCAATTAAAACATCTCTTTCTTCATCTATTAAAATCATTTGTCCACCACCTATAGGAGAAGCAGGATAATTTATTTGATGCCCTTTAGTTTTTAATTTATCTATTACCTCTTTATCAAAGCCATTCTCCAAATCCAAAAAATTATTATTAGGAAAAACACGAGGATAATTTAGTGCAAATTGGGGATTTAACCCAAAATCAATCATTTGGGATAAAACATAAGCATGGCCTGCTGCTTGGTATTGACCACCCATTACTCCAATGGATCCTAAAAGTTTGCCATTTTTTGAAATCATGGCTGGTATTATCGTGTGAACAGGTCTTTTATTAGGACCTAGTTCGTTGGGATGGCCTTCAATCGTGTTGAATGCTCTTCCTCTACAATGAAAAAGAACTCCACTATTAGGAGCCGTTACTCCACTCCCAAAAGCGTCAAAAAGAGAGTTAATAAATGAAATTGTCATGCCATTTTTATCTCTCACCGTTAAATAAATAGTATCCGGGTGATTAGGAAAATCACTTTTATCATATGTTTTCGTTTTATTCATATCTATTTTAGAAGCATATTGATCTATGATTTCAGAATTCAAAAAATGATCAACTGATAATCGATTATACTCAGCGTCTGCTAAATATAGATCTCTGAGAAAATACCCTATTTTTGTAGCTTCACAGAAAATATGTAAATAATCTACTTTTGAGATTTTGTTGAAATTAAACCTTTCAAGAATAGCTAAAATAATTAATGCTACTAAACCTTGACTGTTTGGAGGGGCTTCATGAATTTTTATATTCCTATAATTTCCTTCAATGGGTTTTACCCATTCAGCAGAAGCATTACTAAAATCTCTTAAAGTATGGTTTCCACCAATTGAATTTAGCTTTGTAATTAAATCGTTTGCCACCCAACCTTTATAAAATCCATTAAAACCTTCTTCAGCTAACGTTCTAAAGGTCTTAGATAAATTTTCATTTTTAAAATTATCCATAAATTCATACGTAGTGCCATTCTTTAAGAATAAATTAGATGTATCAGTATCTAGGGATAATTTTTTAAGATTATTTGACCAATCAAATGCCACCCTTTCATGAACTTTGACCCCTTCCTTAGCATAATGTATAGCAGGATCAAAAAGTTCTTTCCAAGGCATATGTCCATGTTCTTTATGTAACAAGCACCAACTTGCAACAGCACCTGGTATAGTTATGGCGTCAGGCATATTAGGTTTAATTTCAGAAATATTATTTTTACGAAGATAAGCTGCACTTGCTTTCTCAGAAGATTTGCCAGATCCATTTAAAACTTTGATATTTGTGCTACCATCAACAGAAAGCATGGAAAAGCAATCACCACCAACCCCAGTCATATGAGGTTCAGCGACACATAGAACAGCATTCATTGCTAATGCGGCATCGACTGCGTTACCTCCGCTTTTTAAAATATCTAATCCAACTGATGATGCAATTGGGTGAGAAGACGCCAACATAGCATTTGAGCTTAGAGCATTTGACCTACCAGAATTAGAAAAGTCTCTTTTATTAAAATTTCTGAATAGTTTACTCAAGGTAAATTTTCTCCAAACGTAAAGTTAAGATTTTAATTTTCTAGATTCTTTTTATTATAATAATAATTTTTTTATGTTTTTTGCTGCTTGTTTGATCCGCTGTTCATTTTCAACCAAACCTACTCTAACAAATCCCTCTCCATACTCACCAAACGCCACGCCTGGAGCCACAGCAACATCAGCTTTTAACATTAATTCTTTTGCAAATTGTAATGACCCACTATTTTTATATTTTTCTGGTAAGGGTGCCCATGCAAACATACTTGCTTGGGGACTAGGAATATTCCACCCAGATCGAGCCATGGATTCAATTAATACATTTCTTCTTTTTTGATAAATATTTCTTATCTCTTTAACACAATCTTGTGGACCGTTAAGTGCCGCAGTAGCAGCAACCTGAACTGGTGTGAAGGCTCCATAGTCCAAATAAGATTTGATCCTAGTAAGAGCATTGATTAACTTTATATTTCCAACTGCAAACCCAATTCTCCAACCAGCCATGGCATATGTTTTAGACGTAGAAGTAAATTCGACTGCTATTTCCTTTGCCCTAGGTATTTGTAGAATTGAGGGAGGTAGAAAGTCATCATAGTATATTTCTGCGTAAGCAAGATCCGATAAAATATAAACGTTATATTTTAAAGCAATTTTGACAACCTCTTCATAAAAGTCTAATGAGGCAACTTGCGCTGTTGGATTGGATGGGAATGATATTATTAATGCTACGGGAGCTGGCACACTATCTTTAATCGATTTTTCTAATCTTTCTAAATATAAATTTGGATTAAATGTCCCTTCATCCATTGCAGGCAAGTGTCTTAAAGATGCTCCTGCAATAATAAAACCATATGGGTGTATTGGATAAGAAGGATTGGGAGATAATATTATATCACCTGGTGAAGTTATTGCCTGGGCAAGGTTTGCTAAACCTTCCTTTGAACCTAAAGTAACTATAACTTCATTGTCTGGATTTAAATCAACGTCAAAACGTCTTTTGTAATAGGCTGCTTGTGCTTTTCTTAAACCTGGTATGCCTCTACTAGACGAATATCTGCCTGTTCCTGGTTTCTCTACAGTTTCCTTTAATTTTTGTCTAATATGTTTTGGAGTAGGCATATCAGGGTTGCCCATACCAAAATCAATAATGTCTTTGCCTTTAGCTCTTAAATCTGCTTTAAGTCTATTAACTTCTTCAAATACATAAGGTGGCAATCTCTTTATTCTATCAAACTCGTTACTCATTATTGATCCCAATTAAAATTTGAATATTTTTATTAATATTATCTTTTCAAATTTCTTACTTTTAGTTTAAATATTTGTATCATCTAGATCTAATATGTTTATTTTAAGGTATCAATGCGTTTTTTTATTAAAAGTATTTTTTTTGTTTTAGGTATATCAATTATTGGATTAATGTTGTGGTTTGGTATGCCCAACATACAAACTGCTTTTAAGAAAGTCGAAGTGATATCAGTTACTATTACTCTGAACAATAAATGCTCTGTTGATGATGATAGTTTTGTAGTTGCTGTGCCAGGTACAGATATAATAGTTCCCTTCAAAAAGGGAATAGCAAGATTAAGACTTAAATCTGATAGAAAAGTTCAACTTCAATCAAATCCAAAATATGAAGCTGTTCGATATACTGGCATCCATGTTGCTGTTGAGCCAAAGATGATTTTAGAAGCAGATTGTTCTACATCACCAAGATTAAAAGGTATATTTGGGTCAATGAAAAACCAATTTAAAAATTAAGGAGATCTGAATGAACAATAACAAAGAAACTTTGCCAGATGATCCTCTTATCAAAAGCAACATTCAAGAAATAGGAATGAAATTGAGGGATGGTTCTCTAACTTGTGTTGAATTAACTTCAATATATTACAGACGAATAAACTTTTTAAATCCAAAGCTTAATGCATATATATATCTTAATGAAACTAAGGCTTTATCTTGGGCAGAAGGAATTGATAAGCTGTTTTCTAATGGTGTTGATCTAGGCCCACTAATGGGCATCCCAATTGCCATAAAAGATATTTGTTCTGTAAATGGAATGCCAACAACTAACGGCTCCAACATTATTAGTGACGATATAACAGGCCCGGAAGGGTCTTTAGTCAAAAGATTAAAATCTCTTGGTTGCGTAATATTAGGTAAAACTCATACTGTTGAGTTTGCATTGGGAGCAACTGGATTAAATAAATATAAGGGTACACCTAGAAATCCTTGGGATGAGAATATACATAGGATGCCTGGAGGTTCAAGTAGTGGATCAGCCGTAGCAGTTGCTTCAGGATTGGCTGCTTTCGCTATTGGGACAGATACTGGTGGGTCTGTAAGAATACCTGCATCACTCAATGGTATTGTTGGATTGAAAACAACAAAAAATAGATGGGCAACAGACGGTATTTTTCCTCTTTCTCCTACTTTGGATACACCTGGTCCAATTACTCGTAATGTTAAGGATACAAGATTAATTTTTAATACATTTAATGACAAGTCAGATTATACTATAAAGCCTATCGAAATAAAGAATATGTCTTTTGGAAAACTCAAGGAACCTTTTACAACTAATCTAGATCCTCAAGTAATGGAGGCTTATGAAAATATTTGTACTGAGCTAAAAAAACTTGGTGCAAAAATTGATGAAGTTGTAATACCAGAAGCTAATGAAAAAGCTTCATTATTCCCTAGAATAGTTGGATCTGAAATCATAAGTGCGTTTGGTATTGATCGCTTCAAAAAAAATGTTGATGAGATGGACCCTATAACTGGAAATAGAGCTAAATTAGGCCTTAACGTTCATTCTTTTGAATATATTTCAGCTAAGCAAAGGGTTAGTGAATTAGAAGTTATGATTAATCAATATTTTATAAAATATGATGCACTTTTGTCTCCAACTACGGTTATGCAAGCATTAGACGTAAATAAAGCTGAAATTGGTAAAGAATTACATGAAAGAAGTCTTTTAGCGTCAGCTAACACCCAACCTGTAAATATTTTTGGAATATGTGCTATTACTTACCCCATACAAAAGTTTGCAACAATTCAAAGTCAAGATATTCTTCCGATTGGTTTACAAATTATTTGTAATAAAAATGAAGATGAAAAAGCGGTTGAAATTGCTTTGTCTTTAGAAAAACACTTTGGTGAACCTGAACTTCCAAATATGAACAAATTTTTATAATGTTAATTTTTTAAAAATGGAGTATTAATACCAAAAAATTTAATTTTAGATCTTGAATTTTATTATTTTAAAATTAATTAAACTTAATTGATAATATTTGAAATTCACATTTTGCTGGGGGATATTAATCGTTGTCTTCAAAACTTATAGACGCTAAGAACTTAAAAAAGTCATTTGGAGAGTTTATAGCTGTAGATAACATTGATTTAAACGTCCTAAGAGGCGAAGTAGTTGGTTTTCTTGGTCCAAATGGAGCGGGAAAATCTACAACAATGAAAATGCTAACTGGTTTTCTAGAACCAGATAGCGGTGACATTTTAATTAATAATGTTGATCTAAAATCTAATCCATTGAAAGCAAAGGAATTCATAGGGTACTTACCCGAAGGTGCTCCTTCATATTCAGATATGAATGTTTTAGAGTTTCTTTCATTTGTTGGTAAAATGAGAGGTCTAAATAAAAAATTATTAACGACCCGGCTAGATGAAATGGCCATTCAAATCAGTCTTAAAGAAGTTTGGAACAAACCAATTGAAACGCTTTCTAAAGGTTTTAAAAGAAGAGTAGGTATCGCCCAGGCATTAATACACGATCCTGATATTTTAATTTTGGATGAACCTACAGACGGATTAGATCCAAATCAAAAACATGAAATGAGAAACTTAATAAAAACTATATCGAAAAATAAAGCAATAGTGATTTCAACCCATATTTTAGAGGAAGTTGAAGCAGTCTGCTCACGAGCTATGATAATTGCTGATGGTAAGTTACTTGCAAATGAAACACCTGCAAATCTAGAAAAACAATTTGCAAATAAAGATATAATATCAATTAAAGTTTTTAATAAAATTAACGCTGTTTTAGCAAAAAATTTAAAATCATCAATTAATTATGGTGACGTAAAAATTGAGAAATTAGATAAAGATACTAACAGAATATTGGTAAGTGATGACAAAAAAACACCAGAACTTAATGCTGTGTTAAAACAAGTTAACAAATTTAAACTTAATATAATTGAGGCTAGTTTCGTAAAGTCAAATTTGGAAGAAATATTTAGAAAAATTACAACAACAAATGCCTCAAGTTAGTCGGTAACTGATTATGAAAATTTATTTAGAAAAAACTTATATAATATTTGATAGAGAACTAAAGGGTTATTTTAGAACTCCATTAGCTTCTATTTTTTTGCTTGTTTTTTTAGCCCTCTCATCTGGTATGACTTTCTTTTTAGGAAGGTTCTTTGAGCGTGATCAAGCAGATTTAACAGCTTTTTTTGCATGGCACCCATGGCTGTTTTTGATTTTAATGCCAGCTATTGGTATGAGATTATGGGCTGAGGAAAGAAGATCCGGTACCATCGAACTACTAATAACTTTACCAGTAACTAATATGCAATTGGTAATAGGTAAATTTTTAGCAAGTTGGATTTTTACTCTGATTGCACTTATCTTAACTATGCCTATTTGGGTTACAGTTAATTATCTGGGGGATCCTGATAATAATGTTATTTTAATATCATATATAGGAAGTTGGTTAATGGCTGGCGCTTTTTTGGCTCTTACTTCTTGTTTATCTGCACTTACTAAAAACCAAGTAATTGCATTTATAATCTCCTCAATAAGTGGGTTTGTTTTAATAATGGCTGGTTTTAATCTAGTTTTATCGTCTGTGAGGTCATGGACACCAACCTGGGTGACAGAAACAGTTGGTTCAATGTCGTTCCTATCCCATTTTAGTAGAATTCAAATGGGTGTTTTTGATTTAAGGACCCTCATTTTCTTCGTTTCAATGATTATTTTGTGTATTTGGATAAACGTACAGCTTGTCCAAATTAAAAAAGCAGATTGAGAAAACTATGGAATTTTTAAATAATATAAAGACAAGAACATTTGTGAGATTATCTATACTTTTTTCTGTTTTGGTCTTTTTTAGTGTAAATATTATTATAAATAATGTCTTTAATTCCTCCAGAATTGATTTTACTGAAAAAAAACTTTACTCATTATCTGATAGTACAATTAATCTATTAAAAAATCTTAAAGAACCAATACACGTCAGATTATTTGTTTCAGGCAATTTAGTTAAAGAAGTACCCCAACTTTCCACTTATGCAAATAGAGTGGAAACTGTCTTAAAAACATACAGTAATATTTCTAATGGAAAGATTTCACTTGAAATCATTGACCCTAAACCATTCTCTGATTACGAAGATAGGGCAGTTGGCATGGGGATTAATTCTTTTACTGCAACTGAAATGTCAGATGCTTTATATTTTGGATTAGCAGCTACTAACTCTACTACTGGTCAAAAAAACATTCCTATTTTTTCACCTGAAAGAGAAACTTTCTTAGAGTATGATCTTTCAAGTCTTATTTCAGAGCTTAGTCAAATTAAAAAACCAGTAATAAGTATTATCGACAACCTTGGACTTCAAGCTGACAGTAGAATTGGTAAACCAGAACAACAAATATTAAAACAAATGAGAGAAATGTTTGTGGTTGAAACAGTTAATGAAACTACCAATGAATTAAATAAAAACACTAAAGTATTAATGATTATTCATCCAAAGTTTCTGTCCGATGAGACACTTTATATGATAGATCAATGGATCCTAAACGGTGGAGCAACGTTAATATTTTTAGATCCTTATGCTGAAACTGAAATTAGCCGACAACAAGGGATGCCTCCAATGAACCCTAGGTCTAATCTAAAAAAATTATTGGACACTTGGGGTATTAAGTTTGACAACAAAAAAGCTGTATTAGATTCAGAATTTGGATTTCGCATCTCTAGAAATTTAAATGGCAGAGATATACAGGTCACTAATTATCCTTGGTTAAATATAAGGGGAAATGGACTTAACAAAAATGAGAGTGTACTTTCAAATCTGAGTACCATAGTAATGACAACTGCTGGATCTTTTGAGTCAATTGACAAGAAGACAAACTTAGAACCTATTATTGTTTCAAGCCAAAATGCTGGTCTTGGTGATGCGCAAAAGGCAGGTAATCCTGAAGGAGACCCAAGAGATCTATTGCCGAATATCAAAAAAGACAATCAAAATTTAATTCTGGCTGGTTGGATAAAATCTCCACTAAACTCATCCTTTAAAGATAAAGACGAAACGCAAATATTAAAATCACAAAATAAGTCTAATATTTTATTAGTTTCGGACGCCGATATGTTGATGGATCGTAATTGGTTAACACAAAGAGGTGCATTTGCGAATAATGGTGACTTTGTTTTAAATGTCATCGAAAAAATGATTGGAGGTAGTGCTTTATCTGATCTAAGAGGAAAGAGTACCTCTTATAGGCCTTTTGATAAAATTATAGCCCTTGAAAAAATTGCTGAAGAAAAGTTTCTTTTAGAAGAACAGCAACTGGCTGAAAAGCTGAAAGGTATGGAAGACAAAATAAGAAGTCTTACTCAGAATAATGAGGATGATATAGATATATTATCTCCTGAAACTATCGAGGCGATTGATGGATTTAAAGCTGAAATGATGTCAACTAGATCTCAACTAAGAAGTGTTAAATTTGACTTAAGAAGAGACGTAGAAAATTTGAAAAAGTGGGTTATTGCTTTTAATGTTGCAATACTCCCCGTCATATTTGCTGGCCTAGCCTTGATTATATCTTTTAGAAGAAAGAAAAGTTCTTATTAAATATGAGTGTTGGATTATAATATGACAAAAATAAAATTTATGAATACTTCGATAGTAACTTTAACTTTTGTTATTTTAGCAATCATATCTATAAATTTAAATTCAAATAATCACGTTTTTGAAGACAGAGGAAGTTTATTTCTAAAAGACTTCACCAAAAATATTAATAAAATTGATAATATTTCCATAAACTCATTTGAAAATAACATTAATTTGGTAAAAAAAGATAATATTTATATTTCAGAATCTGGTTATCCACTTAAGCAGGGTATGTGGGAAAACTTAATTACAAGTCTGTCATTGTTAAGAATTGAGGAATTAAAAACAAAAGATTCACAAAGACATGCTGATTTAAATTTACTTCTTCCAGAAAGAAATAAAAGTAAGGAGGAGGATGAAGGTTATGGAACAAAGATTACTTTGAAAAAACAAGACGGAACAATTTATTCATCTATTTTATTTGGTAAAGTGGATCGGACTGTTGGAGGATTAAGCGGGGGGCAATTTGCAAGATTTCCAGAAGAAAATCAAAGCTATCTTCTAAAAGGTGCTATAAGAATGCCTACAACTAAATCTGATTGGTTTGAAAGTTTAATTTTTACAATAAAAAACGATCAATTCATGAAAGCCACTTTAAACAACAAAGATGGAACTTTTGAAGTTGAGAATAAAGATAATAAGTTAAGTTTAACAGCTCCTAAATCTTTAAATTTTGAAATTGACGAAACTCAGCTGAGTGATATTAGAGATGTTATTAGTAGTTTTTATTTTTATGATGTAAAAAAATCATTGAAAAAATATTCTGACAATCTTCCAACTATAACTTATGAAATTAAAGATGGTTTGGTTATATCAATAACCTCTGTTGAACCAAATAAAGATGGTGAAAGTTGGGTAACTATTAAAGTTAAATCTACTGACAAAAAATCAGAAAAACTAGCCCAAGACATAAGGAACAAAACTGAAGGTTTCGAGTTCTTAGCAAATATTATTACAAGCGACATTCTAAGATTGAAGCCTGAAGACCTTGCAGTTAAAGATAAATGATCTTTAATATGATCTAGGCATTCCTAAAACATGCTCAGCTAAGTAAGATAATATTAAATTAGTAGAAATTGGAGCTACTTGATACAATCTAGCTTCCCTAAACTTTCTTTCAACATCATACTCCTCTGCAAAGCCAAAGCCACCATGGGTTTGCACACAAGCTTCAGCAGCCGCCCATGAGGCATCAGCTGCAAGCAATTTTGCAGTATTTGCTTCTTCACCAATCGGCTTGCCAGCTTCATATAGTCTAGCTGCATGATAAACCATAAGTTCTGCAGCCCTCATTTGAGCATAAGCCTTGGCAATTGGGAACTGAATACCTTGGTTTTTACCAATTGCTCTTCCAAAAATATTTCTATCATTAGCATAATCAGTTGATTTTTTAGTAAACCACTTTGCATCACCGATACACTCTGCAGCAATTAAAATTCTTTCTGCATTCATACCTGACAAAATGTATCTAAAACCCTTGTCTACCTCACCTATAAGATTAGAAGCAGGAATTCTAAGGTTATCGAAAAAAACTTCAGTCGTTGAGTGGTTCATCATTGTTCTTATAGGCCTGATAGTAAGACCGTTTCCTTTTGCCTTTCTCATATCTAAAAGAAAAACAGAGAGACCTTCAGTCTTTTTATTAACTTGATTTAAAGGTGTTGTTCTAGCTAACAACAACATTAAATCTGAATGTTCAGCCCTACTAGTCCAAATTTTTTGTCCATTAATTATGTAATCATCTCCATCACGGACAGCCACAGTTCTCAAACTTGTAGTGTCTGTACCACTAGTTGGTTCAGTTACGCCGAATGCTTGTAACCTCAGAGTTCCGTCAGCAATCTTAGGTAAATATTCCTTTTTTTGTTCATCAGATCCATGTCTTAGAACAGTTCCCATTGTATACATTTGTGCGTGACACGCTGCGGCATTACAACCTTGATTATGTATTTCTTCTAAAATGACAGATGCTGCAACCATTCCTAAACCAACACCACCATATTCTTCCGGTATAAGGGCTCCTAAAAAACCCGCATCAGTCAAAGCTTTAACAAATTCTGTAGGGTAACCTTGCTCTCTGTCAAGTTTTCTCCAATATTCACCTTGAAAATCACCACAAAGTTTAGCGACAGACTCTCTTACTTCACTAATTATGCTTTCTTGGGTTTCTGAATTTTCTAATTGAATGGTACTATCAGGCATTTTGATCCTCATAAATATTTTGCGTGTGTATGATTAGATATAATATTTCTATCTTATAATACTAGCTTATTTATCCTATTTAGTATTAATTATTTTATATAGCATAAATGTAATGATTATTAAATAATTTGGAGATTATAAATGAAATTAGAGTTTCACCATATAAATTTTGTATCAAAAAATATAGATAATATGAATAATTTTTATAAAAATATCCTTAGTATGAATAGTATTCCAATAGAAAATTTTCCACGAACAGAAGAGACATCTAAAAGAGGGTATAGTGGTAAAATTAATTTCGTAACAGAAGGTAAAATAGAAATGCATCTTGCAGAACGAGATTTAAATGTAGCTTTTAAAAATAATCAGGCAATTAATCCTGTTGACAAAGGGCATATAGCTTTTAGGACTGATGATATTAACACATTCATTAAAAGGCTTAAGAAAGAAAAAATACCATTTTCGGATTATGGAACCACTTTCGCTAAAGAATGGCACCAAATTTTCTTTCAAGATCCAGAAGGCAATGTAGTCGAAGTACATCAAAAAATTTCCTAGCTTATAATGATTAAGGAATGTTTTAAAAATAAAGACTTTAGGATACTCTGGGGTGCAGGTTGTATGACTGGCATTGCACGTGCTATGGAGTTTTTAGCTTTGAGTCTTTATGCTCTCCAAGAACTAGGAATTCCATATTTAGTTACAGTAATATTCGCAGCAAGAATGTTACCAATGAGCCTTTTGGGAATAGTTATAGGTACAATTTCAGAGAGGGTGTCTCCAATTTTAGTTATTAAAAACATTTACTTACTTTCAAATATTTTCACTGGTATGGCTGTTATTTTAGTTTCTACAGATAATTTTAATATGCTTTTTGCACTTATTCTTGCCTTTGTAAATGGAATTACATGGGTGGTTGACCTTGCAGTAAGGCGTAGAGTGTTAGCGGATAATATTAAAAAGAAACTTTTGAGCTCCTCACTTGCTATGGAAACATTATCCAACAATGCAACAAGACTGATAGGACCAATATTTGCTGGAACACTCTATACTTTAGTTGGTCTTACTGGAATTTTTAGTCTTCAATTTATAATGTATCTGTTAGCTTTAGGATTGATCATTATATTTAGAAAAAATTCTAATAAGGATACTGCTCTAAATTCTGCCCAAAAAAATCCATTAGCGATAAAAGAGCATTGGGCACATGGTCTTTTAAATGAAATATTAAAAACAGGTAAAAGTGTATACAGTCTTGTTAGTTTAAGAATGGTATTGATAACAACCCTTATCTTTAATATTTTTGGTTTTCCATTAGTATCTTTAATCCCCGTATTAGGTAGAGAAAAATTATTATTATCTGAATTTAATATTGGAATCTTAGCTTCCTCTGAAGGTTTAGGAGCTCTTATAGGGGCTTTAATTATTGGTAATCTTTCTCCACAAAAATATCTGTCAGTTATCTTTATTACAGGTGTAAGTGGATTTTTTTTAGGTATGTTTTTATTTTCTTACTCACCTAGTCTGATATTGGCTTTTGTAAGTTTAACATTTGGCGGCATTTTTTTATCAGGTTTTAGTACAATGCAAGGTGCACTTGTTTATCAAGCATCTACTAAATCAAAAGGAAATAATTTTGGTATATTAGTGACGTGTATCGGAACAGCACCAATTGGTCTACTGAATTTATCTTGGATTATGACACTAATTTCAGTAGACAGAACAATCCAAATAAATGTGCTTTTAGGATTGCTCTGTCTGCTGATAACTATTTTTTATTTTTTCTTTAAAAGATCCGATTAATGGTTAGTTAGGAATTGCTTTTAATAAAAACTGGTTCATTATTTTACTAAACTGAGCGGGATCAGCCGGCATTTTACCTTCCATTAATCTAGCTTGTTCAAATAAGAGAGTTCCAGCGTCACTAACTAAATCATTGTTTTCTTTTTTACTTAATAATGACTTCATATTTTTAATAAGTGAATGGTCTCCATTAATTTCTAATATTCTTGGAGCCCCCTTGTAGTTTGTATCTCTCTGTGCCATCAATTGCTCCATAGCAATATCCATATCGCCTTCGTCAGCAACTAGGCAGACTGGACTGTCAGTCAGTTTAGAGGATAATCTAATATCTTTAACTTGATCCCCTAATACAACTTTTAATTGGGCAACTAAATCAACATATTCTTTATCTTTTTTTTCTTTTTCATTCTTATCGTCTTTTTTCTTGTCTTTATTTTTTTCACCAAGATCATCTAAATTAATCTGTCCTTGTGTAATTGAAGTAAACTTCTTTTCCTTAAAAGATCCAACCATAGGTAACCAAAACTGATCAATTGCGTCTGTCATAATTAAAACAGGTATTTTTTTGGATTTAAAACCTTCTAAGTGAGGACTTGCTAAGGCTTGGTCTTTTGTTTCAGCTGAAATATAGTAGATGTCCTTTTGTTTTTCAGGCATTTTTTCTACATATCCAGATAAAGATATTGGTTCGTCATTTTCATTAGTTGAGAACCTACATAAATCTAATAATGCCTCCTTTCTTTCTGCATCTTCATACAAGCCTTCTTTCAAAACAGCGCCATACTCCTTCCAAAAACTTTTATAACCATCTGCGTTCTTTTCACTTACTTTCTTAAGTTCTCTTAAGATTTTTCCTACTAATGATTTACTTATCTTTGCTACGGCAGGGTTGTTTTGTAACATTTCTCTACTTACATTCAGATCTATATCTTGAGTGTCAACTAGACCCTTTATGAACCTTAAATAACTAGGAATTAATGCATCGCACTTGTCTGTAATAAATACTCTGTTTATGTATAATTTTAATGATGATTTTCTATCTGGATTGAATAAGTCAAACGGTCTTGTAGACGGAATACATATAAGATTAGTATAACTAATAGTCCCTTCTGTATTGTTATGCATGGTTAAAAGTGGTTTTCCAAAACCTGCGCCAATATGTGAGAAAAATTCTTGGTATTGCTCTTCTTTAATTTCTTTTGCTGGTCTGGTCCATAAAGCTGAAGCTTCATTTAAAGTTTTTATTTCTGCATCTTTTTTGTCAATTTCGTGTAATTTAACTGGATAAGAAATATGATCTGAATATTTTCTGACAATAAATTGAAGTCTAGTTTCTTCTAAAAACTCTTTTGCATCTTTTTTTAGTTTAAGTGTAATAGATGTCCCAACATCATCTTTATCTGCTTTTTCTAAATTAAAACCTGACTTTCCATCTGAAGACCATTTCCATGCTTGGTTTTCTCCTGCTTTTTTAGATAATACTTCAACACTGTCGGCTACCATAAAAGAAGCATAAAAACCTACACCAAATTGTCCAATCATTGACATATCTGGTTTTTTATCTTTAGCGTTTGTTGCAATTTGTTCTAAGAATGCCTTTGTTCCTGACCTCGCAATAGTACCCAATGAAGATTTAAGGTCTTCTTCATTCATTCCAATACCATTATCTAGAATTGATAAAGTTTTGTCTTTATTATTAACCTCAATTTTTATTTCAGAAGCTTCTGAGGAGATAGCAATTTTTTTATCTGTTAAGCCAAGATATTTTCTTTTATCAAGTGCATCTGAGGCATTTGACACCAACTCACGCAAAAAAATTTCTCTTTCCGAATAAAGAGAATTAATCACTATATCTAAAATTTTACCGGTATCTGCTTCAAATTTATTATTCATGTTGGTCATCGACAATCCCCATTAATTAATTACTATGATTAGTTAATTGGTTACTTAAATTTGTATTTTCAAGATATAATATTACTTTTGTAAATTTAAAAGGAGTGTGTTTATGAATAAAATAGGCATTTGCGGTACAGGTAAAATGGGTAAGGAAATTGGTAAAAGGCTTTTGGATTGTGATCAGATTGTATCAGCATGGAACAGAACGCAAAATAAAGTAACACCTTTAGTTGAATTAGGCGCAAGAAGAGCTAATAGTGTAAAAGAATTGTTTGAAAATAACGACATAATTTTAATCATTATGGGAAATGATGTAGCACTTGATTATGTGTATACAAGTTCTCAGGGTATTAAAAATCAAGATTTAACTAACAAAATTATAATTGAACTAAGTACGACGAGCATTAAGAAAATGCAATCTTTAGAAAGGGTAACTTATTCCTTAAATGGAGAATTTTTAGAATGCCCAGTAGGAGGGTCGACAAAGCCAGCAAGAGATGGAAATTTATTAGGGTTAGTAGGGGGAAACAAGGAAACTTTTAAAAAGGTTGAGCATGTATTAAAGCTTATTTGTAGAAGATATGAATACCTTGGTGAAGTTGGTAAGGGAAGTGCTATGAAGTTAGCTATTAATCTACCATTGATGGTTTATTGGCACGCTTTAGGTGAAGCGATGTCTTTAGCGACAAACTCAGGAATTAAATTTGATAAAGCTTTGGATATTATGTTTGATAGCTCTGGAGCAGCTAAAGTGGCTCACCTAAAATCTAATACTATATTACAAGCTAAAAATAATGAGACTAACTTGAGTTCAACATTTAACGTTTCATCATCTTTAAAAGACATTAATTTAATGATTGAAGAAGGATCAAATTTTAATAATGAATTACATGTTATCAAAAGTACTAAATCTTATGTTCAAGGGGCCATGAATGAGGGTTGGTCAGATCATGACGCTTCCTTATTAAGTCTTTATATTAATAAAAAATTAAATAACTAACTTCTAATCTGCATAATCAGGACTTTCTTGATCTAATATTGACTTTATTTCTCTCAAGAAAGCTGTTCCTGCAGGGTTTGGATATTCTTCTTTGTCTAATTCTTCCGCAGTTTTTTCTGCTATTATATCATTTAAAATACTTATTTTTTTTCCAGTTTGAAGGGCGTTGATATATGTTTGAGCGGCTCTTTCAAAATAATATAGTCTATTGAAAGTTTCTGCTACATTTTTACCAAAAATTAATACACCATGGTTACCCATTATAAATGTGTGTTTTTTAGAATTTGACAAAAGATTTGCACACCTTGTACCTTCATCTTCAAAAGCTAAACCACCATAATTCTTATCAATAACTTGTCTCCCAAAAAACATTGCTGCCACCTGATTTATTGGTGGCAAAATACAGTCTTCAAGAGAAGCCAGAGTAGTTGCATACACTGAATGAACATGCATTATGCATCTTGCGTGAGGACACAATTTGTGTATAGCTCCGTGTAAACCCCAAGCTGTCGCGTCAGGTGGATTATCTTTTGTTAGCACAGTTTTGTCATTAACATCTAATAACAACAAATCAGAAGCTTTGATTCTAGAAAAATGCCACATATTAGGGTTCATTAAGAATTCTGTTCCTTCAGAATTAACAGCTAAACTGAAATGATTGGCAACAGCCTCATGTAAATTACTTCTTTCAGCCCATCTAAAGGCAGCAGCTAAATCTTTTCTTTCTTCTTGAAATAAATTGTTTGATATGTGATGTGAAGCTGATTTTATTTCATTCATTTTATATTTTCCTAAATTTTTAATTTTTCACGTTGTTTTCAACAGAGTCAAATATTATAATTTAAATAACATAATTTATTAGGATTAACATGGGATATTTTTACCTATTACTTGCAATTATTGGAGAGGTAGTTGGTACCACCTATCTGAAAAGTACAAACAACTTTTCAGAGTTATTGCCTAGCACCTATGTTGTCATTGGCTATGCAACAGCCTTTTACTTTATGATGCTAGCAATGAAGACAATACCTATTGCCATAACATACTCAATATGGGCAGGTGTTGGTATTTCAGCCATTACAATTTTAGGAGCATTAAAATATAAAGAAATTCCAGATTTGATGGCACTTTTAGGGTTGGGTTTGATTATAGTTGGTGTAATAATTTTAGTTTTTTACAGTAAAATGGGTGCAAACTAAAAATGTATAGCTTTAGAGTATGTTGCCAAAGCGGCTTCTTTAATGGCTTCGTTAACGGTAGGATGACCATGACATATTCTTGCCACATCTTCAGACGATGCGCCAAAACCCATCGCAATTGATAACTCATGTATCACAGTTCCCGCTTCATGACCTATCATATGAGCACCTAAAATTTTGTCAGTCGATTTATCAGAGAGTATTTTTACCATTCCATCAGTATGACTTATAGCTTTAGCTCTACTATTTGCTGATAAAGGAAAAACACCTTTATTAAATTCAATTCCTTGCTCTTTTAATTCTTCTTCAGTTTTACCAATTACTGCAACTTCTGGTGAAGTGTAAATAATACCTGGAACAAGATTATAATCTACATGCCCAGCCTCCCCATTAATTATTTCGACTGCAGCAACTCCGTCTTCTTCAGCTTTATGAGCTAACATTGGACCTTTTATGACGTCTCCGATTGCATAAATATTATTAATAGAAGTTTGAAAGTAATTATTTGTTTTTATAAAACCTTGTTTATCAATATCAATGTTTAAATCTTTAAGACCTAATCCATGAGTGTTGGGCTTTCTACCAACTGCCACTAAAACAACATCTGCATCTACTTCATATTTATTTTCTTTAGTGACATTTCTTATTGATAATATAACCTTATTATCTACGATTTTTGACGATTCTACTGCTTGACCCAACTTAAAATTTAAGCCCTGTTTCTCGAGAATTTTCATGAATTTTTCAGCAACTTCATTATCCATTCCAGGTAAAATTCTTGGTAAATACTCTATGACATCAACATCTGAACCAAGTCTTCTCCATACAGTTCCCATTTCAAGGCCTATAATACCAGCTCCAATAACTATCATTTTTTTTGGGACTTCTTTTAATTCTAATGCACCCGTCGAGGTGACTATTTTCTTCTCATCAATATTGATATTTGGAAGATGAGTCGCTTCTGATCCTGTTGCAATTATTATGTTTTCAGCATGTATAAGATCTCTAGTATTATCACTAGTAATTTCAATCGAGTTTGCTGTAATGAGCTTTGCTGTTCCAATATACTTTCTTACTTTATTTTTTTTATATAGAAAATCAATTCCCTGAGTAAGTTCGTCAACTATACCAGATTTTTTTTTCAATAATTTTGCTAAATCTAATTTAACATCTTTACAAGTTATGCCCCATTCTTTGTTACCATTTAATTTAACTGAGTTTTCATATTGCTCAGATGCATGAAGCATTGCTTTAGATGGAATACAACCAACATTTAAACAAGTCCCACCTAAGGTTGTTCTTTTTTCTATACTGGCAACTTTCATACCCTTTTGTGCCGCAACTATAGATGCAACATAACCTCCTGGACCAGTACCTATAATTACAAGATCATATTTTTCTTCAGACATACTAAACCTTTACTTACAATTATGCTCCAACAACTAGACGTCTTGGATCTTCTATAATTTCTTTAATTCTTACTAGAAAAGAAACAGCCTCTCGCCCATCAATAATACGATGATCATAAGATAAAGCCAAGTACATCATTGGACGTATTTCGATATTATCCCCTATTGCAACTGGTCTTTTTTGAATTTTATGCATTCCTAGAATACCTGACTGAGGTGGATTTAAAATTGGTGACGACATTAGAGAACCATAAACTCCACCATTAGAAATTGTAAAAGTTCCACCGGCCATATCAGATATACCTAGACTTCCATCTTTTGCTTTTTTACCAAAATCTGCAATAGCAATTTCAGTTTCACCAAAAGACATTTTATCTGCATTTTTTAGGACTGGCACGACTAAACCTTGAGAAGTACCAACTGCAACACCTATGTTATAATAATTTTTGTAAATAATGTCATTGTTATCTATTTCTGCATTAACTGCAGGAAATTGGCTTAGTGCATCTATTGAGGCTTTAACAAAAAAACTCATATATCCAAGTCTAACTCCATTTTTCTTTTCAAAACTATCTTGGTAATTATTTCTCATTTCAATTAAAGCTGTCATATCAACCTCGTTGTATGTTGTTAACATAGCAGCAGTATTTTGTGCTTCCTTTAATCTACGAGCGATAGCTTGACGTAAGCGGGACATTGGGACACGTTCTTCAAGGTTTTTATTAACGGCCTCTTCAATTACATCAGATTTATTGCTACTTATCTTACTTTCAACTTTTTCAGGTATACTTACTTGTTCATCAATCTTTTTGTTATCTTGTTTTGTCGCAGGTGTAGAAGTTTGATCAGATTTTTCTCCAGCAATTATTACTCCTAATAATGCACCCACCTCAACAGTATCACCTTCTGAAACGGTGAGGTTATCAAGAATACCAGAAGTGGCTGCTGGAACTTCTAATGTCACTTTATCTGTTTCTAACTCTACAATTGGCTCATCTACTTCAACAAACTCTCCTTGTTTTTTTATCCATTTAGAAACTGTTGCTTCTACAACAGACTCTCCTAACACTGGAACCAAAACATCCATTCCACTACCCTTTCGTACATTTATTTGTTTTTCTTTGTTTATGTTTTTTACCTTCAATCCATCTTCAGTTTTGATTTGATTTAAATATAAAAGAACATCACCTTTTGTTATTCTATTATCGATACCTGTACCAGCTATATCTAAAATATCTAATTGTTTTTCCTTTATAATTTTTGCAGCAGAGGGCATGGCTATTTTGCTGGTAATTTTATTTTCATCTTCCATATATCTAACTATTCAGCCGCGTGCTTAGTTGGTTTTTTTGTGGTCGTTTCTAACGCTTCATTTACTAAATCTGCTTGTTCTTTATTATGCCTAGATAAAGATCCTGTCGCAGGAGAAGCAGCCTCCGCTCGACCAGCATATGAGGGTCGTGAAAATTTTGCTTTAAATGATCTAAGAACATCTTCGATTTTTCTATCTACAAAAAACCATGCGCCCATATTTTTTGGTTCTTCTTGGCACCAAACAAATTCAGCGTTTGGTGTGTCGGATAATATTTCTTTTAAAGTTGAATAAGGAAACGGGTAGATTTGTTCTAATCTCAAAATTTTTACATTGTCTAGTTTTCTATTTTCTCTTTCTTCCAATAAATTGTAGAAAACTTTACCAGAACAAATAACAACCTTTTTAATATCATTATCCTTAAGGTTTGTATTCGGGTCTCTTATAACTCTTCTAAAAGCAGTATTCTCCGACATATCGGATAAATTAGAAACACAAGCCTTATTTCTAAGAAGACTTTTTGGTGTCATTATAATCAATGGTTTTCTGAAATCTCTCTTAAGTTGTCTTCTTAAGGCATGAAAATAATTTGCAGGTGTACTGCAATTTAAAACTTGCATATTATCTTCACCACATAATTGAAGATATCTCTCCAATCTTGCTGAAGAATGTTCTGGTCCCTGACCTTCGTAACCATGAGGAAGTAACATAACAAGCCCTGACATTCTTAACCATTTAGCTTCACCGCTTGAAATAAATTGATCGACTATTACCTGGGCTCCATTAGCAAAATCTCCAAACTGAGCTTCCCACATTACTAAAGCAGTTGGCTCTGTAAGAGAATAACCATACTCAAAACCTAATACAGAAGCTTCTGATAAAGGAGAGTCGATAACTTCAAAATTTTGTTGGTTGGAAGTTATATTATTTAGCGGCGTGTATCTTTCTTCTGACATTTGGTCAATAAACACAGAATGCCTTTGGGAAAAAGTTCCTCTACAACTATCTTGTCCAGACAATCTTACAGGATGTCCTTCTAATAATAATGAGCCAAATGCAAGGTGTTCAGCTGTAGACCAATCTATACCTTCACCAGTCTCAATAGCTTTTTTTCTAGATACAACTATACGTTGAAGTTTTTTATTTACTTTTATATTTGCAGGTATAGTAGTTATTGCTTTTCCAATTAATTTTAAATCATCTTTGGATACTGATGTCTCACCTCTTCGGTCATCTCCATGGGCAGCTCTTAAACTTGACCACTGACCTTCTAACCAATCCGCTTTATTAGGTTTATAATTAGTTCCTGCTTCAAATTCTTTTTCAAGAAATTTATTGTGGTTGTTAACTTCATCTTTTGCTTCTTGGTCAGTCAATATACCTTCATTAATAAGTTTTGACGCATAAATTTTGCTAATACTATCGTGAGATCCAATAGTTTTATACATAATTGGTTGAGTGAAAGCAGGTTCATCTCCTTCATTATGACCATAACGACGGTAACTAATAATATCTAAAACAACATCACATGCAAATTTTTGTCTAAACTCAGTTGCTATTCTTGATGCGTGAACAACAGCTTCAGGGTCGTCACCATTGATATGCATAATTGGAGCCATAACCATTTTTGCTACGTCTGTACAATATGGGCTTGAACGAGAGTAGTTTGGGCTAGTAGTAAATCCTATTTGATTATTTACAACTATATGAATAGTTCCACCCGTTCTGTAGCCTCTTAATCCAGAAAAATCAAAAGTCTCAGCCACTATACCTTGACCTGCAAAAGCAGCATCTCCATGCAATACAATTCCTAAAACCGATAATCTATCATTTGTATCGTTATGTTGATTTTGTTTCGCACGGACCCTTCCAATAACAACAGGAGCTACAACTTCTAAATGAGAAGGATTTGCTTGTAACGATAAATGTACGTTATTGCCATCAAACTCTCTATCTGCGGAAGCACCCATATGATATTTAACATCCCCAGAACCACCTGCTTCTTCTGGATTTGCTTGATTGCCCAAAAACTCCGAAATAATTGCTCTAAAGGGTTTATTTAATATGTTATACAAAAGATTTAATCTTCCTCTATGAGCCATTGCAATTACAACTTCTTTCATGCCTAACTGACTACCACGTTTTAATATTTGCTCGATAGCTGGTACAACAGACTCTGATCCGTCTAAACCAAATCGTTTGGTTCCAGCGTATTTTTTATGAAGAAATTGCTCAAAGGTCTCTGCTCCAACTAATCTTTCATAAATAGCTTTTTTACCTCGTTTGGTAAATTCTGTTGCGTTTCTTATCGATTCTATTCTTTCTTGTATCCAGGCTTTTTGAGCTGGATCTTGCACATGCATAAACTCTATCCCTATAGATCCACAATAAGTTTCTTTTACAATTTCCATTATTTGTCTTAAGGATGCTGACTCCATTCCTAGAACATTGTCTATAAATATTGGTCTGTCCCAGTCATCATCACTAAAACCATATGTTTTAGGATTTAGTTCTGGGTGTATATCACCCTGTTGTAAATTAAGAGGATCTAACTTAGCTAAAAGATGTCCATTTATTCTAAAAGCTCTAATAAGCATTATAGCACGTATTGAGTCAGTTGTTGCTGCTCTTAAATCTGTGGCTGATAAATCACCTTTCCCTACAATACCTCTTGCTACTGCTCTTACACTCTCAACAGTATCTATTGCTCCAACAACTTGACTGTTTTTTTTGGCCCAACTTGGGCCATCATCAAGTATAGGTTCATCTCCATTACTCTTAAACCACAGATCCCATTCCTTCGGTACTGCATTTGGATTAATCTTCCATTCTTTGTACAAATCATTAATGAAAGTCACATTTGTACCAGAAAGAAAACTTTGATCAGGGTTTTGATCGTCCATAGCTACAAATCCTTTTAACAAGTGATTAATAAAGGTATACTACACAAAAAGTTGACAATTAAATCAAGTTATTTCCATAGTTGTATTGCTTTTACGACTGCTTTACCCAAACCTGAAGGCGATTCAGACATTATAAAGCCGCAGTCTTTCATAACTTTAACTTTTGAATTTGCGTCACCACTGCCTCCACTAACAATTGCTCCCGCATGCCCCATGGTTCTTCCAGGAGGAGCCGTCTTACCTGCTATAAAGCCAGCTATAGGTTTTTTTATTTTATGATTTTGAATAAAAGCAGCTGCATCTTCTTCAGCGCTACCTCCAATTTCTCCAATCATTAGTATTGCTTCTGTTTGTTCATCATTCAAAAACATTTCAAGACAGTCAATGAAATTAGTGCCATTGATAGGATCACCCCCAATTCCAATACAAGTTGACTGACCCAGCCCTGCGGCAGTTGTTTGAGCAACAGCCTCATAGGTTAATGTACCTGACCTAGAGACTATTCCAACTTTTCCAGGAGTATGAATATGTCCAGGCATTATACCAATTTTACATTGCCCTGGTGTAATTACGCCAGGGCAATTTGGTCCAATCAACCTAGAATTCGACTTATTGAGGTACTGCTTAACTTTAATCATATCTTGGACCGGAATACCTTCAGTGATACAGATAATTAATGGTATGTTTGAAGAAATAGCTTCTAAAATTGAATCCGCTGCAAATGGAGGTGGTACATAAATTACTGATGCATCCGGATTAACTTCTTCAACACATTCTCTAACTGTATTGAAAACTGGAAGGTTTAAATGAATTGTTCCACCTTTACCTGGTGTTACACCTCCAACCATTTTAGTCCCATACGCTATAGCCTGCTCTGAATGAAAAGTGCCCTGGCCGCCTGTAAATCCCTGGCAAATTACTCTCGTATCTTTGTTGATCAAAACAGACATTTAATTTATCTCCTTAACTGCATTTACAATCTTAACAGCTGCGTCATCTAAGTCATCCGCTGGTGTTATTTTTAGACCAGAATCTGATAATATTTTTTTGCCCTCATCAACGTTTGTACCTGCCAACCTGACTACTAATGGTTTTGTTAATGACAAGGCTTTTGCTGCTGCTACAACTCCTTCTGCGATGATGTCACATCGCATTATTCCTCCAAAAATATTTACTAAAATACCTTCAACAGCTTCATCTGATAGTATGATTTTGAATGCTTCTGTAACTTTTTCTTTTGTAGCACTGCCACCAACGTCTAAGAAATTGGCAGGGGACGAACCTTTTAATTTAATAATGTCCATAGTTGCCATTGCAAGACCAGCTCCATTTACCAAACACCCAATAGTCCCATCTAGTTTGATATAAGCTAGATCATATTTACTGGCTAAAATTTCCGCGGGATCTTCTTCAGTTTCATCTCTTAAAGCCATTATTTTTGGATGTCTATAAAGTGCATTGTTATCAAATGACATTTTTGCATCTAGGGCTATCAAGTTATTTTCAGAAGTTAAAACTAAGGGGTTTATCTCTAATAGACTTGCATCATTTTCAGTAAAAAGCTTATACAACTGACTAAAAAAATCTCCAGCTTGTTTAAAACTTGTTCCAGTTAAGTTAAGACTATTTGCTATCAATCTAGAATGAAAAGGTTGAAAGCCTATTGTAGGATCAATATTAAAAGATAATATTTTTTCTGGATTTTCTTCGGCAACTTTTTCAATATCCATTCCACCTTCTGTTGAAGCTATTAATGAAATTCTACTGCTAACTCTGTCAATGACCATAGAAAAATAATATTCTGAATCTATATTACATCCGTCTTCTATATATAATCTCTGAACAAGTTTTCCTTCACTACTAGTTTGATGTGTTATTAACTTTTGGCCAAGGATTGTTTCAGCTGCATTTTTTAATGTTTCTAAATCCTTTACAACTTTTACACCACCAGCTTTGCCTCTTCCACCTGCATGAATTTGTGCTTTCACGACATAAACTGGACCAGGTAATTCTTTTGCTGCAATTAAAGCCTCCTCAACTGAAAAAACAGCTTTTCCCTTTGGAGTTGGAATATTATATTCTTTTAATAGCTCTTTAGCTTGATGTTCATGAATATCCAAAACTTATACCTCTCTATGATATTTATTGGGCTTCAAATTTTGAAGCAAGATCATTCAATTGTTTTACAGCTGAGACTGAATGGTCAAACATTTCTTTTTCGCCAGAGGTAAGATTTATTTCTACAATGCGCTCTACCCCTTTTTTACCAATGATAACAGGAACTCCTACGTACAAACCATTAAGATTGTAATATCCATCAACATAAGCGGCACAAGGAAGTAATTTTTTCTTATCTTTTAAGAAGGATTCTGCCATTTCAATAGCCGAGGAAGCTGGAGCATAAAACGCTGAACCAGTTTTTAATAGACCAACAATTTCTGCACCTCCATCTCTAGTTCTTTGAACTATTTGGTCAATCTTTTCTTGGTTGCTCCAACCCATTTTAATTAGGTCTGGAACTGGAATTCCTGCAACAGCTGAATACCTTGATAAAGGGACCATCGTATCACCATGCCCCCCAAGAACAAAAGCTGTGACATCACTAACTGAAACGTCAAATTCATCAGCTAAAAAACGTCTAAACCTAGCTGAGTCTAAAACACCAGCCATTCCTACAACCATATTTGTTGGCAATCTCGAAGCTCTCTGTAGAACCCCAACCATGGCATCGAGTGGGTTTGTTATACATATTACAAAAGCGTTAGGGCAATTTTCTTTAAGGCCTTCACCTACCTGCTTCATAACTTTTGTATTAATTTCTACTAAGTCATCTCTGCTCATACCAGGTTTTCTTGCAACGCCTGCAGTAACTATCACCACATCACTTTCTGAAAGTGCCGAATAATCATTAGAACCTGAAATATTACAATCAAATCCCTCAACAGGTCCTGATTGAGCTAGGTCGAGAGCCTTCCCTTGTGGAATTCCTTCTGCAATATCAAATAAAGCAACATCTCCTAACTCTTTAATAGCTGCTAAATGAGCCAGGGTACCCCCAATATTACCAGATCCTATTAAAGCTATTTTATTTCTCATTTTTATAATCCTGTTTAATTCAAAGTATTAAATAAAGTTAGTTTAATCACTATTTAAAATTGACTATACTTTTATGATTTCTGGTTATCTTTTAAACTTTTTTTTCTTTGCTATCAAGGTAAGATTAATTATTAGGTGTTTATCAAACTTGAGACATTTCTACTATCCTAGAAATGGTTCTTTGAAATTCAAATTCCCATTCTTCTCCTTGATATATTTTTCTAAAATCAGCCTCTGCATTAGCTATTAAAAAGCAATTTTTGTCATATAATGCATCTATTAACCAAATGAACCTTCTAGTTTCATTACGAGATTTATCATCAAGAATTGGGATATTTTCTATTATAATTCCCTTATATCTTTCACCTATTTCTATATAATCAGAAGCTGCTAAAGGTTTGTTACATAAATTGTCAAAATTAATTCTTGCAATACCTGCAGCCACTTGAGGAATTAGAATTGTTCTACCTGAGATCTCAATTGTTTCTTGTTGTTTTACAAAACCCATACTAAGTTTTAAAAATATATTATTTATCTTCTTTTTATTTTCTTTGTTTATAGGACTTAACCATACCTTGTTACCACTTAGAGATCTCTCACGCCAGTCATCACCATTTTGAATTTCAATAATTTCTGTTTTTAACTTTAAGCTCTCTATAAAAGGTAAAATTCGATCTCTATGTAAACCATTTTTGTATAAACCAGTAGGAGGTTGATTTGACGTTGTTACTAAAGTTGTTCCTTCAGTAAACATTACATTAAATAGACGTGATAAAATCATAGCGTCAGCAATATCTCTAACTTCCATTTCATCAAAGCAAAGTAATTTTGCCGAACTTGCTAAATCTTTACCAACTAAAAGAACACAATCTTTGTTTTTTTCGACTTTACTTTTCTGTAAAATACGTTGATGAACTTCTTTCATGAAATCGTGAAAGTGTAATCTTCTTTTTTCTTTGATAGGGACATACTGGAAAAATAAATCCATGATCATGGATTTACCCCTTCCAACACCCCCGTACAAGTAGATCCCTTTTATATAATCGGAGTTTTTTTTTGAAAATATTTTATTTATAAAATTTTTTTTGGTGTTTAATTGAGCTAATTTTTCATTAAGTTTATCAAAGTAGGAAGCAACGATCAGCTGACCTTTATCTAAATTAATGGAATTACTTAATGCTATATTTTGCAGGTTTTGTTCTATTACTTTTTCCAAACCATTTAGCCATATATAAGTAAACTATTTGAAATTATTTTCTTTCAAGCTGAAGCTTTTTAATTTCTCCGATAGCCTTTGCCGGATTTAGCCCTTTTGGGCAGGTTTTTGTACAATTCATAATTGTATGACACCTATATAGTTTAAAGGTGTCCTCTAAGTCATTTAATCTTTCTTCTGTGTTTTCGTCTCTACTATCTGCTATCCATCTATATGCTTGCAGTAATACAGCTGGGCCTAAATATTTATCACCATTCCACCAATATGAAGGGCAAGAGGTAGTGCAAGAAAAACATAAAACACATTCCCACAAACCATCAATTTTTTCTCTTTGTTCTGGAGATTGTTTACGAGACTTCCCTTCTTCTGGCCTGCTATCAGATTGCAGCCAGGGTTTAACAGATGTTAACTGAGCATAAGCTTTTGTTAAATCGGGCACAAGATCTTTTACAACATCCATATGTGGCAAAGGATAAATATTAATATCACCCTTAATATCTTCAATTGACTTTAAACATGCTAATGTATTAGTGCCGTCAATATTCATTGAACACGAACCACATATACCTTCTCTACATGAACGTCTAAAAGTAAGGCTTGAGTCAACTTCTTGTTTGATTTTTATCAATGCATCCAAAACCATAGGTCCACAGTCATCTAAGTCAATAGTATAACTATCAATCCTAGGATTTTCGTCATCGTCTGGAGACCATCTATAAACGTTAACTTTTTTTGGGTTTTCAGATTCACTCTGTAAAGGATAATCAATACCTTTAACAATTTTTGAATGTTTTGGAAGGGCAAATTCAGCCACAAATAACTCCTTTTAAATTAGTATACTCTTGCTGCTGGAGGAATTGAAGCAACCTCGTTAGTTAGGGTATTTAAATGAACATCTCTATAATCAATTTTAGTCTTATTTTTCTCATTTAACCACATGATTGTATGCTTCATCCAATCTTTATCATCCCTATCTGGATAATCCTCATGAGAATGAGCACCTCGAGATTCTTTTCTTTGATCAGCGGATTTAATTGTAACTATTGCTTGTTGCATTAAATTTTCAAGTTCTAATGCCTCAACTAAGTCAGTATTAAATATCAATGACCTATCTTTAATACCAACCCCATCCAAACTATTTGCAATTTTATCAACTTTTTTTACACCTTCATTCATTGATGAGTTAGACCTAAACACAGCTGCATGTTTTTGCATTGCATTTTGCATTGAATTTCTTATCTCACCGACAGAGACGTCACCTTTAGCATATCTCATTTTATCTAATCTTGCCAAAATCTTATCTGTCACATGCTTGGATAAGGGAGCGTGTGAAGCACCTTTTTCAACTATTTTTAATGCTCTTTGGGCTGCAGCTCTTCCAAACACAACTATATCCAGCAATGAGTTTGTGCCCAACCTATTTGCTCCATGAACAGAGACACATGCAGCCTCACCAATAGCCATTAATCCTGATACTACTGCATTTTGATCATTGCCCTTTCTGGTAACAACTTCACCATTATAATTAGTTGGTATACCACCCATATTGTAATGCACAGTTGGTAAGACAGGAATAGGCTCCTTAGTTACATCGACACCACAAAATATTTTTGCAGTTTCACTTATTCCTGGCAATCGCATATGTAAAGTTGCAGGATCAATATGTTCAAGATGCATAAAAATATGATCTTTATTAGGTCCTACACCTCTACCTTCATTAATTTCAATTGTCATTGACCTAGATACAACATCTCTACTTGCTAAATCTTTAGCTGTAGGGGCATATCTTTCCATAAACCTTTCGCCTTCAGAATTTGTTAGATAACCACCTTCTCCTCGTGAGCCTTCCGTAATTAGAACTCCAGCACCATAAACACCTGTTGGATGAAATTGCACAAATTCCATATCTTGGAGTGGTAAACCGGCTCTCAAAACCATAGCGTTACCGTCTCCCGTACATGTATGTGCTGAGGTACAAGAAAAGTAAACACGTCCATAACCACCAGTAGCTAATACAGTTTGATGACCGCGAAACCTATGAATTTTCCCATCATCCATACACAAAGCTAAAACACCAACACATTTACCATTATCATCCATTAACAAATCAAGAGCTATATACTCGACAAAAAATTCAGCTTTATGTTTTAAACATTGTTGATAAAGAGTATGCAAAATTGCGTGACCAGTTCTGTCAGCTGCCGCACATGCTCTTCTAGCCATTTTTTTTCCATAATCTAGGGTGTGTCCACCAAAAGGTCGCTGGTAAACTTCACCTTCTTCTGTACGAGAAAACGGGACTCCGAAGTTTTCTAATTCTGTGACAGAAGGTATAGCTTCTTTACACATATATTCAATCGCATCTTGATCACCTAGCCAATCAGATCCTTTTACAGTGTCATACATATGAAATTGCCAACTATCATTTTCACCCATGTTATTCAGTGCAGCACCAATTCCACCTTGTGCTGCAACGGTGTGACTTCTAGTTGGGAAAACTTTGGTAATACAGGCTGTCTTTAAGCCACCAGATACCATACCTAAAGTTGCCCTTAAACCTGCACCACCAGCACCTACTACAACAACATCGTGTTCATGATCTATAATTTCGTATTCAGACATTAGTAAACTTTCATAATTATAAAAAAATTTTTAATACACATAGAATTGATAGGACACCTAAAACTGTCGCTATTAATTTTATAAGTATTAAAGATACAATTTTCAACCCCTCATGATGAACATAATCCTCTATCACCACTTGTAATCCTGAAGCCGCATGAAAGTAAAGAGTACCAAAAAGAAGTATTAATCCTGTGGCATTAAAAGGACTCTGCAACCATTCAATTGACTGCTCGTAACCATCCATTAATGTTAACATAAGTGAAGTTGTGAACCATATCACTAAAGGTATCATAGCAATAGCAGAAATTCTCTGCAATTTCCAGTGACCAACTCCATGTGTTTTTAGAGTTTTCATATCTTCGACCTTAATAAACTTTTCATCAATATTACTATTCATCCACTTAAATCACACTAAGGTAAATTATTGACCAAGTTAAAATAGTTAAAAGCAAAGAGCAAAAAACTACTGCCCCGCCCGAAATATAAGCATGCTTCAAATCATAGCCATAGCCGGCATCCCAAAATAAATGTCTTATGCCATTTGATAAATGATAAAAAAGACCAAAAGTGAAGCCAAGAAGAACTACGTGACTAAACCAATGATTTACAACTTTAGAGTATAAAAGATATGTTTCTTTGCCAAGTGTAAGTGATATTATCCATACTACTAAAATTATACTCCCCATTGATAAAACAATACCTGTACCTCTATGCATAATTGACAGAATTGAGGTAAGTTGTGGCTTATAAATTTGGAGATGAGGTGATAGTGGTCTTTGTCTACTCATTATTTTACCCATGATTTTTAATATTTAATAAATGAACTAATAACATAAAAATTTCAATTACAAATAAGGAAAATTCTAACTTATTGGTTAATAATTATTAAAATTGACGTTCCAAGTAGCATAATACCAATAAATTCAGTTTGTTTAATTTTTTCTTTGAAAAAAATCATTGATATTAAAATTGAAAAAATTAACTCAATTTGTCCTACCGCCCTGACTTCTGCAGCTGTAGCCAACCCAAAAGCTACAAACCATCCAAAAGTTGCACCAGTTCCACACAGCCCAGCGGGCAAACTAGGTTTCCAAAATTTAAAAACAGCTTTTAGTTGGTCTCTTTTAAGTACAAACATATATATACCAACAATAATTGTTTGAAAGATTATCGCGATAAAAGAAATGAATATTGATCTATCTAAAAGTGGACCATCTACCGAAATTATAGACATTCTAAAAGTTACAACTGATGCAGCTAAAAGTAGGCCTGACAAAAGACCAATCAACGTTCCAATTGACGTTACAGACATAAATAAAAGTTTTATTGTATCCAGGAAACTTTCTGCTTTTTTTGCATATGACAATAACAAAACAGATATTACACCTAATAGTATTCCAAGAGTTATCGGCAAAGAAAAAATTTCACTTAATATCAACATCTCCAAAAATGCTATCAATATTACTTCTGTTTTAGAGAAAGCAATTCCTGCAGCAAAACTTTTATGAGAGAAAACTTTCATGAGAACGTAAGTAAAAAGAACCTGAAAAATAGATCCTAAAAAACAAAGCATGATAGAATAGTTTGATAAAATAGGGATTGAATTACCAGGAATATTAATCCAGACAAACCATACAAGAGAAGTAAAAGGAAGCGCATAACAAAATCTTATGTAAGCAGCACCGTAATCACCAAGTTTAGATATCATATTTTTCTGAAAAGCTGATCGGGCGGTTTGACAACCTGCAGCAAAAATTGCTGCTACAATCCATACGTATTCCATTTATTCCGACAAAAAATTAATCAAACAAAGCATTAGAGTGAAGCTCCCTTAAGTTTTTTACTGGCCAATAACTCAGCAATCTGAACTGTGTTTAACGCTGCACCTTTTCTTAAATTATCTCCTACGCACCAAAAAGCTATTCCATTTTTAACTGATGGATCTTTTCTTATACGACTTATATAAACATCGTCCTCACCAGCAACCTCTACAGGTGTCACATAACCCTCATCAGCCCTATGGTCAACAACTGTAATTCCATTAGCATCCCGTAATAAGTTTCTAACTTGTCTTTCATCAATATCTTTTTTACATTCGACGAAAACAGCTTCGCTATGACCTATAAAGACAGGAACTCTAACACAATGCGCAACTAAATTTATACTGGGGTCTAGTATTTTTTTAGTTTCAACATTCATTTTCCATTCTTCTTTTGTAAATCCATCATCCATAAAAATATCAATATGTGGTATGACGTTGAAAGCTATTTTTTTTGTGAATTGTTCAGGTGTTGCCTGATCATGCACAAATACACCTTTTGTCTGATTAAATAATTCATCCATAGCTGGTTTTCCAGCACCAGAAACAGCCTGATAGGTCGAAACAACTACTCTTGATATTTCAAATTTTTTATGAATTGGCTTTAACGCTACAACTAGCTGAATGGTAGAACAGTTAGGATTAGCTATGATATTTTTTTTATTATAATTATTAATAGCCTCGGGATTAACCTCAGGAACTATTAAGGGAACCTCATCATCCATTCTGAAGCAAGAAGAATTATCAATAACTATGCAACCTTTGTTTCCTGCAACTGGAGCGAATTTTTTAGCAATATTGGAACCTGCTGAAAAAAGAGCTATATCCACATTTTCAAAATTAAAATCATCAACAGACTTAACTTTTAAAACTTTGTCATCTCCATAAGAGACTTCTTTTCCAATGGATGATTTAGAGGCTAACGCATAAATATTTTTTACCGGAAACTTTCTTTCAAACAAAGTTTGAAGCATTTCTCTTCCAACGGCGCCAGTTGCACCAACTACAGCAACATTATAAGCCATTTAATTAGTTAATTCCTCTAATTTATGTATAACTAAGTCCATCATTCCTGTAGTTCCAACTTTTTCTCTTCCTTTGGCCATTATATCTGGCGTCCTTGGCCCTGCGTCTAACGCTTTTGAGACAGCTTTGTCGATTAAGTCAGCTTCTTCTTTCATATCAAAGGAATATCTCAATAACATTGATAAACTTAGTAATTCAGCTAAAGGGTTAGCCAATCCTTTACCTGCTATGTCAGGAGCTGAACCATGAACTGGTTCATACATGGCATATCTCTTTCCAGTGTTTTTATCAACTGAACCTAAACTTGCAGATGGGAGCATGCCAAGTGAACCAGTTAACATAGCTGCGCAATCAGACAAAATATCTCCAAATAAGTTATCAGTTACTATTACGTCAAATTGATTAGGGTCTCTTACTAATTGCATTGCACAATTATCTGCATACATATGATTTATATCAATACCGGCACCTTCTTTTTTGTGAAGGTTTATCATTACTTCTCGCCACAAAACACCTGACATCATAACATTAGCCTTTTCAACGGAGGTAACTTTTCCATTTCTTGCCCTTGCCATATCAAAAGCTACCCTTCCAATTCTTTCAATTTCAGGGGTGGTATATAAGTTAGTATCATATCCTTTTTTTAGCTCTGCATTAATTTCATCAATTCCACGTGGCTCAGCAAAATAAATACCACCTGTCAATTCTCTCAAAATTAATATATCTAAACCAGAAATTATTTCTGGCTTAAGTGAAGAGGCATCGACTAAAGCTGGAAAAACCATTGCAGGTCTAAGATTGGCAAACAAGTCCATTTCTTTTCTTAATCTTAAGAGACCGTTCTCTGGTCTTTTTTCAAATTCTACACCATCATATTTTGGTCCTCCAACAGCTCCAAATAAAACAGCGTCTGCATCCATAGTATCTGCCAAAGTTTCATCCGAAAGTGGCGTTCCAAATTTATCAAAAGAAGCTCCACCAACTAAACCTTCTTTGATATTAAAACTAATGTTTTTGTTTTTTGCTAACCAATCGACTACTCTTAATGTTTCATTTACCACCTCTGGACCAACTCCGTCCCCAGGCAACACCATTAATGTTCTATTTGACGACATTACATTTCCTAGCTTTTATTTATTATTATAACCATGGTCTTTCAGAAGACATTTTTGTTTCAAAGTTTTCAATTTCACTCGACTTTTGCATGGTTAAACCAATATCGTCTAAACCTTCGAGAAGACATTTTTTTCTAAATGGATCTATGTCAAATTTTATTACAGATCCATTTGGCCTCCTGATTTCCTGTGATGGCAAATCTATTTCTAGTTCAGGGTTTTCTTTGTCTTTAGCATCAGCCATTAAAGCTTCTCTTTGTTCAGGGGTTACTTTAATAGGTAGAAGGCCGTTTTTGAAAGAATTATTATAAAAAATATCTGCAAATGAAGTTGATATAATACATTTTATGCCAAAATCAGATAACGCCCAAGGCGCGTGCTCTCTACTAGAGCCGCATCCAAAGTTATCACCCGCAACAATAATATTGCTAGATCTATAAGGTTCTTCGTTCAATATAAAATCTTTCTTTTCAGTGCCATCGTCATTAAATCTCATCTCATCAAATAGATGTTGACCCAAACCTGTTCTCTTAATAGTTTTTAAGAATTGTTTAGGTATTATTTTGTCAGTATCAACATTTATAAAGTTAAAAGGAGCAGCTATACCTTTAAGATTAGTAAATTTTTCCATGATATATCCTCTTAAATAATTAGCTTAATGAATCACAGTCTGTTAATTTTCCAGTTATTGCAGAAGCAGCGGCTATCTGTGGACTTACCAAATGAGTTCTTCCGCCTTTTCCTTGTCTACCTTCAAAATTTCTATTTGAAGTACTAGCGCATCTTTCTCCAGGCTGTAATTTATCTTCATTCATCGCCAAACACATTGAACAACCAGGCTCTCTCCATTCAAAACCTGCTTCTGTGAACATTAAGTTAAGACCTTCTTCTTCAGCTTGAGCTTTAACTAATCCTGAGCCAGGAACAACCATAGCTCTTATGCCTTGTTTCACTTTTTTACCTTCAATAATTCTAGCTGCTGATCTCAAGTCCTCTATCCTCGAATTAGTACAAGAACCAATAAATACTGTGTTAATTTCAACATCCGAAATCTTTTGGCCACCTTTCAAACCCATATACTCAAGCGATCTTTCAACTTTTAGTCGAGCATCGTCGTCTTGAATTTTACTTGGATCTGGGATGAAACCATCAATAGATACAACATCTTCAGGGCTTGTCCCCCAAGTTACAGTAGGTTTAATTTTAGTAGCATCAATAGTTATTCTTTTATCATAAAAAGCACCCTCGTCTGAAGGCAATGACTTCCACCATTCAATTGCAAGGTCCCAATCATTGCCTTTAGGTGACATCGGCTTATCTTGTAAATAATCAAAAGTAACGTGGTCAGGTGCTATCATACCAGCTCTGGCACCTGCCTCTATTGACATATTGCATACTGTCATTCTACCCTCCATAGAGAGTTTTTTTATAGCCTCTCCCGAATATTCTATGACGTGACCTGTTCCACCAGCTGTTCCAATTTCACCAATAATAGCAAGAACTAAGTCTTTAGGAGAAACACCAGTTTGAAGCTCACCTTCTAAATTAATAAGCATATTCTTGGCTGGCTTTTGTATTAAGGTTTGTGTAGCTAAAACGTGTTCAACCTCTGATGTTCCAATTCCAAAAGCAAGAGCACCAAAGGCTCCATGCGTAGCAGTATGGCTATCTCCACAAACTATCGTCATTCCTGGCTGAGTAAAACCTTGCTCAGGTCCTATAACGTGAACAATACCCTGTCTTTTGTCCATCATATTAAAATAAGGAATACCAAAATCTTCAACATTTTTATCTAATGCTTCAACTTGAATTCGTGATTCTTCTTCATCTATTCCACCAGCTCTGTCAGTAGTAGGGACATTATGATCAGCGACTGCAAGGGTTCTTTTTGGTGAGTTAACAGTTCTTCCAGATAATCTTAATCCTTCGAATGCTTGAGGACTAGTTACTTCGTGAACTAAATGCCTATCTATATATATTAATGACGCACCATCTTCTTGGGTATCAATAAGATGGTGATCCCAAATCTTGTCAAAAAGTGTTTTAGGTTTCATTTTTTATCTCCATAAAGTTGGAAATCAATTTAAAGACGTTGAGTAAGTGAAAAAAGTTACTAGTTAGCGATTTATGAAGTTTTTTCGTCTGAAGTTTCTTTGATTTCTGACTTTTCAACCTTTGGACTATTAACCTTTTTATTAACTTGAATTTTCTCAACAATACGTGCTGATTTACCTCTTCTATCTCTTAGATAGTATAGTTTAGCTCTTCTAACTTTTCCTCTTTTAAGGACTGTGATTGCTGCAATCTTTGGTGAAAAAATTGGAAATATTCTTTCAACACCCTCGCCATATGAGATTTTCCTAACTGTAAAGCTTTCGTTCAATCCTCCACCACTTCGGGCAATGCATAATCCCTCAAAGGCTTGTATTCTCTCCTTATCACCTTCTACAATTTTGACGTCAACTTTTATAGTATCACCTGCACCAAATTCTGGGATAGATCTTTCTGAAGCAATTTTGTTCATCTGATCTTTTTCAATTTTATCAATAACATTCATTTTATTACCCTTTCGTGAAACATCTTCATAGCAAATTAATAATTTTTTTTCTAGTTAAGATTTTATATATTTGGACCAAAGGTCTGGCCTCTTTGATTTAGTTAATTTTTCTGACATTTCAGTTTTCCACTTTTTTATTCTTTTGTGATCCCCAGAGAGCAAAACCTCTGGAACTTCAAGCTCATTCCAAACTCTAGGGTAGGTATATAATGGATACTCTAACAAATTATTTTCAAAACTTTCCTCAACTAACCCTATGGAATTTCCAATCACATTTGGAAGAAGTCTAACTGTGGCATCAATCATCAATTGAGCGCCTATTTCGCCACCAGACAAAATGAAGTCACCTACACTTACTTCAATGACATTGTTATAAATTAAAAATCTTTCATCTACTCCTTCATACCTACCACAAATAAATATGGCTCCTTTTTCTTTAGACAAATCTTTTGCAAATGCCTGGTCGAATTTTATTCCTCTTGGTGACAGATATATTCTTGGTCCTTCTTCTGCGGAGGCTGATGACAAAGCTTTGTCAAGAACATCAGCATTTATAACCATTCCTGGCCCACCACCAAATGGAACGTCATCAACTTTACCATTTTTATTATTTGCAAAGTCCCTAATATTGATTTTATTAAGATTCCATAAACCATTTTCTAGAGCCTTACCTACCAAAGAACAACCTAAGGTTCCAGGAAACATTTCTGGAAACAATGTTAGAACAGTTGCATTCCACACAAAAAACTCCTCTTGTTAATCTTTTATAAAATTAAGATCTAAGTTTAATACAACCTCTCGTTCCACATAATTAATATCTTCCAAAAAATCTGAGCTCATAGGCAAATAAAATTTTTTATCATTTTTTTTTACCTCTATTAACAGACCACCACCAAAATCGTTGAACGTTATAATTTCACCTAAACTATCTCGATTTAAGTTATAAACTTGAAAACCTAATAAATCTACTTGATAGAACTCATCATCTGCAAGCGTTGATAATTGATCTCTCTTAATAAGTAATTTTAAACCTCTTAATTTTTCTGCATCATTTCGTGTGGTAATATTTTCAATTTTACAAATAAGGTTTTGTTTAACTTTTCTAATAAATGTTAAATTTATTGATTTACTAGAATTGTCTAAATAAAACTCTTTATAATAAAAAAGATTTTCAGGGACTTCGGTGTAACTTTTTAGCTTCACTTCTCCTTTAATACCTT
>QCHB01000002.1 GCA_003278095.1 SAR116 cluster bacterium AG-390-L20 | reverse complement strand
ACAGAAAATGCCGCCTTAGCAGCTATGTATTGGTCATGGGCACAGGATTATTACTCTTTTGTATTATCCCCATTTCATGATATTATTACTGGACATAATGAACCCTTTTGGAGAAATTTGAGACTTACAGATACACTTGCTGAGGGTGGAAAAGAACTTGGAGTATCTAATCTAACAAAATTACATCATTCAAGACTTCAATATTTAGAAAATCATATTAAAAGTAAAAATATAGGCCCTTTTATTACTGGTGAAAATTGTTCTTACGCAGATATTTTTATCTATACCTGTATTAGAACCGTCCAGGAGACAGCTGGATTTGCTGTATTAAGAGATTCATGTCAAGAAAAACCTTTTAAAGAATGTCCTAACATATTAAAAATATGTGACGAAGTAGAAAAAGACCCTAAAGTTGTTAAGGCCGTAGGCTCTAAATTTAAGGATTGCCCGATATAATATAGTTTATTTTAGACAAAACTAAATGAATTATTTATTAATTGTTAGTGCTTGTAAAAGATTCTGCGCACATCATAGTTACTGTACTAGTTTCTAACATTGCACCTGCATCTGCTCTAATTTTAGAGAGTTCTTCATCACTAGCAAAACTTTTTAATGCTTCAGGTGAGTCAAAGTCCATAATAACAGTTAATTTATTATCATTATCTTTTTCAGTACCTGCGAAAACTAACCTACCGCCATGAGCATTTAATTTATGTTCATTTTTAACAAACATTTCTTTCCAAGGTTCAAAACCCCTAGCTAAATCTATACCCATTTTAACAATCATTTTAATCTCCTATCTAATTAATTCCATAAATTCAGATCTTACATTTTCATCAGTTTTAAACACACCTAGCATACGCTTTGTAACTGTACTCGACTCAGGTTTATGAACCCCTCTAGTAGTCATACACTGATGAGACGCGTCAATAAGTACAGCAACTCCCAAAGGATCTAGAACTCTTTGAATGGTTTCTGCAATCTGAGCAGTTAAGGTTTCTTGTATTTGAAGTCTTTTAGCGTATACATCAACCAGTCTAGCTAGCTTGCTAATTCCAACTACTTTTTTATTAGGCATATATGCAACGTGAGCAATGCCTAGTATTGGAACAATATGATGTTCACAATGAGATTCTAGTCTAATATTTTTTATAATAACCATCTCATCATAACCCTCTACCTCTTCAAATGTTTTAGATAGGATCTCGTCTGGGTTCATTTTGTAACCATCAAAAAACTCTTTATAAGCGTCTACAACACGTTTTGGAGTTTCTATCAATCCTTCACGATTAGGATTATCTCCAGCCCATGCAATAAGAGTTTTTACGGCTTGCATAGCCTCTTCTCTAGACGGATCAGGATTAAATTTGATAATGTTTTCATTATTTATATTTTTAGTCATTGTTACTCTTTTCTAGACAATTACGTTACGTTATAACATAACATACTATTTATATTCAGAATTACAATGTGTTAACTTTAATAATGTCTCAATTTCCTACTAATATTCCCGTATCAGTAATAACTGGATTTTTAGGTAGCGGTAAAACAACTCTTTTGTCTGCTCTTTTAAAACACAAGGTTATGACAAATACCGCTGTAATTATTAATGAATTTGGAGAAGTTGGCATAGATCATAATTTAGTAGAGACTACTGACGAAAACATAGTAGAACTTCAAAATGGCTGTATATGCTGCACTATCCAGGAAGATCTAAAATCAACTCTTCTTGATTTAATAAAGAAATTAGAAAGAAAGACCATTCCTTATTTTGACAGAGTCGTTATTGAAACTACCGGTTTAGCAGACCCTGTTCCTATCATACATACTCTTATGAAATCTCTAGATTTACATAGAATTTATGAAATTGACGGTATCATTACATTAGTTGATGCTGTAAACGCTGAAAATACATATAATAATCACAAAGAAGCAATCAAACAAACAGCCTTAGCTGATAAGATTATTTTAAGCAAAACTGATCTTTCAGAAAGCTCTAATACTAATTCAATTAAAAACAGAATTAAGAAAATTAATCCAAAAGCAAATATAATTGAGAGCAATAAAAAAAATCTCCCCTTAACCGACCTAATAGGATTAAATGATTACGATCCACTAAATAATTCATGGGATTATAGAAAGTGGTTAGCAATTGAAAAATACAATGAAACGACCAACAAAAATACCCATCATAATCATAATCACGAACACGAGCATCATGATATAAATCGTCATGGTGATAACATTGAAAGTTTTTCACTAGTCACTAATCAGCAGATAAGTATGACAACTTTGAATTTTTTTATTGAATTACTGTCAAGTCAAATGGGTTCTAAATTGTTAAGATTAAAAGGCATACTAAATATAAAAGGTAAAGACGGGCCTGCAATTATTCATGGTGTTCAACATATTTTTCATCCTGTAGAATGGCTTAAAGAATGGCCTGACGAAGATAGAAGTACCCAAATGGTATTCATTACTCGTGATATTAAAAAATCTGTCATTGAAGAGTTTTTTAAAATTATTGGTTAAAGCTAAAATTAATTTAAATTATTTAAATTTTTATTAAACTATTGATTAATAACATTAATTTTAAAGATAACTAGTGTTTTGTTTAAAGTTTCTTTGAATATTTTTCCAAAATTCAGGGTGATCAAGTCGCATTAATATTGAATTTTTATTCAAAGCTGAATCCGGTGTACGATGAAGCAAACCTTCAGGGCCACCTTTAAATACCGCAATATCCCATTCACCTATAAACTGCCTTGCTGATATGTCTTTTATTATTTTCTCATTGGGTTCACCATTTTTGTAAGCTATTTTATCAGCAAAATTATCTGGTAACCATTCTGTTCCCTGTCCTGCATACGTCACTAGCAATCTTATTGGAACATTATCTATATGATAACGTCGGCATCCTCTATGTGAACTAATGCTATAACTGATGTAACTACTTTTTTCCATAAGACAAAATAATTTACATAAGTTAGCCATGTCTTCAATCCAGTTTTGGTAGAAGACATTGTTTTGAATTTTTTTAGGAAGTTTATCGCTTAGTAGATCTCTAATATTAATTGTAGCTGTTTTTTTATTAATTTTACCAGTAATATTGAAAGATATTTTTAGGAGTTCTGTAAAGAATAAGTTAGCATTTTCAGGCATGGATCTGTTCATAATAGCTAATTGATCTGACTTGTTTGGGAAGTCTTTTATTGCGTCCATTTTATAAATATGTAGATAACTCATTAAATTTAAAATTTCTAACTTTGATTAAGTTTTTCTAGGTCTTCTAAACCAATCTCATTAATAGATTTAGCTAAACGCCAGTTTTTGACAGACCCATCAATAGATCTAGTTGTAATTACAGTCTCTTTGGGGGGGCAATTAGGCTCATGACAATGAAGTTCTGCAACACTTAAAATTGTACTTTCTGGTAAATTTAATTTCTTAGTAATTTTATTTTTTAAATCTCTAATTACTTCAGGACTTGCATTTTTGCGTTCAAACATTCCTACCATCTAATTATTTTTCCATAGCGTAGACCATAAAATATTTCCGTCTGAGTCACCTATTAAGATATGTGAACGATTAGGAGAAATTGCTATTGCAGAAATTTCAGAACCTTTTGGATTTCTTATTACAAATGGATTTTTATTTTCATCGAGCTCAGACAACAAGACACTACCATCATTAAAACCTACAAAAATAGCTTTTTCTCCAGTCAAGGGCTCTATAAAAGTTGAAATTTGTTTGCCACAATCTGCAACACAAACTGGTTCACGACCAAGTGGTCCATCTTTTCCATCAAATGGCCAACATATAGCTTGATGGTCTCCAGAAGTTGCTAAATGCGGAGTATCTCCAACCCATGCAAAGCTCTTAATCTTTGCAGGATAACCTCTCATGGCTAAGTCAACTTTATCTCTTAGACGCCAACCGTGAAGTTCACTTTCTTGCATTGAAGTTACAATATATTTTCCATCTGGACTAAAACCTACTTTACTATGAGAACCTTTCCATACTAATCTTTTTGACGTCCACCGACGCTCTCCTCGTTCCCATACTGTTACACCTCCATATGAAGAAACAGCTAAACGTTTTCCAGTATGATCGAAGGCTAAACCCCCAACAGTACTTGAATGCTCAAGTGACTTTGCTTTCTTTTGATCCCCAGACCATATGTAGACATTACGACCAGATGAACAGACCATACTATCTTTGTAAGCAGCAACGGAGTCTACCCAACGAGAATTAAAATTAGCTATCTCAACAATATCTCCATTTTGAGATAACTTTAAAAATCTTCCATCATCTCCACCAGTAAATATATATTCGCCATTTGTAGCTATTGATAAAACAACACCGTTATGAGCGTCAATAATTCTAGGTTTTTCTCCTTCAAAAAAAAACCTAACTTTACCATCACCAAAACCAACAGCAATCGAATGACTGGTAGTCACTGAACAAGTTACAGGAGCATGAAAATCAAAATGCTCCCCCCTATTTTCTAACTCAGTTTCCTTTGGCACAAGGGAAGATATTTTTTCTCTTAAAAATTTTTCTCTGTCTGACATCAATATGTGCTATTTAGTAGTATATCACTTGAACATTTAGGCTACTTTACAGCGTTCAAAACCTTCTTGAAGGTTCATACTTTCAAGATTTCTTCCAATAAACACAACTCTTGAACTGCGATCTTTACCTGCTGGCCATGGACCCATTGGAGATGCGTCCATAAGCATATGAACTCCTTGGAAAACATACCTATCATCTCTACCTTCAAAATTCAGAATGCCTTTAGATCTCAAAATATCTTGGCCTTTTTCTTGTAACAAATTACCAAACCAAGCTTGAAATTTATCCATATCTAAAGGCGTATCAGACACAAATGATAAACTTGTAACATCATCATCATGTTCATGGTCATGGTCAGATTCTAGAAAATCTGGTTCAACTTCTAAAACTCGATCCAAACTAAAGGCGTTTAAACCTAGAACTTCCGTTAGTGGCGCAGAGCAGTGATTAGTTTTAATAATTTTTGCGTAAGGGTTTATTTTACGGATACGAGTTTGAACATTTTGAACGGCTTTATCGTCAACAAGGTCAATTTTATTAAGTAATACAACATCTGCAAATGCTATTTGTTCTTCAGCTTCATGATGCTCACCAAGTTGAGAACTTAAGTGAACGGCATCTGCAACTGTAACTATAGCGTCTAATTTAGTTCTGTCAGAAACATCTTGGTCTACAAAAAACGTCTGTGCAACTGGAGCTGGATCTGCAAGGCCTGTAGTCTCAACTATAATTGCGTCAAGTTTGTCCGCACGCTTCATTAGACCGCCAAGTATACGAATTAGGTCACCTCTAACTGTACAACAAATACAGCCATTATTCATTTCAAAAACTTCTTCATCAGCATCGACAACGAGATCATTATCAATACCTTGTTCTCCAAATTCATTAACTATTACAGCATATTTTTGCCCATGCTGTTCTGTAAGTATACGATTTAAGAGTGTAGTTTTACCAGCTCCAAGAAATCCAGTTAGTACTGTTACTGGTACTTGTGACATATCATTCATTATATTTCCTTTCAGGCACTTAAATAATTATTAGCACATGCACCGCATCTACCATGAATTTCTAGAACTGGATTGTCTGGGATAAAGCCAGTCCTTTTGGATAAATTATTAATATTATTCGTAAAATCTTGGTCAAGATGTTCTTTAACGTATCCACAATCATTACATATTTCAAAAACAGGTGTTTTATTATTGTGAGATCCACAACATACTGTCCATGCATTAAGAGATTCTATTTTGTGTACTAATCCAATTGACAGTAATTTGTCTAAAGCTCTATAAACTGTGGTGGCTGCTGCAACACCTTCTGACCTCATACCCTCTAGAATATCATAAGCTGAAAGTGGTTGATCTTTATTTTTAAGATATTGAAGTACTCGATCTGCATGGGTTAGGCGAGATTTACTTTTTATCATTTTATTCCTTTAATTAATAAAAATAATTATTCACTAATTGCAATGTTATAACATTGCATTTTTTATTTGACAACACCCTACTACGAGAGTAATCAAAAAACTGTTATGTTATAACATTACATTATTGAATGGTGTAATTAGTTAGTAAAAATTTTAGGAACAGAAATAAAATGTTAGACGCAAAAAAACCTATTTTGTCCATTTGTCTTTCTTGTAAGGATGGCCTAGAGGAAACAAGTAAAGAAAGAGGAGGAAAACGGTTCTCAGAACTCTTTATGGAAAGTATTAAGCACAAAAAAATTGGAGGATTGAAAGTAAGAGGAGTTAATTGTATGAGCCAATGTAAACGCTCTTGTATAATATCACTTACTGCTGAAAATTCATTTACATATATATTTGGTGACATAAAGCCATCTAAATTTGAATATGTAAATTCATTATTAGACCTTATATCAATTTATAACTCTTCATCAGATGGTTTTTTAAGACGAAGAGATAGACCAGAACTTTTTCGCTCAAATATTCTTGGAAGACTCCCTCCAATATCCACTAATTCTTCACTTGTTAGTTATTTATTTAAAGGATAATTCCAATGAAATTACCAGTGAGTATAGATGTTAAAGATATCAGTTGGACAGAACCAAGAAAAAAGCAAAAGATACTACATCCTGTTTCTTTTAATTTAGATCCTGGAAAAATTTTAGGTATTGTTGGTCCTAATGGAGCGGGAAAGTCTACGCTTCTTCGCTTATTATATAGGTATCAAAAACCAAGCACAGGCGTAATTAAGATAGATGGAAAAGACATTTGGTCAATGTCCGCTAAGAAAGTAGCCTGCATAATTGCCGCAGTTTTACAAGAACAAATTACAGACTTTGCCCTAACAGTTCGTGAAATTGTTGCTTTGGGGCGAACTCCTCATAAACAATGGTTTGGAAGTTTAAATGACGTAAATGACGAAGAAATTATAGAAAATTCATTAAATCGGTTATGTATCCTTAAATTTGCAGATAGACAATTAAATACTTTATCTGGCGGAGAACGACAGCGCGTAATGGTTGCTCGTGCTCTAGCACAAGAAACTAGATTATTAATTCTCGATGAGCCAACAAATCATCTTGATATTCGTCAACAGTTAGAAGTTCTTGAATTAATTAAAGACTTACCAATTACTGTCGTGACTTCTCTTCACGATTTAAATATGGCCGCTTCTATTTGTGATGATGTCCTTCTGTTGAAAGAAGGACATTCCCTTGCATTTGGACACCCAGACAATGTTTTCTGTAAATCAAAAATATCTGAAGCATTTGAAGTTATAACAGAACAAGAGTTTTTAGTTCCAAGCAATTCAAAACACATAACTTTTCATTTAGCATAATGGAGGAACATCAATGAAAATACTTTCAATAATTAAATTTTTAATTTTAAATATGGTCCTAATTACTGGCTTTACTTCGATAGCTATCAGTAAGACTTCAATTCAAAGTTGTAATCGCACAGTAACTTTTGATTCAGTGCCTAAAAAGACTATCTCAAATGATGTAAATTTGACAGAGATGATGCTGGTACTTGGTCTTAGTGATCGCATGGTCGGATACACAGGTATTTCTGGATGGAAGACATTAGATGAAGAAATGCGAAAGGGTGTAAAAGAATTACCAGAATTATCATCAAAATATCCTTCTAAAGAAGTACTTATAGGTGCAGATGCTGACTTTTTCTTTGCAGGCTGGAACTATGGCATGAAGGTTGGTGGACCAGTTACACCTGAAACGTTAAAACCTTTTGGAATTAAAGTTTATGAATTAACTGAAAGTTGCACACATATTATGAAGAAAAATAAAGCTAGTATTGATGATATGTATAACGATCTTTTAAATTTAGGTAAAATTTTTAAGATTGAAGATAAAGCTAATTCGATTGTTAAAAGTTATCGTAATGAACTTGCAAGTTTAACAAAGGATATTCAAAGTAAAGATCCTCTAAAAGTTTTTGTATATGATAGTGGAGAAGATACACCATTTACAGCTGGTTTGTATGCGATGCCAACTGCGCTTATAGAAGCAGCTGGTGGTAAAAACGTTATGGACAATTTTAAAAAAAGTTGGGGCACTGTTACTTGGGAGGAAGTAATTGATAGAAACCCTGAAGTTATCGTCATAGTAAATTATGGAAACGTAACAGCTGAACAAAAAAGACAATTCATGATGACAAATCCCGCTTTTGCAGAAATAGATGCAGTTAAAAATGATCGTTTTGTGACACTGGAATATGTAGAAGCTACACCAGGACCTCGTAACATCAAAGCAGTCAAAAAACTAGTTAAGTCATTTTGGAAAAAATAACTTGAAAAATAAAATCAAAGGTTCTTTATCACCCTTTAAAATAAACAAAGGGTTAGGACTTTTGATTTTATTGAGTATATTCGTACTAATTATATCATTATCTCTAGCAATTTCAGTTGGTGCTGTCCAAATCTCAACAAGTACAGTATGGGGAGTTATAATAAATAAGTTATATCCCGAAACATTTGAAACTATTTGGAGTAAAGGTCGTGAAGCAATTGTTTGGAATGTTCGATTTCCACGTTCTCTTTTAGCAATTATAGTAGGATCTGGACTGGCAATTGTTGGGGCTAGTCTTCAAGCTGTTACAAGAAATCCATTAGCTGACCCTCATTTATTAGGCATTTCCTCGGGTGGTGCATTTGGAGCTATACTTGCACTTTTACATACAGGGTTATTTATTGGTCTGTTGACTGTCCCTTTGATGGCTTTTTTGGGGGCTTTAGTGGCAACCTCTATTGTATTGGGAGTGTCTCGTTTTACAGCTGCAACAAGTGCTGACCGCTTGGTATTAGTTGGGGTTGCGGTATCATTCATAATTATGGCTGGAGCCAATATTTTAATATTTTTGGGTGATCACCGGGCTACTCACACAGTCGTCTTTTGGATGTTAGGAGGTTTAGGCTTTGCCCAATGGGATCACCTTATTTATCCTTTGGCAACACTAATTTGTTGCGGTATCTGGCTTTTTTTTAAAACAGATATTTTAAATGCAATGACTGTAGGTGATGAAACAGCTACTACTCTTGGTATTCGAGTTCAAAATTTCCGTTTAATTGTGTTTACTATATGCGCCCTTGTTACAGGGGTAATGGTTGCATTCTCAGGTATGATAGGATTTATAGGATTAATGGTTCCTCATGTTGTTCGTATGATAGTTGGAGGGAATTATTTACGTGTATTACCAGTTTCTGCTTTATTTGGTGCAATACTGTTACTTTGGGCTGATATAGCTGCTCGCACAATAATGGCTCCTGAAGATATGCCTATAGGAATAGTTACAGGTTTAGTTGGTGGAGTTTTTTTTGTTTGGTTACTTAGAAGAAAATTATAGATATTTTTGTTGATTAATAATATTCATATTATATCTATTAAGCATGATTTTATAAATATATCTTGTAATGACAATTGAAAGATAATTAGAAAATTGAAAAATAGTATTTCAAAAGAAGATGTGATTAATGCTCAAAGATTATGGGCAGATCATGTTATTCAAATTGGGGATCTTTATACAAATAACGGTGACTACAAGCAAGCCGCATACGATTTTGTTTCTAATTTTTACGCATATGGTTTTAGTAACGTACTTTTCAAACCGACTTTAGCCTCAAAAAACCAGTTCAGAATAAAATTTGATGATGCTTTATCCTATTTCGTCGGTGGTTCAATTAGAGAAGATAAAGGATTTGCTCTAAAACCATGGAAAAAAATTCGTTTTGGCGATAGGTATTTTATTTTGGAAGATCATACTGCTCTAGTAATGGGCAATTATTATTTTCAAACTAGCAGTGTAAGTGAAGAGGTTAGAGTTGAGTATACTTTTGGTTACACTAAGAATGATAACGGAGAATTAATTATAAATCTTCATCATTCTTCATTGCCTTATCAAGGAAATTAAATAAAATGGTAATTTTTGGATTACAAGAATGAAAAGTCAGAAAAGTCCTTGCATTGATGTGTGTAAATTTACTGGTCAAAATGGTTGGTGCATAGGGTGCGGAAGAACAAGAGATGAATGCCGAAAATGGAAAAAAATGAAACCATTTGATGTAAAAGCGCTTCAAAAACAGCTTAAAAAAAGAATGTTAATAATTGCCAACTAAATTAAATCTTCTAGTTGCTGTTCCTATAACAAAGTTGTTTATTATATTTTTTAAAATTATTTAATTAAAAAAATTACTTTTTATATAAAATCAATGTAATGATTTATTAATATAAATTAAGGAAAAAAGAATTGTCAGAAATAATTTCAGTTAAAAATTTAGTTAAGAAATATGACAATGATTTTATTGCAGTTAAAAATTTAAGTCTGAAAATTAACCAAGGTGAAATAATTGCCCTCCTGGGTCCTAATGGAGCTGGTAAAACCACTCTTATTTCTACAATATGTGGCCTTGCATCAATAACATCTGGGAGTATCACGGTAAGTGGATTTGATGTGATTAAGGATTACAGAAAAACAAGAGAGATTATTGGGCTTGTACCTCAGGAATTAGCACTGGAACCTTTTGAAAAAGTTATTAACTCAGTTAAATTTTCCAGGCGATTGTTTGGTAAAAAAGATGATGTTGAATATATTGAAAATCTTTTAAAGAAATTACAACTATATGATAAAAAAGATAATATTATTAAATCTCTATCAGGCGGAATGAAACGTCGAGTAATGATAGCCAAGGCCTTAAGTCACAACCCTAAAATCTTATTTCTTGACGAGCCTACAGCAGGAGTTGACGTTGAATTACGTAAAGATATGTGGAACATTATAAAAGAATTGAAAAATGAAGGTGTTACAATAATTTTAACTACTCACTATATTGAAGAAGCTGAAATGATAGCTGATAATATAGGTATAATAAACCATGGGGAATTACTACTGGTTGAAGAAAAGAACAAACTTATAAAAAGAATGAGCGTTAAAACACTTAAAGTAAAACTGAAAAAATCACTTTCAACAATCCCCTCTAAACTTAAAAAATATAATCTGAAGCTGATTGATGAGGGCAATTCATTTCACTATTACTATAATACAGGAAAAGAAAGAACGGGTATAACTTCCCTACTATCAGACATGAATCAAATTGGTATTAATTTATTTGACATTCAAACAGAAGAAACATCATTAGAAGATATTTTTGTAAAAATTATTAAGGACTAATCAATGAACCTGCGAGGAATACAAGCAATCTATATATACGAGATGAATAGATCCTTTAGGACTCTAATTCAAAGTCTTGTCTCTCCAGTTTTATCGACAATACTTTATTTCATTGTTTTTGGCGCTGCTATTGGTTCAAGGATGGAAAATATTAGTAATGTAACTTATGGCGCATTTATTGTTCCAGGATTAATAATGTTAACTGTTCAAATGCAAAGTGTAAATAATGCTTCTTTTGGTATTTATTTTCCAAAATTTATTGGAACTACTTATGAACTTTTGTCAGCTCCATTATCATTTGTTGAAATAGTGATCGGTTATGTAGGTGCAGCAACAACCAAAGCATTCTCGATAGGCTTAATAATTTTAGCAACATCTTATTTGTTTGTTACCATAGATATTGTACACCCAATCTTTATGTTATTTTTTTTATTGTTAACTTGTGTTAGTTTTAGCCTTCTCGGTTTTATTATTGGTATTGTGTCAGATAATTTTGAGCAACTAAACATAGCTCCAATGTTAATAATTACTCCATTAGTATTTTTAGGTGGAAGTTTTTATACAATAGATATGTTACCTCCTTTCTGGCAAAACTTTGCTCTATTAAATCCTATAGTTTATTTAATATCTGGCTTTAGATGGGCTTTTTTTGGTATTGGTGATGTGCCAATACTAACAAGTATTTTTTTTATACTGTTGTTCACTAGCATATGTATTAGTATAATTTGGTACATTTTTAAAACTGGATATAGAATAAAAAACTAATTCAATTAATAGAAATTTTAACTAAAAATTTAGAGGTTAGTAATGAAGTTATACACTTTCACCCCTGCAGCAAACGCACTTAGAGTTGAAATGTTCATAAAAGAGAAAAAAATAGATATAGAAACTATTCAAGTCAATGTTAGAGAAGATGAAATATTTAAAGAACCATATAATACAATGAACCCGTTTAATTGTGTTCCATTTTTGGAATTAGAAGATGGTACAATTATTTCTGAAACAATATCAATTTGTCGTTATTTAGAAGATAAATTTGAAAATCCAAATTTATTTGGGAGTAATAGTAAGGAGATAGCTATTATTGATATGTGGAACAGAAGAATAGAATTAGACGGATTTTTACCTCTCTTACATTCTGTAAGAAATAAAACATCTTTTTTTAAGGGAAAAGTAGTTCCGGGCACGCGGAACGAAATTAATCAATCGCCTGAAATTGTTGTTCGTGGAATTGAAATGTTTAAGATTTTTCTAAGTAGGGTTGAGCCATATCTTTCAAAGAATAAGTTTATTGCCGGAGAAAAATTTACTATTGCAGACATAACAGCACATTTTATGTTTAATTTATCAAAAATCTTAAAAATTGATCTTGAAGATGAATACAAAAATGTTTTTAGATGGAAATCAGAACTTGAAGATAGGCCATCAAATCCAATTAATAACCTAATATGATAAGTTGAGTATATACAAACATTGAACGAAGATAGTACAAAGTTAGCCATAGTTACGGGAGCAGCTAGAGGGATTGGGCTAGCTACAGCTCTTATGTTTAATGAGAATGGTTATAAAGTTGCAATAGTTGATAATGATAAGAAAGAGATTGATAACTTATCTTTCAAAAATGAAAATTTAAAAACATTTTGTTTTGATATTTCAAATGATAATCAATTAGAGAAAATGTATAGTCAAATATTGAAGTGGCATAATAGAATTGATGTATTAGTTAATAATGCAGGTGTAGCTGATTTTGGTAATATTGAGGAAACCAATTTCAAGAAATGGAATGAAGTTATGAAAACAAATTTAGATGGTGTTTTTTTATGCTCACAAAAAGCAATATCGCATTTAAAAAAAACAAAAGGAAATATAATTAATATTGCGTCTATATCTGGTTTACGTGCATCAACCCTCAGAGTAGCTTATGGAACCTCAAAGGCAGCTGTAATTCAACTAACTAAACAACAGGCTGCTGAATTAGGTGAATTTGGTATAAGAGTAAATTGTATTGCACCAGGTCCAGTAAAAACAAAACTAGCAATGGCAGTCCATACCCAAGATATTATTGAAGCTTATCATGATGCAATTCCACTTAATAGATATGGTACCGAACAGGAAATTGCGAATGGTATTTATTTTTTAGCATCTGAAAAAGCTTCATATATTACGGGACAAGTCCTTTCAGTAGATGGCGGATTTGAAGCTACTGGTGTTGGGCTTCCTTCTTTAAGAAAATAGTTAATTATGAAAAAAATTAATTTTCTAATAATGTTTTTATTCTCAACAATGTTGTTAATTGGCAAATCTTTTAGTTCTACAGAAAGTGATGAGTTTATAAAATTAAAAGAAATTCATAATATTATTTGTAAAAATGTAACTTTATCTAATTTTGAAGAAATTGGGAATAATTGGAAATTACAAAAAAAAAGTAAATATTTACAATTATTTGCCAATAAAATTGAACAAAAAGCTTTACGAATTAGATCTTTGTACAGATCAAACCAGATCCAAAAGATTATATTTACTTTTTATAAAGTTCCAAAGAGACCAATTTTAGAAATTAGATCAAATAAAAATTGTAATATACAAAGTATAAGGAAAATAATTTACAATAAAAATTTCATACCTCAAGAGATACATTCAATTAATATTTCTGATTACAAGATAGATAATACAAAATTGTTAAATCCAGAATTACCTAAACTAAAATCAAATAATGACAAGAATATAATTGCTTTAATTGATACGGGTATAAATTATAGTTTGAAAATAGTTCATAAAAATATTGCTGTTAAAGAAAGACAAATTTTAGGTTTTGATTTTTGGGATAATGATAACAAACCTTTTGACAGTGATCCTAGACAAAGTCCTTTTTACCCAAGACACCATGGAACTACAGTATTTAGTATTTTAGCTCATGATGCCCCAAACTCTCCAATTGCACCATATAGATTTCCAGCTCTAGATATGTGTAAATTTAAAGAATTAGTTGAACATATTGTTGAAAACTCAATTAGGGTAGTTAATTTATCAATGGGATCTAAGAAGTTACAAGATTGGGAGTGTTTTGAGAAAGTGGCAAGTAAATACAAGAATGTCATCTTTGTTGTATCTGCAGGCAATAATGGATTTAATATTGATGAAAATCCAATTTACCCAGCTTCTCTAAATTTGAAAAACATCCTTGCTGTTACCTCGTCAGATAAAAGTGGAAGATTGGGACGTGGTTCAAATTACGGACAAAATTCTGTAGACTTCATACTGCCTGCAGAACGCCTACAAGTATTTGATCATAGAGGAGTAAAAGCTTTTACAGGGGGTACAAGTTATGCAGCCCCTAGATTAACTGCTTTAATTTCAAGGTATATTGAAAAAAATCCTAATTGTACAAATGATGAAATATATGATTTTCTTAAAAAAAGAGCTATTCAAAAAGGAAAAAAAATAACTAAGTATGGTTGGATACCTGACCCCTTAGATAATTATTTAATTAATTAGCTTTTAAAGCGTTATCAATAAATTTTTTCGCAAGAGGCAAAGCTTCTTTATTGTATTTTTCCATAAGAGTTAAAACTTGATTAGTCATTTTTTTGTCCTTTAAAATTCCAGCAACTTGGGCACCCAATCTTAATACTTGTGGATTTTCAGGAGTTATCTCCAACAATTTTAATATTACAGGCCTTTCTTTCTTTAAATCTCTACTAATATGATAAGTTATTGCCAATGAAAGAAGAGCATTTGGACTCTGGGGATCAAGTAGAATACTTCTTTCTAGAAATTTTTTTGCTTTTTCAAGATCCCCTAACCTTCCAAAAGTTTGCCCTGCTTGATCAATTAATTGTTTATTATTAGAGCTCCAACAATAATGATCAATATTGTTTTCAATTTTTATATCTAAATTTTTTTGTACATTAAATGCAGTTTCAAGATTATCCGCGCATGTTTTTATATATTTACCTATTTTATAGAATTCATCTTCATGCTTTAAATGGGTGTTTTGTATAATCTTATTAATTAAGGAAACTGGTATAACTTCATTAATATTTCCATCACCAGAAGCAAGTATGCCAATTAATTCTCCATTTTCATCAACCACTGAACCGCCACTGTTTCCTGGTAAGCTTTTAGCAGTGGTATGTATACGTGCTTGGGGATATTTGTTAAAATCAGAAAATGAAATAACTTTTCCTGGATCATAAATACGATTTGCATTTCTTCCCTGGTCGTAAGCTATTACCCTAATCTTTCCAACAATTTTATTAGATTTTGGTAATTCATTAAGCTGATAAGGTTCTTTTTTTAATGATAACAATGCTAAATCTGCAGGAAAATTATGAGGTAATGGGAACGCTTTTTTTATATCACCATTATTAAACTTAATAACGAAATGCTTATGATCTTCGACAACATGCCTGTTAGTTACTATAATATTTTCATTAATTATAGTTCCACTCGCTATCATCATAGGAGTTTTTATACCAACAACTTTATCTAGCTTGGCACAAATATTTTTTTTGTAATTACATTTTAAAGTATCTGCAAAAGCATAATCGAATATAATAAAAATATATATTACAATATGATAGGTGCTTTTAATAATTTTATACATTATTTAATTTTTTCTTAATTAGATATTTGTGAAATCCCTCAAAAACTAAATTATTTTTTTGGTTATAGATAGCAGCCTTCATTTCTAAAACCCCTGTGGTGTTTTGAGAAATTAGATTTGAAATTATTAGTTCAGGGTATAAAGTATCTTCTCTATAAACAGGTTTTAACATTTTTCCTGAAATCTCAATTAAACCAATTAAACTATCCCTAACCTCAGAAGGAAATGTTCCAGCACCTGCTGCAGTTTGAATCATGACTTGTAATCCATGAGCTAACATTTCTGGATGTCCCCTTTTTTTGCAATATTCTAAATCATAATGAATTGGATCATTATCTCCTGACGCCGCCTGAAACATTGAAAATATACCACTAGTTTGAGTTCTAGATGGTATTAAGTATTTATCACCAATTGAAAAATCCTCGAAATACTTACTATTTTTATTATTTTCTATTTTTGCCATCATGATAAAATATGTCCCTGCTATATAAATAGCAAGAAATCATAAAAAAACTTTATTCATAAACAAATTTGTGTTGGAATCAAATATGGATCGATTAAAAGGTAAAATTGCTTTAATTACAGGTGCTGCTAAAGGCCTAGGGGCCTCAATTGCCAAGCATTTTACTAATGAAGGCGCCGTGGTCATATTGTGTGATATTAACATCAATCAAGCATCTGAAAGAGCTAAAGAATTAGGTGGCACGGCCTACTATATAGATGTATCAAATTCCAAAAGTGTTAAAGATGTGTTCACGAAAGTTAAATCAGATTTTAAACAATTAGACATTCTGGTAAATAATGCAGGCATTAATGGTTTTGAAAACAGACAAGACTTAATTGATGAAAGAATAAAAGTAAACAATCTTCAAATTAAAGAATTTTCAAAATCAGAAAAAATTAGCACTCATTTTGATGTGACTGTAAACATGTCAGATGATGAATGGCACAAAATGATATCAGTTCATTTGAATGGTACTTTTTTTTGTACGAGAGAAGCCTTAACTATAATGAATAATCAAGAAAGTGCATCAATAATAAATATGGGATCAGTTTTGGGCACAACAGGCGGTCCATCTTCTCCACATTATTCTGCTGCTAAAGCAGCAATCCTTGGCTTCACAAGGGCTACTGCTAAGGAATTGGCGTCTAGAAATATAAGAGTTAATGCTATTGCTCCAGGTTATATTGATACTGATATGACAAGTGGCCTAGGAGATGTGATAAAGCTTGTTAAATCATCCACACCTATGAAAACATTTGGAGAGGTTGACGATATAGCATGGGCTGCAGTTTATTTAGCATCTGATGAAGCTAAATTTGTTACCGGACAGACAATTTCACCTAATGGTGGATTTGTAATGAGCCAATAATATTTAGTTAAATGTATAAGTTTTAATCATAATTTTACAACTCAATAAAATACACATGATTATCTAATAAAATGATCTATGTATATGGAATTTTAAGTTAGTATGATTAATGGCTAAAATTTTATTTAACATTACTAATGGTACAAACAACCAAACCAAGGCATCACTTGGCTTTATGCTGGCAAGGACTGCCGTTGAAGAAGGTCATGAAGTTACTGTATTTCTAAATGCAGATGCCGTTAGTTTGATAAGACCTCCAGTTTTGGATAATTTAGTTGGTTTAGGGACTGGCAGTTTAAAAGAACACTTTGAAGTACTAAAAAAAGCAAAAGTACCAATGTACGTTTCAGCAATATCTTGCGAAATCAGGGGTGTAACAGAGCAAGATCTTAAAGACGCTAATGCAAGAAAAGTTTTTCCAAAGACGTTATTAAATTTGTCATTAGAGGCTGATAGGACATTTGTTTATTAATATATTATCAAAATCTTAACAGATTTATCTGCAATAAATTATTATTAAATCAACAAATAGTAAATGCTAAACTGCACACATTTCGGATCTAGTAATAAACCTTTTTCCTCTACCATTATCCAATGAAAACATTCCACCCTGTCCATCAACGACATCTATTATTAATTTTGTGTGCTTCCAAGCCTCAAACTGAAGTCCGCCTATATAAAAAGGAACACCACCGATCTCACCCATCTGCACATCATGATCAGCTATCAAGAAATCACCTTTTTGGAAGCACATAGGTGCAGAGCCGTCACAACATCCACCAGATTGATGAAACAAAACTTCACCATAGTCTTTTTTTATTTCTTCAATTAAATTTAAAGCTTCTTGAGTTGCTTCAACCTGATCTAGCATTGTTTAAACTCCTAAAAGGAAAAGGGCGCAACATGCGCCCTCTAAATTGAATTAAAAGAAACCTAGCTTTTTTGGGCTGTAACTTACCAGTAAATTCTTAGTTTGCTGATAATGACTTAACATCATTAAATGGTTTTCACGACCTATACCAGATTGCTTATAACCACCAAAAGCAGCATGAGCTGGATAATCATGATAACAATTTGTCCAAACCCTTCCAGCTTTAATAGCGCGTCCAAATCTATAAGATGTATTTAGGTCTCTTGTCCATATGCCCGCTCCAAGGCCATAGAGAGTATCATTAGCTATTTCCAATGCCTCTTCATCTGTTTTAAAAGTACAAACAGAAACAACAGGTCCAAAAATTTCTTCTTGGAATATCCTCATCTTATTATGACCTTTAAATATTGTAGGCTGTATATAATATCCATTTGCAAGATCACCATTCATTTGAGCAACATCACCTCCAACAAGAACTTCTGCTCCCTCTTTTTTTCCAAGGTCTAAGTATGACTTTACTTTTTCATACTGCTCAGCAGAAGCCATTGCACCCATCATAGTATTTGAATCAAGAGGATCTCCTTGAGTTATTGCTTTTGTCCTTTCAATACATCTTTCAATAAATTTATCATAAATATCTTCATGTATTAATGCTCTACTAGGGCAAGTACAAACTTCTCCTTGATTAAGAGCAAACATAACAAAACCTTCAATACACTTATCAAAAAAGTCATCATCTGCTTCAGCAATATCCTTAAAGAAAATATTTGGAGACTTTCCACCTAGTTCTAAAGTACTAGGAATTAAATTCTGACTTGCATATTGAAGTATCATTCTTCCAGTTGTTGTCTCACCAGTAAATGCTATTTTTGCTATCCTGGTACTTGAAGCCAATGGCTTTCCAGCCTCTAAACCGTAGCCATTAACAATATTAATTACGCCTGGCGGTAACAAATGACCAATTAATTCCATCATAACCATTATTGACGCAGGTGTTTGTTCTGCAGGTTTTAAAACAACACAATTTCCAGTTGCTAAAGCAGGCGCTAACTTCCATATAGCCATTAGTAACGGAAAGTTCCAAGGTATTATTTGGCCAACAACGCCCAAAGGTTCTTGAATTAAATAAGAAACAGTATCGTTATTAAGTTCAGCAAGACTACCTTCTTGAGCTCTTATTACGCCAGCAAAATATCTGAAATGATCAATACCTAAAGGTAAATCAGCAGCAGTAGTTTCTCTTATGCCTTTTCCGTTATCCCAAGTCTCAGCCTCGGCTAACATGGCAAGATTATCTTCTAATATTTGAGCAATTTGTATCATAATGTTACTTCTTTCGGTAACACTTGTTATTCCCCAAGCATCTTTTGCTGCGTGAGCTGCATCTAAAGCTGAATTTATATCTTTTTCATTTGACCTCGCAATCTTACAAAGAACCTTACCATTTATTGGTGTTATATTATCAAAGAATTTTCCATCAATTGGATCTACAAATTTTCCATTTATGTAGTTCCCATACTTCTCTTTATATTTGAAAGCCATTAATACTTTCCTCCCCCTTAAATATTTTTAAAGCTAATATTAGGTTTAATTTGCTTAATAAGTAAACATAAAAATTAATTTAATTGATATTACTGTAATTTTTTAAGTAGTATCAAATTTCATTTAATTAGATAAGGTTTAAATCAACATGCAAAAATATATTATCACTGGTAAAACTTCCCAAGAAACAGCTGCATCTATGTTAAATAAACCCCAAAATAGACGTGAAATTACTGAACCTTTGGCTGAAGCATTTGGAGCCAAATTTATTGAATTTTTATACTTAAATCATCCTGAGTTTGATTTTATGTGTGTTGTCATGGCTAAGAGTGACGAAGATATTGCTGCTACAACAAATTTAATATATGCAAGTGGAGCTTTTTCTTCATTTAATTGGTATAGAGCATTTGAAGCAGAAGATTGGAAAAATATTTTTCAATTAGCCTCAAAAAATATGGCTACATATATATCAGCAAAACAAAAATCTCAGGAGGATTAATTGTACGGTCGCAACATTAATTTCACTCTATTAGCTCCATCATTGTGGGCAGTAGTTCAGGCTATTGGTTCCAATGTTGAAGAAGACAAATATAAAAGAATGTTATTTAAAACTGGTGATAATAATGGCTTCATAATAGAAGTTTTTGAAAATATAAATATAGCTGGTAAAAAAATAGAAACTATGAAAGCAATGCAAGGTTTAAGTGAACAAGCAATGGCAAAGGTTTCAATTCAAGAAGGATCCGTAATTAAAAATTAAAATATAAGTTTAATTAATATTTTATTATTACAACTTATTATTTATTTATTAATGTTGATAGATATATTTTTTTTTAATATTCTTAATTATCACATTTTTTTTGGAGGTGATTAATGGGGAAAAAACATTATATCTGCACACATACTTGGTCTAATCCAGACACAATTAAAGACGTAATTAAACAGCAAGGAGAAATGACTGATAAAGAATTCTTCGCTGGATTAAAAACCGAAAAGGCTGAGACTTTACAGCATTGGATGGGAAAAGACGACTTCTTTTTCTGTCATTGGTATGCTGAAGACGAACAATCTATAATAGACGTGCTAGAAAAAGTGGGTTTAAACGATGTTATTGTAACTATGCCAAGTGAAATGCAAAGATATGTTTCTTCAGAGAAAATCACAAATCAAAAACTAGTCAATCCTTTCGATACCTAATAAAACTAAATTTTTTACATTAATTGATATTTGTTAACTAAAAATGGAAAACAGCCAAAGTAATGAAATTAGAAGTCTTAAGATGCAAGTTGCAAAATTACAACTTGAATCAAAATTACGTCGTAATTTAGCTTCTGAAATTGATAAGCAAAAACAAATAGCCAAAAATGCAGAAGAAATAGCTAAGGAAAAAAGTAGAGAAATTGAAGGAATAGCTAGTCAACTTTCAAAATATCTTTCGCCTCAATTATTTAGTTCTATATTTTCTGGCGAGAAAAAGGTTTTGATTGAAAGTGAAAGAAAGTTTCTTACTGTTTTTTTTTCTGACATAGTTTCCTTTACATCAATTTCTGACAATATGGACTCAGCCCCACTAACTGAAATGTTAAATTTATACTTGACGAAAATGTCGGAGATAGCACTGAAATATGGTGGTACTATTGACAAGTATATTGGCGACTCTGTGATGATTTTTTTTGGAGATCCTCAAACTGCTGGCAAAAATCAGGACGCTATAAATTGTGTAAAAATGGCAATAGAAATGCAAAATACTATGAAAAAATTATCAAAAGTTTTTATGAATGATTTCAATCTTTTAAATCCCCTAAATATTAGAGTAGGAATTAATTCTGGTGAGTGCACAGTAGGAAATTTTGGAAGTGAAAAACGTTTAGACTACACTGTTATAGGTGGAACTGTAAACCTTGCTTCAAGGTTAGAAAGCAAATCTCCAATAGGACAAATTTTAATTTCAGAAAAAACAAAATCTCTAATAATAAATGAAATTAATTGTAAAAAATATGATGAAATAAAAGTAAAAGGGTTTAAAGAGGTTATAAATACATTTACCCCTGTATTTTAAATAAACAAAAATTTACTTTAAGTTCTTAAGTATATCTATTCCTAAAATTTTCAAAAAATGTAACAAGTCTATAAATACCCAATTTTCAATTAATTTTTCACCTTCCCTACGATACATATCTATCACTCTCATTTCAGATGTTTTTGGAGCAGTTTTAATTCCCATAAACTTTTTTTTGGGTGTTAAAGTTAAATTAGGCCAACCAAAAAACCCACCATAATTGCCTTCTGACACTCGACAAAGATGACCGTTAAATTTTCTATCTTTAAAAGTTTCTCTAAAAGGTCCTGCATGTTGGTCTGCATATCTTTCGATTGTGTATGTTGAACCAATTCCTGTTGGTCCCCACCAAATCATATTATCGTTCCAACTTTTTTTTAGCTCATCAATTAATGAAGATCTACTCGTACTTGTCCAAACTTTCACGTCATTAATCATATTTTCGATTATTTCTAATGTCTTATTTCCTTCATTAGGATCTTGTTCGTTAAACATTAAACCATCATGTGTTAAAGGGCCTGGTTGAACCAAACTAATACCAGTTTCACTTGGGAAAGGTTTTATTCCCGCTTGAAGCATTAGATGAGGTATATCAAAGAACATCGCTACTTCAGTAATTTTACCATTTTGTATTTTACTAAATTCACAGTAACGTAATATTGCAATTTTTTTTGTATCTTTGATGCCAATCCAAGGATTATCAAACAAGCTCATTAAATGTCCCATTGAGACAACCCAAACACCTTCATTACCAGATATTGTATTATATCCAGCTAAAAAGATATCCATCCTTCTTTGAGAATTAAAAAAACTTTTTTTAAATGGTTTCCAGAATAGTGAATATAAATTATCTAATCCAATAATTTCATTAAAAGGATGAAAACCACGCCACAATAAATCTTCTGAACAATAATTAGATAATACTTTTGGTATTTCTTCAATTTTACTATTACCTATAGCATCATAAAAATTGAGAATTAATTGTTTTTCAGATTGGAAATTCAATTATTTTAAACCCGTAAAATTTTTATTTAACTCTACTTGCACCTTCAACTAAAGATTGTAGCTTTAAATAAGCGATATCTGGATCTACGTTTCCAAAACCAGCAAACGTTCCAAATCCACAATCTGTTCCAGCTATCACTCTATCTTTTCCAACAATATTGACAAACTTTTCAATTCTTTGTCTTACTAGAGAACTATGTTCAACAAAATTACTAGTAGTATCGAGAACTCCAGGAATGAGTATTTTGTTTTCAGGTATTTTATTTTTTAACTTCTCAAAAATTTCCCACTCATGTTGATGTCTTGGATTTGAAGATTCAAAAAGTAAATAATTACCCTTAAATGACATCAAAACATCAAAAATCTCTTCAATAGATATATCATGTATATGTGGACCCTCATAATTTCCCCAACAAACATGGAGCCTCAACATTTGTGATGGAATGTTTTCAAGGCTTTGATTGAGGATTTCCATATTTTCATAAGCAATTTTTACAAAATCTTTATCAGTCTCAGTTTTAAAAGTCATATGTCTAGATAAAGCTAAATCTGGGCAATCTAACTGTAGTTTGATTCCAGAATTAACAATTGTCTCATATTCATCTTGCATAGCTGATGCAATTGCATCTAAATATTCATTTCTATTTGAATAATAAGAATTACTAAGAAATAGTGATATCACTCCAGGAGAGGCTGCGTTCATAAAAATTTTATTATGATTAAACTTTTTTGATGCGTTCAAAATATTTTTAATATCATTAGTTAAATCATTATTTTTTTTTGAAGATATTTCTGCTACGCAACAAGGGCGAGAATATGTCGGTGTGCCTCCACTATCCGCAATTTTTTTCATATAATTTGGAAACTTTTCTAAATCTTGTGGTGGATTTCTCTCGCTATCACCTGCAAAACCATTATACCTATCTTTTACATAAGTTGCATAGGATATTTTAGACATTTCACCGTCTGAAATTATATCAACACCAACATCTAATTGTTTTTTTACTACTTCTTCTACACTATTTGATATTACCTCTTCAAAATATTGAAGATTATACTCCTCTTCCTTTTCTCTTTTGAAAAGTAAATCAGAAACTATCTTAGGTCTTGGAAGAGAACCTACATGTGTTGTTAAGATGGCCATTTAATATAATTTCCTTTGAGTAGAACCAGGCTTATCGTCCGTTGGAATAACTTTATAAATTGAAGCAATCCCTGGTTTTATTGGCTCTAATATATATTCATTATTTTTAGGAAGTGAAAAAGTATCACCTGGATTTAAAATTATGTCAAAAATTTCAAACTTTATTCTCCAATATCCATAAACTGGCATAAAAACAACGTCTTTAGTATATATTCCATAGTCTTTTTTAGACTTGTCTGAAATAAATTCGACTTCAAATCCTGGTTTATCATAAATTTTTCCTTTTTCACCAATTACTTTACATGGAGTTTCAAATGATAAAGAATATAAATCTAAATACCTCGCGACATAATAAGGAACAACCTCACTAGTTGAGTATTCTGGAAAATTTTTCAATTCCTCATCTTTAAGAGGTTTCATTTCATTTTCATCGTTAGGTATTTGTTGATCTTTAAGTGTGTCATAAATTTTACCCTTTTCTGATAATATTAAACCATGTTTCTTTGCTTCTGAAAGTACTTCAGGTGCCCATATCACACCACCACCTGCATCATCGCCTCCTAATATAGCCATTAGCATCCCGTAACTTTCTCCAATGTTCTCAAATCCTCTAAAAATACCCGTCGGAATATTAAAAATATCACCTTTTTCAAGAATTACTTCTCCAGCATTACCATAACGCCCCCAAAAAAACCTCCACCTACCAGACAAAACAAAAAAGACTTCTGCAGTACGATGACTATGAAGAGAATTATTACATTTTGGTGGTTGTCCAGCTGCCCCAATATTAAAGCCATGAGGTATACTTATATGAACATGTTGTTCTGGATTTTCTGAAACACCAGAACCAATAATAGTAAAATTTTCTTTTTGATCTGAGCCTGGTGTATGCGTGTCTATAAAAGCAGTTTTACATGGTATCAATTCTCCATATCTAACTAACCTATTATTTATATTTAATTCGTTCATAATCTTCCTATCAATATTAAAGCAATAATTGTTTCCAAATTGAAATTTCATCTATTAAAATAAACTCTCTTACAATCCCTTGTTTACCGAACTCGGCGTGAGAAATACCATAAATTTCAATTTCTTTGTTAGTTGGCAAGCCAAAAAAACCATTAGAGTTGTGCAAGCACATTAACCTCCATCTCAATGCTGCCCTTGGCCTCATATTATTTTGATCTAAAGCTATACTATTTGAAACTTCACATTTTAAAATTTTAAAGCATGAAAGAAACAAGTTCCATTTTTCATATATATTTTCAACAATATTGATTAATTCTCCACCAAACCAGTATAACTGTGCTGAACGCTCATATACTTTTTTCTCAAATGAAAATTTATCTTCTATAAGATTTATAATTGAATCTTTATATGTTTTTGCGTAAATGTTTTCACAATCATTCATTATATTTTTTTTGATAAATGAATTTTTTGTAGTTTCAAGATCATTTTTTTTAAAAGTTCCATCACTAATTCGTTGTTCAACAAATTCACTTACTTTAAAGCCTAATTGATTTAAAATACTTGCTTCATCTCTAATTATCCATTCTTCTATGATTTTATTGTTAACAACCAAACAATCAGCTATGACCCTATATATAACTTTCTTACCTGTCGCTTTGCCATAAAATCCGTCGCCTAAATGAGTTCCTGTAGATAAGATCCTATGAGAACTAAGATAAGTACTTTTTATAGATCCAAACGAAATGACATCCTCACCAATTAACTGTCTGTCTGGGAATTGCTCAAGTGTTTTGTAAGTTGCTTGAACTACACTATCACAATCGTATGTTGTAATACTTGGTGATCTTACAATTACATCTGATGAGTAATAGTTTCTGATATTTTCAACTTTTTTATTTTCCCAAATTTCTTCTGTAATTCTGTATATAAAATCTTCAATTTCATAATGATCAAGTGAATATTGATTAATTAAATTTTTTTTACTATCAAATTTTTCCCAACCTTCTCCTTTAAAAATATCAACCCCTAATTGTCTCAACACGTCTGGAAAATCTACCATCACCCAATTATTAATAATTTTATTATCTTTGGTTTGCCAAAAATCCATATACCTTATGTTAACTTTTTTATTTGTTGGGCTTATACCCATAAATGTTCCGCTATGCACTGCTTCTTGCCTACCAAAAGCAGCACCCCAATCTCCTTCAAACAGTCTTGCCTCGTCTACACAAACCTTTTCTGAAAAAGCTTTTTGAAATGGCACTTGCCAATTTTCTTGAAATTCTTTTAAACCTAATTTAGTTCCACAACCATAATTCCCAAACCAGTTTAAATTATTAGAGAAAAACTCTCCAATATCATCTATTCTATGGTCATTAAGTGCAATAACCATTTTCTCAATAATTTCTCTAGTAATTTTTGTTTTAGATAAATCATTACAAGAAGTGAGAGTTGATTGCTCTATTATTTTATCTTTCATTTATAATTAACACTCCTAACCCTTCACAGCACCTTGAGTTAAACCACTTACTAATTTAGTTTGAAAAAACATTATTAATATGAAAAGTGGTACAGTAGCAGAAACGACAGCTGCAACTGCGAACATAACATTTCCTTCAGTATAAGTTGTACCTAAGAAAGCAGCTATCTTTGGTATCATTGTCCTATTTTCATCTGATAAAAGCATAGAAGTAACTGCGAAATCGTTATAAGCTAACAAAAAACTAAATAATCCAGTAGTAATTATTCCTGGCCACATGACAGGTACAATTACATGGCCAAATGCTTGGTATTGTGAACAACCATCGACTTTAGCACTCTCATCAAGTTCCTTCGGTATATTTTGAAAGAACGAGTGTAACATCCACAAAGTAAATGGTTGATTTATTGAAACTAATACTATGATTGTTGTTGGTAAAGTGCCCCATAGATTCCATTCAAAAAAAGGCGGAAGATAACCAGCAACAAGAGTGATTGGAGGCATTGCCCTAAAAATAAGCGCCATTATTAAAAGCCAAAATGTATATTTAAAATTTGATCGTGAAAGTGCGTATGCGCCAAGAGTACCTATTGTCAGTGAAGTAATCACAACAAAAAAACAGACTAAAGATGTGTTTATAAAAGCTTTCCAAAATTCTTCTTGAACCCATGCACCATGATAACCAATAAAAGTGAAAGGAGAACCATAAGTTTGTTCTGTATTTTTTCCTGTAATAGCATTAGTCCAATTTGATATCGAAAAAAAATCTAATTCAACTTTGAAAGATCCCCAAAAAGTCCAAATAAAAGGAAATGCCGCCACAAAAACCCATAAAAATATTAGAAAGTAAATTGTTATTGCCGTAAAGGGATTATTTTTAGTAATTTTGTTAAAATTAAAAATCATTTTTTAAACTCAAATTCTTTCCATGTTTTTATTAAAACAGGTAAAAGTAAGATTATAATACCAAAAATAGTTAGTATAGAAGATGTTGCTGCAGCAGATAACTGTCTTGTTTCACCTCCTAGATCATTAAAAATAATCCAACTCAATGAGGTTGCGTGAGCTTCTGCATTAAACCCTACAATTGGTTCAAATACTCTGAAATTATCCATTAGCTGCATTAATGTTACAAACGTAATTAGTGGCATTATGTGCGGTATTATTATGTGTATGGTTTGTTGGAAAGTATTTGCACCATCAATTTGTGCTGATTCTATTTGATCTTTTGGAAGGGTCTGTAATCCTGCATAAAAAACAATGAATGAAAAAGGAATTGCATGCCATACCCCGTAAACTATTAACATTATCCAAGTTAAGAATGTAGATGCTTTAAGAGACAAACCTGGGTCTTCAAATAATATTTGTAAAAAGTTTCCTACAATTCCTCTACTATCTATCATCCAAAATAATATTATCGAACCTATTAATGGCGTAACTATCATTGGTAGAAGAGAAAAGAAAATAATTAGTCCTTTTAATTTTTGATTAAATGAATTCACTCCTAAGGCAATTAATAGTCCGAGAACAAGCATTATTGGTGTAACTGTGAATGTGAAAGTCAAAGTAAAAAATAAGGCTTTATAAAATGGTAAATCAGCAGTTAATTTTAAAAATTCAAAAAAATTATTTGTCTTTGACCATAAATTTTTGACCTGTTCAATTGCTAAATGCCCCCTATCAAAATAGATATCTAAACCAACATATTTCCCTAACGGGTTATTTTTTTTTAAATTTTGAGTGGCCTCATGATTTATAGATGTAGCCTTTTTACAACCAAAAGGATCGCAGTTTTCTACAGTTACTAGAACATTTTCATGAGGGGTGTGCAAAGATTGAATTGTAACAGAAATAATTGGCAATGTTATAAAGAAAAACATTGCCAAGAATGTTGGAAGTATAAACCAAAAGAAAGTTTTGTGTTTCATCTTTTAAAACTAGAGAGCAATAAACTCTATAGTCGCCTTTTTATAAAAACCCTTTTTCTTTTGCAGAAGCTCTGTAAGCATCTTCTATGTCAGACAAAGTCTTTTTTGCTGTTTCTTTACCTTGCATAAAATCAGATATTTCTTTTCCAATTGCTGAATGCATTAAACCTGCATATGGTAACATTGGATAAGGTGTAGTACTCATTTTTGCTGCTGCAAAAACACCTTTAGCTGCTTCTGTTGGCTTATAACCATCAATTAACCATACAGCTTGCTTTCTTATGTCATCATTATCCATTATTGAAGGTCTAATAGCATTAGTCATTGCAATGAAAGTAGCTTCAGCTTCTTTGTCACTTATTTTTTTAGCTACAGTCCAACCATCCCAAAACAATGTTGAAGCTGGAATTTTCCCTCCTCCAACTGTCATAGGTCCAGCTATGTCCATGCCATTTTTAACTTCATCACTAACACCATCAACATCTACTAAAGTGGCAGCTCTACTACCCCACATATTCATAATAGCAACGTTTCCAGCTCTAAACTCGGCATTTGTAGCATTACTATCATGGGTTAGAAAATCTGGATTCATATAACCTGACAAAGCTTTCATCATTTCAAGAGCTTTTACACCAGATTCAGAATTTACATTTGGTTCTGCAGTGTTGCCTTTAAAATGTGATCCACCATAACCTATAAACATATTATTAAATTCTTGAGCTAAATTCCAGCCTGCTTTATAAGCTCCACCAACAGGATTTTTTACAAGACCAGCATCTCTGATTTTTTTTGCTGCAAACAACATTTCTTCATACGTCTTAGGAACGTCAATATTTAGTTTTTTTAAAATATCTTTTCTATAAACAAGATGTTGTGCATTAGCCATAAATGCTACTGCCATTATTTTACCATCAATAGTAATAAGTTGATTTTTTTTCAAACCTTTACCATGTTTTTTAACTAAACTGTCTAACGGCCTTATAAGGTCTTCGTTAAGCAATGCAACAATTGAAGTATTGGCTACAATAGCTGAGGTGTATTCAGCTGGCTCACTACTCATACCAGCAACATTAATTTTTTGATGATCTGCAGTTAAATTTGCTGATACTTTAGCTCCCTTACATTCTTTTGCACCCGATCCAACCGTTTGAATTGCAGGAAATTCGTTTCCAACAATACTAACTCTAGCAGAAATACTACATGCAAATGCGCTTGTAGATGTCAAAAAAATAATTGAAGATAAAATTTTGATTAAAAATAGTCTCATATTTTCTCCTTGATTAACTTAAATTAACACCAGTTTTATCATCAAAAATCTGACACTTTGAAGACAAAATTGATATACTAACAACATCTCCTAAAGATGCATTAAAAGTATTACTCATTTTTACTGAAATAAAATTTTCTTCTATTTTCACTGTTACCATAGTCGCATCACCTAAAAGCTCTATTGAAAAAATTGGACCTTTAATATTTCCAGAAATACTTTTAATTATTTTACCATCTTCTGCACGAAATCCAAGTTTATATTTTCCATTTTTATGATTAAAATTTTCAATTTTTATATCTTTTGCAATAAAATCATTATCCTTGATATTACCATTGATTAAATTCATAGGTGGATTACCTATAAACGAAGCAACAAATGTATTTATCGGCTTGTCATAAATTTGTTTTGGTTTACCTATTTGTTGAATAATACCCTTATTCATAACAACAACCCTATCAGCTAAAGTCATTGCTTCAATTTGATCATGAGTAACGTAAATTGTGGTTATTTGAAGCTGGTTTTGTAGGTGTTTAATCTGACCTCTAGTCGAAACTCTCAATTTAGCATCAAGGTTAGATAATGGTTCATCCATTAAAAAAACATTAGGTTTTCTTACTAAAGCTCTTGCTAATGCAACTCTCTGTTTTTGTCCTCCAGATAGTTCAGACGGTTTCCTATGACAAAAATCATTTAATTCAACTAAATTGATAGCTTCCATAACTAAATTATTATGGTTTTCTTTAGGTACTCTTCTTATTTTTAGAGGGAATCTAACATTTTCGTAAACAGTCATATTTGGATATAAACCGTATGATTGAAATACCATAGAAATATCCCTGTCTTTAGGTTCTAATTCATTTACAATTTTATTATCAATTTTGATTATTCCATCTGTTAGATCCTCTAATCCAGCTATCATTCTCATTGTAGTAGTTTTACCACATCCAGAAGGACCTAATAACACTAAGAACTCTTTGTCTTTAATTATTAAATTAAAATCTATTACAGCATTGAAATCACCCCAACTTTTCGACACATTAATTAATTCAATCTCAGCCATTAGACGACATTTATCCTTTTTCAAAGAATGATTTTACGGATTTGAATATATCTCTGCTTATTAAATAATTTTCGCCATAAATAGTATATTCACCTGGGTAAAGAAGAGTTTGTATTTTTGCATTAATTGAAGAATTACAACTTTCTAAAGTATTCTCAATTGCTATCGAACTCGAGTGAGTTACACCTAGATTTTTTAAAGCAAATTTATAAATTTCTGGGTCAGGTTTTCTATTAGCAACAAGCTCATCATGAGTAATTAAGTCAAATTTTGAAAAATCAATATAGTTTGATAAATTATTAATCACTAAATCAAGAGTATCTTTATTTGTGGTTGTAATAAAAGCAATTTTAATATTATGTTTCAAAGCATATTGAATTACTTCTAAAACACCGTCTCTTGGCATTAAATTATTTTCCGATAATAATTTGAAATGCTTAATTTTTAATAAATATATTTGTTTAACATCATCTGAATTTAATTCATTTTTTGAATATTTAATCAGACGATTTAAACCACCTGGCTTTTGTAACATTGTGATGTAGTTAGCTACATTCCAATACCAGTCAACTCCAAACTCTTTAAAAGCTTCATTAAAAGCTTTTCTTTGAATTTCTGAACATTCTACCAGAGAACCAATAGAGCCGAATAGTAAAGACTTCATGATGTGATAAGGTTAAATAGCATAAACATGTTGTATAAGAAAAAGTAGTTAAAAGAAATGATTAATTGAAGATTATAAATTACAATATTTTTTACCTTAAAATATAAGAGATATATAATTAGCAGAAATTTTACCCAATAATATTTTTGCTAATATTTATTAGAGATTTTGTTTAAATTAAAAAAATATAGTAAACATTCATGAAAAAGACTTAATCTCAAAACGATACTAAGTTATTGAAATATAACAATAAATTGACTTTTCCAATAAAATATATAAGATGTTTGCACTTTTGTTACGTAGATATAAATCCTACAAATAAAAATGAAATATTATGGAAAATAATATACAAAATAGAAGATTAAACAATATTTTTCCTCAAAGAATTTTTGAAAAGAAGGAATTTTTATTTCATCAGGGTGACATTATTGGAGATGGATATATTATAAATTCTGGAGAAATAATGCTCGAAAGAAATAATATAAAGATAGAAAAATTAGGAAAAGGTGAGGCTTTGGGAGTATTTAATCTTTTTTTCGAAAATAAAAATCGATTTTTTTCCGCTCATGCTTTAGCCAAAACAGAAGTTTTTGTTATTCCCCAAAAACATCTAAAGACAATACTTAATAATTCAGATCCATTTGTAACACATATTTTTAGAAGTTGGCTTAACTTAACTGGCAGGTTTATGGTTGAATTAAATAAAGAAGTCGAATTAAAAAAGAAAATTGAAAAACCAAATAAATTAGAGGAACTTCATATTAAAATGAAAATGACACATTGATTTTAGCTCAAGAGTTAAATGGTGTGTGTTTTCATAATAAAATCAACAATTCTATAAATTTTAACAAGCAATTACTAAATAAAAAAATTTTAATTTTAGAAACTTAGGAATAAATTAATTTATAGATTACTTTATTAACATCGATAGTCAAAACAAGGAAAATAGTGACTGCTAAAGGGTCCGAACCTGTTAATCTAGGCTTTAAACCATTATTCAAAACCATATTTTAACAAGACTTTTTCGTAAACAGGATAGCTTAGACGTTCATTATTCCACTTTTTGAAAATATCATAAATTTTTTGAAGCTTATTACCCTTTATTGCTTTTTTTACATTATCAAAATGATCTTGTGCAATATCAAACTTGTCATTAAAATGTGATGCTACTCCCGAATGTATTTCATAGAAAAATCTATTTTTGTGAGGCATTGGACTCATCATTTTTAACGCATTTGCTCCATCTTTTACTATGTTATAACATACTGCCAACATGTAGTTGTCCATAACAACAAGATTACCAGTATCTAATTCATGAGCTTTTAAACCCATATCCCAACAACCTATATGAAACTGACATTGCTTTTTATTTATATTTTTAGTTTGTTCATCTGGCGAAGTAACATCATTTAAAGTGCATTCGCCTCCAAACGCAACATTTACCGCTAAATTACTTAACACACTTGGATCACCAGCATTTAAACTGAAGGCTTTTTCAGCTGTCACAAACATCGTTTCCCAATTTTTTTTATGAAATTCAATCATTGTTTTGACTGTTAAGCCTTTTGGAGACTCTGGATCAATTATAAGAGCTTTATTAATATATTCTGTAGCATCTTCTAATAAAGCATTTACTTTGTCTTTGTTCCCTGAGGCATATAAGTTTCTTGTTCGTTCAGCCAACCATATCCATGCATCAGCATAATTAGGATCTTTTTTGACAGATTCTTTTAAACATTCAATTGCTTTAGGTCTTAAACTTAAAACAGTCTGAGAGTTCCTAGCCAAGTTAATACATTCATAAATTGATATATCATCTGTACTGGAGGAAGCAATTTTTTGATTTATATCTTTGGATAAGACAGCCCCTGCTCCAACCAACTCATTTATAATTTGTTTAGTAATTTCATCTTGTAATTTGAATATATTTTTACCTGTTAAATCTCTATCATATGTCTCTGACCAAACATTTGATATGTTCTTACCATCTATAAGATCTACTTTTACCCGCAGCATATTATCAATCTGCATGATGTTTCCATCAACTAAATAAGAGGCATTTGTAGATTTAGAAACTTCTTTAAGGTCCTTTGGTGTTTTTTTTAAATTTAATATATTTAATGATTTAGATGATTTAGTTAATTTAGAACCTAAATCTTGTGATATGCCAAGAGCTAACAATTTTTCTTTTTTATTATCACTTAAGCTTTTAAATGGCAGTATGACAATCTTACTGCTGTCTAATTTAGTTTCTTTATCCAACACTCCAGAGAAGAACAGTCCTATGAAAACGGCAGCTACAGCTCCTCCAATCATCGCTATTAGTTTAGTGTTTGATGATTGTGTCTTAAGCTTTCTCTTTTGTGAAGGATCTAAAAGAAGATCATAAGCATGAAACTGGTTTTGTTTGACCTTTTGTATGCCTAGATCATTAAACTCATACTTCGTCTTATTAGTAACAAGATCATAGACATTCTTGGATATTGTTATTCCATTTGGTTGTGCTAAAGCTTCTAATCTGGCTGCAATGTTAACACCATCACCCATCAGGTTCTTATCACCCTGCTTTATCACATCTCCCATATTAATACCTATACGGTATTCTAGTTTAATGTCTGTTGTTTCTTTTTCATTACGATCTTTAATATGTTTTTGGAACTCTACAGCTGTATTAACGGCAGCAACAGCACTTGGAAACTCAGCAAATACAGAGTCTCCTCCTGTGTTAAATATACGGCCTTTTTGTTTTTTTATCAGAGGTTCTATAATTTTATTACAGGCATTGAGACTAGACAACGTGGCATCTTCGTCTTTTTCCATATGTTTACTATAGCCAACTACGTCAGCGGCAAATATCACTGCTATTTTACGATTAATATCGGAAGAACTCATATAGTTACATTAAACATTTTTAAATTAAGTTTTCAATGAATAAAATTAAGATTTTAATATTTTGGTTATGACCTATCATTTTAATTACTTTTTATCAGTCAAAAAACTAATTTATAGATTCTATTTTGGGTATTAGGCTTAACAGTTCTTTCGTGTAAGAATGTTTGGGCTTTTCAAATATACTATCAGTAGTATTAATTTCACAAATTTTTCCTTTTCTCATTACAGCAACTCTGTCGCACATATGACGTATGACGGGCAAATCATGAGAGATGAACAATATCGTTAGACCTAACTCATCTTGAAGATCTTTAAGAAGATTTAAAACATGTGCTTGAACAGATACATCTAAAGATGACGTTGGCTCGTCACAAATTAAAATTTTTGGTCTTGATGCGAGTGCTCTCGCAATAGATATACGCTGTCTTTGCCCACCTGAAAATTGACTAGGATATTTTAGCAAAGCATTATCATTTATACCAACATGATTTAAAAGATCACTTACAATTTCTCTTATTTCATTATAATTTGATGCAGTTTTATAAAATTTTATGGGTTCAGCTATAATATCTTGCACTCTCATTCTTGGGTTAAGAGAGGAATAAGGGTCTTGAAATATCATTTGAACGTCACGTTGAGCGTTAATTATTTCTTTTTTATTTTTATTGTTTACAACTTCTTGATCAAAAATCTTGATGCTTCCAGTATCTACTTTAATAAGACCTGCAATAAGACGTGCAATTGTACTTTTTCCTGAACCCGACTCGCCAACAATACCAAAGCTTTCACCTTTATTAATTTCAAAGGACACATTGTTAACGGCTTTGAGATTAACTCTGTTTTTAAGAAAGAAAGCTTTTTTTAATATAAATTCTTTATTTAACTCAAAAACAGAAATTGCTTTTGCAGATTTTTTTTGATTAAGTTTTTCACCTAACCAATGATTATCAAGATTAATACGTTTATTTCTGTGGGTATTACCTTCTATAAAGTCTATTGATTCAAATCGTTTCAATTTAATATCACTGCGTGGCACCGCTGCAATTAAACTTTTTGTATAATCATGTTTAGGGTTTAATAGTACTTGACGAACTTTACCAGTTTCAACAATAGACCCATTATACATAACAGTTACTCTGTCAGCAATATTTGCAATAACACCAATGTCGTGAGTTATGATAATAACTCCCAAATCTCTTTTCTTACAAAGTGATTTTATTAATTCAAGGATTTGTGATTGAACTGAAACATCAAGCGCAGTTGTTGGCTCATCTGCAATTATTAAATCTGGATTACCTGCAAGAGATAAAGCTATTACTACTCTTTGACGCATTCCACCTGAAAATTGATGAGGATAAGATTTCATTCGAAGTTTTGGGTTATCAATATCTACAGACTCCAAAAGTTCTATTGCTTCATTGTAAGCTGATACATAATCAATTTCTTTTGTAAATTTAATTGTCTCAATTAATTGATTGCCTATGGTCATTATTGGATTTAGAGAGGTTTGAGGATCTTGAAATATCATTCCTATTTTTTTTCCGCGAATAGTACGCATAGTTTTATCATCCATGCCCACAAGATTTTGACCTTCAAATATAACTTTTCCTTTTACAATCTCACCAGGAAAGTCTAGTAAATTTACAATTGCATTACCAATAGTAGATTTTCCAGCACCACTTTCACCAACGACACCTAGAACTTCACCAGACCTAAGGGTAATTGAAACATCACGAACTGCATTTACTGTTTCTTGATCTGACATAAATCTTATATTGAGATTATAAATCTCTAGTAAATTTTTAATCACTATTTTTTAATCCAAAGTTTAGGTAAATCTTTTTCAAAAGTATCTTGTAAACGTTAAGAAGTCTCATCTATTAACCCTAGGATTTAATATAATTCTTAATTGATCTCCAAAAATATTAATTGCAGCTACAGTAGCTAACAACATAAGGCCTGGGAAAAAAGTAATCCAATAAGCACCAGACAAAATAAAATCAAAGCCATTTGAAATCAATGAGCCAAGTGATGGCTCTGTAATTGGCACTCCAACACCCAAAAAACTTAGTGTTGCTTCTATAGATATTGAATGAGCTGTTTGCAAGGTAGCTAAAACAATTAATGGTGAAATGCTATTGGGTAAAAGATGTTTCCAAATGATAAGAGAATTACTTAAGCCTAAACAAGATGCTGCTTGTATATACTCTTTATTTCGTTCAACTATAGCAGCAGCTCGAACTGTTCGCGCATATATCGCCCATTGTACTATTGCTAATGCAATAATAACCTTATCAATTCCCTTACCTAACAAGGCCAATAACACTAATGCGACTAAAATTGCAGGAAATGATAATTGTATATCTACAATGCGCATTAAAAATGCATCAATTTTACCTCCATAAAATCCCGCAATTAGTCCAACAAATAGACCTACAATTAACGCTATAACTGCACTACTAATAGCTACAACTAAACTAGTACGAAGTCCAAAAATAATTGCACTTAGCACATCTCGACCAGCTCCATCAGTCCCTAACCAAGCCACAGTTCCATTTAACATTTTATCTCCTGGGGAGAGACGAGAATCTAAAATACTTACAACCTTTAAATCATATGGGTTGGTTGGTGCTAAAATAGAGGCAAATAACGCACAAAATATTATTAAAAAAAGTAAACCAAGAGAAATTAAAGTAGAAGGCCTAGTAAATTTTCTTAATAAAATTTTGGAGTTTGTTCCTATATTAATTTTGTTTTCAGATATAAGCTTTATTTCGCTCATTGATCTTCTCCTTTTACACGTACACGGGGGTCAAGAAATGCGTACATTATATCCACAATCAAGTTTAAAATTAGGAACAAAGTAACAACAAACATCAAGTATGCTACAACTATTGGGCGATCAAGATTTATAATTGCATCAATAACTAGTTTACCTAGACCAGGCCATGCAAAAATAGTCTCTGTAACTGTTGCAAAGGCTATAAGAGTTCCAAACTCAATCGCTAAAACAGTAACTATAGGTATGAGGATATTAGGAAGAAGATGAAAACGAACAATTCTTTTAGAAGGCAACCCTCTTGCACGAGCAAATTTTATAAAATCAAAACTCATAACCTCTTCAGTTCCAGCTCTTGCTAATCGTATCACCATAGCTATTTTGAATAGTGCAAGATTAGTTGCAGGCATTATGAGATGAAGTAAACCATCATAAGTAAATAAACTACTTTGAATACCTAGAAAAGATCCTATTTCTCCACGACCGGAAACTGGTAGCCAACCTAAAATTACAGAGAAAACTATAATCATCATAAGCCCAAGCCAAAAAGTTGGGATTGATATGCCAAGAACCGAGCTACTCATAATAATACGAGTTCCAAAACTATTAGGTTTTAAACCTGCAAAAATACCCAATGGTAAACCAACTATTATAGCTATAATTAAAGCACATGTAGCAAGTTCAAGCGTTGCTGGAAAACGTTCAACAATAAGAGCAAGTGCAGGTCTCCCAAAAATGAAAGAATTACCTAAATTCCCATTCATTGCACCTTGTAAAAATTTCCAATATTGAATATGTGCTGGTTGATCTAAGCCAAAATCTTTTCGTACCCTTTCGATTTCTTCTGGCAGACTCTCAGGATTGACTAACATATCAACAGGGTCACCAACAAAGTTGATCATAAAAAATACAATTAATGACATAAAAAGTATTACAAAAAAACTTTGTATTACACGCTTAATAATGAAACTAAATATTTTTTTTTCCTTTCGCTAATTGGCCTGCAACAATATTGCGACAGGCCAACGATAATATAATATTATTAGCGAATGAAGTGTAAAAATGTACTATCTAGAGCACCTTGCTCATAAGTAATACCTTCTCGTGCTGCCCAAGTAGCAACAACATGATGAATTGGAAGTAAAGCATACTCACGCATAGCTATTTCTGTAGCTTTTATGAATTTCTTTTCACCCTTAGACACGTCCATCGAAGCTCTTCCATCTTCTATAAGTTTATCAACTTCAGCGTTACTGTATCCATTCCTATTACCAGGCCCATATCCACGCTTTTTCTGTTTAGTATGTATAAATATTCGCAGTGGATGGGAAGGCTCTCCTGATCCATTGGCATATCCAGACATTGCCACTGTAAACTCAGGGGTCTTATTTGCTCCACCACGAGCAAAACGTTTAAAGAAAACAGACGCCGGCATAGTTTCAACACTAGTTTGAATACCTATACTAGATAACATTTGCGCAATAGCTTCAAGAATACGAGTGTCGTTAGTGTATCGACCAGCTGGGCCATGAATAGTTAATTTAAAACCATCTGAATATCCAGCTTCCGCCATTAATTCTTTCGCACGTTTTGGATTATAAACATCAGGTTTTAAATTAGGTGAATAACCAATATATCCTTTTGGAGAAAATTGACCAGCTGGTGAAGATAGTCCATCCATTATACGATCTGAAATAGCTTGTCGATTAATTGCTAAAGAAACAGCTTTACGCATACGAACATCCTGGAACGGTGATGCAATAGGTTTATCATTATTGTCCATAGTATATGGTCTTCTTGGATTATCTGTCATATGTAGTGTTAAATAAAGAGAACGGTTAGAAACTGATTTAAATACTGATATTCCTTTTCGCTTTTCTAAATTTGGTAGATCAGATGGAGGAACTCGTTCAATAAAATCAACATCACCTGAGATTAAGGCTGCAGTTCTAGTAGTTCCATCTTTTATTGGTCGTATGATTATATTATCCCATTTTACTTTATCACCCCAATATGCATTGTTACGTTTTATTTCGATAAGATCTCCAGGTAACCATTTAGAAAATTTGAACGGCCCTGTCCCAAATGAGGCAACACCAGTGTTAAAGTCTTCTGTAGTAGAATTAACAAATGCCGAATCTATAATAGCAATTCGAGACATATCATTAGGAATAAAAGGATTAGGTTTCTTTGTAGAAATTCTAATAGTTAAATCATCAACAATTTCAAACTTTTTCCCTTTAATGAAAGTAGCAAAACTAGAGGGACTATTTGGTACATTTGCGGCACGTTTCATAGTAGCTGTTACATCTTCCGAGGTAAATGCTGCACCATTATGAAACTTTACACCAGGTCTTAACTTGAACTCCCAAGTAAGTTCATCAATTGGTTTCCAAGATTTAGCTAATCCAGGCAACAATTTTTGATTTACATCCTGAAGAACAAGAGCATTGTAAACTTGAGTTGCAAATGAGTTGTTTATAGTTAAATTCTGATAATGCGGATCCATCGATGTTGGTTCTGCAGCTAGAGCGACTTTTAAATCATCAGACAAAACAGAGCTCGATGAAAATCCTATCACTGACGAAATAGCTACAACAAATGTCACAACTTTTAAAAAAGATTTATTCATTTTTCTCCCTTTCAATTTATTTTAGTTTTAGTTAAAACGGCCCCATTTAAATTCCACACTTTTTTAGCAAACTCTGTAACCTCAAAAATAAATTGGTCAGGGTATTCAGCATAAGAGGCATGGCCCGCTTTGGGGAAGACGACTTCAGTTGCTCCTGGAAGGGCTGCGATTAGAGACGCATGCATTTCAGTCGAAATTACAGTATCTTTAGCACCAGATAGAATAAGTACTGGCACTTTGAGATTATTACAAATGGTCGTATTGTCGGTTTCTTGGCTCATACGACCACCATCACGAATACTTTCTAAACGAATACCTAAAGCAACATTTGCAAGGAACTCAATAACCGTCCGAGGTGTGCCCTCAGGTGTGTTACGTTGCGCACGTTCTATGGAATAATCAATATTAGACTGCTTTGAATTAAATGTTTCAATCCTATTCGCGTAACGTGCCATTAATACATCACCCTTTGGCCGCCCAAAGCCTAAATGTGTTGAAGATAAAATCAAACCTGAAATAGAAACATCATGATCATTAGCTAATTGAGTTGCTATTAAGCCACCCATTGAATGTCCAATTAAAATAATATTTTCTAACTTTAGAGTTCTAATTAAAGCTTTAGCCGCATTTTTATATTCTTCTATACTATCACCAAACACATCAGACTTTCCAAAACTAGGAGCATCCCAAGCAATTAATCTATAAGAAGAATTTAATGAATGAAATAAATTAGTCCAACTTTTACTGTTACCATTCATACCATGAAGAAGAAATAAAGTAGGGCCCACACCAGTATCTCTATAAGCAATATGTCCGTGTCTGTGAGGTAAATATTTTAATGTTGGTGCATTAAATTCTAACAAAAAATTATCCTAAAAATTATAAACAGCAATAATCCGTTTTAAAATCAAATTTTAAAATAAACCGCATAAATTAATAAAAATAGAGTAAAAAATTTTACATATTTTTTTTTAAAGATTGGCTTTCTGATTCACGAGTTAAAATAACTGTTTGGGCAAGCCTTAAAGCGTGATCAAATTTAGGATTTACTAAAAGAGCATTACAATAATTACGCCAGGCATCAAGCATTGGCTTTGTAGGACGATAGTCATTTCTACGAGAGTCTCTGTTTCCCTTTATTTTCTCTAAGTATTTAAGATTTAAGGCTTCATGAACTGTTGAACTTACTGTTGGCCGACTAAAATCAGAAACCTTTACAAGTTCTGATATAGTAAAGCTTCCCTTTGAAAAATAGAAATTCATCATGTATCTACGAAGCTCAAATGCTGTAAAACTAATATTAAATAACCGTCGAACCTGACCAGGACTATGTTCTCGTCTATAAACGTGTCTTGAGCTTTCAAAAGCCGCCTGAGCAAAACAAAAATGATCAAATAAAACTTCAGATTTATTCATAAAATAGCCACTATATGTTAAATAATTTTACATACTTTAAAATTTAAATTTAAAATTTACAAGACCCCTTATGCTTTTGGGAGGAATTCTGACCTAACTTATAAGTATACCCTAAGAACCAAATAGGTGCGTTTTAGTTAAGGATATTTTAAATCAGATAATGTTTTCAATGAATTATAAGCTAGGTCATTAAATTTGTTACCACTTTTCAAATTAGGAAAAGTGGTGAGCGCGACAGGATTCGAACCTGTGACCCATTGATTAAAAGTCAATTGCTCTACCAACTGAGCTACGCGCCCTAAGATAAAAAGAAACTATGTGATTATAATATTATAATCAAGTTTTAAGTTTAATTTCAGTGTTTTTTTTGTTTTCAATAGCTTGATCAACATTAGGCGGAACAAAAGAAGAAATATCTCCTCCTAAAAGAGCTATTTCTTTTACAAATTTTGAAGCAACAAACTGATGTCTCTCTGAAGCGGTCAAAAATACAGTTTCAATATCATTTGCTAACCTAGCGTTCATACCAGCCATTTGAAACTCATAATCAAAATCTGACACAGCTCTTAAGCCTCTTATAATCATAGTTACTGAATTAGATCTGGCAAAATCAATAAGCAGATTGTCAAAACTTTTAACTTTAATCTCTCCCAGTTTCCTTTTAGATTTAATGTCACTAGTATTTACTGCCTCTTCAATAAGAGATTTTCTTTGAGAAATGTTAAAAAAAGGATTTTTACCAATATTTTCTGCAACACCTACTATAAGAACTTCACAAAGCGAACTTGCTCTATGAATAATATCTAAATGACCATTTGTTACAGGGTCGAAAGTTCCTGGATATAATGCTATTCTTTTCAAACACAAACCTCGATTAACATTTTAACTTTCAAGTTCTTTGCCTTCTTTTTTATTTTCAACTAGAACTTCTAAATTTTCTTCATCCTGTTCATCTTCATTTTCACTTAACAATGCAACTGACACTACTTTTTCACCTTCTTCAACATCAAACAACCTTACACCCTGGGTTTTTCTTCCTGCAACTCTTATTGAATCACCTTCTCCACCGTGAACGCGTATTCTTATTAATTTACCTGAATTTGTTACTAACATTATTTGATCATCTTCAGAAGCTACGTATGAAGCGACAACGGGGCCATTTCGCGCTGAACATTCTATATTAGCTACACCTTGCCCCCCTCTATTAGTCATCCTGTAATCGTCAATCGGTGTACGTTTTCCAAAACCATTTTCGGTAACGGACAGTATAAATCTATTTTCTAAATTTGGTATTAATGACATTGATACAACATAGTCGTTTGGCTTTAATCTAATTCCTCTTACTCCTGACGAGCCTCTACCTACAAAAACCCTAACATCATGCACATCAAATCTTATTGCCTTTCCTAATCTGGTAGCTAAAAGGATGTTGTCCTTATCACCACACGGAATTACTGAAACCAGTTCATCTTCCTCATTTAACTTCATAGCAATTTTACCGTTTTGTCTGATATTAGTAAAATCACTCAGTTGATTTCTTCTAATATTTCCATTTTTAGTAGCAAAAATAATTTGTAAATTTTGCCAAGTTTCTTCATCTTCAGGCATAGGCATTACAGTGTGTATATTTTCGTCTTGATCAATAGGTAACAAATTAATCATGGGTTTACCTAGCGCTTGAGGAGCAGACTCGGGTAGTTTATAGCATTTTAATTGATAAACCATACCTGATGAAGTGAAAAACAATATTGGTGTATGAGTGTTTGTTACAAATAGAGAGGTTACTGTATCTTCGTCTCTCATTTTCATCCCAGCTCTACCTTTTCCACCTCTTCTTTGGGCTTTATATGTAGATAATGAAACCCTTTTTATGTAACCTCTATGACTAACCGTTACAACCATGTCTTCTTTCTGAATAAGGTCTTCATCGTCATGGTCTACAGCACTATCATTAATCTCAGTACGTCTAGGATCATCAATTCGGCTTAAAACTTCATCAAGTTCAGTTTGTATAAGATTAGTTAATTTATTTTTATCCGAAAGAATTATTAAATACTTATTAATTTGTTCAGATAATTCCTGGGTCTCTTTTTCTAGTTTAGCTCTTTCCATACCTGTAAGTCTTTGCAACCTTAACTCTAAAATTGCCTTAGCTTGAGTAACAGACAAAGTATAATTATTATCAACTATTTGATGATTTGGGTCATCGATTAAATTAATGAAGGCTTCAACTTCTTTAGCAGGCCAAGTTTTTGAACATAATTGATTACGTGCGCTTTCTGGATCAGTAGACGATTTTATAAGCTCTATTATCTCATCTATACTTGTTATAGCAACCATTAACCCAGCTAAAATATGAGCTCTATTTCTTGCTTTATTTAGAAGAAACTTTGTTCTTCTTATTACAACTTCAAACCTGAAATCTATAAATGCTTTTAGGATTTCAATCAGTCCTAATTGCTTTGGCTGTCCACGATCTAAAGCGAGCATATTTACTGGAAAACTAGTTTGCAGTCTTGTATGCCTCCACAATTGATTTAAAACCACATCCCCTTGGACATCTCTTTTTATCTCGATAACAATTCTCATGCCATTTCTATCGGATTCATCCCTTAAATCAGAAATTCCTTCAATCGTTTTATCCCTAATCAATTCTCCAATTTTTTCTAAAACAAGAGCTTTATTAACTTGAAATGGTATTTCAGTAATAACTATCATTTCACGATCAGCATTTTTACCAGTTTGTATAATTTCTGCTCTAGAACGCATAATTATGCTACCTCTACCAGATTTAAAAGCCTCCCTAATACCCGACCTGCCCATTATTAGAGCAGCTGTAGGAAAATCTGGTCCAGGAATTATTTCCATCAATTCCTCTAAACTTAATTCTGGATTGTCTATCAAAGCTTTACATGCTCTTACAACTTCTCCTGGATTGTGAGGTGGAATGTTAGTTGCCATACCTACTGCTATGCCACCAGCCCCATTGACTAACATATTAGGAAATTCTGCAGGTAAAACAGAAGGTTCAGACTGCGACTCATCATAATTAGGGATATAGTCAATAGTATCTTTATCAATATCTCTTAATAAACTCTCAGAAGATTTGGCCAACCTAGATTCAGTATATCTCATTGCTGCAGGAGGATCTCCATCCACGGATCCAAAATTACCTTGACCGTCAACTAGAATTAATCTCATAGAAAAATCTTGGGCCATTCTTACCATTGAATCATAAATAGCCGTATCACCATGGGGATGATAATTACCCATAACATCACCTACAACTCTTGCAGATTTTCGATAAGGCTTTGACCAATCATAACCACCTTCAATCATAGCATAAAGAATTCTTCTATGAACAGGTTTCAACCCATCTCTTACATCCGGCAGAGCTCTAGAAACTATTACACTCATGGCATAATCTAGATAAGATTTTTTCATTTCGTCAGTAATAGAAATTAAAGAATGATTTGAAGGTTTGTTGTTTTCTTCAGACAAAAAAAGACTCCAAGGATAATATTCTTATTAAAAAAGATTACTAAATATTGTATATGTTTTTAGTATATATAACAATATGTATTATTTTGTAATGAGTGTTGAATTTATTTTAAAAAGGTATTTCGTCGTCTAAATCAGACGCAATATTGGAAACAGAAGGTTCACTTAACTGATCAATTTCAGATTTATTGTAATCATTGTTAATTTGATTGTCTGGTCTAGAACCAAGTAAGGTTAATTCTCCTCTGTATCTTTGAAGAACAACCTCGGTTGTGTACTTATCTTGACCAGATTGCTGGTCAGTCCATTTTCTTGTTTGAAGTTGGCCTTCTAAATAAACAGTACTTCCTTTTTTTAAGTATTGTTCTGCAATTTTGCCTAAAGCATCGTTAAAAATAACAACTCTATGCCATTCAGTTCTTTCTCTTTGTTCACCAGAATTTTTATCTTTCCATCTATCAGATGTAGCGATGCTAAGTTGGACAATTTTATCACCATTTTGCATAGCTCTAATTTCAGGATCTCGACCTAAATTGCCTACTAAAGTGACTTTATTAACACTTCCGCTCATTATTTAAACTCCATAAAAAAACAGAGTTTATTATAGAACAGTATTCTATTAAAAAAAACAATAATTTAATCTTTTTCATTGACTTTTAGGGTTTCAAAGTTAACTAAGTGGAAAGTTAAATTTCTTTTAATGAGGATATGATTATCTAATGACTTTAACTCTTGAACCAAACCAATTTCTAAAAGTTCGAAGTGCTAATGAACATAATTTAAAAAATGTTGATATTAATATCCCTAAAAATAAATTAATTGTTATGACGGGAGTTTCTGGTTCGGGTAAAAGTTCGCTCGCCTTTGATACAATTTATGCAGAAGGTCAAAGAAGATACGTAGAATCACTTTCAGCGTATGCACGTCAATTTTTACAAATGATGCAAAAGCCTGATGTGGAATCTATTGAAGGCTTGTCACCTGCAATTTCAATTGAACAAAAATCCACTAATAAAAATCCAAGGTCTACAGTTGGCACAGTAACAGAAATATATGATTACATGAGACTTCTATGGGCAAGGGTAGGAATTCCATATTCTCCAGCGACAGGTTTACCTATAGAAAGCCAAACTGTTAGTCAAATGGTTGATAAAATTTATAAAAAAGAAGACAACACAAAAATTTATATACTCTCCCCAATTGTAAGAGGTAGAAAAGGGGAATATAGAAAAGAATTCATAGACTTAAGAAAAAAAGGTTTTCAAAGACTTAGAATTAATAATGAATTTTATGATATAGAAGAATTACCAACACTTGACAGATATAAAAAACACGATATTGAGGTTGTTGTTGATAGATTAATAATTAAAAAAACTAATGAGCAAGAAAATAAAGATTTACTTCAAAGGCTTGCAGATTCTGTTGAACTTTCATTACAATTGTCAGACGGTTTATTATACACGTTAGAGGTAGATACAAATAAAAAAGAAATCTATTCATCTAATTTTTCTTGTCCTGAGAGTGGTTTTACAATTGATGAAATTGAACCTAGAATTTTCTCTTTTAATAATCCAGCAGGTGCTTGTGATAAATGTGACGGATTAGGTAATGCTGTAGCATTTGATGTTAACCTAGTAGTTCCTGATGAAACTATTTCTTTAAGAGATGGTGCAATTGCCCCTTGGGCTTTAAATACCAGTAAACTATACGTTCAAACACTCCAATCTTTAGCAAAACATTATAAATTCGATATTGATAGTAAATTTTCAGATCTTTCAGATGATATAAAACAAAAACTTTTATATGGATCTGGTGAAGAAAAAATTGAAATCGTCTATAATGATGGAACTAGAGTTTACAGATCTAACAAAGCATTTGAGGGTGTAATTCCAAATTTGGCTAGAAGACTAAAAGAGAGTGAAAGCAAGTGGGTTAAGGAAGAACTAGGTAGATTTCAATCTGATAAAGATTGTGAAAAATGTAGTGGGAAAAGACTTAAATTAGAAACTTTAGCAATTAAAATTAATAAAAAAGATATCGCAGATGTTTCGAGATTAACAATAGACGATGCAAGAGAATGGTTTTTAAATCTAAATTCAGTACTTAATGAACAAGAATTAGCAATTTCGAAGCAGGTTTTAAAAGAAATAAATGACAGACTAGGTTTTTTAACGAGTGTGGGGCTTTCTTATTTATCAATTTCAAGAAATAGTGGAACTTTGTCAGGAGGAGAAAGTCAAAGGATACGTTTAGCTAGTCAAATTGGTTCTGGGTTGTCAGGAGTATTATACGTACTTGACGAACCGAGCATAGGATTACATCAAAGAGACAATGAACGATTATTACATACCTTACAAAAATTAAGAGATCTTGGAAATACTGTTATAGTTGTTGAACATGATGAAGAGGCTATTTTAATTGCAGATCATGTTGTAGACATTGGCCCTGGTGCTGGAATCAATGGTGGAGCAATTATAGCTGAAGGTACACCTCAAAAAATAAAAAATAATAAGAATAGCATAACTGGAAATTATTTATCTGGTATTAAAAAAATTGACGTTCCTAAAAAAAGAAGAAAAATTAATCCAAATAAACATATTATACTGAGAGGGGCCTCTGGTAATAATCTTCAAAATATTGATGTAGAGTTTCCCCTTGGAATTCTTACATGTGTTACTGGTGTTTCTGGTGGAGGAAAATCTACTTTGGTAATACAAACACTTCAAAAATGTTTGTCTAAAATCTTAAATGGTAATAGTTCAATACCTTCACCCTATAAATCCATAAATGGTATATCACAAATTGATAAAATCATAGACATTGATCAATCACCTATAGGAAGAACTCCAAGATCAAACCCCGCCACTTACACTGGAGCTTTTAACCATATTAGAGATTGGTTTGCAGGTTTACCTGAAGCAAAAGCAAGAGGTTATTTACCAGGTAGATTTTCATTTAATGTAAAAGGGGGAAGATGCGAAGCATGTCAAGGTGACGGAGTAATAAAAATTGAAATGCATTTTTTACCTGATGTATATGTAAAATGTGACCAATGTAAAGGGATGAGATATAATAGAGAAACACTTGATGTAAAGTGGAGAGATAAATCTATTTCAGACGTTTTGGATATGACGGTTTCCGAAGGAGCGGAACTTTTCAAGGCTGTACCGTTAATTTATGAAAAATTGGAAACATTAGAAAGAGTTGGTTTAGGGTATATTAAAATTGGTCAACGATCTACAACGCTATCTGGCGGAGAAGCTCAAAGAATAAAACTTGCTAAAGAGTTATCAAGAAAAGGAACAGGGAGAACTATCTACATATTAGACGAGCCAACAACAGGTCTACATTTTCACGATATAAAAAAGCTTTTAGAAGTTATGCAAGAGCTTGTAGATAATGGAAATACAATGATTGTGATTGAACATAATCTTGATGTAATTAAGACAGCAGACCATATTATTGACTTAGGACCTGAAGGAGGTGACAAAGGTGGATATGTAGTTGCTGAAGGCACTCCTGAAGAAGTTGCTAGAGTAAAAGAAAGTCATACAGGTGTTTTCCTAAAACGAATATTAGCAAATAAAAAATAATATGAAAAATCAAAATAAAATTAATATTGTTGGAGGTGGTTTAGCTGGATGTGAGGCTGCTTATCAAATTTCTAAATTAGGAATCTATGTTGACCTTTATGAAATGAGACCAGATATCAAAACTGAAGCTCATAATACCGAATATTTAGCTGAATTAGTGTGTTCTAATTCTTTTAGATCAGACGACAAAGAGTATAATGCCGTAGGAGTTTTACACGAAGAATTAAGAATGTCTGACTCCTTAATTATGAAAACGGCTGATTTGAATAAAGTACCAGCAGGATCAGCATTAGCTGTAGATAGAGATGATTTTGCAAAAGAAATAAATAATTCTATCAAAAGAAATTCAAAAATCAACATTATATGTAAAGAGGTTAAAGATCTTGATGAATTTAATGATCAAATTGTAATTGTTTGCACAGGTCCATTAACGTCAAGTCATTTAACAAAGTATATTAAAAATAAAACATCTGAAAATTCATTAGCATTTTATGACGCAATAGCACCGATCATATACAAAGATACAATAAATATGACTATAGCTTGGAAACAATCTAGATATGATAAGGGTGATGGAGATGATTATATAAATTGTCCGTTGTCAAAAAAGGAATATTATGAATTTATAGAAAAAGTTAAAAAAGCTCCTAAAATGAATTTCAAAAATTTTGAAGACACCCCCTTTTTTGAAGGTTGTATGCCAATAGAAGAGACAATTAGAAGAGGTGACGAAACACTGCGTTATGGCCCTATGAAACCTATAGGTTTAACAAACCCTAACAGTTGTGAAGAACCGTATGCTATAGTTCAATTAAGGCAAGATAATAAATCTGGTACATTATTTAACATTGTTGGTTTTCAAACTAAAATGAAACATAGCGCACAAAAAGAAGTTTTTAAAACAATTCCTGGTTTAGAAGAAGCTGAGTTTGCAAGGCTTGGAGGACTTCATAGAAATACATTTATAAAATCTCCCATATTATTAGATCAATATTTACGTTTAAAAAAATCTCCAAATATTATTTTTGCTGGCCAAATTACTGGGGTTGAAGGCTATGTTGAATCAGCGGCAATAGGTTTGATTTCAGGCATGGTAGCTGCGCATGATTTTAAAAAAATTGATTTCAAACTCCCACCAGATAATACCGCTCATGGGGCTTTATTAAAACATATTACAATGAATGCAAATCCAGAAACCTTTCAACCTATGAACATTAATTTTGGTCTAATGCCAGATATTAACGTTACTGAAACAATTCAGAATAAAAAAAAGCATTTAAAAGGAAGAGAAAAGAAAAAAATACAAGCTAATAATGCGTTAAACTCATTTAAGAATTGGGTAGAAGAAATTTATATTTAATTATCTTTCATATTCTGGAACATTTGGTTGATCCTCTACTTTATCTCCTTTATTAATATTAAAAAAGGTCAATAACGAAACAGCAACAAAAATTGAAGAAAATGTTCCTATTAATACTCCCCATATCATTGCAAGAGCAAAATCAGATAATACAGCACCACCAAAAAAGAAAATAATAAATAAAGCTATTAGAGTAGTAACTGATGTTATTACAGTTCTAGATAAGGTCTCATTAATAGATTTATTATAAATAAAGTAATGGTCTTTTGACTTATATCTTCTTAAATTTTCTCTAACTCTATCGAAAATAACCACAGTATCATTTATGGAATATCCAGCAGTAGTTAAAATAGCTGCGATTGTTGCTAAGTTAAACTCTAATTGGAGGATAGAAAACAAGCCAACTGTAGTTAAAACATCGTGAGTTAAAGCAATAATTGCAGCAATCGAAAATTGCCACTCAAACCTAAACCAAATATAGACCATGATTGATAACAAAGCTAAAGAAACAGCTAACATTCCAGCAGTTTTTAACTCATCACCAACAACTGGGCCAACAAATTCAGATCTTCTTACATTGTAATCTTTATTTGTAACAGATTTAACTTTTTCAATCATAGCAATTTGTTGTTTTTGGTCACCATCTTGCTTTTGAATTCTAACTAAAAAATCTGTTTCTTTTCCGAAGTTTTGTATTGAAACTTCACCAGCGTTTAAAGTGGAAACTTTATTTCTTAGATCATCAATGTTACCATTATTTGAATTATTACTTCTTAATTCTAATAATATTCCACCTTTAAAATCAATACCATAGTTCAAATTATTAATTAGTAGACTTACAAAAGTTCCTGAAATTATTATAGCCGAGAAAATAAAAGCAATTTTTTTAAAACGTAAAAAATCAAAGTTTGTATTATTTGGAATTAATCTTAATAATTTCATATTTAAGCCTTAAAATAAAATATTATTAATATCTTTTTTCTTTGAATAGAATAAAACAAGATATTTAGTTATAATAATCGCAGTAAACATAGATGTGGCTATTCCTATCATCAAAGTAACTGAAAAACCTTTAATAGGACCACTTCCAAATGAAAACAACGCAAGAGCGGCAAATAATGTTGTTAAATTAGCATCAACAATTGTTGAAATAGCTCTTTGAAAACCAGCTTCAATAGCGTCTACAATTTTTCTTCCGGCATTAAACTCTTCTTTAATACGTTCAAAAATCAAAACATTTGCATCTACCGCCATACCCATTGTTAAAACTATTCCAGCAATGCCTGGTAATGTAAGAGTTGCTTGAATCATGCTTAATAAAGCTATAATAAAAATAATGTTACAACATAGAGCAATATTAGCAAATATCCCAAATACGCCATAAGTTATTAACATAAAAAACATAACGGCTATTAAGCCTATTATACTGGCTATTTTACCTGATGATATTGAATCACTACCCAACCCTGGTCCTACTGAACGTTCTTCTAAAATAATCATTGGTGCAGGTAATGCACCTGATCTAAGAACTAAAGCTAGATCATTTGTTTCTTGAACACTAAAAGCCCCGGTTATTTGACCTGTTGAAAAAATTTGAGTTTGAATAACAGGTGCACTAACAACTTTACCGTCTAAGACAATTGCAAAAGCTCTACCAACATGTTTGCCAGTTACTCTTCCAAATTTTTTACCTCCTAAGGGTGATAATTGGAATGAAACAGAAGGACTATTATTTCTATCAAACGTAGGACTAGCATCTTTTAACATTTCTCCCGAAACCATTACTCTCTTATTAACCATATAAAAACGATCAAGATTTTTATCTTCCGGTAACACAATATAACCTGGAGGAGATTTCGAGTCTTTGTTAATATCTTCAGATAAAATTGTAGGATGAACTAATTGAAAGTTTAATTTAGCAGTTTTTCCTAATAACTTTTTTATACGACTTGGATCATCTAAGCCTGGTAATTGAACAATTATTCTATCAGTACCTTGTTGCTGAATACTAGGCTCATTAGTTCCAGTTTCATCTATTCTTCTTCTGACTATTTCAATTGCTTGCATCATTGTTGTTTTAGTAATTTTTTGCTTGTTAGCATCAGAGAATTCAATTTGAAAAATATCAATATTATTCTTAACAATTAAATTTTTATCTATGCCTAATATAACAGATTTTATTTTTTCTACAGATGTTCCTTTCCGCATTTGAAAAGAGACAAAATCTTCCTTTACATTTAATTTCTTATAACCAATTTTGGATTTTCTAAGTGAGGATCTAATATCAGACATTAACGATTCTAATTTTTCGGCAAATACTACCTCCATATCAGCTTTTAACAAAAGATATGATCCACCTTTTAAATCTAAACCAAGATTTATTTTTTTTCCTGGCAATAAATTAACAGAATTATTTTGCAGAGAACTATTAAAAAAATTAGGTGCAGCATATACAATACCTAAAAATACACTAAACAATATTAGAATAATCCTAATTTTAGATAAACTTTTCATTTTGTATCACTTTATTACATATTTAAGGAGTGAAAAAATTAGCTACTTTTTGGATTTTGGTTTAGTCTTATTTTCAACTGCTTTTGCTTTAATTTTTTCTTCGCCTCTTACTTCAGAAATCATTTGTCTTGCCAATTCCACGGTTACACCTGAAGAAATTTCTACACTAACTGTTTCAGAACCATCAATTGCTTTAGTAACAACTCCAAGAATTCCTCCTGCTGTCAAAACTTTATTTCCCCTTTTTAAACTTTCAACCATTAATTTATGTTGTTTAACTCTTTTTTGTTGAGGTCTTATTAACAAAAAATAGAAAATTATAAAAATTAAAACAAATGGGAGAAGTCCTTGTAAAGAAAATCCTCCGGCTCCCCCAGCTGCCGATTGAGCGAATGCACTTGAAATCATTGATAACTCCATAAAAATCTAAAATTAAGATAACAACTTATATAAAAAAAATCTAAGAAAGACCATAGATAAATTCCAAAAAACATATATATTACAACTTCAACGGTTTGGGCTATCAAATGATTAATAACGACAAATCAATTTTTTTATTAGAACGCATAGCGAACGCTTTGGATAGATTGGCACCACCAGAAAAAAAAATAGATAATTTACACAAAAGCGAGGGGTTTGTTTATGACTCAAAGACAGGTCTTATTAGACCCATTGAAGGTATTAATCGTATTCCAATTTCACTTCTTCAAGGCATTGAACCACAAAAAAAGTTACTTCTTGATAACACATTAAATTTTTCTCAAAACTTAACAGCTAATAATGCGCTCTTGTGGGGAGCAAGAGGAACAGGGAAATCGTCTTTGGTTAAGGCTGTACATGCAGAAATTTTATTAAAGACAAAATCTACAGATTTAAAATTAGTTGAAATTCATCGTGAAGATATTTCTGAACTTCCAGAATTACTTTACTTATTATCTCAAAATAAAAATTTTAAATTCATCTTATTATGTGATGATCTATCCTTTGATGCTGGAGAAAACACTTATAAAAGTCTAAAGGCTGCATTAGACGGCGGAATTGAAGGAAAGCCTAATAATGTTATTTTTTATGCAACATCTAATAGAAGACACTTAATGCCAAGAGATATGATGGAAAATGAAAGATCTACAGCTATTAACCCATCTGAATCAGTAGAAGAAAAGGTTTCTTTATCAGACAGATTTGGGTTATGGATAGGATTTCATAACATGTCTCAAGATACATTCCTAGAAATAGTTTATGGATATTGTGATGAATTTAAAATATCAATAGACAAAAATATTCTAAAATCAGAGGCACTTGAATGGTCAATTACAAGAGGAGCTAGATCTGGAAGAGTTGCATGGCAATTCATACAAGATTTAGCTGGAAAAAATAAAATTAAAATATATTAATTAAGATAATTTACTGGATTAACGGGAGTTCTGTTATATCTTAATTGAAAATGAAATAATCCACTATCTGCAGAAGTAAAAGCAATAATTTCACCTTTTTTAATTATTTCACCTTGTTTTACATTATATCTACCTAAATTTGAATATGCTGATAACCAGCCATTATCATGCTTTACCAGAATAAGGTTCCCAAATTTTTTAATTTGAGATCCAATAAAAGCAATCTTTCCTTCGTACGTAGAATATATTGGCCTATTTGCACCTAATTTTATATCAATTCCATCATAAAATTGTCCCTTCCCAAATTTACCAAAACTTTTAGTAACAGTTCCTTTTGCTGGCCAAATAAATTTAGGTGAATTTTTAATTAAGTTTTTATTATTTTTGTTAAATTTAGGGACTACTAATTTAGATTTATAAACTTTTTCACTAATTATTAAGTCAACAACAGAATAGTCTCTAATTTTTGGAATTAAAATTTTGTTGCCCACTATTAATTTGTATGGTTTTGCGAGTTTATTAAGTTTAATAATATCTAGTTTGTTAACAGCAAACCTTATAGAAATTTTATCAATAGTATCTCCCTTTTTTAAAATATAGAAATTTTTATTTCTTAAAAATAAAATTTGATTGAACTTTAAATCGTAGGGCTTTGAAAGCTTATTATCCTCAATAATGTCTTTTGGAATAACATTATATTTATTTGCAATACTATAAATTGTTTCATTTTCTTTTACCATTATCATACCATTTAAAGGTATGTTGTTTTTAATGAATTCTTCATATTTATTGAAAACTATAGCTTTTGTCTCTGGTGCATAGTCATTTTTTAAACCTTCAACCAAGTTTTTTGTTTGGCAACCAAACATAAAAAAAACTAATATAATTAAATGAAGTTTTAACAATCATATTCCCCATACTAAATCATTAATGTTTCAAAAAATTAAAAATTATTCAATCTTTTTCAGTAATTAATGGTACAAAACTAACTTTACCTAAATCTTCCCAAACATCTTCATTTCTGTCATTTCCTATTATAATTTTCTTTAATCTTTGATGAGTAATACTTTTGCCTATTGGTACAACACATGAACCATTAACTCTAATTTGGTTTAATAATCTATTATCTATTTTTTTAACTGCACATGTTATAATCATGTGATCAAAAGGTGCTAATTTTGGCCAACCTAAAAATCCATCTCCAAATTCAGAGATTATATTCGTTAACTTAAGCTTTTTAAAACAACTTTGGGCATTAACAAGAAGTGCCTTTATTCTTTCTATAGAGTAAACTCTTCTAGATAAAAGGGATAAAATTGAGGTTTGATAACCAGAACCAGTACCTATTTCTAAAATTACTTCGTTACCCTTTAGTGATAAAGCCTCAGTCATAAGCGCGACAATATAAGGTTGACTAATTGTTTGCTCAAAACCAATGGGTAAAGGATTATTTTCATAAGCATATGATTGAAATGTAGTTGGTAAAAAAATTTCGCGTGGAATTTTCTCTATGGCTGAAAGAACATCATTAGATGAAATACCCATTGATCTCAAATCCATTATGAGATTAGCCTTTTGAATTGAGCTTTCATATAACATCTTAAGAGATCTTCAAATTATTTATTATTATATTATTAGTTAAATTTAATAATAATGGAGTTATTGAAATTTTATTTTTTTTTAAAGTTTCTAAATCTGAATTTAAAATACATTCATTGTGATTTATCATTCTTCCTATGCTAAAAGAATTATTGTCTTGACTAAAAATAATTTCATCTGCCTTTTTTTGGGAAGCTAACTCAGTAAATAAATAATCTTTACTTTTTATAATTTCAGAAAATATAAAAGGAAAATTAACATTATAAAATTTTGGATGACCTAAATTTAAATCAAGTAGATAATTTATAACATTTAAAGCATTATTTTTAGAATTCTTGTAGGAATAAATATTATTATCTCCACCAAATTGACTTAATGCAATAGAGTTGATACCTCTAACTGCGCCTTCCCAAGCAGCACCCACAGTACCTGAATAAGACACCTCATCTCCAATGTTACTACCTGCATTTATTCCACTTAAAATTAGATCAGGTTTATCCGATTTAAAAATATGATTTAAAGCAAAAATCATACAATCTGTTGGTGTTCCATCTACAATCCAATTATAATTTGATATTTTTTTATAATTAATGTTATTCCTGATAGTTATAGACTTAGATTTTGCTGATTGATTTTTTTCGGGAGAAATTACATAAACATTTTTTCCAAGCTTTTCTGCAATTTCTAACAATATTTTTATACCAATAGCATTATAACCGTCATCATTTGTTATAAGAATGTTATTTAATTTTTTTTTCATATATTTCAGTTTGGAATGTCAATTTTCAGTGTCCCTTTCATATAAGGTACTAACACATCAGGTATTAAAACAGATCCATCTATCTGTTGATAATTTTCTAATATAGCTATTATTGTTCTGCCTATAGCAAGTCCAGAGCCATTTAAAGTATGTAAAAAATCAATTTTATTAGTTTCTCTATCCTTAAATTTTGCATTCATTCTTCTCGCTTGAAAATCTCCACAATTAGAGCAAGAAGATATTTCTCTGTAAGCACCCTTACCTTTGTTTTGACCAGGCAGCCAAACTTCTAAGTCATATGTCTTTTTTGCAGAGAAACCAACATCTCCAGAACATAATTTCATTACTCTATAAGGTAATTTTAATTTTTGAAGAATAGTTTCTGCACATATAACTAAACGATCTAATTCATGATTAGATTCTAAAGGATTAGTTATAAAAACCATTTCAACTTTAGAGAACTGATGCTGTCTGATCATTCCTCTTGTATCTGCCCCAGCAGCACCTGCTTCTGATCTAAAACAAGGAGTATTAGCCACAAATCTTAAGGGCAATATTTCTTTATCAACTATTTCATTACTTACAATATTAGTTAATGGAACCTCAGCTGTAGGTATTAACCATCTATTATCTGTTGTGTTAAAAAGGTCTTCCGAAAACTTTGGGAGCTGTCCAGTGCCAAACATAGCGTCTTCCCTAACAATATAAGGAGGAGAAACTTCTTCAAAATCAAATTCGCTTAAATGAGTATCCAGCATAAACGATGAAAGTGCCCTCTCCAACAAAGCTAACTGACCTCTTAATAAAACAAACCTCGAACCGGAAATTTTTACACCTGTCTTAAAATCTAGTTCGTTTAATATTTCACCAATCTCTACGTGATCTCTCGGTTTAAAGGAGAATTCAGGCTTATTCCCCCAATCTTTAACAAATTCATTTTGAAATTCAGTTTCACCATCTGGAACATCTTCATCTAAATAATTAGGCAGTTCTTTTAAAATATCATTTAAGTCCTTTGATAATTTTTTAATTTTATCGTCTAATTGACTTAAATCAGATTTATAACTCTCTAAATTTAATTTTAAACTTGATACATCTGAACCAATTGATAATAACTTTCCGATTTCCTTAGAAGCAGTATTTCTTTTTTGCTGTATCGTTTGAATTTCTGTTTGATAACCTCGTATTGAGGTATCAATTTCAAGAATGAACGAAGATTTTAAATCTAAACCTCTTCTTCTCATTAGTTTTTCAAATTCTTCAGGATAATTTCTTATAAATTTAATATCATGCATAATATTTCTCGTCTAATTCAATTGGTACTTAGAAATTTTGAAAATATTATAGAAATTTCGTATAAAGCAATAATAGGTAAAGCAAGCAAAATTTGTGAGATAACATCAGGAGGTGTTAAAATTGCAGCAATCACAAAAGCTGTTAAAATTGCGTATTTTCTCTTACTAGCCAAATCTTCTGGAGTAATTATGCCAGTCTTGACAAGTAACAATAATATAACGGGTAATTCAAAACATAATCCAAAAGCAAAAATTAATTTCATTATTAAAGACAAATATTCAGATATCCTGGGCTCTAATTCAATAGGTAACGAACCGTCAACACTGCTAACTTGGAATGAAAGGAAAAAGTCCCAGGCTAATGGAATTACAATATAATAAACCATCGCAGCACCTGCTATAAAAAGTACTGGAGTAGCAAGCAAGAAAGGAAGAAAAGCTTTTTTTTCATTTTTGTATAAACCTGGAGCTACAAAACGCCATACTTGTATTAAAAAAATTGGTAATGAAACACATATAGATATAAAAAAAGCTACTTTAACCTGAGTAAAAAAACCTTCATGTAATGCTGTATAAATCATCCTACCACCGTTTTCTAATATTTGCGATGCTAGAGGAGCTTGGAGAAAATTATAAACAATATCAGCTAGATTTTGATTGTCGCTTGTAAATTTTATAAAGCACAAAAAAAACAGGAATAAAAAAGCACAAAAAGAAACTAAAAGCCTATTTCTTAATTCAATTAAGTGATCTAATAGTGTCATATTATGTTCTGATTTTTTTACTTTTGCCATAGTAAATTCTTAAATATTATTTTTTAACAATTTTAGAAGTTTTGTTTTGTTTAAATGATTTATTTTGAGAGTTTTTAATTTCATTAACATCATCCTTCAAAGATTTTACGTTTATCTCATTTTGAAAATCCTTGATATCGCTTATTTCAGAATCAATGATAGAATTATTTTCTATTTTACTAACTTCCTTTCTTAGGTCAGAGATCTCAGATTCGTTAGCTAAATCATCAATTCCAGAGTGAAATTGAGAAGCCATTGTTTTTATTTTTCTAACAAAAGTGGTAATTGATCTTAACACTTTTGGTAAATCTTTAGGTCCAACTACAATAAGTAATACGAAAGAAATTAGAAGGAATTCTGGAAAACCAATATCTAGCATTTAGAACTTTCTGAAAAATGTTACGATTTCTTTTTAACAGTTTGTTTCTTTTTTGCTGATTTTTTCACTGTTTTCTTTTTTGGGGTGACTTTCTGTTCAGAAATAACCTCAACTTCCTCTTCATTATCTTTATTAGATTTAACTTGATCTTTGAAGTTTTTTAAACCTTTTCCAAAATCACCCATTATGCTAGATAATTTACCTTTCCCACCAAATAAGATAAGAACAACTATCAACACGATAATCCAATGCCAAATACTAAATGCACCCATAATATTTACTCCTAAAATTATAAATTACTTATAACTTATTTAATATTATATGTAATTTTTATTTTTTTTATATTAAAAATTATTATTGCTGAAAAACAAAAATCTGTGAAGGATCACTAGTAACAAAAACTTTTTCATTTTTGTTAAAGAAGTTTAATCCTGGAATTTTAGCATGAATATGAAAATTTGATCGGTTAACCTTTAAAGATAAGTGAACTAACGTTGACCCTGCCAATAATCTAGCTTCCATTACATGGCCAAAATAAGGTGAAGTAACAAATTTAGGTTGTTTATACTTCTTTAAATTTAATTTATTTTCTGCAAAAACATTAATTGCTTCGTTTCTTATAACAATCTTTACCTTTTTTTTATTGAATTTATTTGAACATTTAAAAGTACCTAAAACAGTATTTACATATCCATCCTCGACTATTCCTTCAAAAACATTAATCTCTCCAAAAAATTCTGCAATGAAAGCAGATTTAGGACGCAAATACAAATCTATCGGACTTCCAAATTGTTCGATAGAACCATTATTTAAAATACCAATTTTATCTGACATAAACATCGCTTCTTCTGGGTCATGAGTTACAAGTAAGGCAGAAATATTATGCTCTCTTAGTATGTGTAACATTTGGTCCCTAATTTTCTCTTTCAACCTTGAATCAAGGTTTGAATAAGGTTCGTCTAAAAAAATAATTTTTGGACCACTCGCCATTGCTCTAACCAGAGCTACTTGCTGTTGTTGCCCTCCTGACAATTCATGTGGGTATTTTCCTGACAAACTTGAAATATTAATTTCTTTCATCAAGCTTTGTATTTTATTTTTCTGTTTTTCTATTTCAATTGATTTCATTCCAAAAAAAATATTCTGTAATATTGTTAAATGTGGGAATAGAGCGCAGTCTTGAAAAACATAACCAACACCTCTTTTTTCTGAATTCAGATGAATATTGGGAGATGATACTATTTCATTATTTAATTTAATCTCACCATTCTGAAGTTTTTCAATACCACTAGCTAATTTTAGTAAGGTGGTTTTACCGCATCCGGATGGTCCTAATAAAGAAACCACTTCACCTGATTCAAGCTTCATCGAGAAATCATTCAAAATTTTTTGTTTATTATATGAATGAGATATATTTAAAAATTCTAACAAAAAAATCCTAATATTAAAAAAAGTTAAATAAGTATTTAATCTATTGTTTGATCACTAAAAATTATTTTATTTTTATCAAGAAGCCCAGAACTTTTTAAATCTTCAATACCAGGAAGTTCATTAATTTCTTTTAAACCAAAATGATCTAAAAAATTATTGGATGTTTTCCAAGTTAGAGGGTTTCCAGGCGTTGCTCTTCTTTGGCCAGGTTTTATCCAACCTAATTCTAATAACAGATCTATTGTACCTCTGCTAAGAGAAACACCTCTTATATTTTCAATTTCTGATCGAGTAATTGGTTGATGATAAGCAATAATTGCTAGGGTTTCAGTTGCTGCTCTAGATAAAGGTTTAGGAACTATTCTTTCTATGTTCAAATATTCTGAGACTTCGGAGGAAGTCCTAAAGGCATAAGAATTACTTATTGTGTATAAATTTACCCCACTAGACATATATTTTTTTTCTAAAGCAATTAAAATTTTATCAAGTTGTTCATTGTCGGTAATTATTTTTTGTAATTCTGAATATGAAACAGGTTCAGCTGAAGAAAAAATCAAAGCCTCAACAATCTTTTGTTTTAAACCAAAATCAATATTTTTATAATCTTTATTTAAATTTTTCATAAATTCACCAAATCATGTGTCAAATATTATTAAGATATATGTTTCATTTGTTTTTAAAACTTATTAAAATTTTGTCATTAAAATTATCCTGTCTTAAGGATATATCACCCTCTTTTACTAGTTCCAAAGATGCTACAAAATGTGAAGCTAAAGCAGATTTTATCTCAAGCTTATCTTTTATATTTTTTGGAATAAATTCTAGTAGATTTATCCAACCATTAGATATTTTAACAAAACTTTTTAGTCTATTTATAGCATCTTCAACAGAATAAAATTTTGTTTCAGCAATAGTTATTGATTTGTTATTATCTTGTGTAACAATTTTTCCATAAGTTTTGATTAAATCATATAAACTTAACTCATAATGCACTTTATTATTGTTATTAAAAAACTCTGGATCACCTCTTTTAAAAAAATGAGTTCCTAATTGATGTTTTTTAAAAAGAAGTTTTGATACTTTTTGAATACCTTCTAACCTCTTTATTTGGAATTCTAATAACTCCGACATTTCTTCAGCAGTATACGAGTTTTCAATTTTATCATCAGGTAATAATAGTTTTGATTTTAAAAAAGCAAGCCAAGCTCCCATTACCAAGTACTCAGCGGCAATATCAATATCCTTTTTTATAGCATGATCTAAGAATTCTAAATATTGTTCTGCTAATTTAAGTATTGATAATTTAGTCAAATCAATTTTATGATCTCTAGCTAAACTCAAAAGTAAATCAATAGGTCCTTCAAATCCATCTAAGCTCAAGCTTAATACGTCTATTTTAGGATTAATTAATTCTGACATATTTCGTTCATTTATTTACTTGTAAAATACAAACAATATTTTGTTTTTTAAACTTGTCACATAAGTCAAGACCATTAACTTTAGTCAAAGGAGAAGTCCAAACTCTATGAAAAACCACTTTTTCATTGTTAGTATACGAATAAATTTCTAACTTGTTATTGGACAATAAATTAACATGTTTTTTATTCATGCTATTTTTAGCAAACTTTGCCTTATCTAAATTTCTAAATGAACCAAATTGTACTCTGTACAATCCGAGTTCTTTTTTTGATTTTTCTTTAATTTTGCTGGAACTTTGGACTTTTATCTGATTGTCTGGAATAATATTATTTACAGATTTTTTTATTTTTTCTGTTTTTTTTACAACCTTTTCTTCACTAATATCTAAAGGCAAAAGTTCAGGTTCAGCAGGAATCAGTCTTAGTTTCTCATCGGCAATAAAAGCTTTTTTATTGTTCAATATTTCTATATCAAGATTAGATACTTTTTTTCCCCCAACATCTTTAGGGATTGTAAAGATATCTCTATTATCAGGACCTAAAACTATCAATTCTTTCTCATTTTTTTCTTCAAAAATTATTTTTAGCGCAAACAAACCTAATGAAGAAATAACTCCCGTACTTAAAAATAAAATTATAGAAATTTTTAAGTATTTTTTCATCATTTTACATTTCAAAAATTGGTTTTATTTTTAAAATACTTAAACCTTTTCTAATTGTTAAAGCAACTGCTTTAACTAATAACAATCTTGCATTAGTTAATTTAATATCTTTTTCAACTATAAATTTAACGTTGAAATTATCTTTACCTTTATTCCATAAAGAATGAAACATACTAGAAAGCTCTATTAAATAATAACAAATCCTGTGAGGTTCATGGTTTTTAGCAGCCAACTCTAATGTTCTAGGCCATTGAGAAATAAATTTAATCAATTGAATTTCATCTTTTCCACTTAATAGGTCTGTATTTTCAATATGAAGATTTTCTTCTAATATTTCTGCTGATTTAAAAATAGAATTGCAACGAGCATGTGCATATTGGACATAAAAAACTGGATTTTCTTTTGACTTTTCCATAACCTTTTTAAAATCAAAGTCTAAAGATTGATCATTTCTTCTAGTTAACATTATAAATCTGATTACGTCTTTTCCAACTGCATCGATTATATCAGAAAGGGTTACAAAATTTCCTGCTCTTTTACTCATTTTTATTGGCTTACCATTTTCCATAAGGTTAACTAATGCACATACTTTTGTATCTATGGAAATTGAACCATTCGAAAGAGCGTTAACTGCTGCATTAATTCTTGATATATATCCTGTATGATCTGCACCTAAGACATTTATTAAATCTCCATTTGTTCTATTAATTTTATCTAGATGATAAGCCATATCCGTTGCAAAATAAGTCCAGCTACCATCTGACTTTTTTAAGGCCCTATCAGAGTCATCACCATAAACAGTAGATTTAAAAAGAAATTGTTCTCGCTTTTCCCATTTTGTTGGATCTGATCCCTTTGGAGGATCAAGAGACCCATAATAAGTCAGATTTTTTTCCTCAAGTATAGTTAGTATATCCGTCAATAAATTTCCTGAAATGATATTATGTTCGCTAGTGAATACATCCATTTCTATACCTAACTTATAAAGATCTTCTTTAATCATTTTCATTATGATTTCTAAAGAAACTTCTCTGACTAAATTAAAAGTAACTTCTTTTGAATTTTGTTTTAAGTTTTTTCCATATTTTTTTAAAAGGGCTTTTCCAACCTCTTGTAAATACTCGCCTGGATAAAGACCTTCTGGAATTTCTTTTATATTTTTACCATTACATTCATCATATCTTAGCAAGGAAGATTCAACTAATTTTTCTATCTGATTTCCTGAGTCATTGATATAATATTCTCTTATAACTTTATATCCAACTTCATTTAAAAGAGAAGCAAGTGCATCTCCAAAAACAGCTCCTCTAGCGTGACCAGCATGTAATGGACCAGTTGGATTAGCAGAGATATATTCTAAATTAATTCTTTTACCCTTTCCAAGATCCTGTTTGTCCCAATTATCAGGATCTAGAAGTATTTTCTTTATGCAATCTGACCAAGTTTTTTGCTTTAATGTAATATTAATAAAACCAGGTCCGGCGATATCAACAGTTAGTACATTTGGTAGCTTTGAGATATATGGTTTAAGTTTATTAGCAATTTCTTTTGGATTTAACTTTAAATTTTTACTCAAAAGCATTGCTAAATTAGTAGACATGTCTCCATTAATAGTATTTTTAGGAGGTTCTAATGTAATCTTTTTAAGTATTTCAGTATTATCAAAGTTATAATTAGAATCTAATTTAAACTTATCAAGCAATTCAATAGTGTGATTAAAATAAATTTTATAAATGTTCATATAGTTTAATTTTCCTATTTAAAATATTTTTTGTATTCTCTTTTTAAATAACCATCTGTCATACCTGCAATATAGTCTGTAATTACTCGTGATTGTTTAGTTTCCGAGAGCCTTCCTTTTAAATTTTTCCACTGTTCTGGTAGCAAGTTGATATCTTTGTGGAATAGAAAAAATAACTTTTCTATCATTAAACAACTATTTTGTAATTTATTTTTCAAAATATCGTTGTTGTACATATTTTTAAATAAAAAATTTCTAATTTCTTCCATATTACTATAAGCAGTCGGACTAAGTTTAATTATTTTATTTTCAAAACATCGAATTTGGTTAACATTTTCAAAATTATTAACATTTATAACAGCTAATGAGTTCGAAACTACATCATTTATAAAATAGCTTATCAAATGCCTTATAAATTGATGAATTAAAATATCAATTTTAATATTTATAAATTCTTTTTTTAACTTATGTAGAATTTCATCAATAATTTTAATTTTACGAAGATCATTTATTGTAAATAGGCCCTCACGAAGACCATCGTCAAAGTCATGAGTTAAGTAAGCAATATCATCTGAAATATTTGCCACCTGCCCTTCCAGAGAAGGATAAGTATTTAAATCTAATGGAAATATTTTATTAATTTGGTCAATAGTGTATGGTATTTTTCTATTATCTCGGAATGGTCCATTATGTTTAATCAATCCTTCTAATGTTTCAAATGTAAGATTTAAGCCATTAAATTTAGGATATTTTTTTTCTAGCAATGTTACAACTCTTATAGATTGATCATTATGATTAAAACCACCACATTTTATCATTAGTTTTTTCAGAACATCTTCACCTCTATGACCAAGAGGAGGATGTCCTAAGTCATGAGCTAATGCAATAGTCTCAGCCAAGTCTTCGTTAATTTTAAGGGCTTTTGCAATTGACCTTGCAATTTGGGAAACTTCAATTGTGTGAGTGAGACGAGTTCTATAATGATCTCCATCGTGATATACAAAAACTTGTGTTTTATCTTTTAACCGTCTAAAAGCCTCGGAATGAATAATTCTATCTCTATCTCTTTGAAATTCTGAGCGTCCAAGTATAAGAGGTTCATCAGTATACATTCTCCCCCTACTTTCAGAACTATAACAAGCAAAGGAACTTAGATATCGATTGTCGTCATTATTTTTCAATAATATTTCCAATAATTAATTCATTTATATATGATTATATGATATTTATACTTTAACATTTGTATTTGCTCTTTCAATTAGTAAATTTTGCAAGGTTTTTATAATGAATGAAGTTAGTGAAATCAGTAAACAAGACTTTAAATTATCTAAAGAAGCTATAAATAGAATTAAGTTTTTATTGAAAAATGAAAAGGGTTCTTACTTTAGAATTTCTGTGCTTGGTGGCGGATGTTCAGGTTTCCAATATGATTTTTCCTTTGTTAGTTCACCAAATAGCGACGATTTAGTTTTTAAAGAAAGTGGAATTAAATATTTAGTTGATAAAATATCAATGGATTTTCTTAATGGTAGTACTTTAGAATATATATCTGAATTAGCCGGCGCCTATTTTAGAATAGAAAACCCTAACGCAACAGCTAACTGTGGTTGCGGAACTAGTTTTTCAATATGATTTTATTAAAAAAATAAATGTCATTAAAAATAGCAAGTTTTAATGTTAATTCAATTAAAATGCGTTTGCCAAATGTAATCAATTGGATAGATCAAAGTGAAATTGATATCATTTTGATGCAAGAAACAAAGACTGTTGACGAAAACTTTCCTTTTAAAGATTTTAATGAAATAGGATTTGACGTAATAGCATCTGGACAAAAATCTTACAATGGTGTTGCAATTGCAAGTAAATTTAAGATCAATGAAATAAATCGTATACTACCTTTTTATAATCAAGATATAATTGAAGATGACCAAGCAAGATTTTTACATGTTAAAATTGAAAGTATAAACATAATTTGTTTATATTTACCGAACGGTAATCCGGCTCCTGGCCCTAAATATGATTATAAAATCACCTGGATGAAGCGTCTTATAAAATACACAGAAGAAATATATGATAAAAATGAACCTCTAATTTTAGGAGGAGACTTTAATGTCATTCAAGAAGACAATGACTGTTATGATCTTTCAAAGTGGCAAGATGATGCTCTATATCTTAAAGAAACAAGAAGATGCATGAAAAAGTTAATAAATATAGGTTTAGTTGATTCGTATAGGTTAAAATATCCAAATTTAAAAGAGTATAGTTTTTGGGATTATCAGGCTGGGGCTTGGCAAAAAGATAATGGTATAAGAATTGATTTTTTTCTCATTTCTCCAGAAATAGTAGATACCTTAATTGATGTTGGCATAGATAAAAGACCTAGGGGACAGGAAAAACCTAGTGATCACACTCCAATTTGGATTGAAATAGAAAATTTTTAAATTAATTTTTATAAATATTTTTTGGGATAAAATCTGACTTTTTTATCTCACGTGGGTCAGATATCCAAACTTTTCTGTCAGGGTGCATCCCTGCCCCATATATAGCTGAAACAGCTGAGCTCCTCATTCTATTTAATAGTCTAGTATCAGCAATCCCCACTGCAGGGTGTAATCCATTGTTGTCATCAACAATTTTTTTCCAATCATTTTTTCTTTCCCTCAAAATATTTTCATCTAATAATTGAGTGCAGGTTAGAGTGTTTTTATTTAGATCAACAACAATTTCATCTTTATCTTTAATTAGACCAATAGGCCCCCCAACAGCAGCTTCGGGACCAACATGACCAATCACAAGACCAACTGATCCTCCAGAAAAGCGGCCATCAGTCATTAAGCCCACAATAATATCCCTCTCTCTGCATAATGCAGTTATTCTAGAAGTTGAATCTAACATTTCTGGCATACCAGGGCCACCTACAGGTCCTTCATATCTAACTATTATCATATCTTTATTCATAAATTTTTCTGGTTCATTTTCCAGAGCATCAAGTAGTTTTTGTTCACCATCAAAAATCCTGGCTTTTCCTATAAATACATTATTTTCTAGACCGCCCTCAACGCCTGCTAACTTTAAAATTGAACTATATTCAGGAGATAAGTTACCTCCTAGAAGCCTAAGGCCACCTGTTTCTTTAAAAGGTTTTTTTACAGGATATATAACATTACCATCAGGACTTTTAGGGTCTAGTCTGGTAATTTGCTCATTTAATGTTTCGCCAGTACATGTAAGTGTATTTCCATTTAACAAACCAGAATCTAGCAAATCTTTTACAAAAACTTGAACACCACCCTTAGCATCTATATCGACCATTGAATATTTACCAAAAGGTCTTGCATCAACTAAAACAGGAACAACATTTTTTGATAAATGATTAAATTCCTCAAAACTCATAATATCTTCATTAAAGTTACTATACCCTGCAGCACGAGCTAATTCTGGCGCATGTAGCATTACATTAGTTGAACCACCTATAGACATGGCGACAATAATAGCATTTCGTATAGAATCTCTTGTAACAATATCTCTAGGTTTAATATCATTTTTGATCATATTATCTAAATAAGTAATTAATTTATTTGGAAACTCATCTAACCTTCTTTGATCTTCAGAAGCAGGTGAAACCATTTCTAAGGGTTGCATGCCAACGACACCGATAAAAGTCTGCATAGTATTATATGTGAAAATACCTCCACAACTTCCATGACCTGGACATGCTTCACATGCTATTCTTTTTTTTAAAACTTCATCATCACTTCCAGCAAGTTGATAGGCTGTAATTAAATCAATAGGTTCTTTAGTTACTGAATCAACTCCAGGTCTAATAGATCCATCAGACATAATTATTGCTGGCCTGTTATGTTCTAAAATAGCCGATAAGGTTCCAACAGGAGGTTTATCACAAGCAACTACAGCAATAGTTCCTTCAAGTCCTGATGCGCTGAGGTGTTCACATAATGTATCGTTAGTAACTTCTCTCCCAATTAAGGAGTAACGCATTTCTTTTGTACCATTTCTTATGCCGTCTGATGTCGCTACAGTGTATTCAGGTTGAACTAAACGCATAAAAATATCACCTGGTTTTTGTCCTATTCTTAATCTTAAACACTCATGTATCGTCCTAACTTTTTCTTCTACACCAAAATAACATTGTGAATCACCTTTATTACCAACAACTCCAATTGAAGGTTCGTGAATTAAATCTAAGTCAGTATTTAAATTCCTCGCAACTCCAAATGTTTGAGAGTTTCTTCCAGGATTTTTATCAATTAAAACTGTTTTAGAATTTTTCATCTTTTCCTCCAATTTGCTATCTTATATATTTAATAAGGCTTTTTCTATTTCAAATTTTCTTTGAGTGTAAATGCTTTGTTTAGTTTTAACTTCATTTATAACATTCGAAGGTGCTTTTTCTATAAACATTGGATTATTTAATCGTTTATTTATCATGTCGATTTCAAGATTAATATTTGTAAGCTCTTTATTTAACCTATTTTTCTCTTCATTAACATCAATTAAACCTTCAAGTGGAAGCATTAAAGTAATATTTTCAACAGTAGTCACAATAAATTTTTCATTGAAAACTTTATCAGAAGAAAATTTTATATCATTTAACCTTGCTGAATTAATTATTAGTTTTTTATTTTCAATAATAATTTTCTTTTTTTCTGGATCTACATTTTTAAGTATAATGGAAGGTCTAGATTTTAAAGGAATGTTTTTTTCAACTCTTAATGATCTTATTGCTGAAATTAATTGAATTGATAAATTTATACCATTTTCTAATGTGTCTTTACTTTTAATAGTTTTGGGCCATGGCGATAAAATTGCTAATTCAGATGATTGAAAAAGATTTTCAAAAATTTCTTCAGTTACATACGGCATTATTGGATGTAACATTAACAAAACATTTTTCATTATATTTATAGAGACGTTTTTAGTTTCATTAAGCGCGTCTAAATCATTAGTATTTATTAAAATAGGTTTAATAAACTCAATATACCAATCACAATAATCTTTCCAAATAAATTGATATAAAGCATCCGCTGCAGCATTAAACTTATAATTTTTAATAGAAGTTTTAACTCTTGAATTTAACTCATTATAAAGGTTAATTATCCATCTGTTTACTTCAAGGTTAATAGTAGGTAAATCTTTTTCTAATTCAGTAATACAATTGTTGAATTCTAGAAATTTACATCCATTCCAAATTTTAGTACTAAAATTTCTATAACCGGCAATCCTTTCCTCTGATAATTTAATATCCCTTCCCTGAGCAGCCATTGCTGTTAAAGTAAATCTTAAAGAGTCCGCTCCATACTTTTCAGATAAGTCTAAAGGATCTAAAACATTACCTTTTGACTTTGACATTTTTTGACCTTTATCGTCTCTTACTAGTGCATGAATATAAACTTCTTTAAAAGGAACTTTTTTATCCATAAAATGAATTCCCATCATCATCATTCTTGCCACCCAAAAGAAAATGATATCAAATCCAGTCACTAAGACATCTGTTGGATAATATTTTTTTAGGTCAACTGTATTTTCGGGCCATCCAAGGGTAGAAAAAGGCCATAAAGCTGAAGAAAACCAAGTGTCTAAAACATCTTCGTCTTGATTAAGAGTTACTTTTTTTCCATAGTGTAATTCAGCAGCTATTTCTGCTTCTTGTTTATTGGTTTCGACAAATATTTTTTTATCTGGCCCAAACCACGCAGGTATTCTATGACCCCACCATAGTTGTCTAGAAACACACCAAGGTTGGATATTATTCATCCACTCAAAATATGTCTTATCCCAATTTTTAGGAACAAACTGAGTGTTACCATTTTTTACGGCTTTTATGGCAGGAACAGCTAGTTTTTTTGCATCTACATACCACTGATCCATAAGCCAAGGTTCAACTATTACGTTAGATCTATCACCGTGTGGAACTGTATGTGTAATATTCTCCTCTTTTGCTAACAAATTTAACGATTTCATTTGCTCTATTATTTTTTTTCGTGCTTTAAATCTATCTAAACCTACATATTCATTTGGACCGTTTTCATTAATAGAAGCATCTGAATTAAAAATATTTATCATTTCTAGTTTATGTCGCTTTCCTACCTCAAAATCATTAAAATCGTGAGCAGGAGTAATCTTTACAACTCCAGAGCCTTTTTCAGGATCAGAGTAATTATCAAAAATTATAGGAATTGGTCTATCCATAATTGGTAAAATAACATTTTTACCTTCTAAATGTTTATATCTGTCATCTTCTGGGTTAACAGCAACAGCTGTGTCACCCAACATAGTTTCTGGTCTAGTAGTAGCTATAGTTAAAAATTCATCACTATCTTCAACAGGATATTTGAAATACCAGAACTTACCTTGCATATCTTTTTGTTCTACTTCAAGGTCAGATATTGCTGTAAATAATTTTGGATCCCAGTTAACAAGACGTTTATCTCTATATATTAAACCTTCTTTATATAATTTTACAAAAACAAGATTAACAGCTTTGGATAATCCATCATCCATTGTAAAACGTTCTTTTTCCCAATCAGGTGATGCCCCAAGTGCTCTCAACTGGTTTGTTATCTCCCCTCCTGATTTTTCCTTCCATTCCCATACTTTTTCAACAAACTTTTCTCTACCTAAACTATGACGAGTAAGATTTAATTTGGCCAACTCTCTTTCAACAACCATTTGAGTAGCTATTCCTGCATGGTCAGTTCCAGGTTGCCATAAAACATCAAATCCTTGCATTCTATGAAATCTTATTAATATATCTTGAATAGTAAAAGTTAGTGCATGACCAATGTGTAATGAACCAGTTACATTAGGAGGTGGCATCATAATAACATAAGGTTTTTTTGTTGAAGAACTGTCGGATGAGAAAGCTCCACTATCTAACCATATTTTATACCATTTATCCTCTATAGATTTAGAATCAAACCTTTTATCCATCATATTTTAATTTATCCATGATTTTGAATTATTTAAAAGCTTTAGAGTCCAATATTTTAAAATCTAAATTATTTTCTTTTAAATCATGATTAAGTTTATATTCATGATTAATATCCCTAATTGATAAGTTACCTAATATAGATTTTATATAAAACTGACTATAAATTTCGTCTGCTTTACTCTTAATTACATTTGTAGATGCGTTTAAATACTCAACTTCTGCATCTAAAACATCTAAGACAGTTCTAATACCAAACTGGGCTTCTTTTTTAATTCCATTTAGAGCTAATAAGGAAGATATTTTTTCACTTCTTGAGGCAGAAGTTTTAGCTAAAGTACTTTTATAATTTTGATAAGAAGAAATCGCATTTAATTCTACTTGTCTATTTTTTTCTGATAAATCAAAAGAAGTAGCAATGAATAATTTATCAAGCCGCCTAATATTATCTTTTGTAGACTCATTATAAAATAAAGGTGTACTAAAAGTTAAGTTTGCACCATAGCTCTGATAGTCACTAGCTGATGTGTTAACTGATGACTGACTATCTTTCCCAAAAAATTCCATTTTAAGTGAAGGTCGGTTATTTGATTTTTTTAAATCAACATTTTTTTTTGCTATATCTTTTTCTAGTTTTGCAACTAAAATTATAGGATTATTTTCTAATGATACTTCAACTGCCTTATTAACTGTTTTGGGTATTTTGAAATTTAATTTAGGAAGTTTTAGATCACTAGGTACATTCTTTAACTTAGTTATACTTTTTAACTTAGATGTATAATTATTAAGATTACCCTCAGCCAAAATTAACTCATACTTTGCTTTTGCGTATTTTGATTGAGCTTCTGCTAAAACGGTTGGGGTAACTGTACCTGCTTCAAGTTTAAGTTTTGTAGCTTCAACGTTTTCTTCAAATCTTTTTAAACTTCTTTTTCTTAATCTTACAACAGATTGATTTGAGTAAACGTCCAAATAAGCTTTTATAGCCTCTAAAATTATCTTTTGCTTAACTTTAATTAAGTTAGCTCTCTGTAACTTTAAATTATCTTCAGCTATTGAGTGCTTTTCAAATGCTTGCCCACCGTCAAATATATTTTTGCTTATAGAAATCGTTGAAGTAGTCGTGTCATCTTCACCAAAAAACCCATTAGAGTTACTATCTTTGTTTGTTGAATTAAAAACTGTAGAAAAAGAATTCTTCCAATCCTTTGTAGAATTGGCTTCTCCAAGTGAATGTTTTGCCGCTGCTAATCTATAATTTTGAGCTTTTAATTCAAGACTATTTTTTAAGGCTAGATGTATAGAGTGTTCAAATATAAAATCAGAGCTCTTGACCTTGGATACATTAAAACATACAAAGAAAATCAGTATAATACTGAAAAAATTTTTTCTTCTAGAAAAAATAAACATTGAGACCTCAAAAATAGTTCATCATAGATTAAATAGTATTAAATAACATTTAATAAATAATTGAAAAGTAAATTCTTATTCAAGATATAAAACATATTATTAAATGTATTAAGTATTAAAAAAATATATATCCATAACATTTTTTTTTATTTGCTTGTATGGTATTCTAGAGTTATAGAAAGAAATCATTCTAACTATTGGCCCGATGGCAGAGTGGTGATGCAGCGGCCTGCAAAGCCGTTAACAGCGGTTCGATTCCGCTTCGGGCCTCCATTTAATAGATAAAATCATAATGATTAATAACGAAGAAATACCTATTACAAATGATCTAGTATTAATTGGCGGGGGTCATTCACACTTGTCAGTAATTATGGAACTATCTAAAAAACCATTAAAAGGTAACAGAATTACTTTAATAAGCAACGAAATCGATACACCTTATTCTGGAATGATACCGGGTTTTATAGAAGGTATATATTCTTGGCGAGAAAGTCACATAGATCTATATAAATTATGTATAAAATTAAATATTCGTTTTATTCATGCTGAAGTAACTAAAATTTCTGCCATCGACAAAGAAGTCTATTTAAAAGGACGACCAAAATTAAAGTTTGATGTTTTATCAATTAATTCTGGTATTGAAAGTAATTATAAGAAAATTAAAGGAGCACAAAAAAATTGTGTTCCAGTTAAACCTATTTCAAAATTAGCTAACAATTTTTTAAAAGAAATTAAAAATTTTAATTCTATTGCTTTTATAGGTGGTGGAGCGGGCTCTGTAGAGTTGGCTTTAGCTCTTAAAAAACGCTTCAATAAAACAAAAAAAAGTCTAGATATCACTATTGTTACTGGAAAAAATGGAATTTTAAACTCTTTTCCTACGAAAACAAAACAAATTGCTTTAAATGTTCTTAAGGAAGTTGGCATAAAACTATTAGAAAACAAGGAAGTCATTCAAGTTAAAACAAATAAGTTAATAATGTCAGATGGAACTTTCTTAAATATTGACAAATCTATTTTATCTACTAACGCAATGGCTCCTAAATGGATTGAACAATCAGATTTAAAATTAAACAAAGATAGCTTTATAGTTGTTGATAATGCATTTCAAACTAACCACAAATTTATATTTGCTGCTGGTGACATTGTTGATTTTAATAAAGAAAATTTAAAAAAAGCAGGTGTCTTCGCTGTAAGATCAGGAAAACCCCTAGCTAAAAGTATAAAAAATTATATTTCTAATAAAAAAAAATTTACATACAAATTTAATAAAAATTATCTTGCTCTGATAGGACTTTCAAATGGATTAGCAATTGCTACAAAATATAATTTTTCATATTCTACAAAACTGAACTTTTATTTAAAAAAATATATTGATCAAAGATTTATTAAAAAATTTAATGAACTAAATCATAACCAAATTTCTAAAATAAAGAGAATTTTTGTAAGTTATATTTATAAAATTTTTAACATAAATAATGTTTATAAACATTACAATATTAACCAAATGCAATGTAGAGGTTGTGCAGCAAAAGTTCCATATAATGCTCTAAAAAATTCTTTGTCAAAAAAAATAATCTCAACTTCCGAAGACGCTACCCCTATTAATAATTATCCGAATTTATATCAAAGTGTTGATATGATAAATGCAATTATATCTGACCCTTATGTTTTAGGGAAAATTGCAGCAAATCATGCAATAAGTGATATTATTTCTGTAAATTCTAAAATAATTTCTACTATGATGATTTTACAATTACCTCTATCAAAATCTATTATCAATTCGAGAGATTTAGAACAAGTTTCATATGGAGCAAATAAAATCTTCGAGTCTTACAACTGTTCTATTGATGGCGGACATACAATGATTGGAAAAGATCAAGATCCAGTTATTGGATTTGCAATAACTGGTGAACAAAAAAAACCTTTAAATTTTAAAAAAATAAATAGAAAGATAAAAGTTAATGACATTTTAATTTTAACTAATAAAATTGGTACAGGCATTGTTTTTGCTGGAATTAATAATGATTTAATTGATAGTTATTTTCAAATTGAAGTTATTAAGCAAATGGAAGACGGTAATATAGCTTTTGGAAATATTACTGAAAAATTAAAAATTTTATCTATGACTGACATAACAGGTTTTGGACTTGCCAATCATCTTTTAAATTTAATTAAAAGAGATAATGGCAAAACTGGATTAACTATATTTCCTAAAAAGATACCAATATTTAAAGGTGTTAAGGAAGCAATAAAAAAAAGAGTGAAGTCATCACTATTTGATAATAATTATCTCATAGCTAAAGAAAATATTGTTTATAGTCGAAATGAAGATAGTGTTGATGAAATACTATATGATCCTCAAACCGTAGGGGGGCTAGCTTTTATAATACCTAAAGAAGAAAAGGAGAAACAATTTCAACTCTTAAAGAAATATAAAATCAATTTTACTGAAATTGGTTATGTGAATGATTTAGAAAATAAAATTGAAATTTTATAAAGATAATGCTTAAGAAATATAAAATAAAAAAATATTGGAAATGTAAAGATTTTGACACAATAATTGACGTCAGATCGCCTTCTGAATTTGAAGAGGACCATATTGTTGGGGCTATAAACTGTCCAGTTTTATCCGACTTAGAAAGAGAGAAAGTTGGTACTATTTACAAAAGAGAGAGTACTTTTAAAGCCAAAATAATTGGTTCTTCATTAACTGCAAGAAATATAGCTAAACATATTGAAGAAAGATTTTCAGAATATAAGGGCTCCTGGCAACCTCTTGTTTACTGTTGGAGGGGTGGGCAAAGATCAAAAGCGTTTGCAATTATTTTATCTGAAGTTGGCTGGAGAACTCAACAATTAGAAGGAGGTTATAAAGAATATAGAAATCATGTTCTTGAGTTTATGGATAATATAGGTTCTAAACTTAAGATAATTTTAATAAGTGGAAAAACTGGGTCGGCTAAAACAAAAATTTTACACAGTATTGAGCAACAAGGTGGTCAGATATTAGACCTGGAAGGACTAGCTAATCATAAAGGTTCTCTATTAGGAAAAATGCCAAATTTTAATCAACCTACTCAAAAATTTTTTGAAAGTAAATTATATTATCAATTGAAAAAACTAAATCTAAGAAAACAAATTTTTGTAGAGGCCGAGAGTAGTAAAATAGGAAATATTCATATACCTAAAACTATTTGGGCTAAAATGATAGTTTCTCCAAGAATTGAAATAAAAGCAGATATTCATTTAAGGTCTAATTTTCTTGTAAAAGATTATGAGTATATGTGCAAAAATCCAGAATTGATAAATCCAATAATATTTGGCTTGAGAAAAAGGTTAAGTAAACAATTAGTAAATAGTTGGAAAGAATTAATAAACCAAAAAAAGTGGCACGAATTGACAACAAGCTTTTTGGAAAATCACTACGATCCCTCATATTCTTCAAATACGATTAAAAATGACAGAAAGGTCATAAAGGAAATAAAAGCATTGTCATTCAATTCTTCAGAAATCACAAAAATTGCAAATTCTATAATCAAAGATATTTAGTATTTTACTCTTTGTATACTAGTATTAATTAGTTGCAATTTATATTATTTACATTAAAAACATCTAATAAAGTGGCTATTAAAATTATTCCCCGGTAGCTCAGCGGTAGAGCAGACGACTGTTAATCGTCTGGCCGGCGGTTCGAATCCGTCCCGGGGAGCCATCCTCTAGAAAACATTTGTTACAACTAAAGATATAAACACGTATCTCATTGTTTTAGCCAAAGAAACTATTAATATAAATGTGTGAATTGGAACGCGAAAAATACCAGCAATTATTGTAAGTGGATCTCCAATTATAGGAACCCAACTTAAAAACAATGTCCATTTTCCATATTTTAAAAACCATGAAGATGCTCTCGTTGATTGTAATTTATTTATAGGAAACCATTTCCTATCTTTTAAGTTTGTTAGAAAATATCCTATACACCAATTTAAAATTGAACCTAAAATATTACCAATGCTTGCAAAAAAAATAAGATCTATAATCGGATATTTCTTTAAAAAAATAAATGCTGTTAATATTATCTCTGAATGACCCGGAAGTATGGTAGAGGAAAGGAAGGAAGATATAAAAAGACTAGCATATACCTCAATAACGTTCATTTACTTATTAACTCGATACTCTCAACTATTTTTTCCCAAACTTTTTCTTCTTCAGCTATCTGTATTAACACTTTTTGGAGGTTAACGTTTACTTCTTGAGCGCGTTTTTGATTATTAGATGAATAAAAATTTTGATTTAACATTTCAATTTCTAGTGTCTTTTTTTGTTTTTCAAATTCAAGTATTTTCTTTTCTGAATAAGTTAAGCTCTTTTTTAAATCTGAAATAGAGAAGTTTGGAATTGAAACATTTGAATTTTTGCTTTTTAAAATACTTTCTTGTTTTTTTTTCTTACTATTATTATTTAATATCAATTTTCTATAATCATGAATATCACCAGAGAACTCAGATACATTTCCCTCTTTAATAATTAAAAGTCTATCAACTAATCTTTCAACCAAAAATGCATCATGACTTACTAATATTAAGGAACCTTTATAATCATTTAATGCCATGATAAGAGCTTCTCTACTTTCTATATCAAGGTGATTAGTAGGCTCATCTAAAATTAATAAATCAGGTTTTTCAATTACAACTAGTAACATTAATAACCTTGCTTTTTGCCCACCAGATAACCTTCTGACTTCAAGATCCATTGTTTCAGAAGTAAACCCTGCTGAACCAAGCTTTGCTCTAATTTTAGAAGGAATTTCTTTATTTAGTTTTAGAAATAAATGTTGAAATGGTGTTTCGTTGGGTCTTAGCTCATCTAATTGATGTTGAGCAAAATATCCTATCTTTAATTTTTTAGGAATTAGTAAATGTCCTTTCATTACATTAATTTTTTTTGCAATAAGTTTAGAAAACGTAGATTTTCCCTCTCCATTTACCCCTAACAACCCAATTCTATCATCAGGATTAATTTGTATATTTATGTTTTTTAAAACTTCTACCTGATTGTATCCAACAGATGCCTGATCAATAGTAACTAATGGTGGAGCAAACTTACTAACATCTTCAAATTTAAACTTAGGAATTTTTTGATCTTCTTCTATAACAATAGGTTTCATCTTTTCTAAAATTTTAATTCTTGATTGAGCTTGCCTAGCTTTTGAGGCTTTTGCTTTAAACCGATCAACAAAGCTTTGTATATGAGCTCTTTGAACGTCTTGTTTGTTTTTTTGAGAAATTTTTTGTTCTAATTGACTTCTTCTTTCATTATCAAAAGTATCATAATTTCCAGTATAAAACTGAATTTTCTTACTAGATAAATGTAAAATTCCATTTACAGATTTGTTGAGTAAATTTCTATCGTGAGAAATAACTAAAACTGTATTTTTAAATTTTTGTAAATAATTTTCTAACCATGCAGTGCCTTCAAAATCTAAGTAATTTGTAGGTTCGTCCAATAATAACAAATCTGGATTTGAAAATAATACGCTTGCAAGTGCCACTCTCATTCGCCAACCACCAGAAAAACTTGAACATGGACTATGCTGATCAGTTTGACTAAAACCTAAACCACTTAAAATTGATGATGCTCTTGCTTCAGCCGAATAAGCATCAATATCAGCTAATCTAGTATGTATATTAGCGATTTTATTTGGATCAGTTTCTATTTCTGATGCAGACAATAGTTTTGCCCTTTCAGTGTCTGCTGCTAATACTGTGTCTATAAGTTTTTCTTCATTAGATGGTGCTTCTTGGGCAACTGCTCCAATTGTATAGTTTCTAGGCACTTCAATAACTCCTCCATCTAGAGTTATTTCTTTAAGAATTAGTTTAAATAATGTTGTTTTTCCTGCCCCATTTCTTCCAACTATACCTATTTTATGACCTGTGGGAACAAAAGCTGATGTGTCATCGAAAAGAGAAACACCTCCAATAGAAAAAGAAATATTTTTAAAATTTATCATTATTAATATTTTTTAATTAAAAGATTTAAGTTATTTTCTTGAAGCAATTGTTATATTATGCTTAAGCAGTATTTAATTTGTATATACAAAAACACATAATTAGTAAGTAAAATTTATGAAAAAAAATATTAAAGAAGATTTCATTGATACTATAGGCAACACTCCACTTATAAAATTAAATAAAGCAAGTGAACTTACTGGTTGTGATATTTATGGAAAAGCAGAATTTCTTAATCCAGGTTCTTCTATTAAAGACAGAGCTGCTAAAGGAATAGTACTAGACGCCATTAACAAAAAAGAGTTGCACCCTGGAGGTTTAATTGTTGAGGGTACGGCAGGAAATACTGGAATCGGTTTAGGCTTAGTAGGAAACTCTCTTGGTTATAAAACATTAATTGTAATGCCTGATACACAAAGCCAAGAGAAAAAAGATGCCTTGAGATTAATTGGGTGTGAATTGAAATTGGTTCCTGCATTACCATATTCCAACCCTGGAAATTATATAAGACAATCACAACAAATTGCAGAAAATCTTGCAAAAACACATGATTCTGGAGTTTTATGGGCAAATCAATTTGACAATATCGCCAATCAAATATCTCATTATAATTCAACTGGTCCTGAGATATGGAATCAGACCAATGGTAAAATTGACGGTTTCACATGCGCTGTTGGAACTGGTGGAACTTTGTCAGGGACTGGTTTATTTTTAAAAGATAAAAATAAAGAAATTAAAATAGCTTTGTCAGATCCATTTGGTTCAGGATTATTTAATCATTATCAAAAAGGTGAAATGAAGGCAGAAGGTAACTCAATAACTGAGGGAATTGGACAAGGTAGAATTACAAAAAATTTAGAAAACTGTCCTGTTGATTTATCTTTTAGAATTAATGATAATGATGCGCTTACAATTATTTTTGATTTACTAAAGGAAGAAGGAATTTTTCTTGGTGGTTCAAGTGGTATTAACGTGGCTGGAGCAATACAATTGGCTAAAGAGCTTGGACCTGGTAACACTATAGTAACTATATTATGTGACTCTGGTCAAAGGTATCAATCAAAAATATGGAATCCTGAATTTCTTAAATCAAAAGATTTGGTTGTCCCATATTGGCTTGAATAAAAGAGGCAAAAATGAATCCAAAAAATACAAATATATTTATAGAACCAAAAGAATTAATAAAGAAAATCAATGATGATCCAAATTTTTGTTATAAAATTCTTGATTCAACCTTTTATTTACCTAATTCTGGGCTTGATGCAGAACAAGAGTTTAACGGTGAACACATAAAAAATTCAGTTTTTTTTGATATAAATAAAATTGCTGCATCAGATAATAGCTTGCCACATATGATCCCTTCAAAAAATGAGTTCTCATCAATGATGCAAAAATTAGGTGTAAACAAGGATGATGTTATTATATTTTATGATAATTCTCCTTTTTTATCATCCTCTCGGGGTTGGTTTTTATTTAGGTACTTTGGCCATAATGATATTTTAATTTTAAAAGGTGGACTTAAGAACTGGAAAAATTGCAATGGTGCTATATCAAGTAAAAAAACGAATCCAAAACAAGGTAATTTTGAAGCCATTGTAGAAAGAAAAGAACTTGTAGTTAATTTGAATCAAATGATCTTTGAATCAAAAAATAATACTAAGTTGATTTTAGATGCGAGGTCAGAAAAAAGATATTTGGGTGAGGCAAAAGAACCTAGACCTGGATTACCTTCAGGTCATATTCCCAATTCACAAAGCATTCCAGCCTCAGATTTAATTTCAAGTGATGGTTACTTGAAATCATTAGAAGAATTAAACGAATATTTTTTAGCTAAAAGCATAGATAAAAAAGATGATATCATAGCTACATGTGGATCAGGAGTTTCTGCATGCGTTATATCAATAGCTTTATACTGTTTAGGTAAAGAGGATGTCCCTATTTATGACGGTTCTTGGACGGAGTGGGCATCATCTGGACAAGAAATAAAAACTAGTGTTTAATGACCTCACTTACAAAATTTAGTGATTAAGTATTTGACTTAAAAATAACTTTGTTCTGTCATTTTTAGGATTATTAAAGAAATTTTTAGGATCATTTTGTTCAATTATTTCCCCTTCATCCATAAAAATAACACTATCAGCAACTTTTTTTGCAAAACCCATTTCATGAGTAACAACCAACATTGTCATTCCGGTTTCAGCTAGCTCTATCATAGTATCTAAAACCTCTTTGATCATTTCAGGATCTAAAGCTGAGGTTGGTTCATCAAAAAGCATGATTTTAGGTTGCATACATAATGATCTTGCTATGGCAACTCTTTGCTGTTGCCCACCAGATAATTGACCTGGAAATTTCAGAGCTTGTTCTGGTATTTTGACACGTGTTAATAATTCCATAGCGAGTTCATTTGCTTCTTTTTTAGGAAGACCTTTGACCCAGATTGGTGCTAAAGTACAGTTTTCAAGAACAGTTAAATGAGGAAAAAGATTAAAAGATTGGAATACCATTCCAACGTCACTTCTTATTGATTCAAGATTTTTTAAATCACCGGTAAGTTCAACGTCATTAACTATAATATCTCCTTTTTGGTGAACTTCCAGACGATTTATGCATCTAATTAGTGTTGACTTACCAGAACCTGACGGACCACATATAACAATACGTTCTCCTTGATTAACACCCAGAGAAATATTTTTTAAAACATGAAATGTTCCAAACCATTTATGCATTTCTTTAATTTCAATTACTGGTTTAGATGATTTGTTTTTATTTTTTACCATTTTTATCTCACTTATGATCAGTGTTTAATTTATTTTCAAGCCAGAGAGAATATCTAGACATAGCGAAGCAACTTACAAAGAAAAATAATGCCACAAACAAATATGTTTCTGTAGATAAACCATTCCATTTTGTGTCAGCTAATGCGGCTCTTCCTATACCAAGAGGATCTAATAACCCTATCACTACAACAAGTGTTGTATCTTTATACAGCCCTATAAAAGTATTCATTATACCAGGGATTGAAATTTTTAGGGCTTGAGGAAGTGTTATAAATCTAGTTGTTTGCCAATAATTCATACCTAGAGCGTCTGCTGCTTCGTATTGACCTTTTGGAATTGCTTGGATCCCTCCCCTGATAACTTCGGCAATATAGGCAGCTGAAAAAAAGGTAAACATGATGATAACCCTAACCAAGATACTAAAATTAGTGCCAGGGGGCATGAAATAGTTAAGCATTGAAGAAGCTACAAAAAGTAAGGTTATTAATGGGACGCCTCTCATAAATTCTATGAAACAAACACTTAATGTTCTAACCACCGTTAATTTAGATTGTCTACCAAGAGCTAAAAGTATACCAATAGGCAGTGAACACACAATACCCGTAACTCCTAGAATGACAGTAAGCATAAATCCACCAAATAAACTATATTCAATCTTAGCTAGCCCAAAAAAACCGCCATTTATTAAAATAAAAGCAAAGAAAGGGTAAATTCCACTAAACCATAATAGCCATTTTCTTTTCGGTAAGTCTGGATATAATAAAGGTGCAAAGGCGATAAACATTGTTAAAAATGAAATATCAATTCTCCACCTTTCTGCTTCAGGATAGAAGCCATAAACAAACTGCCCTACTCTTCTAGTTATAACTGCCCAACAGGCACCATCATTAATTTTTCTACATTCTATTTTTGAATCTGCATCAAACACAGCATCAAAAAGGAACCAACCAATTATTCCGTCTATTAAATAATAAACCAGCACTACCGAAACAATTGTTAATAAAGTATTACTTATGGATGAAAACAAATTATTTCTAATCCAACCATAAAAGCCAACAGTCCCTGGTGGAGGTGGAAGATTTGGATATGAACCTGGTTTATACATTTCTGTACTCATTTTATCTTCCCACTAATTTAACTTTATTATTATACCAGTTCATAAAAGCCGAAATACTTAATGAAACAGATAAATATATTAACATAACTATTACCATTGTCTCCATTTCCCTACCTGTTTGGTTTAGAGAAATACCACCAAGTGTTGCTACAAGATCCATATAACCTATTGCAATTGCTAATGAAGAATTCTTTGTTAAATTTAAATACTGACTGGTTAAAGGCGGAATTATAACTCTTCTAGCTTGAGGCAAAATCACTAATTTCATTACTTTGGAAGGTTTCAAACCAATTGATTCAGCAGCTTCTCTTTGACCTTTGTCAACAGCCAAAATCCCAGCCCTTACTATTTCTGCAATAAAAGCGGCTGTATAAATACCTAATGCAAAAGTCAATGCGGCAAGCTCAGGGCTCATGTGCATACCGCCCCTAAAATTGAACCCCTTTAATGCAGGTATCTCTAAAGAAATTGGCATTCCAGAAATAAAAAAAGCAATTAGAGGTAATAAAATTAATACAGAAAAATTAATCCAGAAGACTGGATACTGTATACCTGTCAAATCTTGTTTTTTCTTAGCATATTTGAAAAATAAAACTGAAAAAATTATGGCAATCACTAAAAACAAATATACAAGTTCAATTCCATTTTCTGTTAATGGCTTTGGAATATAAAAACCTCTGTTAGAAAGAAAAGTCACATCACCTAAGTTTAAGGCTTTTCTTGGATGTGGAAGAGTATTTATTATTATACCGTGCCATAGAAGTATATGTAATAAAATAGGAACATTTCTCGTAAATTCTATATACCAGTATGCGATTTTACTGGCTAACCAATTTTTGGATAATCTTATTATTCCTAGAGAAATTCCTAAAACTGTAGCTAGAATTATACCAAATACGGCAACTAAACCTGTGTTTAAAAGGCCAACAATGCCTGCTCTTAAATGACTATCTCTATTGTTATAGTCAATTAAGTATTGATTTATATCGTAGCCAGCTGGAATAAATAAAAATTCAAAACTAATGTCTTTCCCAAGAGCTTTAAAATTTGCATCAACATTTGATATCAACCATGATAAAAACCAACCGATGCACAATAAAACAAATATTTGTACAATTATTTCTCGGCTTTTTTCATTTCGCCATATGTAGCTTAAAAAACTCATTTATGAATTCTATATCTAATTAAGAGTAAAAAAAGCTGTATCTGAAATACAAACACAGCTTTTTTTTAAAGTCTTATTTAATTGGTGGTATGTAGAATAGTCCACCATCTCTGTAAAGTTGGTTCATGCCTCTAGCAATTTTTAGAGGTGTGCTCATACCAAGGTTCTTTTCGAAAACTTCTTCATAGTTTCCTACTTGACCAATAATATTAACAGCCCAATCAGCAGATAAACCTAACTTAGAAATACCTTGTAAAGGATCTTTACCTAACAAACGGTTAATTTCTTTGTTTTTATTATCTTTTCCAGCCAAAGACTTAACATTAGCTGAAGTTATACCTAATTCTTCACCAGCCATCATAGCTTTTAAAGTCCAAGCTACAATATCAGCCCACTGATCATCACCATGTCTTACAACAGGTCCTAAAGGCTCTTTAGATACAATCTCAGGTAAAACCATATGGTCAGCAGGATTATCAAAACTTGACATTGTTGCATATAGTCCTGAAGCATCAGTTGTATACACATCACATCTTCCAGCTTTATATAATTCTTGTGCTTCAGCATTAGTTTCGATAGGAACAGGATTATATTTCATTCCATTTCCAGCAAAGAATTCAGCAAGGTTTAATTCTGTGGTTGTACCAGTTTGAATACATACTGATGCTCCGTCCAAACCTTTAGCAGATTTAACACCTAAAGCTTTAGGAACCATAAAACCTTGACCATCATAATAACTAACACCTACAAAAGTTTGCGATAAATCAACATCTCTTGAAAAAGTCCATGTTGTATTTCTTGAAAGTATTTCACCTTCACCTGCAGCTAATTTTGTAAAACGTGTTTTACCAGTTGCAGTCGTGTAATTGACTTTATCTGCGTCACCTAATGTAGCTGCTGCTACTGCTCTACAAAAGTCGACATCAAAGCCAGTCCATTTTCCTTTATCGTCAGGTGCAGCAAAACCAGCTAAACCAGTATTAATAATACAGTTTAACTTACCTCTTGCTCTCACGTCGTCTAAAGTGCTTGCTAAAACTGATCCAGCAAACATCACTCCAGCAGTCGCAGCTGCTAAAAGTATTTTTGTTTTCATATTATTTCTCCACTATTAAAATTTTCATGATAACCATGATTTTGTTAGTACTTTCGTTCTTATTTAGTATAGTTTCAAGATAAAAATTAAAAAAAAAGATACTTTGTGATTTAAGCATCATATATAATTTATTAAATAAATTTTTTTTTAATTAGAAAATAAAAAAATGAAGAAAAGACTTGAAAATTTTAAAACTGAAACTCTTACTTCTCATTTAGGTAAGAACGCTGATGAAAATCACGGTATTCCAGCTCCACCCTTATATAGGACTAGTACAATTTTAAGTCCTGATATGCAAACGTATAGGAATAAAAGTGGTAAATATACATATGGTAGAAATGGAACGCCTACTTCAGAGTCACTTACATATTCAATTGCAAGTTTGTATAATGCTCATGGTTGTGTGCTTGCTCCATCTGGAATGGCTGCGATTACCACGGGCTTAATGTCTATTTTAAAAGCTAATGATCATATTTTAATACCTGATTCTGTTTATGGGTCTACACGAAGATTTGTTAAAGAAGAACTTCCAAGACTTAATATTGACTTTGAATTTTATAATTCGAGAGATTTAGAACATCTTAAAACTTTAATTAAAAATAATACGTCAGCTATTTATCTTGAGAGCCCTGGTACATATACATTTGAAATAATAGATATAAAAAAAGTAGTAAATATCTGTAAGAAATATAATTTAAAATCAATCATTGATAACACCTGGGCAACAGCCCTTTACTTTAACCCCCTTGAATTTGGAGTTGATATTGTAATTGAGGCTATTACTAAATATATCTCAGGTCATTCTGATATAATGATGGGAGCCGTTGTAGGTAATGACGCCAATTTGATAGCTCTAGAGCGTTGGACAAAAAACTCTGGCACTTACGTCAGCCCTGATGATATTTACCTCTCATTAAGAGGCCTAAGAACACTACCTTTAAGATTAAAACAATCATCAGATAATAGTATCGCAATAGCTGAATTTTTAGAAAATAAAAAAGAAGTAAAAAAAGTAATTCATCCAGCATTGTCTCAACACCCAGATCATAAACTATGGAAGAGAGATTTTAAAGGTGCCTCAGGTCTTTTTGCAATTGAATTTGAAAATAATATTCCAGAAAAATGCATCGATATATTAGCTGATAGCTGTAAAATTTTCGGAATAGGTGCATCTTGGGGAGGCTATTCCAGCTTACTATCAACAATGGATATTTCTGCAAATAGAAATATAAAGTCAAGTTATATACCAAGTGGTCAATATTTAAGGATTTATACTGGTTCAGAACAAATTGAAGACTTAATAAAGGATTTAAATTTAGGCTTTAAAAACTTAAAAAATTTTATTTAGTTTTCAGTTAATTATATCAGTTTTTCTTCTCCTAAAACCGTTGTTCTTCTCATATCTCTATTTTCTTTCAAATCATCATATGCCCTCGCTCTGTGCATGGTTTGTCTATTATCCCATATTATTAGATCATTTTGGGACCATTCATGTATATACTTGAATTTTAATTGAGTAGCATATTCAATCAAATCATCAATAAAACACATTGAGTCTGGCCTTATCCAATTTTTTATTTTACCTATATGGCTTGAGAGAAATATTGTTTTTCTATTTGTTACTTTATTTTTTCTAACGAGAGGCTGTTCAACAGGAGTGAAATTTGTAATTTCTTCAGATGATAATTCCTTAACCATATCAAACCCTAATCTTTGGCGAGAATATATTAAAGAATGTTCACAAATCATTGTGTCAATTTTAGTTTTGGTTTTATCATCTAAACTATCATAAGCATTTCTCATATCCGCAAACTCTGTATTACCTCCTACTTTAGATATGTTTCTAGCTGACAAAAGAGAATATTTTGCAGGAATTTGTTTAAAAGAACTATCGGTATGCCATAAACGATTACCTAAATTAAATATTCTTCTTGGATCATCTTGAGTAAAGGGTTTATTGTTTTTATCAAGGTTAGATACGTCTGCTAAATCTGTAGATAATCGTCTATCTTTCGCTTTAGTAATGTTAGATTTATTTCCAGAAGCCTCGATTTTACCAAAATATTTAGTAAATTTTACCTGTTCATCATCATCTATATTTTGATTTCTAAAAACTAAAACAGATAATTTATTAATAGCATTATCAATCTCTTTTACAATTTTATTATCCAAATCTTTTTTTAAATCCACCCCAGAAACAAACCCAACAAAGTCTGGGTATTTAGTTCTTGTTTCAATAATCATGTTAATCTCCAAATTTATTTTTTTTTAATAAATATATGGCTATATGTGTATAATTAATTATAAAAACTAAGTTGTAAAATCAAAAGAGTTAAATTTATGTATTTTGTGAAAACTAATAAATTATTACTATTAATAACGTTGTTATTTTTAAATTTAAGCTTTAACGTGTTTGGCATTGATAAATTAGATGGTGCATGGTTTGAATGTGAATTCTCTGGTAAAACTAGTGAGCCAACTGATAATTGTAACATGCTAGATAATGACGGTTTCATTTTTTCGAACAATATTGCGGCACATATATCAGTAATTGATAGTCAGGAAACAAATTGTAAAAAAAATAAAATTGGTCAATGTTTTCAAAGCAACTTAAGCTTTATTACTATAAGACAAGGTAGAGAGGACAAAGTAAAGTTTGAAAATAGTAAGTTAATATTAACCTTTTTAGGTTGCGGTCAAGTCTTTCACCTAAAAAATAAAATAGACTACGTTGAAGCTAAACCTGATAAAAAAAAGTGCTTCTGGGCAGGTAAAAAAGTTTTCTATTTAAAAAAATACGATGGTAAATTAATATTTAAGAAATAATCAATGGAATATTATGTATATATTAAGACAAACAAACTTACTTAAATTTGGATTAATAACAATTGGGATAATAATAGCTCTTTTTTGTTTTTATGTGATAGTTGGATTTCTAGGTATACAATATATTATGGAACCATATAAATATGGGACTTTTTTCGCCTGGGTGATTATTTTATTTGGTATTTTTTATAGGTTTACTTTTTTACTTTTAACTATTGGTGTTTTTTTCGGTATCATAAACGTACTAGAGTGGCATCTAATATTTGCTATTTTATTCACTTTACCAAGTCTTCTTTTTATTTTTCCTAAACAAATTCTTAACTTTAAAATGAGTGCAAAAAAAACAGAAAAGAAAGATAATGATTTTAATGTGTATACTAATACTAACAGACAACAGACTATGAAAAGATTTAAAACTAAATCTCAAAATAATGAAGTAATTGATGGAGATTATGAGATTATTAATGAAAATGATAAAAATAAAAGTTAATCATTTAATTTTAAAAGGTATGAATTTTTTGTTTCCATATCATAAACTACCATTCCCCCACTTGGTAATGAAATCCCAGTAAAAGCTTGTATTACCACATAATGAGTAACCATCAAATAAGTGCCTTTTATTATTTGGAGTTTGCTAATCAATTTATTTAGCTCAGCTAGCGTTTCATCTCTATTAACATGTCCTTGGTAAAAAGAATTAAGACCTTTGTGAGTAAAAAATTTACCTATTTTTAAGAATGATGCAGTATCTTTACACCTACACCAAAAACTTGAAAAAATTTTTGTAAATGTTATTTGAAATTTTTTAAAAATTTCTCCTATCATCTCACTTTGGTAAATCCCATTCACATCAAGATTTCTTTGAGTAGAACAATCATCAATCTTAAAATTTGAAGGATCTCCGTTTCCAGGTGCCAAAGCATGTCTCATAAAAATTATTTTGTTGTGACTGGCTTTTTTAAAGTTTTCTATTAAAATGTAATCTTCACTTGCATGAGTGTTGTTGCCTAATAAAATGCAAAAAATAGATATTAAAAGTGATCTGAACATTACTTTAAAATACAAATCATTTTAAAACCTACAAACTTTTTTATGATTTTTTTTGAGTTTCTCTTCTTATAATAATTAATGAACAGGAAATTATTATTAAAGTTCCAATATAAAAAGTTGATGTTAAGGATTCATTGAATAAATGAACACCTATCAAAATACCAATTGGAACTGATATATATCTTAAAGGAGCCAACAGACTTGCTGGTGCTAACTTCAGGCTATATGCTAAACAAATTTGTTGCAAGCTAGAAACCACACCAATAACAATCAAAATAATTAGAACCTCATCATAATTAGGCCATTCAGTTTTGATTAACACACAAATAACTAAGAAAACTATGGCTCCGAATATATTATACCATAATGCTGTAGTTGCAGGATGATCTGTTTGACCAAGTTTTCTAACAGATAGCGTCATAAGTGCTCCAAAAAAAGGTGAAAAAACACCTAACACTAATCCATAGTTAAACCAATTTTCTTTTAAAGGATCAAGTATTAATATTACTCCTATAAATCCAATTAAAGCTATTATTCGTCTAAACCATCCAACAACTTCCTTTATGACAATAGGTGCAAGTAAGGTAATAAATATTGGCATTGTTTGAAATAAAGTGGTCATAAGGCTTAGATCTATAAATTGTAGTGCCGCAAACAAGCATCCAAAAGAGGCTAAACCAGTTATAGTCCTAATCATCAGACCAGACTTGGATTCTATTTGAAAAGCATATAATTTACGTTGAAAATATGCAATTATCATTAGTAAAGGGATACAAAACAAATATCTAAAAAATAAAACCATAAAAACTGAAAGATCGCCTGCTATCAGTTTTACTAAACTGGCTATAGTTATCGTGCATATAACTTCAGTTATGGAAAAGGAAACTCCAAGAGGAATATTTGAATTATTATTCGTTAGTAACATATGTAGTTTTCATTCGAAATCTTTTTTGATGATTTATGGTCGGGCCAGCGGGATTTGAACCCACGACCTTCCGCCCCCCAGACGGACGCGCTACCAAGCTGCGCTATGGCCCGATATTTAGTGATAGTAAAAAAATACAGTAAAATATATAAATATAAAAATTTTATTTAAATATCTTCAAAAGATTGTTAAGTGTGATTTGGTTAAGTGTAAATAAGTTGTTTCAAAGATTTACTGATACATAGCAATATTTTTACTATTGATTAAAGTATAAATTGCCTAACTGTGTAACAGTATTAATCCATACATTGAAAAAGGTAATCCCATAATTAAAAAAATCTATTTTGAAATATTTGTCTATTTTAGTATGATAAATTTTTTATTTAATCTTTTCTGTTTTAATCGAATTGACACATAAATGAGTATTTTTAATTCACCTATTACAATATTCTGAATTATTCATTTTAGGATAATTTATTGGTTTCCTAATCTTTTTTTGTAACACCCTGAATTACTTCAATTGTTAATTTAACTTAATTTTTCAATACAATAATTAAATATCCTCTTGTTTTAATTTACTAACATTTGAAATCAATTTAAATCTTGTTGGAACATAACTTAATCATATCTTTATAAAACAAAAAATTTTATAAAAATTATAAAACTTCATTTGAAAAATACCATGTAGAATGTAAATATATTTTATGAACAAATAATATAAAAATTTAGTTTTATGTTGATATTTATAAGATGTTTATTACTATCAAACTAATTAGTTAATGTGTTAAATATATTAATTTGATTAATTAAGTTCAATTACAAAATAGTAAACCCGAGATGTAGATTGAAAATTATAATTAGTAACAATCACTTAGAAACCTCTAAGAAAGCTTGTGATTTATTTATCAAACTTTTAGGAAAAGGATATTACAATATTGGATTGGCCACAGGTAGTACTCAAATACGCTTATATCACGAATTGGTAAAAGCTTATAAATCTAGTAAAATAGACTTTTCACTTGTTAATACATTTAATCTAGATGAATATTATAAAATAAATCCTGATTATAGTTTAAGTTATAGATATTTTATGGATAACCATTTTTTTAAACATATAAATTTACCAAAAAAAAATATAAACTTTCTTAATGGTCTTGCGAATGATCCTATTATTGAATGTAAAAAATATGAGACGAAAATTAAATCACTTGGTTATCTGGATCTACAAATTCTAGGGATTGGTGTAAATGGACACATTGGATTTTGTGAGCCATATTCAAGTTTTGACTCAGAGACGTCTTTAGTTAATTTGAGTGACGAAACTATCAAGCAAAATTCTGATGGACGATTTTTTAAGAATAAAGAAGAGGTTCCAAAACAAGCCCTTACTATGGGCATGAAAACAATTATAAATGCAAAAAAAATATTAGTGCTAGCCAATGGACAAAGAAAAGCTAGTGCTGTAAATAAGGCAATAGAAGGACCTATTTCTTCTAAAGTACCTGCTTCTATTCTTCTCAATCATAAAAATGTTGTATGGATGCTAGATAAAGAGGCATCTTCTGAGTTAAAATGATTTTATTTAGATGACATATATTCAGATTAATAAGGTTGAAAAATTTGAGAATATTGTACTCATAAAATTTTCATGTTCAGATTCAATAAAAAAATATTTTAACGAAAAAGAAATATTTGTAGAATATGATTTTAATATTGATTTAATACCAGATTATATACTTACAATCCCTGCCTTGAGCAATATTATTCAAGTAGCTTGGTTTACGAATAGTAATGTTTATATCAAGGACATTGATCATACATTATTAAAAGCATTAAATAATATCAGGGAAATATTTAAAAAAAATTTTAAGAATTTAGATTTTAGTTCTATTATACAATATGAAAATTTAAAATATGAAGCCTTTGGTGAAAATGGAATTATTCAATTATTTAGTGGTGGCCTCGATTCAACTGCTACATGTATCAAAAATATAAAAACAAAAAGTACTTTAGCAATAATTGATTTTGAACCAGCTGGAATTCATAAAGATATAATTAATTGGGCAAAAAATATATATGGTAACGGAACTGTTGCCAGAACAAATATATATTCCTTCTTAAATAGAAAAAAGCTTGATAATGACTTTGGTACTTATACTGATGGAAGTTGGTGGGGAGGAGTTCAGCATGGTATGGGCCTAATAGGACTTACAGCGCCAATAACATATCATTTAAAATCTAAAATAATCTACATTGCTTCAACTCATGATGATACATTCAAAGATAGTTGGGGCTCAGATCCAAAAACTGATAACTTAATGTGTTGGTCAAATCTGAAAGTATCACATCAAGACTATAATTTTTCTAGACAAGATAAATTAAAAAAAATAATAAAACCTTATGTGATAGAAAACTCTTTTTATCCTCCATTACTAGTTTGTAATTCATATGCCAGAAAAAAAAATGAGTATAACTGCTCAAAATGTGCTAAATGCGCACAATGTATAGTTGCATTAGCCATAGAAGAGCTTGATCCAAGGAAATTTGGTTTTAATGTCACAAATAAAACTTTTTTGTGGATAAAGGAATCGCTAGATACTTTAACTTATTTTGGAAGAAAATCTGACTTTTGGACTTGGCAAAATGCTCACAAAAACATTCCTAAAAATGTCGATGATATGAAAGAATTCATACCTGGAACGCTTACTTTTTTAAAATGGTTTAGCGAATTAAATTTTAAATATGATGATTACTTTAATAATACCACAGTTATGAGGGATCGACCTGGTTATAAAATAAAATATGTAGATTCTAAACCTGAATTAACATATGAAAAGTAATGTCTAAGTAAAACTTTTAATAATTACCAGTTCAATTATTTTATTATGAGAAGTTCAACTTTATTCAAGAATAGTCTTTTTAAACAATTGGTTTTAAACTTAAGCTAATGGAATAAAGTTAAATTCTACAACTATAATTAAAACAATATTGATGAACTGTTATATTAAATTTAAGCTAACCATGATAGATAAAAACTATTATTTTTTTCTTAACCAAGCCAATTATCTTATTCTAAGTAGATGAGATTAATTACTATAATTATATGTAATAGCATACTATATAAAAATTTAATAATTAAGGTACATATCTTAATCCAAGATTATTCAAAGGAAAGATTTAAATAAAAATAGAAAAAAATACAAATATGTCTGACAAAAACAAGTCCTATCAGACATATATTAGTTTTTTATAATGATGGTAATGTAGGAAGATCTTGACCAAGCCATTTTTGAGAGATTTTATTTAAAGCCCCTCCCAGCTTTTTATGAAGTATAAAAACATTTACCCATCTCAATAAATCTTCATTTCCCTTTTTAACACCTATAAAACAAGGACTATCTTTAATAATGAACTTCCTTTCTAAATCAAAATCTGGATTTGCTTCAGTTACAGAAGCTGCAACAGTATTACCTGCAACTAGCACTTGTACTTGTTTTGATTTAATAGCGCTTAAGGTAGCAGCATTATCACCAAATCTTGTAATTTTAGCACCTTTAGGAGCCATTTTAGTAAGTTCTAAATCCTCTAGAGTTCCTCCAGTTACTCCTATTGTAAGACCATCTAAATCTTTGTACGAAGAAACTTTAATTGTAGAGGGAGCAAATACTCCTGAGTAGAATGGTGCATAAGCACTAGAAAAATTAATTGACTTAGCTCTTGAAGGATTAGCCCCCATTGTAGATATGACTAAATCAACTTTATCTGTTTCAAGAAAAGGTATTCTTTGTTTTGAAACGACAGGTACTATTTTAAGTTTGACTCCCAAGTCTTTTGCAATAAGTTTTGCAACGTCAACATCATAACCTTCATGTTCACCTGTTTTCCCTACTGAGCCAAAAGGAGCAAAAGCCTCTGGTACAGCTATTTTAACTTCACCACTTTTTAATATACCATTAAGGTCAGCGGAATTAGCTGAAAAACTTAGAAAAAATAGACTTAATAAAAAACTATAAATTATTTTTTTTGAAAACATTTTTTTTCCTTTCAATTAATTAATTTTCAATGATGTATTTTTTTTCTAAATATTTGGCATAAATGGCCAGAGGGTAACATAGGCAGAAATACAAAACTGCCATTATAGGAAAAATTATAAATGGTTCTGAACCTATGACAGGAGCGTTAGCCCACCTTTTTCCTAATAACATTAAATCTTGGAAGCCAATTATATAAGCAAGAGAAGTTCCTTTTATAATTTGAATAAGAAAACTTACTGTAGGAGCAATACTATACTTATAAACTTGGGGTATAATAATAAACCTTAACGTCTGAGTAAAATTTAGATTAAGAGCTACTCCTCCCTCCCATTGACCAGAAGGGATTGCCATAATTGCGCCTCTCCAAACTTCTGATAAGTAGGCTGAGGTAAATATTATCAATGATATGCTTGCTGCGTACCAAGGATCAAAGTCTTGACCAATAAACCTTGGAATACCAAGCCCAATTATAAATAACAACATTAAAAGAGGAAGAGATTGAAACAACCATGTATAACAAAAACTTATATAGTTAAGAATTTTAGATGGATATATTCTTAAAAAAGTTATAATTACAGCAACTAATCCCCCCCCCAGAAAAGCAATTAATGATAAATAAATTGTAAATCTAGTAGCTAATATCAATTGAGTTAAAATTATTCCCAATGGTTTATCAAATATGTTTATTAATAAATCTTGCAATTACATTCTCTTTTTTAATGTTCTATTGAAAATAATTTCTAATGAAGATTTAAATAATAAAGAAAGCGTCACATATAAAATTGATAAAATAATAAATATTTCAAACGTCCTAAAAGTTCTACTATCTATATATAGACCTGCGTGAGTAAGATCGTTAACTCCTATTTCAGAGATAATTCCTGTTGTTAAAAATATAAAAATAAATTGACTTGATAATGAAGGAAACATTTTAATGAGTGTATGTGGAAGAACAATTTTCCTAAAAATAGTTATTTTATTTAAATTTAAAGAATATGCAGCTTCTAGCTGATTTATTGGAGTTGAATTATAACCTGATCTCAAAATTTCTCCAAAATAACCAGTAAAATTAATAGTTAATGCCAGCAATGCGTGTGCCCAAAATGGCCATACATACTCAAATATAAGTGGTAAACCAAAAGTGACGAAAAACAATTGAACTATTAATGGAGTGTTTCTAATAAAATCAATCCAACAAATTGAAAAAAAATTTAAAGGAAAAAATTTCCAATAAATCATTGCCGCTAAGAAAAAGGCAATAACAAAACCCAAAAACCCTGAAGCAATCGTTAAACTTGAACTTATTAAAATTCCATCGAGAATTAAATGTAAATATTCTGATGATCTATATATTTCAAAAAAACGAAAATCAAACAAAAAACACCCCCACTTGCAACCATTCTAAAGAGATATATTAATAATAATCTTAACAACCTAAAATCATCGACATTCAGATACATGACTAATAATTAGCCATTTAATTAATATAATTATAAAAATGAATATTATTTAGGCAAATGATAGAATGTAATTAAAAGTTATCACTAAATACTGAAATTGAACCACTCATTTACAATTTAGAAAAATATCAAATAAGATTAATCTGGTGTAAAAATATTAACCCCTAGTAAACTTTTTACTTTTCCACTTTTACCTAGGTAGTCTTCTAAAACCATTTCATTCATTAAGCTTTTATCATCAGGTATATTTGCTATAAATCTACTTCCATTATTAAGTCTTCCAAATACAATTCCGAATGAAGGACCCGTTCGATCATGCATAATTGTATAAGTTTCTATTATGGCATTTCCTTCAGCAAATTCCGAAAAAACGGGTCCTTTTTGTGTATTAATTTCAACTTGATAAGCACTTGGATCTTTTGGAGAAAATAATTTTTGTAAAGGTTCTGTTGAGTAAATTCCTGCTGATTGCTTTGTTATATAATTTCCATTGGCCGTAACCAACCCTTTTATACCAGGTTGAGCCCTAACTTTATTCATCATCTCAGCTATTGAGTGTGTTACATAATTATTTCCTGGACCACCAAAATAAGGAAGTCCTCCAGTAATAGTCAAACCTCTGGGATCGTCTAAGGAAATCCCCATTTCATCACAAGCAATCTGAACTGCAGAGGGAAAACAACTATATAAGTCAAAAGCATCAATGTCGCTGATTATACAACCAGCCATTTCGAACGTCTCACGAGCAACAATCCTCATAGCAGCGGAAGAATAATAATTTACTCTATCACTTAAGTACCAATGATCATAAGCATCAGCACATCCTTGTAAATACACCCATTTATTTTTTGGTATACCTAACTCTTTTGCTTTGGCAACTGACGTTAATATTATCGCTGCTGATTGATCTATAAATGCATTGGAATTCATCAATTTTGTATATGGAAAACCTATGTATGGATTGTTAGGATTAACATTAGCTATTTGTTCTGGGGTAAAACCCTGCCTTCTGTCAGCTAACAAATTATTGGTAGCAACTGAAGCGAAACCAGAAAAAAGTTTGCCCATTTCTAAGGAATGATCTTTGATTGTTCGACCTTTTTTTCCTCGAATGGAATTTTCGATCATTGGGTAAGCAAATATTGCTCCAGCCATGTGATGTCTATCCTCAATTTCTGACCATCCACGTTTTTCAACGCCCCACTCTTCGTATTTACCTCCAGGATCTTCATTCCAATCAAGAGAAATACCAGCACGTTCAGCTCTTTTTTGGGTGGCTAATGACTCCCCACCTGCAATTATGCCAATCTCTAGCTCTCCTCGAGTAACCATTTCAAACATTCTATTTACACACCACTGAGGCATATTTCCCCCTGGATAAGTATAAATTAAACGATTAACTTTTTCTGCACCCAAACGTTTTGATAATGAAAGTGGTGGATTGCTGTATTTTCCAAATGGGCACCTAAAACGCCAACTCGTATCTGAAAATGAACGAATAACAACAATAGTATCTAACTTTTTTAAGATGGATTTACCAATATGAGTATCATCAGCTGCTTTAATTCCAGCTGAAGCAGTAAGATCCATTGGAGAAAGAGCAATTAAAGGATCTATTTCACGTTGAGTAATTTGACCACTACCAACTAATATTGGTATTCTTGTTTCATCCATTTGTAAGCCTCATATCTATTATCTATATAGGCTAAATATAATTGTTAAACACTCACAATTATGAAAATTATATAACATAGTTCTAAAGATTAATAATTTAATTTATTAATTGTATTGAAAAAAACAGATAGTACAATTTTTATATATTTATGGAGTTTATGTATGGCAAATATTGAAGAAACAAGAAAGTTACAATACAAAATTATGCAAGATATGGCAGCAGGTGCACTAATACCCATGATGAGAATTGGAGATGAGCTCAATCTGTTTAAGACTTTATTTAAGATAGGTCCATGTACCTCAGACAAATTTAGCGCTCAAGTTAAAATGGATCATAGATATATAAGAGAATGGTTACTTTCGTTAGCGGCTGCTGGATATATAAATTACGATAAACAAAATCAGGAATTTTTTCTAAGTGAAGAGCAATTTGCAGTCTTAGGAGATGAAAATAGTATTTCTCTTATGATTGGAGGTTTCGAAAATTTAGTAGGAGCAATTCATAATATAGATATCATAAAAGACAATTTTAAAAATGGTAAAGGAACAGGTTGGGGAAATCTACATCCATGTTGTTTATCTGGATCTGCAAGATTTTTTAAGCCATCGTATTCTATTTTTTTAATTAAAAAATGGATACCTAGTCTTGATGGAGTAGACGAAATGCTTAGTAAAGGTGCTAGTTTTGCAGATATTGGCTGTGGCCACGGATATTCAACTTCGTTAATAGCTGAAAAATATAATAATTCAAGAGTAATAGGAATTGATCCGCATGAACCTTCAATTATAGAAGCAAAAAAAAATAATACAAACCTTAAAAATTTAGAATTTAGAGTAAATAATGCTAAAAATTATAAAGGAAAATACGACATAATTGCTTTTTTTGATTGTCTTCACGATATGGGTGATCCAATTGGAGCAATCCAATATGCAAAAACAAAGCTTAATGCAAATGGAATAATTATGCTTGTTGAGCCTACAGCTGATGATCTGCCAGAAAATAACTTTAATCTAATAGGACAAATGTACTATTCATTTTCTACAATTGCATGTATTCCAGCATCTAAATCTCAAGAAGTTGGATTAGCACTTGGAGCTCAAGCAGGCCCAAAAAAATTATTTTCTATATTAAATCAAGCAGGATTTAAAGATACTAAAGTAACTTATAAGACTGCCTCAAATATGGTTATACAAGGAAGATTGTTGAATAATTAATTTAGTTTATGTTGGGGACTAACTTGGATTAAAACTGTCGCATGGCTATGTAAACTATTAAAACCATTAAGTTTATTTTTGTACTAGACAGAACTAGGCATCTTTTTATTGTCACTTTGTGAATTACTCACTTATTTCATCAGTTAAATATATAAGATTCGAATTATCAATTATTTTAGCAAAAAAACGAGATCCAGACAAAGAACGGTGACCATAATCTATGTAGATTCTTTTACCTTCAGTATTAAATGAATAACACACTTTTTCTGCAGAATTACAAAAAATATCCTTGAAATCAAAATAATTAATCTTGTTAAGATCTGCAATTTTTTTAACTTTTTTGTTGATTTTGTTGGTTCTATTCGTATTCAAGTTATTAAAAAATTCCTTATCAAATTTGTCTTTTAAAAATCTTATAGGTGATTTGACAAGTTTATCTTTCTCACCCTCTTTTATTGAATGCATGATTTTATCAGTTAACGAGGGAAATCCTCCAGATGAAGGAAACTCAGGAATGTTTCCAAATAATACAATTTTTTTATTGTCGGTTTTAGATTGTTTAATAAGAGCATCCATACCCTTAAAATCGCTTTTTATAGGTAAAATTAGATTTCTTCTTTTGCACTTATTTTCAAAATAATATCTAGAAGATATAAATATAATGTCACTTTTTGCATATGCTTCAGAAGAGTAAAATGAAGAAGCAATATTAGATAACTTTAAATCACTATTATCAAAACAAGCTAACTGAATATCAGGTGAAATAATTATTTCAAATTTGTTAGAAAACTTTTTTGAATGTAATAAAGAAATAAATAAATCTTTTGCATGAGAGTTTCCAACAATTAATAAAACTGGTTTTTCATTTTTTTCTGGATTGTACTTTTTATTTAATTTAAAGAATTCTTTTCTATCATTTTTAAGTTTTCCAAGGTCATATTCATAATTTACAAAATAATCTTGATATTTTTTATAAAAAGGACGATTTTCAAAACCCTCAAAGCGAATGATTGTTAATGCAGTTATGATTAAAAAAATAAATGTAAAAGTTATTATACTTAAAAAATTCTTAGTATTAATTAAATTCTTGGATCTAAATGGTGTTTCAATATATTTGAAAGAAATAAAAGAAATCAAAAAAGTTAAAAAAATTAAAAATAACTTTATTGTCATAGTTGGTTCTGGAAAATAATAACCAGAAAATAAAAAGATTGGGAAATGCCATAAATAAATAGAAAAGCTAATTAAACCAATACTTGATATGGTTTTTGATCCTAGAATTATTCCGACTAAATCATTTTTAGAGGAAAATATAATAATTAAGCATGTACCAATAATTGGAATTATAGTTAATATTCCAGGAAATGATGACGAAAAATTGAAAAATACAAATGAATGTAAGATTAAGTAAAACCCAAAAATTGGAAAAACTTTTTTTAATAATTTATTTTCTGTTTTTGGGTGATAAATTTTAGAATATGCCAACGAAACTCCAATAAGAAGTTCCCAAATTCTCGAAAACGGAAAATAAAAATTTAGTTTATCATCAAACATTGAAACTGACATTGCAAATTGAAAGCTTAATAATATAAATGCAATAACTATTGTCAGTAGATACTTTCTAAAATAATTAAAAATAATTATCGCGAATAAGGGAGCTATAAGATAAAATTGTTCTTCTATACTTAAGCTCCAAGTATGAAGCAAAGGAAAAAGAAGTGAGTCTGGCGCTCCATATTCAATGCTTCGTGAATAAAAAAAAAAGTTTGATCCCATAAATAAAGAACTTATTACGCTCTTAGAATAATCAAGAAAATCTGTTGGAAATAAAGAAAATGATGCAACTATAAAAAAAACAAAAATTACTAAAAATAAAACAGGAAGAATTCTACGAGCTCTTCTTTCATAGAAATACAACATATTAATTGAACCTCTATTATTTAATTCTGTTAGAAGCAAACCACCAATGAGATAACCACTAATTACAAAAAAAATATCTACACCTAAAAAACCACCTTTGAAAAAATCAATGTGATAAAAAGAAAACTTTATATGATATAAAACTACACCAATTACTGCAAACGCTCTTAAACCATCAATTTCAGAACGATAATTCATAAATTAATTCCTTAACTTAAAAGTTTTTTTCTGTACTACACAATAACAGAATAGACAGAAAAGGGTATCAATTAGATACTTTATAAGATAAAAATTTATAAAGATAGCATCAATATTTTACATAGGAAAAATGCTTATATATTAAACTTTTAATTATTTTACTAAAAAAAATTACTAGAAATTAAATCTTACCATTATCAAAAAATGGTGGGACTAACTGGGATTGAACCAGTGACCCCTTCGATGTCAACGAAGTGCTCTCCCGCTGAGCTATAGTCCCATTATCAAATTATTTATTATGTGATACTAATATAAATAATGTTAAAAGATAAAATGTAAAGTTAAATAATCATGAGAAAAGTTATTTTGAAATGTAAGGGAAAAAAATTAGTTTTCGAGTTAAGAGATACTTTAACTGCTGACATAATTTATAATTCATTACCACTAAAATCAAAAATACAGAAATGGGGAGAAGAAATTTATTTTGAAACTGGACTAAGCATTGAACTAGAAAAAAACGCTAAATCAGTTGTAAATATTGGTGAAATTGCTTTTTGGAATAGTGGATCTGCTATAGCCATAGGATATGGAAAAACTCCAATTTCTAATGGCAACGAAATAAGACTAATCTCACCTTGCAATATATGGGCAGACTGCAAATTTGATAAAAGTTACATTGAAAACATAAAAGAAAATGAAACAATTATTTTAGAAAAAGTTTAAATTTATAGTTCTACAAATATAGTGTCTAAGGTTTTTTTAAAATCATAATTTAAAGGTATTGGAGTATTTGTTTCTCTATCTACATATACATGTACAAAAAAACCATCCGCAGAAGAAATTTCATCTTTTTCATTAAATAAACCTATTTCGTATCTTACCGAACTACTTCCAATTTTGGTTACTCTTATCCCCGCATCAATTTCTTCTGGATATTGAAAAGAAGAAAAATAATTGCAGCCTGATTGAACAATTAAACCAATATTTTTACCATACTTTATATCAATTAAATTATTTTGAATTAGCCATTTATTAACTGCAGTATCAAATAATTCGTAATAAACAATATTATTCATATGGCCATAAATATCATTATCATTCCACCTTGTGCTTATTTTAGAAAAAAAATTATATTCACTTCTATTAGAGGGTTTTTTTTTCAATTTAAATTCCTTTGCCCTTAAATTCTTTAAGAGAACATATTTTAGAAGAAATAAAATCTATTTTATTTTCAGGCAAAGAAGCGATATTCACACGACCATCAGGCATAAGGTATATTCCATTTTCTTTTCTCAATATCATTATACCTTCACGGGATATAGGTAAAAGAGAAAACATACCATTTTGAACTTTTAAAAAACTAAAATAATCTGTTTTTTGCTTTTCTTGTAAAGAATTTGCAAGTTTATGTCTCAAAGACACAATTCTGTTCTGCATTGTTCTAATTTCTGAAAGCCAATCTTTTTTTAAAACTTCATCTTTTAATAAGGTATTAATTATTTCTGCAGCATGATCAGGTGGATGAAAATAAAGTTCACGCGCTATCTCACTTAACATAGTTTCTAAAGATTTGCTTTTAACTTTATCAACATCAGTTATTACCGCAATCATTCCACATCGATCCCTATATACACCAAACGTTTTGCTAGATGAAACTGTAATGATTACTTCTGGTACTGTTTGGACTAATTTTCTAATTCCAAGAACATCATCTATTATACTTTTCCCTAATCCTTGATAGACTAGATCAATAAATGGTAATATCCCTTTTTTAAGACAAATATTAGCAACTTGTTCCCATTGTTCTAAAGATAAATCTGCACCAGTTGGATTATGACAACATCCATGTAATAACAACGAATCTCCTGATTTAAGTTTATTCAAGTCATTAATCATATTATCAAAATCTAAGAAATTATTTTGTTCATTATAATAAGTATGTTTGGAAATTTTTAATCCAGCCTTTTCAAACATAAATGGCTGTTGTCCCCAGGTAGGATCAGGTATAGATATAAGTTTATTTTGTACATTATTTTTTATCACTTCACCTGCAATACGTAATCCAGAACCAGCGCCTGGTATTTGTATAGCGCCAACTTTGTCTTTTCGTTCTGAAAGAATGTCTTTACCAAGAACTAAATCTAAAATATTTTTACAATATTCACTATTTCCTGCAGGAGTTTTATACGATTTTGACTTTTCATTTTGATACAAAATACTTTCAGCTTTTTTCACAGCTTTAAAAACTGGAGCTTCACCTTTTTCATCCCTATAAATTCCAATGCCTAAGTCAATTTTTGTGTCACTTACGTCATTCTCTAAATCTTTAAACATTTGTCTGGTTGAATCAAGTAAAGGGTCTGGAATATTAAAATATCTCATATTAAACTTTCAATAATTATTAATTAGTTTTTAAAATAAATTCATATAAAGTAATTTATTTAATTGATAAACAAAAACAAATTAGATTGATTTACAAATTTACTATGCTAGAAAAGTTTATTAGAAGAAATCCCAAAAATCCAGTTTTATTAACTGTTCCACATGCTGGAAATTTTTATCCCAATATTTTTATACAAAACTTAAAATTAAAATTAAATAAAGTTAGAAAAATTGAAGATTTTCAATCTAATAAAATATTAGATTTAATGGATTTTAAAATTGCAGATGTTATTATAGCTAAATGCTCTAGGGTAGTTGTAGACTTAAATAGATCTAGAAATGCTATAGATAACGATATGTTTATTAGTAGGGTAAACAGTCATCAAATAGATGAAAAAAAAATGATTTCATTTGGCCTTGGGGTTTTTCCAAAACTTATTTTAAGTGAAAATATATTTAAGAATAAATTACCAGTTTCATATGCTAATTTTATTTTAGAAAATTATTATGATCCTTTTCATAAAATTTTATCAAATCAAATAAATCAATTATTAGATAGATTTGGGGTTTGTTATCATTTTGATTTACATACAATGCCATCCAATGCTCTAAAACGGTTTAAGAAAAAACCAGATATTGTCTTGGGAAATAATCATGGAAGAAGCTCTTCGAATGAATTAATAGATTATATGCGGAAGAATTTTGAAAATAATGGTTTAATCGTTCAATTAAATAATCCTTATGCAGGTGGGTTTATTACTAGAAACTACGGCAATCCATCAAAAGGCGTTGAGACTATTCAAATAGAAGTTAATAGATCGTTGTATATGAATGAAGAAAAGCTTTTAATAAATAATTTAAAGCCATTGCAAGAAATCTTTAAAAAAACTTTTGAAAATTTTAATCTTAATACAAAACATGCTGCTGAGTAATTACAGCAATCTTTCAATCGTTAATAGTTTCTCAAGTTTGCTGTTAATTACTAATTGGTCATTTATGATTTTTGTTACCAAAAGTTCTGCATAAAATGGCGCATAAACAAATCCCCAAGCACCCATTCCACCTAAAATATATATATTATTTGATTTTTTACCTGTTAACGAGCTAAAATCACTAAAAAATGGCATTCTATCTTTAGTACTCGCTCTTACACTTACTCTATGGCCACTTTCAGTAATATCATAAAAAATATTTTTTCTTAAAAATTCTGGTATGGAGTTTATATTAGCATTTTGGTCAATTTCTCTAAAACATGTATTGGCATTTCTATTAAATGAAGCTCCTATTTGGTGATACCCCTTAAAAGCTTGGCAGAAATGATGACCATAACTGAAATTGATTTTTAAATTTGAACTTAACTCATTTGCTTTTAAATAAGTAACCTGGCCTGACGTTGGAATTATTGGTAAATTTTCACTAAGATTAGTCATCTCAAATCCATTGGCCCAAATTACTGTTTTAGCTTTTAATCTGTTACCAAATTTATCAATAATAATATTAAAGCCGTCTTTTGAAGTTATTATCTTTTTAACATCAAATTTTGATACAAATTCTACATCTTTTATAAGATTTTGAATGAATTTACTATTATCTACTATCCCACTAGATTTCATATAGATATGGTTAACAAATTTTAAAAAATTAAGTTTGTCATAATTACTATTAAGTAAGTCTAAGGGCCAATTACTTTCTAGTAGTTTCTTAAATTTAATTATATCTCTATCTCTAGAAGGAATTAAAACAAGACCATCTGATCTTGGGATTGCATTTAAGCTTTTTGCAATTTTTCTTGAAAATAGAAAAGCTTCAAGTGACAACAAACCATAAGGAGAATTATCCATAGTGAATTTTGGCATTTGAAGAGCTAATTTATTTCCACTTGCTCCATTACCAAGTTTATGTGACTTGTCAATTATAAAACACTCGGTATTTCGTATCCTTAAAGCATAAGCTATCGAAGCACCAGAGATGCCTGACCCAATTATTGCAACTGGACCTATATTTTTTTCACAGCTGAATTTGTATTGTTTGATACTAATTGGAACCTTTTTAATAGCATAAGAAATTTCTTTTTTCTTACCGTACCCACTTACTTTTGTAACTTTAAAACCAGCATTTAATAAACCTTTTCTGATCTGTCCTGCAACAGAAAATGTACTTAAAGATCCGTCTAAATTAGTAAAATTATAAAGTTGTTTGAAAAGTTTGTCAGTCCATACCAATGGATTTTTTTTTGGAGAAAAGCCATCTAAATACCAAGTGTCTGCTTTAAAATTAAAATTAATTAAAGAAGTAATATCATCATAAATTAAAATTAAATTTATATTATCAGTTTTTATATAAATTCTGTGAGTTGATTTATATCTTTCGGGAATATTTTTTAAAAGAAAGGTTGAATATTGATCCAATTTTTTAAATTTTTTGTATACTCTTGCAATCTCTTTTTTAGACAGTGGAGCATTTTCAAAACTTATATATGTAAGAGATCCATTAGCTAATCTATTTTCTTTCCACAACTTCCAGGTTAAAAGAAAATTTAAACCTGTACCAAAACCAATCTCAGCAATTACAAATTTTTGTTTATTTCTAAATCTTTTAGTTAAATTATTTGTGTTAAGATAAACATGCTCTGTCTCTTTTGGTCCATTCAATTTGTCAAAATATATATCATTATAAGATTTTGAATAAATTCCTAATTTCGATGAAATTGAAAATTTAGGATTTATTAAGTTATTTTTCATTTTAAATCTTTATAAATGAATAAAAATTTATTAAAACAATTTTATACATTATATAAACTAGAGATTTTTAATAATATATGTTTTGGGAAACAAAAAAATTAAAAGACATGACATCAAGTGAGTGGGAGTCATTGTGTGATAAATGTGGTAAATGTTGTGTGATCAAACTGGAAGATTTTGACACTCAGGATATTTATTATACAAACGTTTCATGCAAATTGTTATGTGAAAAAACTGCACTATGCAAAGACTATTTTAATAGAAAATCATTAGTGCCAGATTGTACAGTTTTATCTTCAGAAAATTTAAAAAACCTAAAATGGATGCCTGAAACATGCGCATACAAGCTCATAGATCAAGGAAAAAAATTACCCAAATGGCATCCTCTTATATCTGGAAATGAAGAAGAAATCGTAAAAAGTGGTAATAGTGTAAAAAATAGAGTAACTAATGAAAAAAATATAAAAGTTAAAAACTTGCCTGATTATATATATGATTGGTAAAAATTATAGGTACAAATATGTCAATGAATATGTGGATTTTAGCGGTACTAATTTCTGTTTTAGTTATAGCTTCGATTTATCGAGAACAATCAGGTATGAAAATGCCAGATCATTTAAATTGTAAAGAATCAATGTTACAACAATTATTTTCAGATCAATGTACGCCAAGATCTGGATTAATAGAAAAACAATAAAAATCTAATATAGAGTTCCTAATAAATGAAAATTGCAATAATTGGTTCTGGTATATCAGGCCTTTCTTCAGCTTTACTTTTGTCACAAAAACATAATATTACTTTATTTGAAATTGACAAAAGATTTGGAGGGCATGCAAACACCGTTGATATAAAACATAAACAAAATTTAATTTCAGTTGATACAGGCTTTATTGTTTATAACAAGTTAAACTATCCTAATTTAATAGGTTTTTTTGATTTTTTGAAAATAGAAACAATAAATTCCGATATGTCCTTTGCTGTTTCAGCAAGAGATGGGCAATTAGAGTATTCTGGATCTATGACAGGAATATTTGCTCAGAAAAAAAATTTATTTAATATTAAATTTTATAAAATGCTTAAAGATATTTTTGTTTTTTTTATGTTTGGTTACAAATATGCTTTTCAAGTTAAAGAAAATGAAAGTTTAGGTGAATACGTAAAAAGGTGTAAGTTTAGTGAAGAGTTTGTGTATGATCATCTTATCCCAATGTCTTCCGCTATATGGTCATGCCCAGAAAAGGAAATATTAAATTTTCCTGCGAAAACTCTACTTACTTTTTTTAAAAATCATCAATTAATCAATTTTATATTTCGACCAAAATGGAGGACAGTTAAGGGTGGTTCAAGACAATATGTGAATAAAGTTGTAGAAAAAATCAAAAAGAATAAAAAAAATAAATTTGTCTTAAATTCAAAAATAAAATCTATTTTTTCTAAAAATAACAAAATTGAAATCAACTTTGAAAAAAACACTGAAATATTTGACAAAGTTATTATGGCAACACATCCAGATCAAACGATAAGATTAATTAAAAACTTAGATAAACAATCAACTGATATTTTAAGTAAATTTAAATATCAAAAAAATACAGTTTACTTACATTCCGATAAGAACTTGATGCCTAAAAATAAAAAAACATGGTCTAGCTGGAATTATATATCTAGTAAAAAAGAAGAAAAATCGTCAGTGACATATTGGATGAATTTACTTCAAAAGATTAATAATTCTCTAAATGTATTTGTTAGTTTAAACCCATATATAATCCCATCAAAATCTTTGACTTACAAAAAAATTATTTATGAACACCCTATTTTTAATTTCAAAACTAATGAAGCTCAAAGTAAAATAATTGAAATACAGGGAAAAAATAATATTTTTTATGTAGGGGCTTGGTTAAAATATGGTTTTCATGAAGACGGCATTGCGTCTGCAGTCAGTATAAGTAAGACTCTTAATGTTGTAGTACCATGGGAACAAAGAAATTGAGTTTATTTAATGATATTAAATACAGGTAGTATTAAATTTTATAATGGGTTTATTCATCATTCAAGAAAAGATGGTAAAGAACATTTTTTTAAAAATAAAATGAATGCAATTTTTATAGAATTAAGAAGTGACGAATGTAAAGAGACATATAAATACCCAACTTTATTTTCTATAAATAAGTTTAATCTATTAGCATGGCATTCATCAAATCATGGAGATCAATTAAATCACTCAGAAAATCAAAATTTGTATCAATTTATCTTATATTTAATCCAAAAATCTGGTGCTAATGAAACTAAAATTCGTAATATTAAATTATTAACATTCCCCAAAGTACTTGGTTGGGGATTTAATCCTTTATCTATTTATTTTTGTTATGATACCAAAGGGTCGTTATTACATTCTGTTTTTGAAGTAAGAAACACGTTTGGAGACATACATCATTACGTATTAAAAAATCTAAATAAAAATAATGTGGTCCAAAAAACTGTAAAAAAACTTTTCGTATCTCCTTTTTATCCCCAAAAAGGTTACTACCATCTATATGCAAATCAATTAAATGATAAGATATTAACATCTGTAGATTACATAATTAATGAAAAAAAAGTTTTTTCTGCTTCCATGGATTTAAAGGAAATAAAATTTAATAATTTTAATATTGTAATAGCTTTTATGAAACTTTATTTGTTTCCTGGCAAAATTTGGATAAATATTCATTTACAAGCTTTTTTTCTTTGGTTAAAAAAAATCAGGCTTTATAAGATACCTTCTAGTCAAAAAGTTAAACATTCATTCGGCATCAAAATATCAAAAGATTAACAAATGTATTTTTATTTATAAAAGGAAATCAATATTAAATGAAATTTTGGAATAAATTATTTTTAAATGGAGTTAAAAAATTCCCTTATGGATCTATTTCTATAGAATGGCCAAATGGAATTACGAATAAAATAGATGCTTACAAGAATGGTCCCCATGCACATTTAAAAATAGCTGATAATAATGTTATAAAAGAAATTATTCATGGTGGGTCAGTAAAATTTGCTGAACTATATATGGACAAAAGAATATCATCTAAAAATTTGACTTCACTTATGCATTATTGTGCCCTAAATAATGATCAAGCTGAAGAAACATTTAAAATTTCTTTTTTAAAATACCTTTATAATAAATTTTTACATTTCAAAAAAAGAAATACTAAAATCCAAGCAAAGAAAAATATCTCATATCATTATGATTTAGGTAATCAATTTTATAGATATTGGTTAGATAAATCTATGACATACTCTTCTGCAATATTTTCTGATCAATATGATAAACTCGAACTTGCTCAAAAAAATAAATATAAAAAACTAGCTGAGTTATCAAATATAAAAAATGGAGATACAATATTAGAAATTGGATGTGGATGGGGCGGTTTTTCAGAATTTTTAGGAAATAATTATAATTGCAAAATAACTGCTATCACAATTTCCAAAGAACAATTTAATTTTGCAAAAAAAAGAATTGAAGAAGCCAATTTATCAAAAAAAGTAACAGTTTTATTCTGTGATTATCGTAACATTGAAGGCAAGTTTGATAAAATTGTATCCATAGAAATGTTTGAAGCAGTAGGTAAGGATTACTGGAATGTTTTTTTTAATAAAATTAAAAGTATATTAAAACCTAATGGTAATATTGGGCTTCAACTAATTACAATCGACGATAAAATTTTTAATGTTTATGAAAAAAATCCAGATTTTATTCAAAAATATATTTTTCCTGGTGGAATGTTACCCTCATATAAAATACTTGAAAATATATTAAGTAATAACTCATTATATATAGAGAGCGTGAACAGTTATGCTAATGACTATGCAAAAACTTTAAGTTTGTGGAAACAAGAATTTAATAAAAATTGGGAAAATATTGAAAAACTTGGTTTTGATGAAACGTTCAATCGAATGTGGAATTATTATTTTTCATATTGTGAAGGTGGGTTTCTTTCAAAAAACATAGACCTAAAACAAATTAATTTAAAATTTAATTAATTTTTAATTTTAAACATTCGCAAACTAATTTTATATAAAAAACCAAGAAAAGGTAATTTTATAAATATGCCATTTAAAGAATCCCAATAATCTAGATGAGATATAACTTTACCTTCTTTATTAAGTGTTATATCGCTCATTCCCTCAATGGTTTGCGAAGCTTTAAATGCATAAAAAGTCATTTTCCATTTTAAAAAAATATGATCTTTATTTTGAGCATAATCTACAATGTCAAATTTTGGCTCTTCAACAGTATCAAACATGTGATAAAAAATATTTTTAAAATTATCTAAACCTTTAATATTGTTAAATGGATCAATGAAAATAATATCCTTTACAACTAAATCATCAAATTTTTTTATGTTTTCTTTATTCAAATTAGAAAATAAATTTAGGTAATTATTTATATAATTTTTTTTCATATATTTATTTTTTAACAAACAAATTTTTTAATAAGTATAGATGTCAACTTATCTGGTAACATGCTAAAGATTTTCATGAAAATTGAAAAATTAAGTGGGAACGAAATTTCAAATTTATTAGATTTCATCCGGTTGTAAATAATTTTGGCTGCATCATCTGCTTTCATTAATCCTGGCATATAAAAATCATTTTTAGCAGTCGCTGGTGTATCAACAAAGCCAGGACTACATACCTGTACTTTAACACCTTTAGAGTTTAAATCGTATCTAATTGATTGAGCGAATGATCTTAACGCTGCTTTGGTTGGTCCGTAGGCAGCTGCTTTTGGCAAACCAATCCAAGCTGATATACTTGACATTATAATTATATGACCCTTTTTGGTTTTAATCATTTTAGGTAAAAAAGCCTCATAACTATTTATAACTCCCAAGTAATTAATATTCAGATGTTTTTTATAATCTTCAATATTATTTTGACTTGCGTCTATTGGGTTATAAATTCCTGCATTAAGAAACAATAAATCGGCTGGACTGTTTTTTTGGGCTATTGATTTTAATTTAGAAAAGTCTTGAACGTCGCAAGCATAAATTTTTAAATAATCTTTGTTTTGAAAAAGACTGTTTTGCATTAATTTTAATTTTTCTAAATTACGACTTAAGCCAATTACTTTCCAATTATGCTCTATCAGCAACTTAGTTAATGCAGCACCTATCCCTTCACTAGCTCCTGTAATTACAGCAATATTTTGTTTCATTTTGAAATTTTCTGTTTTATTATAGAAATTTATTTAAATCTTACAACTTTGATAACGAACTATAACTGCCCCTCTTACTTTTGATTCTAATACTTTAATATTAACAGAAAATTTTCCTGCCATAATATTTTTACTTATTGGTAAATTACCTTCAACAATGTCATTGTTACCCAAATATATGAAAATAGCTCTTAGAGGTTTAGAAGGGTCAAAATATGGGTTTTCATTTATTGTGTCAGTAATGTTACCTTCAACTTTTACTTTTAAACTTCCAGATAATAAAATTAAAGTATTTTCAGGCGGCACAAAAGAATGTGTAGAAACAGCTAGCTCTTTATATTCAAAATTATTGCAAATTTTATTTTTGCTCAATAATCTTAAACTATTTATAATATCCTTTTCTTTGACTCCATTAGCTAGACTTGATGCAAGAATATTTTTTGCATCTCTACCAAAATCAGAATTATGACTACTAATATTTTGTGTGTTTAGGGCTAAATTAGCCTCTTTTAATTTAAGTCTGGTATCAGTCAATTTTCTTTCGAGACCAATTTTTTTATTATTAAAGTCATTAATGATTTTTTCATTTTCTTGAATAAGTATTAGTTTATCACTATTACCTAACCACCATCCACCAAAAAATGTAAATATTAAAACTAAAAGTTTGAGACAAATATTAAAAACAAATCTTAATTGTTTTTGTCTATATTTATTTTGTGCTTCAAAATAATCCAAAATAAGACCTTGAATAAAAAATTTTTTTCTTTTTATATTTAATATGTAATAAATCAATACTTTTCTTAAAAATAAGGAAACTATAAAAAATTAAACATTTAAAAAGTAAAAATCAAAGAGCTTGGCAAAGGATGCTTTCAGGAAGAAAGCTTGATATTTTATCTCCCTCACCTTTTGATATTGAAATAGAAGACATAGCTTTAGGATTGTCTCGCGTTACAAGATGGAACGGTCAAACTACTGGTGAGCACGCTTATTCAGTTGCACAACATTCTATATTAGTTGAAGAAATATTTAATTTAGAATATCCAAATTTAAACAAAAAATGGAATTTAGCCGCCCTCCTACATGATGCACCTGAATATGTCATCGGTGATTTAATTACACCCTTTAAATATGCGCTCAATAATAGCTATAGAACTGTCGAAGATAATTTAATGAAATCAATCTATATTCGATTTGGATTACCTGCAATTATTCCTAAAAGTATTGAAATTAAAATAAAAAGAATTGATAAGGCTGTTGCTTGGTTTGAAGCTATTGAGATCGCGGGATATAGTGAATGTGAAGCATTACAAATTTTAAAAAAACCAAGAATAAAACGTAAAAACAAAAATATGGTTACCTTAGCTCCTAATGATATTGCAAATAAATTTCTAAATAGATTTGAAGAGCTTAACTAAGAAATATATTAGTAACCTTCGTCGATTAATGGAAATGCACTTAAAGCACTTAATTTACCAAATGAATAATCTTTACTTAAATAAGTATCATCTAAATCAAAAATTGAATTAACACCTAACAACCTTAGAGCCGTTAAAATTTCTAATTCTAGTAATTCTAACATTCTTACTATTGCTTTTGATCCACCTGCTGCAGCAGCAAATCCTTGAAGCCTTCCTATTCCTACGCAATCGGCTCCTAAAGCAATAGCTTTTACGACATCTGTACCTCTCATGATGCCACCGTCAAAAATAACTTTGGCATTATCCCCTATTGCTTCAGATATTTCTGGAAGCACATTTAAGCCACCTAAACCATAATCTAACTGTCTTCCACCATGATTAGAAACATAAACAACCTCGACGCCATGTTCAACTGCCAATAAAGCATCCTCTTTAGTAGCAATTCCTTTTATTATTATTGGTAAATGACAATAGGATTTTATTCTATCAATATCTTTCCAAGAAAATCTCATTTGATGTTCGAAACCACTTGCTGACTGTCGAGAGGTAGTTCTATATCTTTTAGCTAAATCTCTTTCTCTTCTTCCATATGCATCTAAGTCTACAGTTAAACATATTCCAGCATAATTATGGTCCATTGCATTCTTAATATTATCATCTACCCAATCTTTATCCCCTCTAACATAAAGTTGGAATAACTTTGGGTAATTAACACTTTTAGCAACCTCTTCCAATCCAGGCATGCATGTAGAACTAATCATATGCATTATACCAAATTCAGATGCAGCTAAAGTAGGAGCAGTACCGGCTCCATCGACAAAATCTTGCATTGAACCAATAGGCGCAAGAATAACAGGCATTTTAAGATTATGCCCAAATAGATCAACCGATAAATCTACATTTTCAACATCCCTTAATACTCTAGGTCTAAAGGCAATATTATCCAGAGCAAACCTATTTCTTTTAAAAGTTGTTTCAGTTTCGGATGCTCCAATGAGATAATCCCAGGTTTCTTTAGGAAGTTTTTCTCTAGCCTTTTTAACAAATTCATGAAGTACTAAATATTCTTCTCCCTCGATTTTACTACCCAATTTTTTTTCAGTCATTTTATTCTCCAAGCCTTCAAATTGAACTATATAAAAATTAATCTTAAAAGCCATAAAAAACTTGCCTTAGCCAAGAAGCTAAGTTACACAACAAACATATGGTTTTGCGAGCGTGGCGGAATGGTAGACGCACTGGACTTAAAATCCAGAGTCCGATAAGGACGTGGGGGTTCAAGTCCCCCCGCTCGTACCATATAATTAATTTTATTGACCTTAATAAAGTACATAGGCCATTATATAAATGATTATTGCCCGTACAAGAAAAGATCTGAATAAAACTTTACAACGATTTTGTCAAAAGCCTGGCAAGCTAGCTTTAATACCCACTATGGGTAACTTGCATGATGGGCATTTATCATTAATAAGATTAGCTAAATTAAATGCTGTGAAAACAATTGCAACAATTTTTGTCAACCCACTTCAGTTTGGAAAAAACGAAGACTACTCCAAATATCCAAGAACAGAAAAAGTAGATATCCAAAAATTAACTAAAGAAAAATGTGATATTCTATTTATCCCAACAGATAAAAATGAAGTATTTCCAGAAAATGAAAATTTGAAAAAAATTGAATCTGGGAAACTCGGAGATGAACTCTGTGGTAAAATAAGACCAGGTCATTTCAACGGTGTTTTAACAGTAGTTAATAAAATTTTTGAAATGATAAAACCTGATATTGCAATTTTTGGAGCAAAAGATTACCAACAACAAATTTTAATAAAACAAATGGCTGAAAATTTACACCCTTCTTTATCTTTATTAAAAGCTCCGATTATAAGATCTAAAAATGGTGTTGCCTTATCTTCAAGAAACAACTATTTGTCTGAAAAAGAAATTAAACTAGCCTCTAATTTATTCAAATGTCTTGAAAACAGTGTTAGATCTTATAAAAAAAATATTCGACTATGTGAAATTATAGAAAATGCAAAAAAATTCTTAATTTCTAAAAATCTTGACCCTGATTATTTTGAACTAAGAGACAGTAAACTTAATAGTATTAAAGATAATAATTTTAACGGAAAAAAAATATTTTTAAGTTCGGTGAAAATAAATAATACCCGATTAATTGATAATATTGAATTTTAAATGTTTTTTTTTCCTTTTGCTGATGAAAACCCAACAACAAAAAAACCAATTATAAGTTGGAGCGTTATTTTTATTTGTTCTATAATTTTTTTAAATTATACCTTTGAACAAGATTATATAAAAGAACAAATTTTTTTAAGCTTTGGTATGATACCAGCCATTTTATTTGGGAATTCTGAATTATCTACTACCTTAAAAGTTGTTCCAGCTTTTATTTCAATTATAACGTCAATGTTTTTACATGGTGGTTGGATGCATTTAATAGGTAATATGACCTATCTATATATATTTGGAGATAATATTGAAGAGAATTTAGGCAAAATAAAGTTTATTATATTTTATCTGTTAACTGGCGGATTTGCAGCGCTTTCACAGGCCTTATTAGATACTAATTCCATAACTCCTATGATTGGAGCTTCTGGAGCCATTGCTGGAGTCTTAGGTGCATATTTAGTTCTTTTCCCAAAAGCAAAAATTAAAGTTTTTTTCTGGTTCATTATTATTTTTAAAATATTTAAAATAAGAGCTTTTATAGTACTTGGAGGATGGATTTTAATGCAGTTTTTAAGTTATAGTGGAGATGATTTAAATTCCGGAGGAGTAGCTTATGCTGCTCATATTGGAGGCTTCATTTCTGGGATTGTTTTAATAAATTTTATGAAAAACAAAACAGGAATAAAGCACAAACCATCAAGAAGCTCAGTACCTAACTCTAAATAAGTTTTAAAACGATCTTTCATCAAATTCATTTTCTTCAACAATTTTACCTTTACCTCCTAGTATAATTATTGCTGACAAAACTGCTTTAGATGCTTCCTCAAGCAACTCTTCATTTTCTGATCTCAAAACTATTGAAGTGCCAAAATTTCCTGGTTTGAAATAAGGGTAAGATCCAATTTTTATATTTTTAAATTTTTTTTCAATTTTTTCCAAATCTTTTGCAATTAAACCTTCTCCAACATTACTAGAAACTGTTTTGGACTTAAGTTTTATTCCACCAATGAGATCATTTAAGATGGTATGGAACATTCCTTGCATAATTCTAGGAACACCCGCAAAAACAAATAAATTTTCAATTTTATAACCAGGTGCTGCTGAAACAGGATTATCAATTAAAATTGAATTAGAGGGAATTACAGCCATTTTTTGACGAGATTCATTAAACTCAACATTAGTACCTTCATAATGTATCTTTAATCTCCTCATAGCTTCAGGATCTTTAATTAGTTTTTGATTAAAGGCTTTTGCAACAGATTCTGTAGTAATATCGTCATGAGTAGGACCTATACCTCCACAAGAAAAAACATATGTGAATTTTTTTGTAAAATTTTTTATAGTTTCAATAATAGTTTCAGAATCGTCAGAAATTATTCTCGCCTCAATTAACCTTACTCCAATATTATTTAATTCGGTTGCAATCCAATTAATATTGGTGTCTTTAGTCCTACCTGATAATATTTCATCACCAATTATTATAATACCTGCTGTTGAAACCATAAATAGTTGCCTTTAAAAAAATTAATATTGTACGTAAATAGTTATAATAATATATATAACATATAACTCAATATTTGGTCATAATGAATAATCAAATTGAAATACATAATAAAGATGCATTTAAAAAAATGCATAATGCAGGTGCTTTAGCTGCAGATGTATTAGATTATATAACCCAGTATGTAAAAAAAGGTGTTTCTACAGGACAATTAAATGATCTATGCCATGATTATATAATTAAGAATGATGCTGTACCTGCACCTCTTAATTATAGAGGATTTCCAAAATCCACATGTATCTCTGTGAATCATGTTGTTTGTCATGGCATACCTGGTGATAAAATTCTTGATGAAGGGGATATCTTAAATATTGATATTACTGTTATTTTAGACGGATGGTATGGAGACACTAGTAGGATGTATTTTGTTGGTGAACCCTCTAAAAAAGCAAAGTTTCTGACAAAAATTACATATGAATGTTTATGGTTAGGTATTGAAACTGTAAAACCAGGAAGTACAACTGGTGACATAGGTCATGCAATTCAAATGCATGCAGAAAAAAATGGTCTATCAGTAGTTAGAGATTTTACTGGGCATGGTTTAGGTAAGGTTTTTCACTCACCTCCAACAATTTTACATTATGGACAGCCAAATACTGGTGATACACTTGAAGAGGGAATGATATTTACAATAGAACCAATGATTAATTCAGGTAAATATGATGTTAAAATTTTGTCTGATGGGTGGACAGCTGTTACACGTGACAAAAGTTTATCTGCACAATTTGAGCATAGTATCGGAGTTACTGCTGATGGCTATGAGGTATTTACTATTTCTCCTAAAGGATATACACAACCTGAATATCCAATTTAACGATAAAAGCTTTTATAGAATGTTATTTTAATTTTTTTTCTAAAGTTTTTTTTATAGCTTTAGAGGTTTCTTTAATAACAGGTTTAGCCTTTTTATATGCTTTAAAAGCTACTTCTCCTGCCTTTTTTCTTGCTGTAGGATTAGTTGCTAAAATTTTGATCGTATTTTTTAAAATTGAACCAATAATCATAAAAATCTCATATTAAAATTAAAAAGAAAATATGTATATCTTAGTATATTTTTTAAGTATAAGAAAGTTGTATAAGATAATTTCTATTATTATTTTTGAATACAAACTACATCACTAGGTTTTAATATGATTGAAAGATATTCAAGAAAAGAAATGGCTCAAATTTGGTCTCCTAAAGAAAAGTTTAATATTTGGTTCCAAATAGAAGCGCATGCTTGTGACGCCCAAGCTGAATTAGGGGTTATACCGAAAGAAGCAGCCAAAGTAATTTGGAAAAAAGGTAAATTTGATATAGATAAAATTGATGAGATTGAAAAAACAACTAAACACGATGTAATTGCTTTTTTAACAAATTTGGCTGAATATGTTGGAGAGGATGCCAGATTTATACATCAAGGAATGACATCATCTGATGTCCTTGACACTACACTTTCAATACAATTAAAAAAAGCATCTGATATTTTGTTAAGAGATATGGATCAGTTGCTCGAAACGCTAAAAAAACGCTCTTTTGAGCACAAAAAAACTGTGACTATTGGGAGATCACATGCTATTCACGCTGAACCAGTTACTTTTGGCTTAAAGTTAGCCGGATATTACGCTGAGTTTAAAAGAAATAAAAAAAGATTACTCGATGCCAAAAAAGAAATAAGCACATGCGCAATTTCTGGTGCTGTAGGCACTTTTGCACACATTGATCCATATGTAGAAAATTATGTTTCACAAAAATTAGGATTAATTCCAGAAGAAGTTTCAACACAAATTATTCCAAGAGATAGACACGCAATGTTTTTTTCTACTCTTGGTGTAATAGCTTCGAGTGTTGAACGATTATCTACTGAAATTAGGCATCTCCAAAGAACAGAAGTAAGAGAAGCAGAAGAATATTTCTCTCAAGGTCAAAAAGGTTCAAGCGCTATGCCTCATAAAAGAAACCCCGTACTTACAGAAAATCTAACTGGACTCGCTAGATTAGTTAGATCTTGTGTAACACCAGCTTTAGAAAATGTAACATTATGGCATGAACGAGATATTTCTCATTCGTCTGTTGAAAGAATGATAGCTCCAGATGCAACAATAACTTTGGATTTTGCACTTTACAGGTTAAATAACGTTATTCAAAACTTACTTATATATCCTAAAGCAATGCTATCTAATTTAGAAAAGTTGGGTGGTTTGGTTCATTCTCAGCAAGTATTATTAGCACTTACTCAAAAAGGTGCAAGTAGAGAAAATGCTTATGAAATGGTCCAGAGCAATGCGATGAAGGTTTGGGAGACTCCAGAACATAAAAGAAAAAATGTTTATAAAGATTTACTTAAGAAGGATGCTAAAGTGTTAGAGTTTCTTAATGAACGGGAAATAGATGATTTATTTAATCTTGATCAACACTTTGTTCATGTAGACACAATCTTTGATAGAGTTTTTGGTAAAGAGGAATAATTTTATGTCCAAAAAGAAAATTTTATATGAAGGAAAAGCCAAAACTATACTTGAAGGTCCTACTCCAGATACAGTAATACAATATTTCAAAGATGATGCTACCGCAAATAATGCTGAAAAACACTCAATAATTAACGGAAAAGGAGTTTTAAATAATTCTATTTCAGATTTTTTAATGAATAGAATCAGTGAGATTGGAATACCAACCCATTACATTAAAAAATTAAATATGAGAGAACAACTTGTAAGAAAAGTTGAAATTATTCCTGTTGAATTTGTTGTTAGAAACATTGCTGCTGGATCTATTGTAAAGAGATTAGGATTAAAAGAAGGTAGGGTTTTTTCTAGACCTTTAATTGAATATTATTTAAAAAAAGACGAATTAGGTGACCCTCTAATTAATGAAGATCATATTGTTAATTTTGAATGGGGAACTCGCGATGAATTAGATGAAATGAATGAATATGGACTTCGTATAAATGATTTTCTAAGAGGATTATTTTTAGGAATTGGTCTTAAACTTATAGACTTTAAAATCGAATTTGGCCGATATTACCCTGATGATGGTAATTCTATACTATTGTTAGCTGACGAGATAAGTCCTGACAATTGTAGATTATGGGATGTAAGTACAAACCACAAAATGGATAAAGATTTATTTCGTCAAGATATAGGCGGTTTAAAAGAGGCATATCAAGAAGTTGCAGATAGATTTGGAATTCTTCCTGAAAAGAAAAAGTACTCAAATGCTAAAACTGAAATTGTTAAATAAAGAGAGCTTTAATGAAAGTTATAGTAAATATATCCCTTAAAGAAGGTGTGTTAGACCCTGAGGGACAAGCTATTAAATCTTCCTTATCAAACCTAGGTTTTGAAAATTTAAATGATGTACGCACTGGAAAACAAATTATTTTGAATTTTGTAAATTTAGAAGAGAATGAAGCTATTTTAGAGGCTAAAAAAATGTGCGAGGATTTACTAGTAAATAGTGTTATCGAAAAATATAAAATTAATATTTTAAGGAATTGATAAGACAGTGCGCTCAGGAGTTACAATATTTCCAGGGTCAAATTGTGATAGAGACATAATTGTTGCTCTAAAAAATATCACAGGTAAAACACCTATTAAAATGTGGCATAAAGATACAGAATTTCCAAATTTAGATCTAATTGTCATTCCTGGGGGATTTAGCTTTGGTGATTATCTTAGATGTGGAGCTTTAGCTGCAAGATCTCCAGTGATTAAAAATATAAAAAATCATATAAGTCGCGGAGGTGCTGTTCTTGGTATATGCAACGGTTTTCAAATATTGATCGAAGCAGGAATACTTCCTGGTTCATTAATTAGGAATAAAAAATTACTTTTCACCTGTAGGGATACAATGTTAGAAATACAGGACACCATTATAAGTCCCTTTCTTTCTGGTTTAAAAAAAGAGCATCATTTAAATATACCTGTAGCTCATAACGAAGGTAATTTTTTTGCATCAGAAACACTCTTAAACGAATTAAAAAATGATGGAAGAATAGCTTTTAGATATATAAAAGAGGTAAATAATGATACTGATTATAATCCTAACGGTTCATCTAATGATATCGCAGGAATATTGTCAAAAAATGGAAGAGTTTTGGGTATGATGCCTCACCCTGAGAGGGCCATCAACAATCTACATGGTGGAACAGACGGTTTGAAATTTCTAACCAAAAGTTTTGAACAAATAATTGGTTAAATTATGAAAATTTCAAATCAAACCCTTTACAATATAAATAAAAATGAATACCACGCCCAGCAAGAAAGCACACTTAAAGATGCTATGGAAATGGGCTTAACAGAAGATGAATTCTATTTAATTTGTAATAAAATCAAAAAAATTCCAAATAAAACTGAATTAGGTATTTTTTCGGCTATGTTTTCAGAACATTGTTCTTACAAAAGTTCAAAAAAATGGCTTAAAACTATGCCTACTAAAGCAAAGCACGTAATTCAAGGACCAGGTGAAAATGCTGGGGTCATCGATATTGGGGACAACTTAGCTGCTGTCTTTAAAATAGAATCTCATAATCATCCATCATTTATAGAGCCTTACCAAGGAGCTGCAACCGGTGTTGGAGGGATTTTAAGAGATGTTTTTACTATGGGTGCAAGACCTATTGCTTTATTAAATGCATTAAGATTTGGTTCTCCATCTGAACTCTTAACAAAACATCATGTCTCAGGAGTAGTAAAAGGAATTGGAGGGTATGGAAATTGTATTGGTATTCCTACAGTTGGAGGAGAAACAAACTTTGATAAATCATATAATGGAAATATCTTAGTAAATGCAATGGCAGTTGGCCTCGCAAATAAAAATAGAATATTTTACTCCGCGGCAACTGGGGCCGGCAACCCTGTTATTTATGTAGGGGCAAAAACTGGAAGAGATGGGATACATGGCGCCACGATGGCATCAACAGAATTTACAGATAATAGTTCTGAAAAAAGACCAACAGTTCAAGTAGGTGATCCTTTTACTGGAAAGTTGCTCTTAGAATCCTGTCTTGAATTAATGAGCACTGATGCTGTCTTATCTATTCAAGATATGGGAGCTGCTGGATTAACAAGTTCAAGTGTTGAAATGGCTTCAAAAGGATCATTGGGCATGTATTTAAATCTAGATTTGGTTCCTATAAGAGAGGATAAAATGACCAGTTACGAAATCATGCTCTCTGAAAGTCAAGAGAGAATGCTGATGATTTTAAAACCAGGTTCAGAAGAAAAGGCAAAATCAATCTTTGATAAATGGGATTTAGACTTTGCTGTTATAGGTGAAGTAACTAAAACAGGTAGACTTATTTTAGATAAAGATGGTTTTGAAGCATGTAATATTCCGATTAACCCCCTTGTGGAAGATGCTCCTGAGTATGATCGACCTTATGAAATCATTCAAAATAAAAATACTATTAAAATAAATGAATTAAATATCAACTATACAGTAGATAAAATTTTAGCCAAAATTTTTGAAAATCCTAATATATCAAGTAAAAGGTGGATTTGGGAACAGTATGATAGCTCTGTGATGGGTGATACAATTTCTTCAAATGGCAAAAGCGATGCTTCCATAGTTAAAATACATGGAACTGAAAATAGTAAAAGTCTTGGCAAAGGAATTGCCATGACAACTGATTGTACACCAAGGTATGTAAAATCAGACCCAATTAATGGAGGAATGCAAGCAGTATGTGAAGCAGCAAGAAATATTGCTGCCTCTGGAGCCAAACCTTTAGCAATTACAAATAATTTAAATTTTGGTAATCCTGAGAAAAAAAATATTATGGGTGAAATAGTAGGATCAATTAAAGGAATTTCTAAAGCTGCATCCTTTTTAAATACTCCAATTGTTTCTGGAAATGTTTCTCTTTATAATGAAACCAATGGGAAAGAGATTCTTCCAACACCAGTGATAGGTATGGTAGGTGTTATAGATGAGGTGGAAAATTGTTTAGAAATGAACGCAAAAGAAGACAATACTCTATTAGTTTTAGGTCAATCAGAAAATTTTACCGAAGGTTGGATTGGCTGTAGTATTTATCAGGAAATAGAAAATAAGATAATTGACGCGGCTCCTCCCCCTGTTAATTTAGAAAAAGAAAAGAAAATCATCGACATATTATTACAATTACATACTAAAAACCTTTTGACAGCAGCACATGATATTTCTGATGGGGGTTTATTAACAACGATATGTGAAATGTTATTTAAAAATAATTTAGGTTTAAATCTCAACCTACCTAAATCGTTGTTAAAGAGTGATAGTAAAGACCCTATACTTCACTCATGGTGTTTTGGTGAGGACCAAGGAAGAATTATAGTAGCCACGGATAAAATCGATAAAGTTAATTTATTTTTAAAAGATAGTAATTTAGATTATTTTGTTCTTGGGAAGACTAATGCAAGCAATAACTTGAATTTAAAAGATATTACTACTATATGTATCAGTAGTTCAAAAAACTTGTTTGAAAAAACATTACCTTTAATAATGGGTAAACATAAATAATTTTAGGCTTTAACATGGCTATGACAGCTGCTGAAATTGAGGAACTTATTCTTAAATCTTTTCCAGATGCAAAAGTTACTATTGATGACTTAAGAGGAGATGGAGACCATTATGCTGCTCAAATAGTCTCTGAACAATTTAGAGGTTTAACTAGAGTCCAGCAGCATAAGATGGTTTATAGCGCAATGGACGGAAAAATGGGGAATGAGCTACATGCGTTAGCTTTAAATACATCAGCACCGAAAAATTAAAGGAGACCTATAATGGAACAAGATACAAAAGAAAAAATCGAAAATATAATAAATGATAATGAAGTATTATTATTTATGAAGGGTACCCCAGTGATGCCTCAATGTGGCTTTTCGGCTGCTGTAGTTGGTGTTTTAAGCCATATGGGTATAAAGTTTAATAGTGTAAATGTTCTTGAAGATCCTGAAATAAGAGAGGGAATAAAGGAATTCTCAGACTGGCCAACTATACCACAACTTTATGTTAAAAAAGAATTTGTAGGTGGTTGTGACATAATTAGAGAAATGCATGAAAGTGGGGAGCTTAATGAATATTTCCAAGAAGCAGGTATCAACTCTTAATTAAATAAACATTAAACAAACTATTATATTGCTTTAGGTGAATATTTTTTAACGTGAATAAAATTCAATAACAAGATTTGTTTCCATTTGCACTGGATATGGAACATCATCAGGCATAGGTATTCTTAAAAGTGAACCTGTAAACTTTGAATGATCAACTTCTACGTATTCAGGAACATCTCTTTCAGGTAATGTTGTAGCTTCAATAACAGCTGGAATGCCTTTAGCCTTTTCTTTTAATGCAATGACTTCACCAACATTAATCATTCTTGAAGGAATATTACATCTATTTCCATTAACCATTACATGACCATGATTTATTAATTGTCTACATGCAAAAACAGTTGGAGCCAATTTCATTCGGTATAAAATAGCATCGAGCCTACATTCTAAAATACCAATTAAATTAGCTCCTGTATCACCTTTTTTTCTTACTGCAGCAGTGTAGTATTTTTTGAACTGCTTTTCACCTATATTACCATAATAACCTTTTAATTTCTGTTTAGCCATTAATTGAACACCAAAATCAGTAGGTTTTTTTCTTCTCTGACCATGTTGTCCTGGAGCGTATTCTCTGTCATTTAAGGGAGATTTTGGTCTTCCCCATAAATTAACCCCTAATCTTCTATCAATTTTATGTTTTGAACTTGTTCTTTTATGATCTGACTTAGGCATTTTTTAAACCTTTGTATTTACTACTAAGAAAGTAGTTGATTATTCCAATCAGAAGTTAAAACTTCGGGATAAATAACACCACGTTATAATCCTCGTTATCGGAACTGAGACTGAAAAATACTATTTAAATGTTAAAAGTCAAGTACGATTTGAACTTCCTGATAAGGATCTAATGATTCCATGAAGTGTCCGCAAATCCTGATGGGTTAGAGACGCTCTGTTAAATAAACTTCTTATGTTTCTTTTAACGACAGGCGCCATTTCTGGTGAGTGAAAAAAACCTGACTTACTAAGTAAAAAATCTAATTGTTGATAAAAATACTCTCTGTCGCCAACATTAGAGATTTCGGTGCTTTTTTTTAATTTTTTGTTTACCTTTATAGGTAAATTATCTTCTTTGAAATAAGACATCTTAACCTTATTCCATTCCCAACAAATTAACAATACTGCTTGAGATAAATTTAAAGATGAAAAGTTTTGGTTTAGTGGAATTGAAATTGTATAATCTGCTTGTACTACATCGTCATTTGATAAACCTGACTGTTCTGGACCAAATAGAAAACCTACTTGTCCACCATTAACAACATGATGAAAAGATTTATCTATTGCTTCAAATACATCTAAAGATTTTGTGCCAATAACACGTTTTCTTGCAGTAGTAGCAAATAATAAAGAAATATCTTTAGTGGCTTCTTCTAAAGATTTAAAAATATTTATTTTGTTTAGTACGTCATCGGCTCCAGCTGAAATGGCATATGCAGAGCTGTTTGGCCAGCCATCTCTTGGTTCTATCAATCTAAGCTTTTCGATACCAAAATTTTTCATTGCTCGAGCTGTAGAACCTATATTTTCTCCAAGTTGTGGCTTAGACAAAATTATATTAGGAGTTAAATCAATCATATAAGGACATATATTTAATTTTTTCTCCATATCGTTTTATCTGCTCTATCTTCTAATATGATATCGAGTTTAAGTAATTTCTCTCTTATTTGATCTGCTTTAGAATAATCTTTGCTATCTTTGGCAGTTTTACGTTCTAGTATAAGTTCTTCAATTTCTTTTTCGGTCATAGAGATTTCAAAACTTTGACTTTGATTCAATTCTTTTCGAAACTTAAACCATTCTTCAGTCGATTGAGATAAAATACCCAAAAGTTTACTAGAGTTTTTTAATTTTTGAGCACACTCTTTACTTCCTTTATTCGCTTCATCAGTTAGATAATGAGCTCTGGCAAGAGCTTTAGGAGTGTTTATATCGTCACATAGATTAATAATTAGCTCCTCATCTGGCTTACCATTAACTTCAAAACCTTCAACAGCTCTGTAGAGTCTAGACAATGACTTTTTGGCTTCTTCCAAAGATTTTTTACTAAAGCTAAGGGGAGCTCTGTAATGAGCTTGTAATAGAGCATATCTAATAGCTTCACCGTCAAAATGAAGAAGAAGTTCATTAATCGTAGTAAAATTTCCAAGTGACTTTGACATTTTTTCACCATCAGAAGTTACATAACCATTATGAAGCCAAAAATTAGCCATAACTTCTGAATCATTTGCACAACAAGATTGAGCAATTTCATTCTCATGGTGGGGGAAAATTAAATCTAAACCACCTGCGTGTATATCAAACTGCTCACCTAAATACTTTTTACTCATAGCAGAACATTCAATATGCCAACCCGGTCGTCCTCTTCCCCAAGGACTATCCCAACCTGGTAAATCCTCTGTGGAAGGTTTCCATAGAATGAAGTCTCCTGGTTTATCTTTATATTCTGCAATATCAACTCTTGAACCTGATATCATATCCTTGAGAGACCTTCCTGATAACATTCCATATTTTTTAAATTTTCCAACCGAAAAAAGAACATTTCCTGAAGAAACATAAGCAAACCGTTTTGAAATTAATATTTCAATCATCTCAATTATTTCATTAATGTGATCTGTAGCCCTTGGTTCAAAATCAGGATTTAAATTACCTAATGATTTACAATCGTAATGAAAATTTTTTATCGTCTCTTTAGTCAATTCCGATATTTGTATTTCTTTCTCAGTCGCTCTTTTGTTGATTTTGTCATCAATGTCAGTGATATTTCTAACATAAGTAACTTTAGGATACATTGTTCTAAGTAATCGAACTAAAACATCAAATACAACTAAGGGTCTTGCGTTACCAATATGAATAAAATCATAAACTGTAGGTCCACATGCGTACATTCTAACATTATTTTTATCAATAGGATTAAAGACAGATGTTTTTTTTTCAAGGGTATTATATAAATATAAGTTATTCATAGTAACAACCACTCTTCAATTCTTGTTATTTAGTCGTTCAACAATTTTTTGTCTTCCCATTGTTAAAACTAGATTTGCCATTTCTGGACCATTATTTTGTCCTGTTAGACATAATCTAAGAGGTTTGAATAAATCTTTACCTTTTCTACCACTTTCCTTCATTAACAAACTAGTCCAAGTTGACCAAGTATTTTTATCAAAATTATCATTTGGTAGAGTTTTCAATGCTAAATGTGTGAACTCATGATCATCATTTATAGTTTTAATTTTTCCATAAACAATATCCCACCAAAACTTAATATCATTAAAAGTATTAATATTTCCTTTAATTAAATTCCAAAATTCTGTGGTTATTTCAAAATCTAAAGTATCCAATTGACCACTAATATCATCAAAATCAATTAATTGAAAAAATTTAGAATTTAGGTTTAACAATTCCATTTTATCAAATTTAGGTTTAGATTTTCCAAATTTATTTATATCAAAATCATCAATTATTTGATTTATATTTTTAAAAATATCTATTGCATCAGAGGTGCCAACCTTTGATAACAATGATGATATTGCCATTGGTTGAAAACCTTCTTGTCTTAAGTCTTTTAGTGACAAACTACCAAGTCTTTTAGAAAGACCTTCTCCCGAAATATCTGTTAATAATGATAAATGCCCTAACCTGGGTGGAGAGGATCCTAAAGCTTCAAATAATTGAATTTGCGCAGCAGAATTTGTCATATGATCTTCACCTCTCAAAATATCTGTCACTGCAAAGTCTATGTCATCAACAACCGAGGCAAGGGTATATATAACTCTGCCATCTTCTCTTAAAATAACAGGGTCAGATAAATTGGACATATTATATTTACTTTTACCTTTAACCAAATCATCCCAATTTACGTCAACGTGATTTAATAGAAATCTATAATGAGGTTTTTTTCCTTTAGATTTAAGGTCAGCAATCTCTGAGTCTGACAATTTAAGAGAAGATCTGTCATAAATAGGCGGTTTTCCAGAAGATAATTGACTTTTTCTTTTTAAAGATAATTCATCAGCAGTTTCAAAACATGGATACGCTCTTTTTTTATTGAGTAATGTTTGTAAAGCATTGTCATAACAAGATAATCTTGAGGATTGTTTTTCCAAACTGTCCCAGCCTATATTCATCCAACTTAAATCTTCTTTAATTGCATTTTCATATTCTATCAACGATCTTTCTTGATCTGTGTCGTCTATTCTTAGCATAAAATGACCATTATTTTTTCTAGCAAATAAAAAATTTACAAGTGCAGTTCTAAAGTTTCCAATATGCAAGTGACCAGTTGGACTTGGAGCAAAACGAACTTTCATTACAACTAATTCCTAGTTTAAAATAGATACTATATTTATCTGTATATACAGCTTGATCAATTCCAATTTCTAAACCCACTAGTTAGAGGATATCGTCTATCTCTACCAAAGGCCTTTTCTGTGACTTTTGGTCCAGGTGCAGATTGAAATCTTTTATATTCAGATCTTGATAAAAGCATAGAGATTTTTTTGACATCTGCTACTTCATAACCTTCAGTAACTATTTCATCTATTGATAAATTATCTTCGACTAATTTTTTTAAAATTGCATCAAGAATGTCATACTCAGGAAGACTGTCAGTGTCTTTTTGATCTTCTCTTAACTCGGCGCTGGGAGGTTTTGTTATTATTCTTTCAGGAATAACTTCACCATTTGGCCCTAAAAACTCCAGAGGTTTATTTGAATTTCTCCATTTACATAATCTAAATACATCACTTTTCCACACGTCTTTTATAACCGCGAACCCTCCACACATATCTCCATATAAGGTAGCATAACCAACTGCATATTCAGATTTATTTCCTGTTGCTAATACCATTGATCCATATTTGTTAGAAATTGCCATTAAAAGTAAGCCTCTTAATCTAGATTGAATATTTTCTTCCGTTATTCCTGGAGAAACATTGGGACCTTTAAATCCTAAAAGGATATTATCAACCGTTTCCATACCACTTTTAATATCTAAATACGAATAATCTATTCCTAAATTGTAAGATGCTAACTTTGCATCTTCTAGACTTTCTTGACTGGTATAAGGGCTTGGCATCATAACTGCTCTTACTAAATTTGGTCCTAGAGCATCAGTTGCAATTGCCGCTACTAATGCAGAATCTATTCCACCAGACATTCCAAGAACAACCCCAGGAAAACCATTATTTTGAACATAATCCCGTACACTTACAACTAGTGATTTATATAAAGCTTCTATATTTGAAGAAACACTATTAATATTTTCTTTGAAGGTCCATTTATTATTAATTTTTTGTAAATCAATTTTTATTACATGTTCTTGAAAATCATTTAATTGGATATTTAACTTACCTTTATCACTTAAACAAAATGATGCACCATCAAATATTAATTCATCTTGGCCACCTACTCTATTTAAATAAATTAAAGGCAATTTCGACTCTAAAACACGAGAAACAGCTACTGACATTCTTTGATCGTTTTTTTTAATAGAATAAGGTGATGCATTAATAGAGAGTATTATTTCTGCTCCAGTTTCACACAAACATTCTATAACAGTTTCAGTCCATATATCTTCGCAAATTGGTAATCCAATCAATACATCTCTTACTTTAACTGGACCAGATAGTGAGCCAGGAGAAAAAATTCTTTGTTCATCAAATACACCGGTGTTTGGAAGATTATACTTATCTCTATAAGATAAAATTTCTCCTTTATCTAAAACAAAAACTGAGTTTTTAATTGATTTATTTTCTTTCCTAGGAGCACCTAGAATAATAGCTGCTTTACCATCATTAGTTAGTTTAGCTAGTGAAATTATTTCATTTTCAACAAGTTCTAAAAAATCGTTTCTAAGAACTAAATCATCAATTGGATATCCAGTAACATATAATTCAGGAACAACAATTATATCAATTTCTTCACTTAAACTATCCCTAATTTTTATTAATTTGATAATATTACCCTTAACGTCACCAACTATCGGATTTAACTGAGCGAGAACTATTTTAAGATTGTTTTTCATAATTAACTCATCAAACAGATTATTATTATTAACGCCTAAGAAGAAATTCTCTTCCAAGCTTAACTTGAGACTTACCACCATAAGAAATAATGTCAGCTGTCGCGTAAGTTTCAGACCATCTGCTTGGAAGATATGATCCAGTCCCAATGACATCTACAGGAACGTTCGCCAGAGAAAAAACTTTACATTTTTCTGGACCAAATCCACTAGAAGCAACAATTTTAACTTTTTGAAAGCCTGTATTATTTAGTATCTCTCTTAGATGCCAAACTGACGCCGCCGAAACACCAGTGCCAATTAAATAACGAAGCTCTTGCTCTGTTCTGTATCCTCTAATAGACTCAGGAGCATTTCTCTCTAAAACCGCATAAGAACCTGCTACATCTAATCCTTCAATATACCTTCCACCATGAGTATCTAATCTTAATGACAAAGTTCCATTGTTAGCCAAATGTTTGAACGATCTGCAAATCATAAGACCATCAGTTATTTCTTTACCAAAATAATCAATTAAAACAGTTAATGGTTGATCAGGCCAAGTGGAATGAAACATTTCTGCAGCTTTTAAGGTCGAACCAGCATAACCAACTAAAGCATGAGGCATAGTACCTAAACCCTTTGTGTTTTGAAACAGGTGGGCCGTCTTATCTGTAGCACATCCTATGAATCCAATCGCATTCATTTCAGATTTAACTCTTTGAGATCCAATATATGCTCCATAAGCCATTAAATCGGCCATGTCTGTACCTGCACAATGACGAGCATCCATTGCTAGAAAAGATGTTTGACGTAAACTTTCTACCATAGATCTAGCATTATAAGCAGCTACACAAGTCGCTCCAATTTTTTGAAGTAAAGCTGTTTCTAAATCTACTAATAATAACATAGAACCAGATATATAGACCATTGGCTCTCCAGCTCCTACATCACTTCCTTCTTCAAAACAACGAATAATATTAACGTTACCTTTTCTTTCTTTTATAATATGTTGAAGCCAATCAAGTGCTGGATTTAAAGCTGATATCACAGGTCTGCGCATAAAAATTGCATAAGTAACTTCAGTATCACCAAACTCAGCTACAACATCTCTAGTTCTTAAAAAGTATGTGTCTGTAACAGACGATAACTGGTCAGGATTTGGCCTTAAGTCATTTGGCCAAGATACTTTTTTTATTAGATTTATATTAGGTTTCTTTTTATTTTCAGCCAATTTCAAACCTTCAAGATACCGCCACAATTTTTTTTGCAAGGTTAGTTCTATTTTCTGCAAGCAAGTCAGCTACTAAAAACGCTAACTCCAAGGATTGAGTTGCATTAAGTCTTGGATCACAATGTGTATGATATCTGTCAGCTAAGTTAGCTTCATTTACTTCATACACTCCACCAACACATTCAGTAACATTTTGTCCTGTCATTTCAAAATGGACTCCTCCAGGTACAGTATGCATTTCATTATGAACTTCAAAGAAACCTCTAACTTCAGCCATAATATCATCCATTTTTCTTGTCTTAAATCCTGAAGATGCTTTTACCGTATTTCCATGCATTGGATCACAACACCAGCCAACGATCAAACCTGATTTTTTAACAGCTGTTATTAAAGGTTTTAATTTTTTATAGACGTCGGCAGAACCCATTCTAGCAATAAGAGTAAGTCGTCCAGCTTGATTTAATGGGTTTAGCTTTTCAATAAGTCTTAATAAATCGTTAGGATCTGTTGAGGGTCCACATTTTAAACCAATTGGGTTAGCTATGCCTCTCATATATTCTATGTGCGCTTCATCAATACTTCTAGTTCTATCTCCTACCCATAGCATATGTGCTGAAGTTGCAAACCATCCTTTTTCTTCAGTAATAGTGTCTTTTCTAGTGAGTGCTTCTTCGTAATTAAGTAAAAGACCTTCGTGCGAAGTATAAAATTCAGTTTCTCTAAGCTGAGCAGTATTCTCTGGTGTCATGCCACAAGCATTCATAAACTCTAATGATGAAGTTATTTGAGATGCAAGTTCTTTATATTTTATTGCTTCATTAGTTCCACTAACAAACTCAAGGTTCCATTCATGTAATTTAGTCAAATCTGCCATACCACCACCTGCAAAAGCTCTTAGCAAATTTAATGTAGATGCAGATTTATCATAAACTTGAAGAAGCCTCTCTGGATTAGGTTCACGTGCTTTATCTTCAAAGGCCATATCATTAACCATATCTCCACGATAACTTGGCAAAGAAACATCATTAATTACTTCAAAAGGGGAAGATCTAGGCTTAGAATATTGACCTGCCAATCTTCCTATCTTTATAACAGGTAAAGCAGAACCAAAAGTAAGTACAACAGCCATTTGTAACAATACTCTAAAGCTGTCCCTGATATTATTAGCATTATGTTCTGCAAAAGATTCAGCGCAGTCACCACCTTGAAGTAAAAAAGCTTTGCCCTCTGCAACATCTGCCATTCTTTTCCTAAGTCTCCTAGCTTCTTCGGCAAATACTAAAGGCGGTCTAATTGAAAGTTCTTTTTCAACAGAGGCTACCCTAGCCATGTCGCTATATTCAGGAACTTGCTTTATTGGAAATTTTCTCCATGAATCTATTTTCCAGTCAATCATCTTTTTTTCCTTTAAATAACTCAATATTAATTAAATTAATTAATAATTAAACATTCCATTAACAGAATTTAGCTAAATCTTCAATTACTCAGTTAAAATTCACTATTAAGATCTCATCGTTACAAATTCTTCTGCAGCTGAAGGATGAATTCCAATAGTGCTGTCAAAATCTGACTTAAGAGCACCTGCTTTAATTGCTATTGCTATTCCTTGAATTATTTCTGCAGAATCTGGACCTATCATGTGGGCTCCTATTACCTTTTGTGAATTGTCATCAACTATCAATTTCATTAATGTTCTTTCAATATTTCCAGAAATAGTATTTTTTAATGCTCTGAACTCGCTTTTGTATTCTCTTGCTTTGATACCTTTTTTTACAGCGTCTTCATAAGTAATACCAACTACTGCGATTGAAGGTTGGCTAAAAACAGCGCTTGGAACATTACTATATGAAACATATCTGTTAATTTTTCCAAACTCACGGTCAGCAAAAGAATGACCTTCTGCAATAGCAACAGGAGTTAGTGTGATTTTATCAGTAACATCCCCAATTGCAAATATAGAATTGATATTTGTTTGATTGAAATTATTTACCAATACTTCTCCACGTTTACCTAAATGAACTCCAATCTCTTCCAAACCTAAATTGGAGATTTTAGGTGATCTTCCTGTGGCACCCATTACAGTTTCTACACTTAGGCTTTTGTTATTTGAAAGATGGATCTTATGCATTTGCCCTTCTTCTTCAATCTTTGAAATAGTAACTTTATTATGTATCGTTATTCCTTTTTGCTCCATTGCAGTCATTAAATGTTGCCTAATATCTTTATCAAATCCTCGCAAAGCCATGTCAGCTCTAAAAATAAGATGAGTATCTACTCCAAATCCATTGAATATACCTGCAAATTCAACTGCAATATAGCCGGATCCATAAATCGCAATAGAATCTGGTAATTCGAGAAGATCCAAAGCTTTATCTGAGTTAATCATGTAATCATTTCCTTCAAAGTTAGGAAAAGATGATTCACCACCAGCAGCTATCATGATTTTTTGAGAAGATAATTCAATTTTTTTATTATCTTCTTTTATTATTGAAACAGTATTTGGTCCTGTAATTTTACCCCAGCCTGAAATTAAGTCACAGCCTGAATTTTTTATTAAATTAACATAAATTTCATGCAGTCTATCTAATTCTTTATTTTTTTTTAGAATAAGTTCATGCCAGTTACTTTGAAAATTACTTACTTGCCAGCAAAATCCTTCTGCATCTGACACTTGTTCAGAAAATTGAGACGCATACACCAATAATTTTTTAGGAACACAACCTCTAAGTACGCATGTGCCCCCAGCTCTATCACCCTCTACAACTAATACCTTAGCACCATATGATGCAGAAATTCTTGCTGTTCTAGTGCCTCCCGAACCTGCTCCAATGACAATTAGATCGTAATCAAATTTTGACATAGAATCTCCAAAATTCCCTAAAAAGAACTTGTTTATGTGCAATCAAAAAATTGCCTCTGCTTTCATTGTCATACCTGCATCTTTTGTACTCGTAAAGCAATTAACACCACCATTTAATTTATTTTCAATATTTATAAACAAATCATCATTAGCGTATACCGGTGCAATACCTCTGTGAGAAAAAGTTTTAACCTTGGCTTTTTTATACTTTTCTGCAGCTCTTAGCATCAATGTTGCTTGTAATGGCCCATGAAAAACTAAATCTTTGTATCCTTCCTCATTAGTTGAGTAAGGGTAATCATAGTGTATTCTGTGCCCGTTAAATGTTATTGCTGAATATCTAAATAACATTGTTGGATGCGTATATATTTTTTCTTCATAATCTGATTTTAAAAAGGGTAAATTATTTTTAATGAAAGTAGTATTATCATTTTTATTATAATCTCTATAGACAAGGTCATGATCTTCTTCAATCATTAATTTATTATCTACAAAGAATTCATACTTTGCAGTTACAAAACATAATAGTCCAGACTTCCCATTTTTTAAGTTTATATCAACTACCGTAGATTTTTTTTTAACTATGTCTCCAATTTTTAATGAATTTAAAAAATGAGTTCTACATCCTGCCCACATTCTTCGAGGAAGCGGTATTGGAGGAAGAAATTCACCTTTTTGAGGATGAGAGTCTTTACCTAACAAAGACGATTTTACTATTGCAGGTGCCAGAGCCCAATGAAGACCTGATGATGCTATGTCACCTTTTTGAGGGTCTCCTGGATCTTCATCAAGTGTTGCCCTAAATCTTGTTTCCAAACCTTGTGAGACTTCATCAAATGCTATCTCATCATTACCTATCCATGATTTTAATTCATCAATATTTATTTTCATATCATCCACTTTATAATTTTTAATATAAGATTTAATTTAATATATTGAAAATTATAATCTAAAACAAGATAACTGAAATAAATGTTTGAGGTTACATATGAATGACATTCTTAAATTAAACGTTGGTATTGCTGGATGTGGTACAATGGGATTACCTATGTTGGAAGTTCTTTTAAAGAATGGAGTGAATGCTTTTGGTTATGATGTAAAATCAAAAGAAAATTTTCCAACTTTGAAAGAAAATTTCATCCCTTCAAAAGTAAATTTTTTTGAAAAATCAGATATTATTTTTAGTGCTGTTAGGGATATAAATCAAACCGTAGAACTTTGCGAGGGTAAGAATGGACTTTTTAGAGTAAACACCCAAAAAATACTTATAATTAGTTCAACTTTATCACCAGCTTTTTTAAGTAACTTTATTAATAAAGTTCCTGAAAACATTACAATTATTGAAGCTCCTATGTCTGGTGCTCCCATGAGCGCCAAGAACGCAACATTAACATTTATGGTTGGATCTTCAAAAAAAGAATTTGATAAAATTTTACCAATTTTGGAGATTTTAGGTAAGAAAATTCATCATATTGGTGAATTTGGATCAGGAATGTCCGTCAAGGTATTAAATAATTTTGTTGCATCATGTTCTGTCGTTGCAGTAAGGCATGTTTTGTCTGAAGCAAAAAATCTTAATATTACTACAAAGCAGCTACTTAATATTCTTAATTGTTCATCTGGCCAAACGTGGTTTAGTGAGAACTTAGATAATATAGATTGGGCAAAAGAAAGTTATACCCAAAACAATACAATTGCCATTTTGGAAAAAGATGTAAAGAGCTACCTAGATGGACTTGCAAATTCAAAAAATAAAACAAATAGTGCAATGGTCAATTTTCAAAATGCTCTTATAAAAGGATTACAAGACATTCCTAAATATCCAAATGATGATTAATAAATTCCAAGTTCAATCCCATAGGCAAATGTTAAAACATATTCCTCTACTTGATTAATATAATTGTCACTCCAAGTACCTTGAAAAATGAGGGGAGGTAAAACTTGTTTCCAACGTAAGCCTGTTAAAATTTTATCTATAGCAAGTTTGCTACCTTCTCCATCTAATCCAGCACGAATATAATATACAATTGGAAGACCTTGTGTTTTTTCTTTTAACTCCTCATAACACCTATCAAAAAAATCTTTAGTTAAACCAGACATATAACCAAAATTTTCTGTAGTTCCAATAATAACACCATCTACTAAATTAAAAGAGGCAGTATTTGTTTCTAATGAATTTAACATTTTGAAATTAATATTTTGACTAAAATTGTAAAGAGTATTTTCAATTTTATTGGATAATTTTATTGTATTAGCAGAGGGAGAATGATGAATAAATAAAATATTTTTAGATTTCATTTTTATATATAATCATAGAAATATTATTGAATCATCTGTTAGGAACATCAAAGTGATTTAAAAATTCTACCAAATTTTCGAGAGGTTGTGCTCCTACTATACTTTGTTTTTGGAATACATAAGTAGGCACTCCAGTAACCCCATAATTTCTAGACTTATTCCAATCTTCGTCAATATTTTTCATAAAAAGTCGATTTTTAATAACATTTCTTGCCTCTTCAGGATCTAAACCAGATTTAGAAACAACATCTAAAATCACACTTTCTAAGCCTACATTCAAACCTTTTACAAAATAAGCTTCAAAAAAATTATCATGAATAGATGTATTATTGTCTATAGACTGGGCCCATGCACCAATTTCTTGAGCTAATCTACTATTGTAAGTATGAGTTCTAGCGTTATATGGAAGTCCTTCATTTAACATCAGTGCCTTCATTCTTTCATTTTTTTGATCAATATCATCTTGATTTGATCCAAAAAGCTCAAGTAAAGTTTTTCCTTCGGTTGGTGTTTCAGGATGAAGAGGAAAATGAATTAATTGAATGTCAATTTTGAATTTTTTTTTGATTTTTTTAACTCTTGAGTCACCTAAGTAACACCATGGACAAACGTAGTCTGTAAAAACTTCTAGTATTCTTTTATTCATTTGATTATTCACAAAACCTAATTCCAACTAAATCCAGTTGTTCTGAGATAAAAATGAAGTCCTTCATCCTGCACAACAAAACTCATCATTCTTTTAGAACCTCTGTTATGATGAGAATGCAGTTCAGTTCCTGGTGTAATTAAAACTACGCCATCTTCCCAATTTACTTTTTCATTTTCAATTTTTGAGTAAACTCTTTCCGCTTGTATTGCTAATGTAAGAGCGGCTCCATTATGTCTATGAGCCCTTTGATCTCCTCCAGATTCAAGGGTGTTCAAAGCCGTATTAATCATTGGTATTGTGTTTCTACTAGGTAGTGTTTCTGGAGTAGAAAATTGAATAGCAACACCTGCTGTTTCTTTTGTTTTAGGTCTTTTATAAATTTTATTTAAATTTGATTGAATTTTATCATTTGTCCAATGTGTAGATTTAATAGAATTTGTTCCATTAACGTTAGGTACTAGCTTTTCAAAAGACAGAATGGGCTCATTAGTTACACAAAATAAAATTGAGTTTTCAGATAAGGTTCTATGTTTGGTTTTCTTACCTCCAGGTAAACAAAAAACGTCACCACATGACCATTCAATTACATCTTCATCATTCAATGTTGTACCCCTCCCTTCTAAAACATAATAAATTTCTCCAGAAGCTATGAAGTTATGGCTTATATCGTCACCTTTTTTTAGCCTTATGTACCTTGCAAGAATTGATGGAATAGTTGCTGGATAGGGTGTTGATAGTACATCAGAAATATCAAGAGGTATTAGTAAACTGTTTTTGTCAAAATCATAAGCCTCTTTTCTCTCATGTAAAAACTTATGTCTTGGTACCTTTGGCCAAGACCAATCAAACACGTTATCTGGGCTATTATATATCGCTCTTTCTTGAGCACTTTCAAGTTTCATTCTGTTTACATCATTCATACAATTTCTCCAGATAATATTTTATTAAGAAATATGCTAATTAAAATTAATTAAATTGTAAAATTAATTGATCCTCTTCGATTACAATTATATGTTAGAAAAAGGGGGAGTTTATGAATATAAAAATTAATAAACTATCCGAGCATACTGGGGCAGAAGTTTTTGGTGTTGATCTGAAATCAATTTCAGATCAGGGAGTTATTAATGAGCTTACAAAGGCCTTTTCAAATTACTCTGTGTTAGTAATAAGAGATCAAAATCTATCACCCAACGAATTCTATGAAAGTGCTAAAATATTTGGAAAAGTTTTTAAACAACATAATAAAAAGTTTGCTTTAAAAGAAAATGATTTAGTTCACTATATTTCTAATAAGGACAAATTTAAAGATGGGAAAATTTATATCCCAGGTGAAGGATATCATACCGATCATAGCAATGATATAAGTCCACCTAAAGCTACTATTCTACATGCTAAATTATTACCATCATATGGGGGTGATACCCAATTTGTTAATATGCATCTTGTATATAATCAACTACCCAATGATTTAAAAAAAAGCATACAAAATTTAGAAGCAATGCATGTTTATTAGAGTACTCATAGCAAAAGAAAATTGATGTCATTACCTAGAATTACTGAAAAAATAAAAGAAGTAATCCATCCTCTTGTAAGGATACATCCCGAAAATAATAAACTTTGTCTATACATAAATCCCATTAGAATAGAGAAAATTATAGGTTTGACAGATAATGAAACACTTGCATTATTGGATAATCTGATGAGTTATGTTTATAAAAAAGAAAATGAATATAGGCATAAATGGCTAAACGGAGATTTTGTCATATGGGATAATAGAATATTAATGCATAAAGCAAACGGTGACTATGATATGAATGAAGACCGCTATCTATTTAGAATTATGATCCAAAATGAAATCTTTGAAAGGACATAACTTGCAAAATTTACAAGGTAAAAATGCTATTGTTACGGGAGGTTCTAAAGGTATTGGTAGAAGCGTTTGCCTAGCTTTAGCCAATGCTGGAGTTAATATTAATGTTTTAGATTTAAATAAAGATCAAGGATTAAATACAGTAAAAGAAATTATAAAATTAAATGTTAAAGCTGAATTTTATGAAATAGATGTAGCCCAAGAAAGTGAATGGATTAATTTTGTTACTTATTTAGATACAAAAAATAAATCAATAGATATTTTGGTAAATAATGCAGGTATTTGGTTAGGAAAAGAAATAAGTAATGTTTCAATTGAAGAATATCATAAATTGATATCAATTAATTTAACCGGTGTGTTTTTAGGTATTAAGCACCTTATACCCTTCCTTACTAAAGCAGGAGAGAAATCTAATTTTGGAAGCTCAATTATTAATCTAAGCTCAGTTGCTGGGTTAGTAGGATCACAACTCGATCCATTATATTCAATGACAAAAGGTGGAATTACAACTTTCACAAAATCAATGGCAATATATTTTGGTAAAAAAAAATATCCTATTAGAATTAATCAGGTCCATCCTGGTATTATTGAAACAGATATGGGAAGTCAAGTTGCTGAAGCAAGAATTAAACAAAACCCAAGTATGACTTTAAAAGATTCATATTCAGCAGGTATATTGCAAACGCCCCTTGGTCGTCTAGGTACTTCAGAAGAAGTCGCTAAAACAATATTATTTTTATCATCAGACGATTCAAGTTTTATGACAGGTTCCAGTCTTGTTGTTGATGGTGGATTGACTGCTCAATAGTAACATTTAAAAATTGAATAATAGAAAGAAAATTTACCCATGAAAAGAGATCTAAAAGGAAAAATTGCTTGGATTGTAGGTGCTGGTTCTGGGATAGGTCAAAACGCTGCTGCTAAGCTATCTACACTTGGAATGAAAGTTATACTTTCTGGAAGAAATATTAAAAATTTAGAAGAAACCGCTAAAAACTGTAAAACTAAAGCCTCAATAAAGATGATGGATGTTACTAATAAAACATTAGTTAAAGAAACAGTAAATCAAATTAAAAACGAATTTCAACAAATTGATGTATTAGTAAATTGTGCTGGAATAAATATTTTAAATAGAGATTGGGATTACATTAATGAAAGTGAGTGGGATGATGTGATTCAGACCAATGTCAATGGCTTATTTTATTGTTGTAAATCTGTTATTCCAATGATGAAAGAAAAAAAAGATGGTTTGATTATTAACGTTTCATCTTGGTCAGGCAACCATGTTAGTCTCTTATCAGGTGTTACATACACATCATCAAAACACGCCTTAAATGCTATGACTGAGACTATTAACATGAAATATTGTAGTGTGGGTATTAGAGCTTGCGCTTTATGTCCTGGTGAGGTTGCTACAGATATTTTAGACAAAAGACCTAAAAAGCTCTCTTTAGAACAAAAAAAGAAGATGCTTCAACCTGATGATTTGGGTGAAACAATAGCTTTTTTATGTCAAATGCCAAAACATGTTTGTATTAACGAATTAACTATTAGTCCAACCTGGCATAGAAGATATATAGCAGATCTTGGAATTGAGGAATTATGATTTAAATATTTAATTTTCTATTTTATCTTGTGTTTTATTTTGAAAATCACTTGCGTCATGCCTTTCATGGAGTTGAGAACCAGGATAGCCACTAATTTTATTAACCATTCTCCCTCTTTTCACAGCAGGTCTTTCGTTAATGAAATTAGCCCATCTTAGAACATTTTTATAAGACTTAACATCCAAGAATTCCTCAGCTCCATATAAGCGTCCTAATACTAATGCTCCGTACCATGACCATATTGCGATATCCGCAATTGTATATTCATCATTACAAACAAAAGTCTTGTCTGATAATAACTTATCTAGAACGTCTAGTTGTCTTTTTACTTCCATAGAAAAACGATCTATCGGATATTCAAGTTTTTCAGGTGCATAAGCGTAAAAATGACCAAATCCTCCACCAAGATATGGGGCACTCGCCATTTGCCAAAATAACCAGTTTAAACATTCTGTCCTTGCTTCAAAAGATTCAGGAATAAATTTTTTAAATTTGTCAGCCAGATATAAAAGAATTGAACCAGATTCAAAAACTTTAACAGAAGTTCCATTTGTATTGTCTGTTAAACTAGGAATTTTTGAATTTGGATTAATATCTACAAACCCAGAACTAAATTGATCCCCTTTTCCAATTCTAATAAGCCATGCATCATACTCTGCTTCTTTAATGCCTAAATTTAATAATTCTTCAAGCATTACTGTTACTTTCACACCATTAGGGGTACCTTGAGAGTATAACTGAAAAGGATGGATACCTTTTGGCAGATCTTTTTCGTGAGTAAAGCCAGAAATAGGCCTGTTAATTTTTGCAAATTTACCACCATTTTCTTTATCCCAAACCCATAAATTGGGAGGGGTATATTTTTGCGATTTTGACAATTGAGTTTCCTTATTTAAATAATTATAGTTAATAACTTAAAGCGATTGGTTCTAATGGCTTTTTATCAAGAATTAAATCTGAGCCTTTTTCGCCAATTAAAGTTGCTCCAGAGTGCAAATTTGCAGATAACATCGTAGGCATAATAGAAGCATCGACAACTCGCAAATTATTTATGCCATAAACCTTTAAATTATTGTCCACAACCGCAGTAGGATCTGTTTTTGGTGCCATTCTACATGTCCCCATTTGGTGATATGTAGTAGTTCCTCTTTCTCTTGCGATTTGTAATAAATCCTCATCAGACTGTGCATCTAATCCGGGATATACCTCGTAATCAAAATAATTTGATAAAGCTTTGGAATGCATTAACCTTCTTGACAATTTTAGTCCAGCTACTACTACTCTTTTATCTTCTTCTGCATCAAGATAATTTGGTTGAATCTCTGGGGCTTCAAATGGATTATTACTTTTAGCTTTAACCCATCCTAATGATTCTGGTCTTTGTTGCCAGGCAGCAACTGTAAAACCTGGTTCATTGTCAAGAGTTGATTGCACTCCTTCTTTGTAGGAAGCAGGTGTGAAAGTCATTTGCAAGTCATGATTTCTTATAGACTCGTTAGAATGCCAAAAACAATAAACTAAAGTTGGACTTAAGTTAACAATTGATTGTTTTCCTAAAATATATTTACCAATTTCTTTCAAGAGCTTAAACCCTCTGGATTTTTCATTAACTGTTTCAACATTCTTAGCTCTTGCAGTCATTCTAGGTGCAAAATGATCTCTTAAATTCATGCCAACACCCTTTAAGTCATGAATTACATCTATCCCGATATCTTTTAAATGTTTACCAGAACCAATGCCTGATAAATTTAATAAATGTGGTGATTTAATAACTCCTGATGACAGGATAACTTCTTTATTAGCCTTTAAAATTATTTTTTTACCTCTAACTCCACCTTTGAGATACTCAACTCCAGTAGCAGTTTTGTTTTCAATAACAATCTTTGTTACAAATGCATCAGTGATTATATCAAGATTTTGTCTAGATTTAACAGGCTTCAAAAAAGCTTTAGATGCACTTACTCTGAATCTACCTTTTGTAGTTCTTTGAACATATGAAACACCCTCTTGAAATTGTCCATTATAGTCTTTGTTTAAAGGTATACCTTGTTCAATAGCTCCTTTTATAAATGCTTCACAAAGTGGATCCCGGTATTCCAAATCAGTTATTGGCAACTCGCCTTTTGATCCTCTGTAAGTTTCATCATGCTCACCTAGTCTTTTTTCGTATTTTTTGAAATAAGGGAGTAAATCAGAGTAACTCCAACCTTTATTTCCCTTTTGAGCCCAGACATCAAAATCCATATTTTGACCTCTATTGAAAACCATTCCATTTATTGAGCTTGATCCACCTAATGTCTTGCCTCTTGGAATATCAATCACTCTTCCTGCCGTTCCCCAACTTGGTTCAGATTTAAATAACCAATTTACATTTGGATTAGTTAGAGTTTTCATAAAACCAGCTGGTATATGAATAAATGGATTCCAATCAGGAGGGCCTGCTTCAAGTAAACAAACTTTGTATTTCCCGTCTGCACTCAGTCTGTTTGCCAAAACACATCCAGATGAGCCTGCACCAACAACAATATAGTCAAAACTATTAATCATTAATATATCCAGTTTAATCGTGATTAAATAATGTTAATTTAAACATACTAATTTATCATTTTATTTATAAAAATAGAAAAGGTAAATTCTTAATTCAAAATAAATCTTTAATGTATTACCAGGATTGCAACCACGTCACTAATTGATCTCTTAAACCTGTTGAAACTAATATTGCTTGAATATCATCGAAGAAAAAAAATATTAAAGCTGATAAAATTATTCCAAATATGAAAGTCATAATAATTCCTAAAAAAATATATTATATCAAAATTTAAAAAACTTGAATAATTTTAAAAAAAAAATAATATTAAAATATAACTACTGGAGAAAAATTATGGCTAATGATAATTATACTTTTAGTGAAACATTAAAATCTGAGCTATATTTAGCCTTTTTGATGTTCATTCCTCTCACTTTTACAATAACTGGATTATTTTAAATACCAAATATTACTTCTTCATCAAAAAGCTTTGCTATACTTTTTTCGCTATATCCTAACTGTAAAATAATTTCTTTAGTATGCTGTCCCAACGATGGTGCTATTGATAATTTACTTCCACTAACTAACTTTGGCATACCTGGTATATTGGGAACAGGCCACGATTGATCAGTAGTAGGTTGATCCAGCCATGAAATTAATTCTAGTGCTTTAGTTTGTTCACTATCTACAAATTCTCTATAGTTTTGTACTTTTTCATTCTGAACTTCAAATTTGTTTAATAAATTTTTCCAATATTCCGTTGTTTCTTTAATGAAAAGTTTTTGTACTTCCTTAGTCAGAATAGCTTCATGTTTTCTTCTTAAAGAGTTAGTTAAAAAGCGCTTGTCAGTAAGAAAATTTACCCATCCAACAGCATTACAAAATTTGGTAAACTCATGATTCTTCACAACGATAATCTGCATCCATCCATCTTTAGTTTGAAAAGTTCCTGATGGTGAAGAAGCGTGAGTATAAGGCCCCTCCATGTATCCACTCATAAGTCTTATCGACTGCATAGCTGCTGCAGCCTCCATTAAACTAACTTCAATTTTCTTTCCTATATCTTCTTTAATTCTGGCAAATAAGGCTGAACTTACTAATTGGGTTGCATACAAGGCGGTAGTCATATCAAAAATTATAACTGGTGTTCTGTGTGGGATATCGTCAGGACCTTTGTTTTCTGACATAAACCCAGTAAAAGCCTGCAAAACAGGATCCATAGCTGGCTTTGCGCTCATAGGACCTTTTTGACCAAAGCCTGAAATAGATAAATAAATTAATTTAGGATTAATATTTTTTAACCTTTCATATCCATACCCCAATCTTTCTATCACCCCTGGCCTAAAACCTTCAATAAACACATCACATTCATTGATGATTTTGTCTAATATAGGCTGACTTTTTTTATTCTTTAAATCGAATACTATACTTTTTTTACCAAGATTTGCAGTTACTGAAAAAGCAGAATGTTGTCCATATTCTTGACCAAGATTTCTAGCCCAATCTCCGTCTTTTGGCTCAATTTTAATAACCTCAGCTCCATATTGAGCTAAAAGCATTCCACAATAGGGCCCAGCAACTCCTTGAGAAAAATCTATAACTTTTAACCCTTCATAGGGCTTTTCATATGACATAAAAGACTTTCAAAATATTTGTAAACATTATTGCTTATGTTTTATTTTAAACAAGAATAATTTTTTATTTGATTTGAATTAGTTGAATTTAATATAATTAAAACTTATAGAAGTATTATTCCTAAAAGAATTCAATTAAAAAGAGACTGATTTGAAACAAAACGTGAGTATATACTGGATACGACAGGATCTTAGGTTAAGTGATAATCCAGCTCTAAGCGAAGCTAATAAAACAGGATCAATAATTCCTATTTTTATTTTAGACATTGTAAATTCTAAAGAGCATATAACAGGAAATGCAGGTAAGGTTTGGCTGCATTATTCATTAAATGAACTAAACAAACAATTTGGTAACAAACTAATATTTTCTAAGGGAGACCCTGAGGAAATTTTAACTGACCTTTGCAAATCTGAACTAATAAATAAAATATTTTGGAATAGAGTTTATGAACCTTGGAGTATTTCAAGAGATAAGAGAATAAAAGAAAATATGAAAAAAAAAGGTATTGAAGTAAATACTTTTAATGGATCACTTTTATGGGAACCTTGGAATGTTTTGAAAAATGACGGAACGCCCTATAAAGTTTTTACTCCCTATTATAGAAGAGGCTGTCTAAATGCAGTTGAACCTAGAAGACCATTAGAAAAGCCAAAAAAGATAAATTTTCACGAAGTAAAAAACTTTAAAAGCTTGTCTATTAATCAATTAAATTTATTGCCGGCACATTCTTGGAAAGAAAAAATAATAAGCTCATGGAATGTTGGAGAAAATGCTGCCAAAAATAGATTAAATGAATTTGTTGAAACTGAAATCGAAGGTTACCAAGAAGGTCGAAATTTTCCATCTAAAAAAAATGTATCTAGGCTTTCACCACATTTGCATTGGGGTGAAATTTCACCAAATACAGTATGGTTTAAAGTTTGGGATTTAAATAAATTCGGAATTAATCATCAACAAGATACTGACACGTTTTTGTCAGAAATGGGATGGAGAGAATTTTCTAATTACTTATTGTTCTATTTTCCTGAACTACCTAGGAAAAATTTACAAAAGAAATTTGATAATTTTGCGTGGGATGATAATCCTTTATTTCTAAAAGCATGGCAGAATGGTCAAACTGGATACCCAATAGTGGACGCTGGAATGAGAGAATTATGGTCAACAGGCTATATGCATAACAGACTAAGAATGATAGTTGGATCATTTCTAGTAAAAAACCTATTACTCCATTGGTGTGAAGGCGAACGTTGGTTTTGGGACTGCCTTGTAGATGCAAACTTAGCTAGTAACAGTTCGGGTTGGCAGTGGATTGCAGGTTGCGGAGCAGATGCAGCACCATATTTTAGAATTTTCAACCCTATTACCCAGGGTCTAAAATTTGACTCAGATGGTCATTATGTCAGAAAATTTGTTCCAGAAATTTCTTTGCTTCCTAATAAATATTTATTCAATCCCTGGGACGCACCCGATGACATTCTAGAAAAAGCTAATGTAAAATTAGGAGAAAATTATCCAAAACCAATTGTAGATATAAAGGAATCTAGGCAAAAAGCACTTTCTGCTTTTGCTAAATTGAAATCATCTTAATATGTATCAGAAGTTATACAGATATTTATTTTATATGATCTTGTTTGTATTGACGTATCTTTTTTATATATTTCCTTTTGAAACTCTCAGTCAGTATTTATCAAATAAAACAACATCCAAAAAATATTTAATAATTAACACAATCATATTTTTTATACTTATTGTCTATTACCTAAGATCACATAGTACGTTTAAACCACTTAAAATATTCGTATATGAAGGTTTAGGGATTGGTTTTATAAGTTTTTTTGTCATTTCAATTAGTATTTTGGTTAGTTCACTTATTACTATTAGTGAAAAAACAATAGGCATAATATCATTATTAACAATAATGATAATATCAATTTATGGAATGTTTAATGCTAGAAAAGTATTATTAAAAAAGATTACTGTAAAATCATCTAAAATTAATAGAAACTATAATATAATTTTTATTAGCGACGTACATTTAGGTACAAATACTTCAAAACATCTTTCAAAAATCTTAAATAAAATACAAACTTTAGAATATGATTTTTTATTGATTGGAGGAGATCTTATAGATTCCAGTTCCTTTAAATTAAATGATCTAAATTTATTAAATAACTTTAAAAAGGATATATATTTTGTTAACGGAAACCATGAATATTATCTAAAAGATTTTAAAAATAAAATTGAGCAATTGAAAAAATTTAAAATTAAGGTTCTTAAAAATTCAAGTATACAAATTAATGATATAAACATAATTGGAATTGACGATTTACAAAGTAAATTTTCTAAAATAAAATTTGTTGAAAAGTTAAATAAAAAAAACTTATTTAACTTAGTCCTGTCACATAAACCTGATATTTGGGACAATATAAAAAGTAAAAATGATCTTATGTTGTCAGGACATACTCATAATGGCCAAATTTTTCCATTTAACTTTTTAGTTAAATTAAAATTTAAATTTATTTATGGAATATATGAATACAAAAAATCAAAGCTTTATGTGTCGTCTGGCGCTGGTTGCTGGGGACCTAAGTTGCGTATTGGATCGTCAAACGAAATTGTTAATATTCATTTAACAAAGTTATCTTAAATTTTTATTTAAGAAGAAGGCTGTTATCAATTTTGTAAAATTTAGATGCAGATTTCTTTAATGAATTTGCTGTTAATTCTTCCACGCCATAAACCTCCGCAAAAACTTTATTTTTAGAAATTACCTTTTTTATCAATAGATCAAAATCTCCATCACCTGAAGCTAAAACTATAATGTCTGATGTAGGTGCATAATCCATGATGTCAATTGTTATACCTACGTCCCAGTCCCCTTTTGATGAGCCGTCTTTTCTACTAATAAAAGGTTTTAATTTCACTTCAAAACCAATTCCTCTTAATATATTTTGGAATTGTATTTGTTTAGTATCATTTCTGTTAGTAGTGTAGGCAAATGCAGCTACCACCTCCCTGTCATTAGTCGTTTTTTTCCAAAATTTATTATAATCAAAATTAGATTTAAATATTTGCTTTGTAGTATAATATATATTTTGTACATCAATAAATATTGAAACTCTTTTCATAACAATCCTGTTTAATCAAAATTGATAAAATTTAACAGTCTTTAAATCAAACCTTCAATCTCAACTGGTAAATCATTTCTTTCAATTTCTTCAATTATTTTGTTTAAGTGATCTGAGTTTTGGGTTTCAACAGTAATATTTAATTTGGCCAAACTAGCTGACAAATCCATTGCAAATCTACTATGCTCGACTTGAAGCACGTTAGCTCCATTAGTTGCACAAATTTTTGATATAATTTGTAATTGTCCAGGCTTGTCAGGCATCGTAATACCCAGTGTTGTAACCTGTCCTGATCTAACTAAGTCTCTCATTAAAATTGAGGACAAAACTTTTGAGTCAATATTTCCCCCACATATTATAACGCCAACTTTTTTACCTTTAAATGTGCTAGTATTTTGTAATAACGCGGCCAGACCTGTTGCACCTGCCCCTTCTGCAACAACTTTTTCGTGTTCCGCTAACATTGCTATTGCTCTTTCAATCGATTTATCTGAAACAGTAATTACATCATCTACAAAATCCTGAATTATAGAAAAAGGAATATCACCTATTTTTGAAACAGCTATACCTTCAGCTAAAGTAGATCCTTTGCACTTGATTTTTTTATTAAACATTTTGTTTGTTAAAGATGGATACAAGTCAGATTCAACGCCAATAACCTTTATGTTTTTATTCATTTCTTTTGCTGCCAATGCACAGCCTGCTATTAATCCACCACCACCAACCGGTATCAGTAGAACATCAATTTCATTACAGTCAGATAACATTTCATATGAAATAGTGCCTTGGCCAGAAATTACATTTAAATCATTGTAAGGATGAACTTCAATGAATCCTTTATCCTTTATAAGATCTTGTACATGTTGATAGGACTCATCTAAATCAGATCCCTTAATAATAACATTTCCACCAAAATTTTTAGTTCTTCTAATCTTTGTAAAAGGAGTTCCTTCAGGCATTACAATATTTGAGTTAATATCCATCTTATTTGATATAAAAGCTAATCCTTGCGCATGATTTCCAGCAGACATAGCAACCACACCAGAGCTTCTTTCATGATCTGAAAGTGACAAAAGCTTGGAGTAAGAACCTCTTACTTTAAATGCGCCTGTATATTGTCTATTTTCAAACTTGAAGAAAATATTAATACCTAATTTTTCTGAAATAGAGCTTGAATAGCTGGTTTCAGTCCACTTTACATTTTTGGAAATTTTTTTATGTACATCAATAATGTCATCTAGTGTTAATTTCATTGTTAACTCTATATATTTAAGTTTATAATGGGTTATTGCCAAAATAAAGCTTTGTCAAATATAATGATGAATAAAGATAGGATTATTAGTTTTTTGAGAAAAAATGACTTTTTTTGACATTAATAAAATCATGAAAGGTAGCCCACCTCCAATTAAATACCAAGTTACTCTAGATAATTGGCGAAAATATCCTTTCAATTCTTGGTCATTTGTAAATGTAAGAAATTTAATACCAACATCACCAATTTATAATAACCCTGATAAAGAGGTTATATTACAAAAACAGTTAATAGACATAGATGATCTAGTCATTAATCATAAAAATACTTCTTACAAACTTAAAGAAATTTTTAAAATATGTGACACAGATGCTTTTTTAGTTATGCATAAGGGTAAAATTAAATTTGAGTTTTATGATAAATTCACAAGGTTTAATACTCCTCATATTATTTTTTCAGTATCAAAGTCTTTAACTTCTTTGTTAACTGGAATACTAGTAGAGAAAAAAGTAATTAATATTAACAACTACATTTCACATATTTTACCAGAAACTAAGGGAACTGCTTATGAAGACGCAACTGTTAGAAATGTTCTTGATATGAGCATTGCTTCTGGATTTATAGAAGACTACACAGGACAAGCAGAAATATTTAAGAAGTATAGATCATCCACTGGCTGGGATTTGCCTGAAACAAAATCAAAGCAAACAGTCAAAGGATTGCATGATTTTCTTTCCTCAATGCCCAAGTCTAATCAGAAGCATGGTAAAAAGTATCATTATTGTTCACCTCATAGTGATTTATTAGGATGGATTATTGAACGAGCTTCTGGTGAAAATTATTCTAAAATAATGGCTGACTTACTATTCAAGAAGGCAGGCATCAATCATGAAGCTAATGTAACTGTTGATAAATGGGGAGCTTCCAGAGCCGCAGGAGGAATTAGTGTTTCACCATATGATTTACTTTTACTTTCTGAGTTAGTTCGTAATCATGGATCTAATAAGAATGGTCAAGTAATACCCACCGCATGGATAGAAGATTTCGTTAATAATAAAAATAATAATAGCTATCTAAATCAAGATAATTTGGAAAGATTTCCAAATGGAAATTATCGGTCAAAATGGTACCAGACTGGGTTCAAAGATAATGAATATTGTGCTATTGGGATCCATGGTCAAAATATATGGATAAACCCTCAAAAGGAGATTACAATAGTAAGAATGTCATCTGCATCAGATCCTATAAATATTAAAACTGAAGAACTAATGTTTTCAGTTTTCAACGAAATTAGTAAAATTTTTATTTAACAGGAGATTACTTAACAATGAATTTGTCTTTAATATATTTTGACTTTCCTTTTTGGAGAGCAGAAGTTAGCAGAATTGCGCTTAATATTGGCAAGATAAAATTTAATGATATTCGAGTTGATCGTGAAGAATTTATGAGAGCAAGAAGTTCAGGTAAATTAGACGACGGAACAATTATTCCATTTAATCAGCTTCCATGTTTAAAAGTTAACGATGAAAGTTTTGCTCAAACAGCTGGTATCGCAAGATTTTGTGGAAAATTATCTGGTCTATATCCGAAAGACAACGATATTGCAGCTGCTAAAATTGATCAATTCTTGGACTTTATTACTGATATTACAGTATTAATTTTTAATGCAGGAAGAGATCTAGAACCTGATAAAAAAATTGTTAAAAGAAAAGAATTTTTTGAAACAGAGTTCACCAGAAAGTTCAAAATGTTAGAAAAAAATATCCCTGAAAACAGCAATTTGATAATTACTGATTACTTTAGCATTGCAGATATTGCCTTATGGAGTTTTGTGGGGTGGACAACTTCAGGTGCAGTAGACGGCTTTCCAAAAGATTTCTTAAAAAAATATCCAAACATTAAAAGAGTGTGTAATTTTGTTGATGAACACCCAGAAGTGAAAAAATGGGGAAACGACAAACAATTTAAAGCTTGAAAATTATTAAAAAGTAATTGGAAATCTTTTATATAACTTATTTATCTCTAACAAGATCTCTTCAGAAAGTACTACCTCTAGTCCTTTTAATATATTAGTTAACTGTAAATTATCAGTTGCTCCAAAAATTACAGAGCCCATAAAAGGTCTTTGATTACAAAAAGCAAGGGCCATATGAACTGGATCTAGATTATATTTTTTTGCAAGTAATACATACTCTTTTACAGCTAAAGTGGAATTATCGTTAATTCTACCAAATAAACTTGGTACCCTTGAAAGTCTAGAGTTGTCTGGCACTTTATCTTCCATATACTTACCTGTAAGAAACCCTCCTGCTAAAGGAGAATAGGCTAACAAACTAATATTTTCATGATAAGACATTTCAGCCATATCTAGGTCATATAATCTACAAAGTAAACTATATTCATTTTGAGTAGAGGCCAGAGTAAGATTAGGAAATTCTTTTAAATAATGAATAAATTGAGTAGTGCCCCAACAAGTTTCATTAGACAAGCCAATATACCTAATTTTTCCTTCTTTTTGTATATCAGCCAAAGCTCTTAAAACCTGTAAAATATTTTCTTTGGCAGACACTGTGTCTTGGGTTGTTGGGTTATAATTCCAATTTTGTCTAAAGTGATATGAACCTCTGTTTGGCCAATGTAATTGGTAAAGATCTAAATAATCAGTTTTCAATTTTTTTAGACTACCTTCAATCGCTATCTTTACTGATTTTTCGTTGATACCCTCACCATTCCTGACGGCTTTGTAACCTTTCCCAGATATTTTACTGGCTAGAATAATATCAGATCTTTTAGATTTATTTTTTTCTATCCAATTGCCAATTATAGTTTCTGTATTTCCAGTAGTTTCTGCACGAAGTGGGCAAGTTGGATACATTTCAGCTGTATCAAAAAAATTAATCCCATATTCCAATGACTGATCTATTTGACTATGTCCGTCATTTTCTGAAGTTGTTTCTCCAAAAGTCATTGTTCCTAGACAATATGATGAAACTTTTAAATCTGACTTACCTAATTTTTTAAAATGCATGTTTTATCCTGATTTCAGTTGAATTAAACATATATATGATTTTTATAAAAATTAAAATTTAACATTTATTAATTTTGAGTTTGTGGATATTTAATGATTATGAGCTCTCAAAACTTGAAGCGGCTTAGAAAGAACTAGTTTAATCATTTTAAAAAAGCTAAAAACTGTTACCACAGTTGGAACAATAAAAGACAAAATAATTAAGGTTAAGTAATTTACGTAAAAATCAACATTAAAAACGAAGTATAGTAAAATAAAACTTACCAAGCATCCGATTAACAAAGAAATAAGTGATGCCATTAGACCAATTATTAAATATTCATATAGCCATAGTAATGATATTTTTTTTGGACTTGCTCCTAATATTTTAAATATTGCTATCTCATATAACTTATCTTTTTTACTTACATCTAATATACCTGTTAAAACTATAACTCCTGACAAAAGTGTTATTAAAGCAATAGAGTTAATTATAATTATTAGTAAATTTAAAATTGACTTAATTGCTTTGTAACTTTCTTCTATTGAAATAGAAGATATATTTGAAAATTTAGTGACTACTTTTTCTACAAAATTATTATTTATTTCTTTATTTTCACTTGTAGTTGAGGCAATCCAAGTGTGCGGGGCATTGGTTAAACTACTTTCACTTAATACAAAAATAAAATTAATATTCATATTCTCCCAAATAATTTCTCTTGTATTGAAAATCGTGGCTTCAAAATTTCTACCTAAAATATTAAATCGTATATTATCACCAATTTTCACATTCATTCCTTTGGCAATTTTATCACCCATTGATACTAATAAAGGACCATTATAATCTTTTTTCCACCATTCTCCTGATATTAGCTTAGAGTTTTTAGGTCTTTCATTAGTCCAAGAAAATGCTCTATCTCTTTTAAGCACCCATTCGACTTCTTTATTTACTTTTAATTTTTCAACCTTAATGTCATTTATTTCAGTAATACGACCTCGTAACATTGGTTGAGAGTTAAGAAATAAAATATCTTTTGATGAAGAAGCTAACTTATTAATTGTATCAATTTGGTTTGGTTGAATATCAATTAAAAAATGATTAGGAGCTTCTTGACTAATAGTTTTTGAGATTTTGTTATCTAGACTTTCTTCAATTATATTAAGACTAATTAAAAGTGATAAACCTATACTGAATGAAACAACTATTGTCTTAGAAAAAGAATTCTTACTAATAATTGATTTTCTTACAAATTCAGATAGAGATCCAATCTTAAAATTTATCTTTTTTAAAATATAAAAATATATATTAGTTAATGCGCTTAAAATTATAAAAGAAATAAAAATTGATGTAAAAATATAAGCTGATAATTTAATGTCGTTGGTCATAATCACTGTTAAGTAAGACAACAAACAAATTAAAAAAAATATGAATATTTTTATTTTTTTGGAGCTTTGATTATGAATGTTATGAGCTGCGTGTCTTATAAGTTGTATTGGTTTAATTTTATAGGTACTTGCAATTGGTATTATTGTAAATAATAGACAAACTATTAAACCAAAAGAAAAACTAATAATAATTGGTTTAAAAAAAATTGTTGCTTGAAAAGTATCAAATAATTCTGAACTAATTATTGGTGACAATAAAAAAGGAATTGATATTCCTGCAAGTAAAGCAGGTATTATGCTAAGTAAAAAAATAACCATGACTTGAAAAAGGTAAATTAAAAAAACTTGTATATTTTTAGCTCCTAATGATTTCAAAATCGCAATATTCTTAATTTTTTTGATTATATAACCTTTTACACCATTAGAAATACCAATTCCTGATATTAAAAGAGTAATTAATCCAACCATAGAAATAAAAAGAGAAGTCCTTTCTATAAAGTTATTAAAATTATTAGTACTACTATTAATACCCCTAACAGTGATATTAGTACCTTCAACTAACTTGTTTAAGTATGATAAATTGATATTCTTTTTGTTTGGAATAAATTTTATTTTATATTTTACTAATGAACCTGGGACAATTAAATTTGTTTTTTGTAATGTTTTAATTGACAAAAGAACTCGAGAACCAAAAGTTGCAAATGAAAACATTCTATCTGGTTCTTTTTTTATAATTCCTTTAATTACTATTCTTGAATCACCTAAATCAAGTGTATCACCTAAATCAAGGCTAAGCTGATTTTTTACATTTTTATCAATCAAAACTCCATTGACGTTATTGTTATTTATAGACTGATTTAATGTTTGATTAGGTGTAATTGAAACACTGCCTATCAAAGGCCAGTTTTCATCAACTGCTTTCAATTCAACTAATCGACGTTTATTAATTAAGTTTTTGTTTGAAGACAACATAGTCCTCAACTCAATTACTTCTGAGACTTTTCCATTGACCTCAAGCCATTTTTTAATTTTTTGAGGAAATTTCTGATATGTAGTGGAAAGTTCAAAACTTCCTCCAAGAAGCTGAGATCTTTGATTATTAATTTCAAATTTTAGGTTTTCAGATAAACTTCCTACAGCACTAATTATGAAAATGCCCAAAAATATTGATGTTATAACAATCTTAAATTCATTGAAAGATCCTCGTAATTCTTTAATTGATAATTTCCAAAATTTAAAATTATTCATCTTTAACAATTAAACCATTATCTAATTTAATTATTTTATTACATTGTTTAGCAATTGTCTCATCATGAGTAACTAATATTAGCGTTGAAGCAAAATCACTCTGTAGTTTGAAAATTAATTTCATAACTTCTTCACTGTTTCTTTTATCTAAATTGCCTGTGGGTTCATCTGCAATTATAATTTCTGGAGAAGATATTAAAGATCTAGCAATTGCAACTCTTTGTTGCTCACCTCCAGATAGTTGGTGGGGATAATGATTGAGTCTTTTTTTAAGCCCAACTGACTTTAACAACTCAGTTCCTTTTTTGTCATCAATTAATACTCCAGAAATTTGATTGGGCAAGTTAACATTCTCTAAAGCAGTCATTGATGGTAATAAGTTAAAAGATTGAAAAATAATACCTACATTTTTTGATCTATAATTAGCTAATTCATCTTCTTCCAAGTCATGAATTGCTACACCTTTAAAAAAAATTTTCCCTTTAGAGATTAACTCTAAGCCAGCTATTGTCATTGCTAATGTAGATTTTCCTGCTCCACTTTCACCAATTACACTAATGCTATTTTCTTTAAGAATTTTTAAGTTTATTCCTTTTAAAATATTAACTGTTTCTACATTACTTTTTAAGCTGACATGAACATTTTCCAGCTCAATTATATGTTTTTTACTATTATTATTCATTTGTAATTACATCAATTTATTATGTTGTTTTCTAATTATCTTTCTTGTAGACAAATGGAAAGTATGGTTTCTAGTTAATAATGGATTATATAAAAAAACTTACATTTACAATTTTTTTCTTTATATCATTTGTTGTAAATATAGCACATTCTAAAACAACAAAAGTTATTGTTTTTGGCGACAGTCTAATTGCAGGATATGGATTATTAAAAGAAGATGGTTTCATTAATCAATTACAAAATAAAATCAATCATTCTAAAATTAATTTAAAGCTAACAAATTCTGGAATTTCCGGTGAAACTTCCACCGGTTTATTGAATAGGTTTAAATGGGTATTAGAAGAAGAGTATGATGCAGTAATAATTTCAATTGGTGCCAACGATGCATTAAGAGGAATTAATCCCATAATAACTTATAGAAATATTGAGAATATCTTGACACATTTAAAAAAAATTAAAATTCCTACAATGCTTATCGGTATGAAAGCACCGTCTAACCTTGGAAGGGAATATGTAAATGAATTTAATGCCATTTACCCAAGCTTGTCTAAAAAATACGATGTATTTTTTTATCCATTCTTTTTGAAAGATGTAGCTTTGGAACCTTCTTATAATCAAAAAGATATGATACACCCAAATAAAAAAGGGGTTGTTAAAATTGTTGAAAATATTTTTCCATACTTTCTACGTTTTTATAAAAGTCTAATAAACTAATTATCTTCTAAAAATCAATAATCTTAAAACTCTCCAAAGGCCTCTGAATGCTAGAGCCCTAATCATTGGGTTACTCAACAATCTTTTGAAAAAAGTTATAATTTTTGTAGAATGATTTTTCAAAAAAAAGATAAGTACAACCATTATTACAATAATAAATAAGAATTTTATCATTTTATATTAATACTAATAGAGCCCAAATCACCAAAATCAGCTGTAATTTTATCTCCAGATTTTATTGGTAGTGGCATTGAACACGTTCCTGTAGAAACAATCATACCTTTATGAATGGTAATATCATTTTGTGATAATTCATTTACTAACCAAGTTAAGGCAATTCTTGGGTCTCCCAAAACATTCGCTCCAATGCCGTCATGCTGAAGATTTGCAGAATTATATATCTTGACTTTGTGTTTTGATAAATCAAGTGATTGCCAAGGATAGTCTATTCCTTGTGAGATTGCAAACTGGTGTGCACATGCATTATCTAAAATTAAGTTAAACTCTCCAACAGTTGCAAAATTTTTAAAGCGAGAATCAGGTAACTCTATTGAAAGATGCAATGATTCAACTAACTTCATGACATCTTCAAGATTATATGATGTTTTTGTAGGTTTTAGAGTTTCCCCTATTTTAAAAGCAAATTCTGGCTCTGCAACAGCCATTTTATTATGACCAAAAATAAGAGTGTCTTCTGGTTTATAAAGTTTGTTATGTAAAATTCTACCTGCTAAAGGTCCTCCAACACCAATATGTTTTTGTCCTTCTTTACTAGTTGCAGCGATCTTCCAACCTACAATGATGTCATTACTAAATTTTTCTAAATTTTCCTGAATTTTATAAGCTTCTTTTCGTGAACTTGGTATTAATTTTTTTGGCAAAGAAATAATTTTTTGGCCATTTTCCCAACTGTTCCAAATTAACTCAGCTACATGCATAATTTAAATCCTTAAAGAGTGTTATTTAATTTCTTAGAATTTTCCCAAGTAGTTATATCTTGTGCAATAGGAGGTAAAGGAATTTGACCAAACATTTCTGCAATTATACCTCTATGATAACCACCATGCATTGCGAGGTGTGTTATAATCATAGATCTAGACATAGAAACTTTGTTACCACCAATTAAATCACAATCAACTAACTCAAGTAAATCATCATCAGATAAATTAGCAGTGTACTTTTTAATTGATATTTCTTCTTTTTTTTTGGCTTCCCATAGCTCTTGCATATCTTCAAATAATATAGTCTGTAGGTGATTAAAAGCATGTTTTTCTTGTTTCATATTAGCAAGCCAAACCTTATCTATAACCAATAAGTGATTTAAAGAATTTCTTATACTATTCATGAAAGATTTACGTTGTTTATTAATTTCATCAGGAGATAATTGAACTATAACTTTAAAAAATTCATCGTTAGCCCAACTATTATAATTAAGAAGATTTATAAGATAGTTTAGGTTCTTCATAAGAATTCACCCCAATGATAATTATGATCTATTTCTTATTATTTAGATTATTAAATAAAAATTTAAATAATGTTTTCTTTTTATTATCTTGAATTTTCCATCTTTTTTTTAGAACTCTATAAAGGAATATACAACCAAGACCTAAAATCAAATAAATGTAAGCTGTTGAATTTTCCATTGACCATTCTAAAAGTTTTTGAATGATATTAACTTGGTATTTTATATTACAGAAGTCAACCAAGCTGAGTAAATTTAATAATGTGGTGGAACGTCATCAGAAATATTTAATTTATCTGTGTTATTATTTTGCATATTTTCTATATCTAATTTTAATGTTTTAATTTGCAACATAAGTTCTTGTATCTCTTTTTGTTGATTATAGATTTCATCACTCATACTTATTATCTCATTTTGAAAAAGAGTAATTTTTTCTTCAAGAATTTGAATTTTTTTGTTCATATTGCTACTTATAATTTTAATTTATGATATAAATATCTTATGAAGATTATTGTTGGAATATTTTTATTTTTTTGCGTTTTAAACATAGCTATGTATTCATTATCTTTTTTTGGTTAATTTCACTATTCCAATCTGGTCCTAACATACATAAACTTAAACCAATGCCCGTAATAGCAAGTCCAAATGATACCGCATAAAAAATATGACTTAAAGACCAAGAAAATATAATAGTAAGATAACAAACAACAGATACAGTCAAAAATCTTATTATACCTACTATTACTGGAAAAAATATCTTACCAGTTCCCTGACTAGCAAAATATAATGTTTGACCTGCTGCAAAAAAGCAGTAAAAAGGACCAACTATTATTAAGTAAAGAATAGCATATCTTTCAGACAAAATATTTGTTTCAAAATGGTCTAACCAAAGTTCTGGAAAAACAGCTACTGCTATACTAATGACGCCGATAATAATAAAAGATATTATTGCACCAACCCAAGCAATTTTTTTTGCCCTGCTCATTTGATTTGCACCGGCATTAATACCAACTGCAGCTGTAAGAACAGATCCGATACCAAATACTAATGGAGTAATTATAATTTCTAACCTACTTCCAAGACCGTAACCAGCAAGAGCTTCAATGCCATAATGACTTACTGAAGCTGTTACGACGGCAACTGTTCCTGCAATTGTAATGCTATTGATTAGACCTCCAGCCCCTACTTTCATTATATCTAAAAAGGATTTTTTGTTTAGAGGGTAAGTTCTGAGCTTTATGATTTTTTGATTATATTTAATATAAAAATATAAATATATCATCATAAGGAAATGTGAAACAACCATGGCAATTGCTGGCCCAATAATACCAAAACTTTTAAACCCAAACCAACCTACTGTAAAAACCCCACCTAAAAAAATTTGAAATAAGCAACCTAAAATTTGTACCTTTGCAGGAACAACAAATTCTCCCATAGCTCTTAAAATTGCTGAAAAAATATAGAGTAACCACGTGAAGACAGCTCCTCCAAAAGCAATCTGTGAAAAAACAACAGCTCCGTCCAAAACATCATTGCTACCACCCATTGATGAATAAATGTGATTTGGTAAAAATCCAAATATTATTGTGTAAATTAATGACATAAAAATGCATATTAGAACAGCATGCCAAATAGCTGAATTAGCATCTTCGATTAATCCTGCTCCTAAAAATCTTGAAATAGATGACGTACTTGCCCCACCAATTGCACCAGCAGACATCATTTGCATCAGTGTTAAAAATGGAAAAACTAAAGCTAAACTTGCGAGTGGGACATTTCCTAATTGTGAGACAAAATAGGCATCTGTTATTATTATTAACACCATTGAAATTCCAGTGATTGAATTTGGCAATGAAAGTTTACAAATCATTTTTAAAACAGGACCGTTTAAAATCATATCAATATTATTTTTCATTGGCTAAACTTTTCGAAATGTTATCACTAAAATAAAATCTAAACGGGCATAGGCGGACATCTTCCTTCAGCTTTAAGTACTTGAAAGGCCCTCAACGTTTTCTCAATCCCTTTTTCAACGGAAATGGAAGGATATTCACCAATATGATTTCTCAGAGGCAGGTCATCTAAATCTGGAGGAAATGGTAGCGATTGACCAATACAGCTTACGGACGCATTTTCTTTTAACTTTTTAATTATAGATAACCCATTTTCTATTGTTTCACATGGACCATTAAGATTAAAAACGTGTGAGCCAACCATGTCTTTGCTTACAGATGTGATAAATGCTAAAGCTGACTCACCTGCATATAACCAGCTATATTTTCCAGTGTATGGTATTACAAAGCTTTCGCCTAGAGCTGCAGCTTGAATAGCTAGAGTGTTTTTTGAACTCATTCCTTGATCTCTAGCTAAACCATATACAATATTAGGTCTAATGCCGATAGATGGAACCTCCCAGTCAGCCCAATAAACAAATGCTGTATGCTCATTAGCTAGTTTATATGCACCATATAACGTTTCTTTCCAAGGACCTTTAGGAGGCATTCCTAAGGCAGCAACCGACGAAGCATAAACAGTCCTCTTAATATTTGCTTCTTTAGCAATTTCAAGAATATTAATTGTGCCCTCTACATTGACACGAGCACCTAATGCCGGATCTGTAGCACAAAATGGTACTTGCAGACCCGCTAAATGAATTATGGCACCTGGGTTAAAGCTTATGATAATTTTCTTTAGCATTTTAAGATCGGTAATATCGCACACTTGCCATTTGATTTTAGACGCTTCATTACCAAGAAGAAGTTTAAGTCGATCTTTATTATTGGACAAATCAAGAGCTACACAAGGAATGTTTGATCTATGTAGAATTGTAAGTATCCATGCTCCAATGCAACCACCAGCACCTGTAACAATTACAGGCCTATCAAAATTATTATTTTTAATCAACAAATCATCAGTTAAAAAATCTAGACTCATTATCTGCCCCCCTTATAGAATTATCCATTAGAGCCTCACATATTACTCAACTATAATAAACAAAATTTATTTTGTCTTATTTACAAATTTGTTTATGTCAATTGCTAATTCTCTTGGTTTTTCCATAGCTGCAAAATGGCCTCCAGAAGCATGAGATGACCATAATACAATATTTTTATAAAATTGAGATGCCAAAGTAATTGGTGGTGAAAATATCTCTTTTGGAAATTCGCTATAACCCATCGGAACATTGATTGGTGAATTTTTATTAATAGGCCAATCAACCGATCTGTGACGCATAAAATATGGCCAAAAAGAAGCACCTATACATCCAGAAAACCAATATAAAGATATATTAGCTAACATAGTATTTATATTGATTTTATCAAACAAATCATTGTCGTTATCAGTCCAAGTATAAAATTTTTCAGCTATATATGAACATAAAGCCACAGGAGATGAATTTAAAGCATGTGCTAATGTAAAGGGTTTAGTACCCTGAATTTGTTGATAGCCCGTCTCAAATTTCATAAAATGTTTTAGCTTTTCATAATATATTGCTTCTTCTGAATTATTAGCTTCTTTATCAAGACCTCTAGGTAGCGGTAGCATATTCAAGTGAACACCTGAAATATTTTTTGGAGCGTTAACAGCCATAATCGAAGCTATAAATGATCCTAAATCACCACCTTGTATGAAATATTTTTTGTAGCCAAGGATATTCATCAAGTCAATAAAATGGCTAGAAATTTCTTGTAAGCTCAATGGTTTTTGCGATGGCGAAAATGAAAAACCTACATTTGGTAATGTAGGAATTATTAAATCAAAAGGTTGATTACCTTTGAGACTATTTTTTTCAGGATTTGTTAGTAAAGGAATTATATCTAAAAATTCAAAAATTGAACCAGGCCATCCATGAATTAAAAGAAGAGGCAGAGCATTCTCTTCAGTTGATTTCACATGCAAAAAATGTGTTTTTACACTATCCTTAGTAAAAATAAATTGATTAAATTTATTTAGATTACTTTCCTCTTTTTTCCACGAAAATTGATTTTTCCAGTAGTCAATTATGTATGATATTTTTTTAAATGAAATACCTGCATCATTGTTATAATCCGGTCCCCAATCTAAAAGTCTACCATTCGTAATTTTAAAATTTAAGTCTTCTAAAGCTTTATTATCTATATTTGATTTAAATTTCTCCATTTCACTTCAACCCTCTAAAAGATATAAAATATTTTATTGTAAAACTTTGGTTATAAACTAATCTAGAACAATGAACAAAATCATTATTAAAGTTTTCTTTTTTTTTAACTTATTAATTTTTTCCAGTTTTTCATCATTAGCTGAGACCTTTGTTTATTCTGGTGGCTGTTTTTGGTGTACAGAAGCAGATACTGAAAAATTGAAGGGGGTTGATGAGGTAATAAGTGGATTCACTGCAGGTACTACAAAAGATCCCAAATACATACCTGGGCAATGGGGCGATCACCGTGAAGCTGCTTTAGTTAGATATAACCCTAAAATAATTAGTTTTAAAGAGTTAGTGGTTCATGTGTTTAAAACAATTGATTATGAAGATAATAACGGACAGTTTTGTGACCGGGGAAGATCGTATAGTCCGGCTATTTATTATAAAACAAATGAAGAAAAATCAATTATCTTATCGTTAGCTCCAAAAACATCTATAGTGCCTATAGAAAAAGAGACTAAGTTTTATCCAGTTAGATTAGAACATCAAGATTATTATAAAAAGCAAAGTTACAAATATGAATACTATAGATTCATGTGTAGACGTGACAAACGCTTAGAACAGCTCAATAACTGAATTAATTATATTTTTGCTAAATTTCTATTGCCTCTTGGATCAACCCAACCAATTAGACCATCATCTCTTTTATAAACCATGTTTAATCCACTATGTTTTTTATTTCTAAACATTAAAGCTGAAATATTTCCCATTTTCATTTTTTCTAGAGCGTCTATAACAGTCAATTCTTCAATTTCAGTATCCAACTCTGCAAAAATAAGTGGTTCTTCATAATTTGTTTCTTTTTGTTTTGAAATTGATGTCGGAGGTTCATTAATTATGTGAAAGTGAGCCTTTAAGGAGTTTGCTTTATTATTATTTTCATTATTTTTATAATTTTTAATTTTTCTTTTATATCTTCTTAATTGTTTAGATAATTTTTCTAAGGTTTCACTGAATGCTAGTTTAGCAGTTTGTCCAGAGGATTGAGCTGTAAACTCCATTTTTTTATTAATATGAAGTACAATAATTATATGAAATAATTTATTATTTTTAGAAACACTTATTATTGATGAGATTGGATTAGGAAAATATTTTTGGATTGATTCTAAGAGATTTAATTCTGCATATTTGGAAAAAGTTTCACCAACTTTAACTTGCTTTCCAAATATTTTAAAGTTCATATATAACTCCTAAATACCTAATTATTATAACAGAACTATAATAAGTTTTTGTCAATAATTTTATTTTTAATATTGAGTTGATATAAATTAATATTACTGAAGTTGTTATAGTCTATGAGGAGTAAAACATGTCAGCTTACCTTATTGTTAAATCTGATACTAGTCAGATAGATAGTAAAGATTTTGATTATTGGTATGAAAATGAACATTTATATGAAGCTAAGAAACAGTTTATGGCTAAAAATGCAAAAAGAGGGTGGGTAGAAAATTCAAATTTTCATCTTGCTATATATGAATTTGAAAATATTAAAAAAGCAAAAAATGCAATGGATTCAAAAAAGTTACAATCACTTATAAAAAAATTTGATAAAAAATGGAATTTTAAAGTTACCAGAACACGTGAATTAGTCAGTTTAACTCAAATTATATAAATCTTTAATTTTAAATTTCATTAGAGATTTCAATTAAATTATTATCAGGATCTCTTATGTAAATAGATTTTATCGGGCCATTTGCTCCTGTTTTGATTACTGGGCCTTCTTCAATTTGAATTTGTGAGTTTTTAAAATCTTCATCCATTGAACTAATGATTTCATACTCACAAAACAAATATCCATAGATCCAGGTGTTGGATTTGATGCATGTGGTTCAAATGGTTTTAAATTTTCGTGTAAATTAATTTTTTATTTACCAAACTTGAGTGATTTTCTTCTGATATTATCAGAAGTTGATGTAAACTCGTTTAGTTCCATTCCTAATATATTAGCGTAAAAATCTATAGATAAATTTATGTCATTTACTGTTATTACAACGTGATCAATAAAAAGTGTCATTAATTTCCTACAATAAATATTTTACATAATATTTTAAGTTAATAGAATAACATTTGGAAATAAATAGAAAGTATAATTTATGAAATTTTTTAAATTTAATTTTATTTTAGCAATTTTTATTATTTTTTTATTTCCCTTTAAATTAATAGCAAATGATATTTATTTACCATCGGCTGGCTTTGACTGCAGTGATGATAATTACAAATTTGAATTTCTTTTTGATAGATCAAAAGATATGGATAATCCAAAAGTATATAGACGGATTAATGGTAAGTTTACTGAAATAGGAAATCTTTTAGCTGAAAAACAAGGTGCTTACGTGATTTGGGAAGATAAAGATTTTTTTAAAACAACTGATTTTGCATGGACTTTTGACAAGGTTACCTCAAAGCTGTCATCTATGGTACTAAGTGTCGGCCTTGGGATCGAAAAATTAGATAAGATACCTAAACCAATGACCTGTATGCAAAAAATATTTTATTACTAATTTTTGATAGTTTTTATATTTAATTTGTACAAATTTTTAATACTTTTGTTTTGACTTAAGTATTTTTAAGTAATAAATAATAAATTTATTATTATGGACGCGTAGCTCAGCTGGATAGAGCAACTGCCTTCTAAGCAGTAGGTCAGAGGTTCGAATCCTCTCGCGTTCACCATTTATTTTTGAGGTGATTTAATGTTTGGATTAGGTTTATTAAAAGGAACAGCAATAGGATTAACTGGCGGTATCGTAATTGGTTTAGTGATCAAAGAAGCATGTAAACAAATGAAAAATAAAAAAAATCATACAATTAACAATAATTCAACAGCTGACACTTCTGAAGTAAATGGTGTTGACGAAAAATAATACAAATAAAATACATTTTTAACTTATCTATTTTTCCAGCTTGAATACCACTTTACAAATAAATCATATTGTTTTTTTGCGTACATTTTTTGACTGTCACTTAATTTGTCTGTTGGATTAAAATGTAAATCGTAACCTTTATCCCCGTTAAGAACCATTAAAAATTTATAATAAAGAACTAAGTCGGGACCTTCATCAAATGATGATAAAATAGCCAACGCATCTTCAAGTTCTCTAGCTTTTGATCTTGAAACAGGGTCACCTGTAGCAGCTTTTTCGCATAAATTTATTAAATGCAACACTTCATTCGGGAAAGCATTACCAACGCCAGTTATTGCACCTACTGCACCACAATTGACGTAACCATGAAAAACTGTTGTATCAACACCTATCATTAATGATATATTTTCATCTTGCGATGTAATATTTTCTGCTGCATAGGTTAAATCTTTTGAGCCTCCAAATTCCTTGAATCCAACCAAATTTGGAAATTCTCGCCTCAAATCAAAAAATAGATCTGCTTTTGTTGAGAAACCATAATAATGACTATTGTAGATTACTGCTGGTAGGTCTGGTGCTGCGCTTAATATCGAAGCAAAATGAGATCTTTGAGCTATTAATGACGGTCCCCTTGAGAGTACTCTTGGTATAACCATTAGACCAAGCGCTCCTACCTCTTGGGCGTGCTGTGCATGAGCTGTTGCTTTTTTTGAATTAATAGCTCCTGTCCCTACAATTGTGGGAATACCTGCATTTACTAATTTAGCAACACCTTGTTGCCTCTGCTCGTCTGAAAGGAGTGGCCAATCACCCATAGAGCCGCAGTAAATCACTGCTGACATTCCTGTGTCGATTAATTCTTTAGCTTTACCAAGAAGTAATTCAAAGTTTGGAGAATAATCATTATTACAAGGTGTCATAAGCGCTGGCATACACCCTTTGAACACATTATTCATTTTATCCCCCTAACATAAAGAACTATTTTTTAAAGAAAGATTTTAATAATTAAAATTTATCCATTTATAGAATAACCGCCGTCTACGGGTATAGCTGTTCCAGTAATATAATTAGATCCCTCACTTGATAAAAACACAGCTATGCCACCTAAATCATCTGGCTCTCCCCATCGACCTACTGGTGTTCTCTCTTCAACTCTACTTTGAAGTTCTGGAATATCTATCCTCGCCTGTCGAGTTAGTGATGTATCTATGTAACCTGGAAGTACTGCGTTAACTTGAACATTATCTTTTGCCCAAGCATTAGCAAGACTTTTTGTTAATTGAACAACTCCACCTTTACTAGCAGAATAGGCACTACCGAGTGGGGCACCAAACAAAGAATGCATTGAACCAATGTTTATAATTTTTCCACCATTAGCATCTTTAAAATGCTTAAAAGAAGCTTTGGAACATGTAAACATGCTTATTAAATTTGTGTCTATTATTCCTTTCCACTCATCAAGTTCGTATTCCTCAGGTCTCTTTCTAATATTAGTCCCTGCATTATTTACTAATATATTTAATTTGCCAAAGTTACTAATGACATTCTCAATCAGTTTATTGCATGAGTTCTCTTCAACAACATCAACTTGAAAGGATTTACATTCTATATTTTGAGAATTTAAAATTTTAATTGATTGAGTGTTTTTCTCTTCATTTCTACCAGCTATTATAATTTTAGCTCCAGCTTCTCCTATAGCTTTTGACATCGCTAAACCGATACCTCCATTTCCACCAGTAACTAGAGCAACCTTTCCTCTTAGATCAAAAAGTTTCATTTCAATTTCCTTCCTATTACCAATTTTCTTTAGATGTTCTAATATCTAATTCAAAAGTCCACGCATTTTTATTTTGATTATATAAATACATGTAAGCATCAGTGACACTATCTATATCTATTAATTTTCCATCTTTTACTCTTTCATCAAAATCAGACACTCTTTGTTTTATCCTCTCACCTGCCAAACCTCCATCAACAATAATATGACCTACATGAATTGAGTTTTCAGCATATTCTTTTGCAATTGCTTGGGCTAAATTACGAAGAGCACCTTTTGCTGAATTAAATGCTCCAAAGTTTGATTTACCCCTTAAAGACGCGCTAGCACCTGTAAACAAAAGTGTGCCAGGGGTATTCTCTTTTAAAAATACTTTTATGACTTCTTTGGCAAATAAAAATCCACCATAGCATCCAGTTTCCCAACTCTGCCTAAAATAACTTGGCTCCATGTCAATTATTTTGCCAGGTGTACTATTCCCGACATTGTAGACAGCAAAATCTAAACCAGAACCAATTTCTCTAATCATCATTTTGATTTGATTTTCATCTGTTGTATCAACAACTATTGGTTTAGCGTAATTACCTTCTTCGATAATACTTTCTACGACTTTATTTAATGACTTAATTGTTCTACCCGCTACAAATACTTCAAAGTTGTTTTGAGCAATTTTTTTACAAAGTTGTCCACCAAGACCAATAAGAGGTCCAACACCTATGACTAAAGCTTTTTTCATTTTATATAATATGCCTTCTTTGTTAATTAATATATGAATTAACTCTTGCTAATAATGAATTTAATCTGATTTTAATATCTAATAATTGATTTTTGAGATTGTTGTTTTCATTTTTCAATTTTTTAATTTTTGCTTTTAATAGAGTATTATTTAAATCGTTATTTATAGGCTTTTTATTCTTGTCATCAGCTTTACAGGTATTATAAATAGTTATGTCTTTAGCAGATGTTCCTTTTAAAACACATTCATGAGCTTGAGTTTGAGAATAAATAAAAATAAAAAATAAAAAATAAAAAATCTTCATATTGTTACTTTTTTTTAAATTAAATTAATAATATACAATTACATATTAGTTATGTAATTAACAAGAGGTAAAAATGTACTCTCGAATAGCAGAATTTCAGTCAACTTCTAAAGTCAATTGTGATATGATAATAGCATTTTTTCAAAATGTTATGATACCTAGAAATATTAAAAACGGTCAGTTGAGTTGTGAGGTTTACAGAGTTTCAGATACTACAGGTTTTGTTATTTCATCTTTTAAAAACAAAAATGATGCTACCAAAGTTATGAAAATAATGGCCGACGAACTCAATGAAGTTAAAGGTAATACTAAGATTAAATTAATTGAAGGTGAAAGAGTTTTTAGAATAGATCAATGATATGAGCCTTGAACAAAAACAAATATTTAAGTTTTATGTTGGTTATGACGATATTTTTAACGAAATAGAAAATTTATCTAATATTAAACCTCAAACCAATATAGCTTTCGATATTCTAAAATATGACAATAATAATTATGAAATAAATATTGCTCTAGCTGGTGTAACTCAGGATCAAATAACTATTGAACAATTAAATAATTTTTTGATGTTAGAAGTGAAAGAAAAAACAAAAACACCTTTTGAAGGTATTATTCATAAAGGTATTCGTACAAACTCGGTTAAACAAACTTTTAGGTTAGAACAAAATATAGAAGTTGATGATGCAGAATTAGTAAGTGGGATACTTAAAATTAAATTACATAAAAAAGAAACGAAAACAAAATTAAAGAGAGAAATAGAAATTATAGAAGAATAATAATATTATATGTTTGTTCTTAAATATTTGGAAATATAATGAAGGGTAATATGTCATGAACTATATGATCGATACTAATAAATTAAAAAGTCAGATTACTGAAGAAGAATGGCAACTTAGACTAGATCTCGCTGCAACCTATAGACTTATTGCACTCTATGGGTGGGATGACTTAATATATACACACGTTTCATTAAGAATACCGGGTCCAGAACACCATTTTCTTATAAATCCTTATGGGTTAATGTTTGATGAAATTACAGCATCAAGTTTAGTTAAAATTGACCTTAACGGTAATTCAGTTATAGATACTCCATATGAAGTCAATCCTGCAGGATTTACAATTCATAGTGCCGTACATTCAGCAAGAGAAGATGCGCAGTGTGTTCTTCACCTACATACTAATGACGGTGTTGCGGTATCTATTCAGAAAGATGGTTTGTTACCAATAAGTCAAACATCAATGTTGATACATCCTCATATAGCCTATCATGATTATGAAGGTCTAGCTTTAGATCATACTGAAAAAGAAAGATTAGTTGAAGATATAGGTAACAAAAATCTGTTTATATTAAGAAACCATGGTACTTTGTCAGTTGGCCAAACATGCGGTATTGCATTTATGGGTATATATTTTCTTGAAAGAGCATGTTCTGCTCAGATAAGAGCTCAATCAGCAGGGTCTATTAATTTACCTTCAAAAGAAGCTATAAAAACAACGCAAAATCAATCCATTGGCATGTTTGATTTGGGAAGAGACAGACTTGCTTGGCCAGCTTTATTAAGAAAACTCGAGAGACAATCACCGGATTACAAAAATTAAAAAGCTGATTTTGCACCTCCAGTTTTTTGTGTTGTGAAAATTGATCCATGATCTGGAGCTGGTGGCAATGGTATTACTACAGGAACACTCTCCATTCTAGGTTGATAACTCACTTCACCACAAACCATTTGTTTTTCTAATTGTTTACATAACTCTATTGGATCATTATTTTTTAAATAGGCACCCACACCTACTAAAGGCCATGCATCGGCGGAATTACACTCATAAAACAGCATTAATCTATCTTTTTGGCTATTATTTGGTGCTGAGCCATGAAGAGTTCTAGCGTGGTGAATTGTCATGGATCTGGCTTTTCCTGTAAGTGTAACAGCCTTGTCAATATCAAAAAATTTATCATCTGGATTAATTGCGCCACAAAAAACTCCATTATTGTTATGACTTAGAACTGGACCCTTGTGGCTTTCGGGTATAACCATTAACGGTCCGTTATCAATATCCACATCATTAAGCATTAAACCTAATGCTAAAACATTATCGTTTGTGTGTGGATAAAAGGCCCAATCTTGATGCCATTCAACTGCAGCACCACCTCCAGGAGCCTTAGTATTCAATTTACTTGTTTTTAGAGAAATATCTTTTCCAAGAAGATCAATAAGTATCCCTTCAATTTTAGATTGTTTTATTATATCCCAAAAAAATTGAGAATGTTGATGAGGCTGTTTAACTCTTTTTAGTCTGGGATTAGTTGAGCAATGTCCATCTTCAAGATCAAAAATATTATCATTGTTTTTTACATTTTTAGATCTTTCAAAAAAATCTTTTACCAGAGCTAACATTTCCTTGTGTTGATCTTCCGTAATTACATCCTCAACCAGTAAATATCCCTTGTCGTTGTAAAAATTCACCTCGCCTTTGGATAATATCATCAACAACCTCCCTAAACTAAGAACATATCATGTTGTTTAATCTTATAAATATGTTAATCAAATAAACATGAAGAGCAACTACAAATGAACAAAAATTTGATTGACCTTGACAGTAATCAGGCATGGATTAGATTAATAATAATTTTTATAATGAGCGTTATTGGCACTGCAGGAATGTGGTCAGTAGTAATTATAATGCCTAATATCCAAAGTGAATTTGTCCTTGATAGAGCTGCATCTACATACCCCTATGTAGCAACTATGTTTGGATATGGAATAGGTAATGTCATTATAGGGAGAATGCTAGATAAAATAGGAATTACAAAACCTATAATATTTGCTTTAACTCTTTTGGTTTTTTCATATTTAATTTCAACACTAGCTAATAATGTCATGTGGCTTTCAATAATTCAATTTTTCTTAGGTTTTTCTGCTGCCGCATTTTTTGGGCCAATGATGGCTGATATTTCAAGATTTTTTTATAAAAGAAAAGGGCTTGCAGTATCTTTAGTTGCGAGTGGTCAACATCTTTGTGGAGCAATTTGGCCTTTTGTAATTAAGGATTTTCTTTTAGATGGTGAATGGAGAGAGGCTCATCTTTTTATTGCATTAGTTTGTAGTATTTTTATCCCTATATTATTTTATTTTCTTGGGGAAAAGTCACCAAATTTAAAAAATGATTTCTCTAAAATAAAAAAAGAAGAAAATGTGAATTCTAATTTAAAATTATCAATTAGTAACAAGAAAATTCAAGTTTTACTTATGTTTGCAGGTGTTTTTTGCTGCGTTGCGATGTCAATGCCACAGGTGCATATTGTTCCTTTGTGCATTGATAATGGTTTTGGTTTAGCTGTAGGAACTGAAATATTATCCTTTATGCTATTTGCCGCTGTAACTAGTAGAGTACTATTTGGTTTCTTATCTGACAAAATAGGTCCAATTCAAACTTTGATACTTGGGTCAACTTTACAAGCAATTTCTCTGTCGATGTTTTTACCCTTTAATAGCCAATTATCGCTATATATAGTAGCAATTTGTTTTGGTTTATCTCAAGGTGGTATTGTTCCAATTTACGCAGTTATAATTAGTAAGTTTTTACCAGAAAATGAAGTCGCTGAAAGAGTTGGTTTATTAATTTTTGCGACTATAGTTGGGATGTCACTTGGAGGATGGCTGTCAGGGGAAATTTATGATTATACTAACTCTTATCAGATGGCATTTTTAAATGGAATTTTTTGGAATTTAATTAATTTATTAATAATGTTTTATCTTTTTTTAAAATATAAACAGTCAATAAAAAGCGTGGATAAATATGAATATTGAAAATCAAATGCGTCTTCTATGGACAAAATACCTAGAAACAAAAAATTTTAATTATCTTGCAGAAGCTTGTGAAAAGGCTCCTTTTTTTGGTCAAGAAGAAATGGGAAAAGAGATTGGTAAAATTTTAAGAAGTTTAAATAGTGATTGATACCAAATTAATTCTAGATTTTTGGTTCGTTCAATGTACACCTAATATGTGGTTCAAAAAAAGTGATAGTTTTGATCAACTGTTAAGGACAAAATTTAAAAAAAATATAGAAATATGTTTGAAGATTAATATCGAACAAATTTCAATATCTTATGATAATTATCTTTCTTATATTCTTGTTCTAGATCAGTTCACAAGAAATGTTTTCAGAAATAATCCTAAGGCATTTGAGGGTGATAAAAAAGCTTTAGAATTATCTAAAACTGCTATTGAAAATAATTTTCTTATAGAATGTAAATTTCACTATAATAGTTTTTTTTTAATGCCAATTATGCATAGTGAAAATATAATTGACCATGAACTTGGCTTGCCTTTTTTTAAAAAGTTTACTAATGAAAATACATTCAAATACGCTTTGAAACACAAAAAAATTATAGAAAAATTTTCAAGGTTTCCTCACAGAAATAAAATATTAGGTAGAAAATCAAGTGAATCGGAAATAGAGTTTCTAAAATCGCCTGGAAGTAGGTTTTAAATTATATGAACGTCAAGAGTATTAAAATTGGTAAAAGCCCTTCAATCTCAGTTGACTATGCTGGTGAGGGGGAAATGTTAATTTTTCTTCATGGAATTGGAGGAAATAAAAAGAACTGGGAAGATAACCTTTATTTTTTTTCTGATAAGTTTTTGTCAGTTGCATGGGATACAAGAGGGTATGGTGAAAGCGATGATTATGAGGGGGCACTAAAATTTGATGACATATTAGACGACTTAAAAAAAGTTTTAGATTTTTTTAATAAAGATAAAGCTCATATTGTTGGACTTTCAATGGGTGGACAAATTGCAACTTTATTTTATGAAAAATATTCTAACTATGTCAAAACACTTACTTTGTGTGACACACATTTTGGTTTATCAAACCTTAGTAAAAAAGATATGGAAAGATTTATAAATTTAAGAAAAGAGCCCCTATTAAAAGGAAAAGAACCTAAAGATATAGCTCCTATAGTTGCTAAAACATTGATTGGTGACATGAAAAATTCTTCTGCTTTTAAGCAACTAGTTGATTCAATGTCTCTACTTCATAAAGACAGTTATTTAAAAACAATTGATACCTCTATGAGAACAGAACATCGTCATGTTTTTAAAACAATTAATGTACCTACATTAATAATGGTTGGTGAACTTGACAGTCTAACACCTCCTTCAATGTCTAAGGAAATTATGAAAGAAATTAAAAATAGTTATATCAAAATTATTCCAGAGGCTGGTCATTTAATAAATATTGAGAAACCAGAATTATTCAACCATAATTTAAGGTCATTTTTGGAGAGTTGAATGAAAATAAATAAAATTAAATTTTATGTTTATTTATTAATCTACTCTCAAATAAAACACACAAAATTGATGACAAAAAATATGAGAAGTCCCAGCGATGGATTTCTTGGTAACATTGCAAAACATTTAATGATCAATTTTAACGAGTTTATAATTAATGACTCAGTTAAAAAGCTTGATGTAAGAAATAATGACGAAGTTATAGAGATAGGATCTGGAAACGGACAAGCAATTGAAAAAATACTTCAACTAACTAATAAAAAAATTACTTCCATAGAAGTCAGCGAAAAGTTTCGTAATCAATTAATTCAAAAATTTAGTAATCAAAAAGTAGTTTTTTTTTCAAACGATGCGAAGCAATTGGGAGACATTATAAAAGATAACACATTTACAAAACTTCTAGCTATCAATGTAATTTATTTTTTATATCCACTTTCTGAATATGCAAAAGAATTTTATAGGATTTTGAAATTTGATGGAGTTGGTCTCTTAGCATGTAAATTTAAAGGAATTAAAAATTTTGATGATAAAGTTGCTCCTAATAAAGACTTAAACGAAGTAGTTAGAGCATTTGAAAAGGTTGGTTTTTTGGTTAATACAGAATTTGTAGATTCAAAGAATGAGCAAAAAGTATATCACGCGATTTATTTAAGAAAGGTGAAAAATGGATAGTCATAACTTAATTCAATCGAGAAGGAGTTTTATCTTCACTCCGGGTCTAAAACCAGAAATGTTTCCAAAAGCTATTAAATCTGGGACAGATATGGTGTGTGTTGAATTAGAGGATGGAATTGCTCCCCAAGACAAAAATTTAGCTAGAGAATTAGCGATAAAGTTATTTGAAACAAAACAAAATCATGATGGTATAGAGAGGATACTTAGAATTAATTCCCTTAGAGAAAAATTTGGTATAGACGATGTACAAGCTATCTTAAATACAAAGACCCCTCCCCCTGCTTTAATGATCCCGAAAGTTAAAAGTTCTGAGGAAATCGTCCTATTAGATAGTTTGCTCACTGAAAAAAGGCATAATTGTAGACTACACATTATTATTGAAACTAATGAAGGACTTGAAAAAGCATACGATATAGCTAATTGCTCTAACAGAATTGATGCTCTATTTTTTGGTGGAGTAGACATGTCAGCTGAATTAAGGTGTGAAAATAAATGGGAACCTTTACTATATGCCAGGTCAAGAATAGTACATGCAGCTTCATCTGCTGGAATTGATGCCATAGACGTTCCTTTTCTAGACTTAGATGACCCCGAAGGAATGAAACAAGAAGCAATTAAAGCAAAGGGACTAGGCTTTAGCGGCAAAGGGTCAATACACCCAAAACAAATTCCAATCTTAAATGAAGTATTTACTCCTTCAGAGGAAATTATTCAAAGAGCTAAAAAAATTACTTCAACTTTTGAGAAAGCAAATACTGGGCTTGTAGTTATTGAAGGAAAACTTATTGAAAAACCTGTCTTAAGAGAAATGTATAGAATCTTAGCCGTCGCCAAAAAAATCGAAAAGAACAATTTAATTTAAAAATAGTTTATAAATATAATATTTTATTTTTAATAATAAATTTTAATTAAATCTATTATTAAACTTTAAAAATAATAAATACGTGATTGGTATAGAAAATAATAAAATCGCAAAAAAATTAATTTCATAATTTGAATACCCTGTAACATCTCCACCTGGAAGGGCCATTAATATACCTGAAAATCCAAGCATGATTCTTATTGGCCATTCTAAGTATCTTGAGTTTTTAAGATTTCCTATTCCAACTAAATATCCTTGTAAAGAGCTTGAAATAAGAATAATTCCAGCAATAGCAGAAAAGAAAACAGTAAAAATTTCGAGCACCGATCCTCTACCTATTAGTGCAGGATTTAGAACAAAAAAGAATGGAATGAAATAAATAACACTACCTAATTTCATTGCTTCTACGCCTGTTCTTATTCCATTTGCACCAGCAACTGATGCAGCGGCAAATGCACCTATAGCAACTGGCGGAGTTATAAATGATATCATTCCCCAATATAACATAAATAAATGAACAGCTACTTTATCTAATCCACTACCTGTTAGTGCAGGAGCAAGAGTTACTGCCAGAAACAAATAAGCTGCAGTTACTGTCATCCCAATACCTAGTATAAAACTAGTAAGAGCACCCATAATAAGTAAAATAATTATAGAATCACCTGCAAAATCTACAAGCGCGTATGTAATAGTACCAATTTTACCAGTAAAAGTTAGTGAACCAATAATGAGGCCAATTGCAACTAGAATACCAGCAAGTTCCGCAAATAATCTACCTACGCTTTCTATGAAATGAAGAAATTTTTTGGAGTTCCACCTGTGTATTTTTACAATTTGATTGATTATTAATAATGTAGCTGTAGCATAGTAAGGAGCTTGTGCTTCTCTTTGCATATACAATAACATTAAAATTAACATTACAAATACAAATACAAAATACCAACCTTCTTTTAAAACCTTTTTAATGGATGGAAGTTCTTTTGCAGGTAAACCTTTAAGGTGATTTCTTGCTGCGTACGCGTCTATTTGCATAAAAAGACCAAAATAATACAATATAGAAGGAAAAGCAGCTGCAATAATAATCTCAGAGTATGGGACCTCTAAAAAAGTTGCCATCACAAAAGCAGTTGCTCCCATGACTGGAGGCATTAATACTCCACCTGTAGATGCACATGCCTCGACACCTGCTGCATAAGAGGATTTGAAGCCAGTTTTTTTCATTGCGGGGATAGAAAGGACACCAGTAGTTAAAACGTTTGTAATTACACTTCCACTCATTGAACCCATTAGACCAGAAGAAAAAATTGAAACTTTTGCAGGTCCACCTCTTCTAGTACCCAAAAGTGCAAAAGCTAAATTTAAAAAAAAAGACCCACCTCCAGTATGCTGAAGAGCTACTCCAAAAATTAAAAAACCAACAACTAGGGTTGCAAATGCAGTCATTGGTATGCCCATAATGCTTTCTGTACCAAAAATATGAAATGTAGCGGTAGTATCCCATGGTTGGGCTGGCGCGCTTAAAAACCCAGGTAGAAAAGTTGAAATTGCTGGGTAAATAGAAATAATTAAACAAATAATAAAAATTGCATTTCCACCAGCTCTTCTACTAGCCTCTAAAACCAAACCCCATAAAATAAATGCCATTATTTTTGCATATGTTGGTGCAAGATATTCCCACCCCTCTTCTAAAATTAATGAACCACTGTAACAAAAATAACTTGCAATTATAAACGTAGAGGCGGCAAAAATTATATCATACCAGGGTATTTTATTTCCTCTCCTGGGAGTGGGATGATATACAATAAATGGTAAAGGTAATAATAAAGCAATCATAGCATAGAGATACTCAGTATCCAGCAGCACATAAGTATTTAAAAAATTACCAACACCGAACAACATGTAAATTGAAAGAAAAGAAGATAATATGGCGGCAAACCTTAAAATATAATTGGAGATATTGTTTGGAGCCCTGTTTCTAATTAAAGAATCTTCTAGTTGGTTTTTGGACATAATTAATTCCGATTTTGATAAGGTAAAACTTAGTTTTACCTTATCAGATTTATTTTTTAATTATATGCATTTGGCATACCAGCAGCTTTTAAACCAGATGCTCTATTTTCAAGCCATTTTTTCTTAAAAGCATCACCAGATAAATTTGTCTTTAGAGTTTTCTGCCAAGCTTTAGCTAAGATATCCTGTCTTTTTATTAAGTTTGCGTTATGTTTGTCATGCTTTGATGTCCAAACACCTTTCTTTTTGTAAAACTTAACTGCTCCTGGATGATATGGAAAAATCCAACTAAAATTTTGATTTGACAATTGATATCCATCCATTCCTGGTCCAGAATCTTTAAATTGGTCGTAATTATTCATAACAGCTTCAGTCAGATGATATGATAAATCTTCAGAGGTTGTTTCCAATGTAACAAAAATTGGATAAGGGTAATTCATTCCTTCAAAAGATTTATTACTATCGGAAGATCCTACAAAGTTTGTTACAACTGCTTTAGCAAAATGGGGAGCTGTAGCTATTGCTCTTTTCCAACTTACTTCATCGTTATGTGGCATTGGTGGAAAGAAAAGACCTCTAGGTGAAGCATTTGTTTTATTAAAAATACTACTTACAGAAGAACCCATACTTGCATCTGCTTGACCATTTATAACTGCATTAGCCGATGCTCCGTAACCAGAAACCTCTACCTTAATAACATCATCCCATGTTAGGCCACCAAACGCTAAAAAACCTGCCATGTTCCCGTTAAGAGCTGGAGATCCTTTTACCCAAGTAACTCTTTTCCCTTTTAGATCAGCCATTGTTTTAATGTTTGCATCGGCAGCAGTAGCTACTGTTTGACCATTTCTTCCAATATTATTGAACATATTGTAAACTTTCATTGGTCCCCATTTTTTATCTGCAAACATAAACACGCCCTCTTGCGCAAATAAACTTGCTATTCCACATGCGCATATTTCTGCTTGTCCCGCTTTAAGTGGGACCATTCTAGAAACATCATTTTTACCAGGTATTATTCTTAAATCCGTACCGTAATTTTTTTTTAGCATTTGACCAATACCAACAGATTGAGCATAACCTGATGAAGTTGTTCCGTATGCGGTCCAAGAAATGTTTTTAGGTAATTTATCAGCAATAGAATTTGATACATTAAAAGAAATTACTAAAGCTAAAAAAGAAAAGTAAAAACAAAATTTTTTCATATTAATTCCTCCTTGTTTTAATATTAAGTACAAGATTACATCTTCTTTTTAAATAATCAAATTGATACTAGTAAATTTTTAATTAATTAAATAATAAGAAGTCTTATTGCTAAAAAGATTAATACTAATTGGAAAATTCTCATGAATATTTTGTTACTAATTTTCAAAAGTAATAACTGACCGATTCTACTTCCAATTAACGTTGCTGGTAATATCATTAAAAAAGTGTCTATATATTCAAAAAAAGAGAATCCAATAAATGTAAACCCTATTGTTTTTATTAAATTACCGATTAATCCAAAATAACCTAAAGTGCCCACAATAGATTTTTTTTCTAAAATGCTTTGTTTTACAATAACAGCTAAAAGAGGAGCAATTACGCCCACTAATATGTTTAGAATACCTGTAAAAAAACCAACTATTAAATATAAATTTGTAGGAACTTTTAAACTGTTTATAATTTTTAAATTCTGAATTCCAAGTGCAAGTAATATAAAAAATCCAATTAAATTTTTAATATTATCACCATCTATATTTTGAAAAATTTTAAGACCTATAAATATTCCAATAGGTAACAATAATGAAAACTTAAATATTATATTCCAATTTACAAATTTCCTTAAAAGCCATGTTCTTGTTATATTTGAGGTAAATTGAATAACTCCATGTACTGGTATTGCTTCTGCTGGATTCATAAACTGAAGCATGGCAGCTAATAGTACCGAACCTCCACCTGCCCCTGCTATTGATGTCATCAAGGCTGTAAAAAATGATAGAACTGCTAGAATAATATTTTCTGATAAAGATAGTTCAAGCATTTAAGATGCCTAGTTTAAATAATTTAGAATAAATTTAATTTGTAAAGCTGTGACATTATTTGATAAAATCAAATTATAAAACAAATAAAAACAAAAGAGAGAACTTTCAAATTGAAAATTAAGGATCAAGTTGTAATAAATTCAATAAATAATGATGACAATAATCTATGCATTGATTTCTTTATTAGAAATAATAAAACCTTTGGTTATCAAGAATATAGAAAAGATCCAGAAAATACTTCAGAATGGTATAGAATTGGTAATTATGATTATAAGGTTTTTTCAAATAAAGACGATGCTTATCATGACGCAAAGAAAACTATTGTTTGGTTTAAATAAAAATGAAAATTGTTAGTTTACTTCCTTCAGCTTCAGAAATTATTTGTGATATGGGATTATCTAATTATTTATACGCAGTAAGTCATGAGTGTGATTATCCAGACTTAATTAGAGGAATTAAAAAAGTCACTTCAAGTATTATACCAAACAATTTGAACCAAAGTTCAATTGATAAATTAGTTAAAAAGGCTGTTAAGAATGACATTCCTCTTTATCAAGTGGATAACGATGAAATACTTAAAATCAATCCCGACCTAATAATTACTCAAGGACTATGTGATGTTTGCTCTATCTCAGAAAACGTTATTCAAGCAACATTAAAAAACAACTTATGTACTCTTAAATCTAAGACAAAAATTATCTCACTAAATGGAACAACCTTTGACGAAATTTGTTCAGATATTTTGATGATAGGCATAGCAGTCAATAAAGAGGAAACTGCTAAAAAAATAATTGCTGAAGCGAAACTCAAAAAAAAACAAGTTACAAGGAAAAGAACAAATAAAACTGTTCTTCTACTTGAATGGATAGACCCTTATTTTACACCAGGGCACTGGATACCTGAACAAATAGAAATGGCAGGATTTTTGTCATGTATAGGTAATAAAGGAGAAAAATCTATAGAAATCACACCTAAAGATATAGCAGATCTAAATCCAGACTTTATTGGGATAATTTGTTGTGGTTATAACCTTGAAGAAAATAAATCTTTTGCAGAAAATATTTATCTTGATGAAAGGATTAATCATATTGAAGCAATTCAAAAACAAAGAGTATATGCATTTGATTCTAATTCTTACTTCAGCCGACCGTCTTTAAGAGTTTTAGACGGTGTAATTCAGTTGAGTAATGCCATTTCAGATACAAACCCAAAATTTCATTGTAAAAAATCAGACTTTATAAATAATAGGAAACTCTCTTCCTGTTAATTTATCACCAGTTTTAAGCTTAATATTTTCAAAGGGTGGTGAGCCTTTACCTTGTCTATCCACAAAAAATGCATCATCACCAACAATTCTTGCTGAAAACACTCTTCTTCTGCTATTTTTGTTAATATTTTCTGAAGCTCCATGAAGTGTTCTAAAGTCAAAAGCAACAGCGTCACCTGCTTTAATGTCCCAACTTAATATTTTGTAATCTTTTCTATTTGAATTAATATCCGGTACTTCCTTAGAGTTATCATTTTCGTACAAATCATTCCCATTAAATCTTTTGGGCTTATGTAATATATTCGATAAATGTGAGCCGGCTATGCACTCTAAACAACCTTCTTTTGAAATGTCATCTAGAGCAATCCAAAAACTGACACTCTGTTTACCATCAACACAATAATATGGTTTATCTTGATGCCATGGAGTTACAATAGACGAACCAGGTTCCTTAACTAAAACATGATCATGAAAAAATCTTGATTTTTTGGACTTCATTAATTTTGCAGCATAAAATCCAATTTTTGATTTAAAAATAAAATCTTTAAATTCCGGTATTCTATCCCAATTAACTAAATCTTGAAAAAATGAAGCCGTTCCATCCTCAGGAGTATATGACCTTTCTCTAACACTAGGATTTTGAATTAATTTATCAACACCAATTCTAAGTGGGTCAAGCCAATCTAAAAATATTCCTTTAAATAAAACTGCACCCTCAGTGGAAAAATCCTCAATTAATGTATTATCTATAAACTCCATCCCATTCTTCCACAGGTTGTAATTTACCATCTTTACCTAATCTTGGTCTGTTCCTAGTAAATGTGTTTTCTGAACCTACAACACCGTAATCCATATAACCTAACCTTACCAAAGGCCTAGCTGCGCTAGCATTAAACAGCCCATCTTTAATAAACTTATCGTTTATAAAAATACCAACAACCTGCCCAAATATTACATAGTTTCCTGTTCCTTTGTCTCTATCTACATTTGGGAGGTCTATTGTTTTCCAATGTTTGCATTCAAGAGCAGCAGATGCTTCAGAAACAAATGGTGCTGAAACAAATTTACCTATTTGTGGTTTTAAACCTGCTAATTGAAATTCATCAATATTTGAATCTGCGGGAACAGAACTACCATTCATATGATCAAACAAATCTTCAGTTGCCAAAGAAACAGTAAACTCTCCTGTTTCTTCTATATTTTTAACTGAATCTTTAATATCTACCGAAGAAAACATTACAAAATGAGGTTTATCTGCAATTGCATTAAAGTAGCTATATGGAGCTAAATTATAAACACCTGTTATAGAACGACTTCCAATCCAACCAATCGGCCTCGGGGCTACAATTGCTTTGAAAGGGTCATGTGGTAGACCATGCTCATTTTTTAAGGTATCGTAGTGCATTATATTTTCCTATTTATAACAAAAAATGTAGATTAAAATAAACTATATAAATTAAATGTATAGAATATTATTAAATTAATTATTTTATTAAAATCCCAATTTAACGGTGAAATATGATTGATAGAGAAATTAAAGTTATAGGTTTTATTGGACTAGGTGTCATGGGTTGTTCCATGAGTAAAAACTTACTTAAAAATAAAAATTGGAATGTTTTAGTTAAAGATTTGAATGCCAACAAAGAAAAAGAATTAGTAAATCAAGGTGCTAAAATAGCCAGTGATACTAGAGAAATTTTTACTTTATCAGATTTGGTTATTACATGTTTACCAGGAGGAGATTTTGTTAGAGACCTATATTATGGTAAAGATAAATATATTTCTGATATAAAAATCAATCAGTTTATTATCGATATGTCAACATCGCAACCAGATTTAATGATTAAATTAGAAAATGAGATTAAAATAAAAGGTGCCCATTTTGCTGATGCTCCCATTGCAAGAACAAGACAGGCTGCTATTGACGGAACTTTAGCTATAATGGTTGGGGCTGATAAAGATGTTTATAATAAAATTCTGCCCGTGTTAAGATATATGGGTAAGGATATTCTGCATTGTGGAAAATCAGGAACAGGACAACTTACCAAAATATTGAATAACATGATACTTTTTGAAACAGTTGTAGCATTAAGTGAAGCAGCTAATATTGCTGAGCAATACGGCATGAACGTTGAAAATTTATATGAAAATATTACAAAATGTTCTGGAGATAGTTTTGCTCTTAGAAACCATGGGTTAAAAAGTATTGCTAAAAATAATTTTCCTTCACCGGCGTTCTCCTCAGAATATGCTCTCAAAGATTTATCTTACGCTTTAGAGTTAGGTCAAAAACTCAATGTTAAAATGCCTGGAGCATTATCAGCAGAAAATCTCTTAAAAACTTCAATTAAAAATGGTGACAAAGACTTATATTTTCCGGTAATGAAAAAATATTTTAGTTAAAGATTAACCTCTACCTACAAATGGCATTTTATTTGCCATTACAGTCATATTTAGAACATTTACCGTTACAGGTAAGTTAGCCATGTATAAAACTGCTTCTGCTATGTGCAGAGAGTCTATAACTGGCTCAATATCCATATTACCATTGGCCTGAGGAACCCCCTCTTTCATTCTCTGTGTCATTGGCGTTTCAGCGTTTCCAATATCAATTTGACTACATGCAATGTCATATTTTCTTCCATCCAATGAAATTGTCTTAGTCATTCCTGTAACAGCGTGTTTGGTTGCTGTATATGGTATGCTTCCTGGTCTGGGAGTAACTGAAGACACACTGCCATTATTTATTATTCTACCACCTTGAGGTTTTTGTTTTCTCATCAGAGCAAAAGCATATTTAGCGCATAGAAACATTCCATTTAAATTAATGTCTACGACACTTTTCCAGTTTTCAAATGGCATTTCGTCTATTGATTGTGCCGGCACACCTATCCCTGCATTATTAAATAAAACATCAATTCTTTCGTGCTTTTTTTCTATAATTTTGAATACATTTTCTACCGAAATTTGATCACTTACGTCACACGACATTACTTCAGTTATGCCAGTACATCTCTGTTGTGTTTCAATTAATTTATCTTTTCTTCTTCCTATTAAATAAACAATGAAATCTTCTTTTGATAATACTTCAGAAACTCTCCTGCCAACTCCTGTTCCTGCTCCTGTAACCATTGCAATTTTTGACATTTTTATTTCCTTTTTTAATTAGACTAGGTATATTTATTAAAAATTTATTAAAATCTTATCATTTTAAGTTAAATATAAATACAAAAATCAAAGTTTTTTATTAGAAGATTTTATTATGACAGAAAAAGTTTTTATTGGCTGTGGCGCTGGATTTTCAGGTGATAGATTTGATGCATCAATTCCAATTATAAACGAATTTAAAAAAAAAATAAATGCTCCTAAATATTTAATGTTTGAAGTCCTTGCAGAAAGAACCCTTGCTATAGCCCAACAATTTAGATTAAAAAATCCTGAGGAAGGTTATTCACCATTTTTAGATTCTTATATAAGTCCAATTCTTGATGATTGCCTCGAAAATAATATAAAAATAATTTCAAATATTGGTGCTGCAAATCCTATGGGTGCGGCTAAAAGAATACTTAAAATAGCAAAAAAACAAAATACTAAAAAACCTAAAATTGGTGTTGTTTTAGGTGATGATTTATTAGAATACATGTCTAACGATGAAATACTAAATAGTCCAACAATGGAAGGTTTGGATTTTTCTAATAACAAAATTACTGCAGCTAACGTATATCTTGGAGCTCAACCCATTGCTGAAGCTTTAGAGATGGGTGCTGACATTGTAATTGTTGGTAGGACAGTTGACAGTGCTCTTGCCTTAGGACCCTTGTTATACGAATTTAAATGGAAAGAAAATGAATTAAATTTGATTGGCTCAGGTACAATTTGTGGCCATCTTCTAGAATGTGGAGCCCAAGTAACTGGAGCTTATTTTGCTGACCCTGGCTTCAAAGACGTACCTAATCTGGCTAACGTTGGTTTTCCCATAGCAGAAGTTAATCAAGATGGTTCATTTATTATTACAAAACCTGACGGAACAGGTGGTCTAGTCAGTCAAGCAACGGTTACAGAACAATTGTTGTACGAGACACATGATCCTTCTAATTACTTAGTCCCAGATGTAACGGCTGACATGACAAGTTTAACTTTAGAAAACAATGGAGAAAATAGAATTTTAGTTAAAGGAGGTAGAGGTAAAAAATCTCCTGAAAAACTAAAAGCTACTATTTGTTGTGATAATGGATTTATGGGTGAAGCTGAAATAAGCTATGCGGGACCGAATGCACTTGCACGAGCAAAGCTTGCAGGTGAAGTAATTAGTGAAAGAATTCAAATTTTAGGATTACAAGGACAGTTGAGAGTTGAAATTATTGGTGCTGGATCAGTTCATTATTCTATGGATGAAACATCTTCTTATCATCTTCCTGAAAATGGTGATTACAGAGTAAGAACTTCCGCAATATATCCTAAAAAAGATCAAGCACAACAAATGGTTGATGAAGTCATGTCATTATATTGTTGTGGACCTGCTGCTGGAGGTGGAGGACGTGGATATGTAACACCTCAATCATCAACTGCATCTATTTTAGTTAACAGAGACATTGTTGACCCCAACATTCAAATTAAAATTATATAAAATTCTTTTGAGGCAATTATGATTATATTAGACTTACCTGTTCATGCAATTGCTCATGCTAGAGCTGGTGATAAAGGAGATGTATCTAATATTTCACTTATTGCTTATTTAGATAGTGGATGGAAGGTAATAAATGATCTTGCTACTGAAGAAAGAGTATTGGATATTTTCAGTCATTTAGGTGCAACTCAAGTTAAAAGATTTGAACTCCCATCTCTAAAAGCATTAAATTTTGTAATTCAAAGTGCTCTTGGGGGTGGTGTTAATAGCTCCTTAAGACTTGATAGACACGGTAAAACTTTATCTTCACATCTACTTCACGAGCTAATTTTACCTATTAGTGAAGACATGATACCCTCTAATTCACCATATTTAAAAAATTTTAAGGAATGAAAAATGCAAGAAGCTGGATCACTTTTAGTAAAATTACTTGAAAAACAAAAAGTTGATAGAGTGTTTTGCGTTCCAGGCGAAAGCTACCTTTCGGTAATGAATGGTCTCCAAGAAACATCTATAGAAACAATTCTTTGTAAACACGAAGGTGCGGCGTCAATGATGGCTGAAGCCGATGGTAAGCTTACTGGCAGGCCTGGTATTGCTTTTGTAACTAGAGGCCCAGGAGCTACAAATGCTGCATCAGGAATACATATTGCGCAGCAAGATAGTACTCCTATGATATTATTTGTAGGCCAAATTGGTAAGGAAATGTATGGCCGAGATGCTTTCCAAGAAGTTGATTATCAACAATTTTATGGTGGTATGGCAAAATTAGTAATTGAAGTTCAGCAATCTGACAGATTATCAGAAATCTTCTCACGAGCTTATCACACAGCTATGTCAGGAAGACCTGGACCTGTTATAATAGCACTACCAGAAAACATGCTGACTGAAAAAACAGATAAAAAACCATTAGAGTTCATTGATCAATTGATGTCTGCTCCTACAACAAAGGATCTTGCACAATTTATTGAAGAAATAAAAGAAGCTAAAAACCCAATTGTTGTTTTAGGGGGATCAATATGGTCTCAAGAAGCTGAAAAAGATTTAGTATCTATTTCTGAAATGCTTGGATTAACAATAATTACATCTCATAGAAGACAAAGTTATTATAATAATTTACATAAAAATTATGGTGGTGATCTCGGGCTTGGTGTAAATCCAAAATTAATCAATCGAATTAACAATAGTGATTATCTAGTATTGTTAGGTGGTAGATTAAGCGAAAACCCTTCGCAAAGTTTTACATTGTTGGGTATTCCAGAACATAATAAAAAGTTTATCCATATTCATCCAGGTTCAGATGAAATAGGAAGAATTTATAAACCTCATCTTGGAATTGTGTCAAATCCAATAGCATTTGTGAACATACTTAACAACGCATTGAAGGGTCTAAATACAAAACCCAATTCTAATAATGAACTTAATGCAGTTAAATCTCACGAAGAATATATTGAATGGGGCGATATGCCTTTAGAAGCTCCTAATTCAGGTGTTGACCTAACATCAGCTTTTAGAACTCTCAGAAAACATTTAGATCCTAATACAATTATTACTAATGGGGCTGGTAACTATGCTGTTTGGGGTCATAGATTATTTAGGTTTACAAAAGTTAAGACGCAACTTGCGCCAATTTCTGGTTCAATGGGATACGGACTGCCAGCTGCAATAGCAGCTAAATTAAGATTTCCTGACAATATGGTTATAGCTCTTGCAGGTGATGGGTGTTTTCAAATGACTGAAAATGAATATGCCACAGCCGTTCAATATAATGCTGCTGTAATTGTATTAGTAGTAGATAATGAGATGTACGGAACAATTAGAATGCATCAGCATAAAAATTATAAAGGAAATTATAAACATACTGGATTAGTCAACCCAAACTTTTCTGATTTAGCAAACGCCATGGGTGGTAAAGGTTATACAGTTGAAAACACCGAAGATTTTTATGAATTATTTGTAGAAGCTAATAATTGGGCAAATAAGAATAAACTTCCAGCTTTACTTCATATTAAAACTGGGTCTGAGATGGTATTACCTGGGAAGCGCTTCAACTCATTATAATTATTAATTAGGATTTCTTAAATAAAAATCATTTCCGAGAACTACCTTTTGTGATTTCAATTCTTTTATATCCTTCGAACAAATTTGTTCCATTACATTTGATAGTTCGTCTTTTAATATATCATGTACGTGATCAGCTCCTTTGCCTCCTAATGCAGCAAGTCCAATAATAAATGGTCGACCAGTCATTATAAAATCAGCGCCAAGCATTAAGCCTTTACTTATATCTTGGCCAGAATAAAAGCCTGAATCTATAATTATTGGAAATTTTGACCCTATTTTTTTTCTTATTTCTGGTAATACTTGTAATGGACTTGGAGCAATATCAATTTGCCTTCCTCCATGATTTGAAATATAAATAGCATCAATAATTTTACTTGCTTGAACTGCGTCGTTTACATCCATTAAGCCTTTTAGGATGATTGGACCACTCCATAGATCCCTAACTTCTTTTAGATAATCCCAATCTAAATAACGTTGCATCTGACTTCCAGCAAATCCTGCTTTAGACTTTGCGTTTCCATGCCAACTACCATCACTATATTGATCCATAGTCCCAAATGCTGGAATACCATTTATAAGCGTCCCAATTGACCATGATGGACATATTGCTGCTTGAAAGAAAGTTCTTAAATTATTTTTAGGAGGCACTGATACTCCTGCCATTCTAAGCCTTTCTCTTCTGCTAGATGCGGGTATGTCGGCAGTAACGATTAAGGTTTTAAAGCCAGCATTTTTTGCCCTTTTTAATAAGTCATTTCTTATGGCTTTGTCCGCAGGAGGATATAACTGAAACCAACCCATACCATTAAGATGTTTACCAACATCTTCAACTGAAGCACACGCAACTGTCGATAATGAATAAGGAATGTTATTTTTAACGGACATTTTTGATAATGCTATTTCTGCACCCGGCCACATTAAACTAGTCATTCCCACAGGAGCCATACCAAAAGGTGCGTCATATTCATAATCAAATAATTTAGTTTTTAAATTTGGGTTTACGGTCCCCTTTAAATACTGAGGAACTAAAAAAATCCGGTTAAAGATCTTTCTATTATTTTCTAAAGCCTCATCATAACCAGTACCTGCAAATAAGTATTCTGCAGCAAAATATGGCATTCTCCTTTTTGCAACATTAACCATATCACTAACTCTTGGATATTTATCAACTAGGTTAGACAAAGATTTCTCCTGAAGTTTATAAAAGTTGTGTATTAAATATTTTATAGTTAAATTATTAATTAAATCAAAAATAAAATTAAGTGAGTATAATTAATGATTGAAAATCCTCCTTTGATACAAATCAAAAAACCTGCTAGCAGAAACAGACCCAACAAAGAACAACTCAATTATTTCAAGGATGTTCCAACCGGTTTTATTTGTGATGCGCTAGATGGTTACGCTGCATTAGACCCTTCGATAAAACCCCTTTTAATTCCTGGAAAGATTGTAAATCATATTGTGGGGCCAGCATTGACTGTTTTTTCTGGGGCTGCTGACGTTTTAGGAATGGCTATAGCTTTAAGTGAAATACAAGAAGGCGACATTGTTGTTAATAGTGTAAGTGGTTTTCAAGGAACTGCCGCGGTCGGCGATAGAATAGCTGGAATGATAAAAAATAATGGAGGAGTAGGACTTGTTACTGATGGACCTATGAGAGACTTAAATGGAATTATTGAAACTGGTTTAGATTGTTTTTGTACAGGATTAAATCCAAACTCACCTTATAATAGTGGTCCTTCAAAAATTGGTTTTTCTATCGATATAGGAGGAAAAACTATAAATAGTGGTGATATTATTGTTGCTGATACCGATGGAGTTACAGTTGTTCCATTTGATAAAATTGATGAAGTAATTAAAAAGCTTGAAAGAATTGTTGAGGTTGAAAATGCTATGGATGTTAAAGTGTCTAATGGACTTAAGATATCTCAAAAAGCTTTAGATTATTTAAATAGTGGTCAAGTTGTTTATTACGATTAAAACAAAATTATTGATAAACTCTGCCTTCAGTAACCGTTTGTAAATATTCTATTGATAGATTTTCATTTATTTCAACAATTTTAAAACCTTCTTTAGTAATATCTATAACAGCATAATCTGTATAAACTCTGGATACCACTCCTGACCCCGTTAATGGCAATGTGCATTTTTCAACTAGCTTAGGTTTCCCTTCTTTAGTTAAATGTTGAGTCATTACAAAGACGTTTTTGGCTCCAGCTACTAAATCCATTGCTCCACCAACAGCTGGAATACCTTTGCCGGTGGACCAATTTGCTAAATCACCATTTATGGAAACCTCCATAGCTCCGAGCACACAATAATCAATATGTCCACCTCTTATCATGGAAAAACTATCTGCATGGTGACAAAAACTACCACCAGGTAAAATTGTAACTGGTTTTTTGCCTGCATTAATTAAATCAAAATCAATTTCATTTTCGTTAGGAGTTGGTCCCATTCCCAAAAGACCATTTTCTGAATGATAAATGATTTCACGATCATCTTTGATGTGTTGTGAAACTAGTTCTGGCATTCCTATCCCTAAATTTACATATGATGCGTGTGGAAGATCATTTGCTATTTTGGAAGCGATAACTCCCCTTTCCCATCCCTTTTCTGCATTCGTAAAATTTTTTTTTGTCATGGATATATCATTCCCTCCTCAATTGCATTTGTTTCAATAATAGGATTATCAATTTCAATTATCTTTTTTACAAATATACCTGGGGTTATAACATTTTCTGGATTAGTTTGATGAGGTTCTATAAGTTTTCTTACTTGAATTAAAGATTGTTTTGCTGCCATACACATTATAGGATTAAAATTTCTTGCAGTTTTTTTTAAAAGTCAGATTACCATATCTATCTGATACATCAGCCTTTATTAGTGCAAAATCTGCATTGAGGGCCTCTTCCAAAATATACTTTTTGCCATTAAAGATTTTTTCTTCTTTTCCAATTGCTAAAGGAGTTCCAACCGCTGTTGCAGTATAGAATGCAGGTATACCTGATCCCGCAGCTCTAATTCTTTCTGCTAAAGTGCCTTGTGGGACAACTTCTAATTCTATTTCACCCTTGTTGTATAGTTCTTGAAAAGTTATACCTTTGGCTGATCTAGCAAATGAACAAATTACTTTTTTAACCTGTTTTTGACCGATTAATGCACCAAGGCCAACTCGTCCATTTCCAGAGTTATTAGCAATAATAGTGAGATCTTTAGCTCCATGATCAATCAAACCATGAAGAAGTTCTATTGGGCTTCCCGCTTCTCCAAAACCTCCAACCATAATTGTGGCTCCATCAAAAACATCTGATAACATTTCTGCAATTTCTGTTTTTATTTTGTTGATTTGCATTTTGAGCTTTCATGTTGTTTAAATTCTTTTTAAATATATAATATCATTTATACACTAAAAATAAATTAAACTGAATGGTAATAAAAATGAATTTTGAATACTCCGAAAAAGATGAAAACTTTCGAAAAGAAGTGAAAGATTGGCTTGATGAAACCCTTCCTAAATCTCTTTCCGAAAAAGTAAAGAAATATCAAAGACTAACGAAAGAGGATTATGAAATATTCATGAACAATCTAACTGCTAAAGGTTGGTTAGCATGGCACTGGCCTAAAGAATATGGGGGAACAGGTTGGAACGCAATTGAAAAACATATTTTTGAAGAAGAAATAATTAAGGCTTCTGCTCCTAGGATTGTACCTTTTGGAGTTAATATGCTGGGTCCAGTATTGATAGAATTTGGAACTGAAGAACAAAAAAATTATTATCTTCCTAGAATTTTAAGTAATGAGGATTGGTGGGCACAAGGTTACTCTGAACCAGGTGCTGGTTCGGATCTAGCTAGTTTAAAGACAACAGCAGTAGATAAAGGTGATCACTATCTAGTTAATGGCCAAAAAACTTGGACTACTCTTGGTCATCATGCTGATAAAATATTTTGCTTAGTTAAAACAGATTTAAATGCAAAACCGCAACTTGGGATTTCTTTTTTATTGATTGATATGGATACTCCTGGGGTCGAAGTAAAACCAATAATCACCTTAGATGGTGAACATGAAGTGAATGAAGTATGGTTTACAAATGTAAAAGTTCCTAAAAAAAATATTGTTGGAAAAGAAAATGAAGGATGGACTTATGCAAAATATTTATTAACTTTTGAGCGAACTGGTATCGCAGGTGTCCCTTATTCAAAATCAGCATTAAATCACTTAAAAATGATATCTAAAAGATCTTTAAAAAATGGCAAACCCTTAATTGAAGATCCTATTTTCTCTTCTGAGATTGCTGAACTAGAAATAGATTTATTAGCTATGGAAATTTTCAATTTAAGAACAGTAAGTGCTGCCGCAGAAGGAAAAGCTCCTGGAATGGAAAGCTCATTACTTAAAATCAAAGGGACGCTTGTAAGACAAAAAACAACCGAGTTACTCAGAAAAGCACTAGGACCACAAGCGCTTCCTTATTTACCAGAGCAATTTGATGAAGGATGGAATGAGATGCCAGTTGGACCTAGTTATGCTGGCCCAATAGCAAAACAATATTTTAATATGCGGAAGATATCTATATATGGCGGATCTAACGAGATCCAAAAAAATATAGTAGCAAAAGCATCATTTGGCTTATAGGAACAAATATGGATTTTACATTATCTGAAGAAAGAAAAATGCTTCAGGAGACTGTCGGAAAGTTTTTTAACAGTAATTATAAAAATATAGAAAAAAGAAGCGAAAATGTAAATTTACCTGAAGGTTATTCAAAAGAATTTTGGAAAGAAAGTTCAGATTTAGGAGTAATTAGTGCTTTAGTATCTCCAAAGTTTGGTGGATTAGGTGGAAGTGGAGAAGACATTTCAATTATATTTGAACTTGTAGGAAAATCACTATGTGTAGAGCCTTTTTTGTCATCAGCTGTGTTATCTAGTACTGTATTATCTTCAATATCAAATCCAAGAAATGATTTAATTACTGACATAATAGAAGGTAATTTATTAATATCATTTGCTCATTGTGAAATGAATAATAGGTATGAAGATCATTACATTGAGACTAACGCTTATTTAAAAAATGATGAATGGAATATTAATGGAACTAAATCATTTGTCATGAATGGAGATGATGCTAGCAAAATCATTGTTTCAGCAAGAATAAATGGTGATGTAAATGACAGGAATGGAATAGGACTATTTTTGATTGATAATGACCAAACTTTAAAAAGACCTTATAATACAATAGATGGTTATAGGTCGACAGAGCTAACTTTTAAAGATTTAAAAGGTGAATTACTTGCAAAAGATGAAAATGCTCTAAAATGCATTATCAAAGCTAATTCTGCAGGTGCCCTAGCTTTGTCAGCAGAAGCTTTAGGTATTATGCAAATTTGTTTTGATTTAACACTTGATTATTTGAAGACAAGAAAACAATTTGGTAAATCTATTGGAGCTTTTCAAAGTATTCAACATAGGATGGTTGATATGATGCTTGAGATAGAACAAGTAAAATCAGCAGTAATGTTAGCTTCATCCACTTTTGAGACAGATGATTTAACAAGAGATAAAAATATTTCAGCAGCAAAAAATTTGGTCGGTAGAGTTGGTAAATTAATTGCTGAAGAAACAATTCAATTACATGGGGGAATTGCAATGACTTGGGAGTATTCTGCAGCACATTATGCAAAAAGACTTATAATGATAGATCATTTAATGGGTGATAGCGATTATCACAGAGACAGATTTAAACTTTTAAGCAACTCTTAATTATTAACTAACAAAATAGATGCCTTACTTTTAAAATCTTTTGGAACTTCAATAGATTTTCTCTTTTTTAAGTCAAATAAAACTGCGACTACTTCAATATCCATTAAAATATCACCAGAGGCATCATCAACCATATGATGGATGAATTTAAGGGATTTATTACCAATTTTAGTGAAGTTAGTATGCATGGTAACAGCCATACCAAGAGGTGCTTTTTTAAAATATCTAACTGAATAATCGAGAGCGGCTGAACCAATACTATATTCAGTCCTCCAATTGTAATCTGCCCCACAATAAGTAAATAAATGAGTTGCCGCATCAGAGACGCACCCAATTTTAAACTGACTGGAACCCACTAATTCATAATCTAAATCCCATGTATTTACGGCTTTTTTACACGATATGAAAGCTTTTTTGGATGGTTTATTTGAAGGTCTCTTGTCAGATAGTGGACGTAAATCTTTAAATTGTGGTTCGTTAAGATAAGTAGAGCTTTTAATAGAAAAAATTTCATTTATTATTTTTTTTATTTTTTCATCAATTTTAAATGAAATATTAGTTTCAAAATATGCTGATACATCTTGGTTATCAATACAGTAAATTTTAGTGAGTAAAATTATTTTATCATCATCAATATTTTTTATAGTAAAAATAAATTCTAAGGCATTCCCAAGGTTTACTTCTTTACTAAAAATACATCTTTCATTAACAATTTTAAAAATTAAATTATCTGAAGTTTTACTTGAAATTTTATTGAAAAGAATTTTTATAGCATCATTGTGTTTTCCAAAGTAATATTGAACGTTCATGTGAGACATTTGATCACAATCATTTTTTCTAACTAATCCTTTAAAAGCTGAAAAAATGTCTTTTTCAATTACTGGTTTATTTTTTGAAATACTATCTAAATTTATATCATTTACTATAACTTTTTTAACCACCATTAATTGATCTTTTGAACCATTGTTTAAGTTGGTGAGATGCAATTTATGTATAATTTGAATATCATCTTTTTGTTGTATTAAATCTGTTAAAATGTAAATAGTTTGAAATTCTTGATAACTTAAAACTAGATCATCTATTTCTAATTTCTCATCAAAATTAGAATCTATTTTTTTATTTAATAATGAAGAAGTAAAACCTGTCGCCTCTTCAAAAAAGTTATAAATAGAAGATACTTTAAGTTGGTTGCTATCGTCCAAATCGAACTTTTTGATAAGCCCCTTAAAAGTTTCTAAATTACTTATATGCATAGAATTAATAATATTAGGAAAAATCCTAATTTTTATCCCTCAACTCTAATTTTGCAACGCTCATATTATGAACCTCGTCTGGACCATCTGCCAACCTTAAAGCCCGAGCATAACCGTATGCATAAGATAATGGAAAATCTGATGTTACACCACCGCCTCCGTGAATCTGAATTGCTCTATCAATCACTCTGGTAGCCATATTAGGTGCTACAACTTTAATCATTGAAATTTCTTTTCTTGCAATTTTATTTCCAACTGTATCCATCATATGAGCGGTCTTTAATACTAACAATCTAGCTTGTTCAATCTCAGCTCTACTTTCTGCTATTGCCTCCATAACAACACCCTGTTGGGCAATAGGTTTACCAAAAGCAACTCTAGACTTTGCTCGTGAAATCATCAATTCTAATGCTCTTTCGGCTTGACCAATTAATCTCATACAATGATGAATCCTACCTGGTCCCAGACGACCTTGAGCTATTTCAAACCCTCTTCCTTCACCTAGAAGAATATTAGAGGCTGGAACTTTTACGTCTTTAAACTCTACCTCAGCATGTCCATGTGGTGCATGATCATAACCAAATACAGGCAAATGCCTTAAAACTTTAACACCAGGGGTATTAAAAGGAACAAGTATCATGGACTGCTGTTTATACTTATCTGCACTAGGATCTGTTTTACCCATAAAAATCATAATCTTACACCTCGGATCCATTGCACCTGAGGTCCACCACTTCTTGGCATTAATTACATAGTGATCTCCATTCTTGACAATGCTAGCTTGAATATTAGAAGCATCTGAAGACGCTACATCTGGCTCTGTCATCGCGAAAGAAGATCTAATTTCTCCACTTAATAAAGGAGTTAGCCAATCTTTTTTCTGTTCTTCAGTACCATATCTTACCAAAACCTCCATATTTCCAGTATCTGGGGCAGAACAATTAAAAATTTCGGCACCTATTGGAGATCTTCCCATTATTTCACAAAGAGGAGCATATTCAGTATTAGTAAGACCTGCACCTAAATTACTTTCAGGAAGAAATAAGTTCCACAAACCCTCAGATTTTGCTTTAGCTTTTAATGTTTCCATTATTTCTGGTATGCACCATCTTCCACCCTTATCAACTTCATTTTTATAAACATCTTCATTTTCATAGACGTTTTCGTTCATAAAATTTGTAACTTTTTCTTGTAGATCTTTTACTTTTTGAGAATATTCGAAGTCCATTTTTTCCTCTAAGTTAAATTAAAAACATTATTTGCCCTATTTATAAGAGCATCGATTCTAGTGCCAAAATTTGCAAACCTTTTATCTTTTGTTTGTCCTTTTTGAAACCTGAAAAATATTTGTTGTAATATAACAGCTAACTTAAATGCACCGAAAGCATAATACCAGCTAATATTTTGTAAATTAAAACCAGTTTTTTGTGAGTAATAATCTATCATTTCAGTTCTAGTAGGATAATAAATTTTATCTGTTGGCATTGAAGTAATATTTTTGCATTCTTCATGATCATTTTCATCAATCCAATAATTTAGCATATGTCCTACATCCATGAGGGGGTCACCTCTTGTGCACATATCCCAATCAAACACCGCAACAGGTGTAATTTCTTCAGAGTTACTCCACATAATATTATCTAATTTAAAATCATTGTGTAAAATAGTAGTCGCTTGTGGCTCAGGTAAAGTTGATCTCAAATAGTTTATTAATTTGTCAAACTTAGGTTTAAGAATTTTGTTGTCAGTTGATTTTTTCCATCTAACTTCCCATCCATCAAGTTGTCTTTTCACAAACCCTTCAGGTCTTCCTAAATTTCCTAAACCCACGAGCTCTGGATTAATTTTATGAAGATCTGCCAAAACATCAATAATGCGAAAGCTCAATTTTCTTACATTTTCCTTAGTTTGTTTTATAAAAGGTTCCATTTTCTTTCTAATAACAAAGCCATTTCTTCTTTCAATAATGTGAAAAGTCGAGCCAATTACGCTTTCATCACCGCAAAAATATAAACTTTTTGGTGCTAAAGAGAACATAGTATTAATTTTTGATTGGACAGTATGCTCTCTAAACATGTCGTGTGACGAAGGCGCTATAGGGCCTAAAGGTGGCCTTCTAAGTACATATTCTGTCTCATCTACTTTTAAAAGATAGGTTAGATTTGCATGCCCTCCTGAGAATTGAAGGGTTTCAATATTTTTAAATTGCATATTTAAAGTATCTTTTAAATATGTACTCAAATTATTTAAATTAAGTTGCTCATCTTGTCTAATTTCAATTAATTCTTTGTCAATTAAATTCATATCAAGTTACTAACAATATTCTAAATTATTTTAAATTAAAATTATTTTGGTTATATTTTATAACTACTTATTATGTTAAATAAAAGTACAATAAGTATATTATTATAATTAAACTCAGGGAAAAGTATGAAAAATTTATTTGATTTAAATGGAAAAACAGCGCTTGTTACTGGAGGGTCTAGAGGCATAGGGGCTATGATTGCTGAGGGGTTTGTTAGAAATAACGTTAAAACATATATAACGTCTAGAAAAGCAGAAGATTGCGATATTAAAGCGAAGGAACTTTCAGAATTTGGAGAATGTATTTCAGTTCCTGCTGACTTAACTGATATGAATGAAATGAATAAATTAGTCTCTCGAATAAAAGATAAAGAAGAAAAACTAAATATTCTTGTAAATAATGCGGGTGCTGCGTGGGGCGCATCTTTTGATGATTTTCCTGAAAATGGTTGGGATAAAGTAATGGATACCAATGTAAAATCAGTTTTTTTCTTAACTCAAAAACTAGCAGATATCTTAGAGAAATCTGCTAGTAATACTGATCCATCAAGAATAATAAATGTAGGTTCGATAGATGGAATAGGCATCCCAAGAGCAGAGACATACTCCTACCCTGCATCAAAGGCTGCTGTTCATCAACTTACTAGAGTTCTAGCAAATAGGTTAGCTAAAAGAAATATTAATGTTAATGCAATAGCCCCTGGTCCTTTTCAAAGTAATATGATGGCCCATACGCTACGGGAGCATGGAGAAAAGATTAAGTCTTCTGTACCAAGAGGTAGGATTGGTATCCCAGAAGATATGGCAGGAGTTTCAATTTTTTTGTCTTCGAAAGCCAGCTCTTATATTACCGGATCTATAATACCAGTGGATGGCGGTTCTCTTATAGCAAGAAGACACATGGAATGAGAAAATTAGTAAATAATTAAGTAAATTTTAACTAATTTTATGACCTCCAAATTGGTCTCTTAGTTTATTTTTAAGAATTTTTCCTGTAGCTCCTAAAGGAATTAAATCAGTAAAAAGAACATCATCAGGTATCATCCATTTTGCTATCTTACCTTCATACATGTTTAGAATGTCGTCTTTCGAAGGTGATTTGCCTGGCATGGCTTGCACTATAACTATTGGTCTTTCTTCCCATTTTTCGTGGGGCACTGAAATTACTGCAGCATTAGCTACTTCCGGATGACCAACACAAATATTTTCCAAATCTATAGAACTTATCCATTCTCCACCAGATTTAATGATATCTTTTGTTCTATCCGTTATGGTCATGAAACCATCTGCATCTATCTTAGCAACATCGCCCGTATCAAACCAACCTCCATCAAGAAATCTATCTTTTTCTGTAGTATCATTATAATACTCCTTAAGAACCCAGAAGCCTCTTGAAAGTAATCTACCCTGAGTTTCTCCATCTTCAGGTAAATCATTACCTTCATCATCAACTAATTTCATTTGGTGACCAAAAATAGTTCTACCTTGTGCAATTTTTTGATCATAATATTCATTTCTATTTTTTGGCTCTTCCGCAAGTGCAGGCATATTTACAGTACCTAATGGGCTCATTTCTGTCATACCCCATGCATGTATCACCTCAGCTCCGAACTCATCTTCAAAACCTTCAAATAATGTCCTTGGACAAGAAGATCCTCCTATGACTAACCTTTTAACTGTATCTATTCTTTTACCAGATTCTCTTAAGTGGTTTAATAATAAAAGCCAAATAGTCGGCACTCCAAGAGAAATTGTAACCTTTTCTGCATTCATGAGATCTGTTATGCTTTCACCATCTAACTTAGCACCAGGAAAAACAATTTTAGTCCCACACATTGGTGCTGCATAAGGCGTACCCCAAGCATTCACATGAAACATTGGAACAACAGGCATTACCACATCTTTAGCACCATAAGGGACGACATCTTTTAAATTCATGCCATATGCATGAAGAACAGTTGACCTATGTGAATAAAGCACACCTTTTGGATTGCCAGTAGTTCCAGAAGTGTAGCATAGTGATGAAGCTGTTTTTTCATCTAATTGCGGCCAGATATATTCTTCTGATTGATCTTTTATAAACTCTTCATAACATATAATTTTAATGCCATCTTTAATATTAGGTTTAATCATATTCTTTTCGTCAGTCATAATAACTAAAGCTTCGACTGTTTTAAAATTTTCTGACGCTTTTTCTATCAATGGTAAAATATTCAAATCTACGCATAAGACTTTATCTTCAGCATGATTCACGATATAAGATACTTGATCAGGATGCAATCTAGGGTTAAGTGTGTGACAGATAAGCCCAGAACAAGAAGTTGCATAATATATTTCTAAATGTCTATAGCCATTCCATGCTAAAGTTCCAACTTTATCGCCTTGGTTTAAATTTAATGATTTTAGAGCATTAGCTAATTTTTTAGTTCTCTCTCCCCAGCTCGAATAATTATATCTATGAATCCCACCTTCAACTGTATTAGAAACAATTTCTTGTTTTCCATAATTACCAACAGCATGTTCAAAAATACTTGAAATCAATAAAGGATGGTCTTGCATTAAACCTAACATAATATTCTCTCCAAAATTTAATATTAATAAATGCTATTTAGGATTTACTCTATATTATTTTTTTATTCTGACGCAAAAGTTTTGTTTCTTTTCTATTAATTTCCAGATTATTTTCGTTAATACTTACACCAAAAAGTTCATTTGCTTCTTTTATAGAATATTTTTTTTCTTTTACATCTTTCAATACCAGTGTTTCATTCCTTTCATATGGGAAACCATAGCCTCCACCTCCTGGTGTCTTTACATGAACCGTATCACCTTTAGTAAGCTGAATATCTTGCTCTTTTGATAAATGGACAGGCGTATAAACTTTGTTTGATTGTTCGACATTTACAATATTTACTTGACCATCCATACCACCCATAGCCCCTTGGGGTCCATATCTACCATGATCCATAACAAAACTTGCTTGAGCATTTTCACATAAAATCTCTAATTTATAATCCAAACCAAAACCACCTCTGTGTTTACCTGCACCTCCTGAACCCTCATGAAGTGCATAATGGTGATATAATACAGGAAATTTCTGTTCCATTATCTCCACAGGTGGTGCTTTAGATATGCCTATAGTTGAACATCCATTAGCTAGTCCATCATGATCTGAGTTCCCACCATAACCTCCTCCCGATAATTGATACATTACAAAATCACTATTTAATTTCTCATTAAAACCCCCTAAAGCAAAATTCCCGCTAGTGCCTGCAGGTGCCGCAGCAACTCTTGTAGGAAGAACTTCAACTAATGCAATAAATACTGCTTCAGCAATCCTTTGTGACACTTCTGCCGCACAACCAGAAACAGGTCTAGGATAATGAGCATCTAAAAATGTATTTATTGGTCTTTTAACTTTAAGAGGAATAAAAGCACCACCATTTATGGGAACTTCAGGAAAAATATGTCTCATTGCTAGGTAAACAGAACTCAAAGTAGTAGCTAAAACCGAGTTCATCGGCCCCTTACATGGTCTAGAAGAACCAGAAAAATCAAACTCTAACTCTTCATTTTTTTTTGTAATTGCCAATTTAATTTCTAAAGGCTCATTAACCACTCCATCAGAGTCAACCCAAGCAGAAGATTTGTAAATACCGTTTGGAATTTCTTGTATAAAGGATTTCATTTGATTAGATGATGTTTGTCTTAATAATGATATGCTCTTTTGAACAACCTCATCACCATATTTATCTAATAAAAAATCCAATCGCTCTTCTCCAACTAAAAGAGCAGCTTCTTGAGCTTTTACGTCCCCAATTCTTTGATCAGCAACTCTTATATTTGAGCAAATTATTGAGTAAATCTCATTATCTAACTTACCTTTTTTAAAAAGTTTTACTGGTGGCAATCTTAAACCTTCTTGTTCAACTGCTGTAGCAGAAGCTGAAAAACCTCCTGGTACACTCCCACCAATATCAGGCCAATGACCAGTATTAGACAGCCAACAAAAAATTTTACCTTTTCTGAAATAAGGTTTAACAAATCTAACATCCATTAAATGAGTGCCTCCAAGATATGGATCATTCACTATGTAAATATCTTTTTCTTCTGGTTGATCAACTTTTCCTTCATTAATTAACCTTATTAATTCTCTGGTAGAGTATTCCATCGTACCAACAAAAACAGGCAGGCCACCTATACCCTGAGCAATTAAATCACCATTATCCGCAGCATAGATACCATCAGACCTGTCATTAGCTTCTGAAATAACTGGGGAAAAAGCAGCACGAGAAAAACTTAAATCCATTTCATCACATACTTGTTGTAAACCAGCTTGAATTACTGACAATGTTATTTTATCTATAGTCATCAAAGATCTCCAACTTCGATAAACATATTCCCTAAATTATCACCATACACTCTGTCTTCAGGCTCTATAAGTGTAGTTGTATCCATTTGTTCAATTATAGCAGGTCCTTTAATTTCAAATTCGAATGGCATTCTGTCCCTAGAATATATAGGAGTATTTAAAAATTTATCTTTAAAATAAACTTTTCTATATTCTAATAATGCATCATTCAAATTGAGAAGTTTATCTAACTTATTGTTTAACAAAGAAATATCAAAAGGGACTTTATGTCCTTGAACCGTAGTGTTTACGTTAACTATATTAGCCTTAATTTCTGATAATTTAACTTTGAACCTATTTAGGTACGATTTTTCAAAACTTTTTTGTAAATATTCTAAATCTGGATAAGAATTAGGTAAATCAATCCTTAAAATATGAGTTTGACCAATAAATTGCATGTCAATACTAAAACTTGAGCTAATGTTTGTGAGTTCAAGTCCTTGTTTTTTAATTAATTCAATTCCCTTTTTTTCTTGATCATTAAAAAGAGAATGTAAATTTTGAATGTTTAGATTATCTATTGGCAAATTTAAAGTTTTAGTAAAATCTTGTCTTAAATCCGCAACAACACAACCTAAAGCATTGGTTATTCCTGGACGTGCTGGAATTAATACCTTTGGAATCCCTAATTCTTTTGCTAAAGAGCTAGCATGAAGTGGTCCCGCCCCTCCAAATGCAAATAAAGTAAAATCTCTAGGATCAACACCTAGTGATATTGAAACCATGCGAATGGCCCCTGCCATTTTTGTGTTTGCAATCTTAATTACCGCTTCAGCAGTTTTAATTTCATCCATAAACAAATCTTTGCTTAATTTATTATGAAATATATTTTTAATATCATCTACGGAAACCCTATTAATATCTGAAATAATTTTAGATATATTTAATCTTCCTAAGAGAAGATTAGCGTCTGAAATAGTGGGAACAGTTCCGCCAAGACCATAACAAATTGGACCAGGAACTGAACCCACACTTTCTGGACCAACTTCTAACAAGCCTGCTAAATTTAATTTAGCTACTGAACCACCTCCAGCACCGACTGTTCTAACATCTACCATAGGCACATGGACAGGCATGCCGTATTCAACTTCTAGATCACTTGAAACAGACGGTTGATTTCCGATAATTAATGCAACATCTGTGGAAGTGCCTCCCATATCGTAAGTTATAAGATTATTAATTCCAGATGATTTACCAGTATGAGCAGCAGCAATAACACCAGAAGCAGGTCCTGACATTACAGTTTTTGCAGCTTCATTAACTACCATTCTAGAAGAAATAGTTCCTCCATTTCCATTCATTACAAGCAATTCATTTTTGTACTTGGCGATCGAAAGTTCATTTTCTAACTTTCTAAGATATTTTTCAAGAATTGGCTGTACACTTGCATTAATAGAAGCAGTGACCCCTCGCTCATACTCTCTGTTTTCAGATAATAATGAATGGCCCATTGTGATATAATTATTTGGCCAAAAATCTGATATTATTTCAAAAGCTCTCAATTCGTGATTATTGTTCGCGTATGAATGTAGAAAATGAATTACTACAGACTCACATCCTAATTTAAGAAGTTCCTCAGCAGTTTTTTTTACTTCAATTTCGTCAAGAACGGTAATTACATCACCACTTGCGTCAACTCGTTCATTTACCTCAAAGCGCAAGTCTCTTGATATAATTGGAACAAATTTTCCGTGCATTCCGTAAGAATTTGGCCTTGTTCTTCTCCCTAATTCGATAACGTCTTTAAAGCCTTTAGTAGTTATCATCCCGGTTTTGGACAATTTTCTTTCTAATAGCGCATTTGTTGTAGTAGTTGTTCCATGAACAATTAATTTAACATGATTAAGCTTTAATTTTGCCTTATTAATTGCGTCCATTACGCCAAATGCTTGGTTTTCAGGTGAAGTTGGTACTTTAGCAAACTCTATAGTGTTATTTTCTTTATCTACATAAATAAGGTCTGTGAATGTCCCTCCAACATCAATCCCTAAAACATTAAAATTTTGATAAATTGAGGTATCATCTTTCATATGTTATTACCAATTCATAATATATATTAATTAATTTTTACTTTAAATATTTTCCAAAAAAATGTTAGACCATATATTATATTTTTCATCAATGTTTGTTGAAAGTTTAATCAAGCTTAATTTTTTTAGTTGCTGATAATTGTATTATAGACCAGATAAAATAAATGATGCCCTCTATAGTTTGTCTAAAGAAAAACTGACAATAGCTGCTGGATGTACTGACTTACTTCCTTCAACTCAACAGGAAAATCTTGGTAATAATATTTTGGATATTTCAGGAATAAAATCCCTAAGACATATTAGCTTTGAAAATGGGTTCAGAAAAATTGGTTCTGGTGTTACTTGGACAGATCTTGTGGAAAATAATGAATTACCCAAATGTTATGATATGCTAAAGGAATGCAGCCTACAAATTGGTTCGAAACAAATTCAAAACTTAGGCACTATTGGAGGAAATTTATGTAATGCCTCTCCTGCAGCTGACGGTGTTCCTTGCCTTTTATCATTAGACGCATCAATAGAATTATTGTCTTTAAATGGTAAACGAGTTTTAAAGTTAGAAGATTTTATTAAGGGATCTAGAGAGACCGAATTAAAGAATAATGAAATATTATCAGCAATTCTAATACCTAAAGAAGCAGAAATAGGACGCTCCTCTTTCTTAAAGTTAGGTGCACGCAAATATTTAGTTATTTCAATTGCTATGATTGCATGCAAATTAAATCTAAAAAAAGATGTTATATCTGAAATTGCTATTTCTGTTGGATCTTGTAGCGCTGTTGCAAAAAGAATAAAGTCTCTAGAAAATCTGTTAATAGGGAAAAGTATAAAAGATGAGTTAACATCAATTATTTTAAATTATAATTATGAAAATTATCTATCGCCAATTAATGATATAAGAGGAACTAATACTTACAGGTTCAAAGCATCGAAAGTCCTTGTTAAAGACACAATAATAAAAACTATTAATAAATTTAACTTAAAAGGCTGATATGAAGGTAACGAAAATTAAATTGGATTTTATACTAAACGGCAAAAAACAAGTTTTAAACGTCAATCCTTCAGATAGAATTAGTAAGGTTTTAAGAGAAGATTTAGGCTTAAAAGGAACAAAAGTTGGTTGTAATGCTGGAGACTGTGGATCTTGTACAATTCTTGTTAACGAAGAACCTATTTGCTCATGTTTAATGACTGCTGCAAAAGCACAAAATACCACAATAAAAACTATAGAAGGATTAAGTGCTAATGGTGCTAATGATTTACAAAAATCATTTCTAAAACATGGAGCTGCTCAATGTGGTATTTGTACCCCAGGTCTTCTTATTACTGCAACAGCGCTTCTCAAAAAAAAACCCAAACCAAGCAAAATAGAAGTTGAAGATGCTTTATCAGGAGTTTTATGTAGATGCACTGGATACCAAAAAATAATCAACGCCGTCATGCACGTTAAGGCTGAAGAAAGTGAAAATTATTTTTATGAAAAATCTGTAGGCAATAGGATTCCAAGAATTGACGGTCTAAAAAAAGTATTAGGCACAGAAATTTTTGGAGCTGATTATTGGCCAAAAGACTCGCTATTAATTAAGATTATTAGATCACCTTACCATAGAGCAAAGTTTAAGTTTGGTGATTTAAATAAATGGAAAAAACAAAATTATGGCCTGGAAATTATACTTACATCAAAAGATATTCCTGGAGAAAATAAATTTGGGGTAATTCCAAACTTTGCTGATCAACCTGCTTTGGCAGTTTCAGAGGCAAAATTTAAAGGAGAAGCAATCGCTATAATTGCGGGTGATTATAAATCTATCAATCAATTAGATATAAGTTCTTTTCCTGTTTACTGGAAACCCTCACAGGAGAGTCTTACAATTTCTTCTTCGAAAGAAAAAAATATAGCAAACATTCATTCTGAAAGAAAAGACAATGTACTAACTGTTGGCAAAGTTGTCTCAGGAGAACCAAATCTTGTATTAGAAAATTCTGATTTTCAAGTTTCAGGCTCCTTGAAAACTTCTTATGTTGAACACGCATACATTGAACCTGAAGCTGGAGCCAGCTGGATGGATGGGAATACACTCGTAATTCAAGCTTGTACTCAAGCACCAATTATGGACAGAGACGACACTGCTAAAATTCTTGGTTTAGAAAAAGAACAAGTAAGAATAATACCTGCAACGGCTGGTGGTGGTTTTGGTTCAAAATTAGATGTTTCAATTCAACCATTATTAGGGTTGGTAACTTTAAAAACTGATAAGCCATGTAGGATTGCTTACACAAGGAATGAATCCATGATGTCAACAACTAAAAGACATCCAGCTGACATGAATGCTCTAATTTCAGCAAATAAAAATGGTAAAATTGTAGGAATGATTTTTGATGGAGATTTTAATACGGGGGCTTATGCAAGTTGGGGTCCTACAGTTGCCACAAGAGTTCCCATACATGCAAGCGGCCCTTATTACACACCAAATTATAAAGCTTCAGGTAACGCATTATACAGTAATGGCCCAATATCAGGAGCATTCAGGGGTTTTGGTGTTCCTCAAGCAGCAGCTCTTCAAGAAACACTTTACGACCAATTAGCTGACATTTGTAATATTGATCAGTTAGAATTTAGAAAAATTAATGCCCTTCAAGATGGTCAAAAAACTGTGTGTGGTCAGCAACTTCATGGGGTTGGTATATTAGAATGTTTAGACGCCCTTTCTCAAAAGTGGAAAGAAAGTCTGAATAAAACTAAAAATTTTAATAAATCCTCTGATGTTATAAAAAAAGGTGTTGGATTAGGCTCTTGTTGGTATGGTTGCGGCAATACAGCTTTGCCAAATCCATCAACTATTAAGATTGGGATAGATAATATTGGCAGGCTTTTCCTTCATCAAGGTGCTACTGATATTGGTCAAGGTTCAAATACTGTAATTACCCAAATTTGTGCAGATGCATTAGGTGTTCCAATTAACGTATTTAAATTAATAGGACCTGATACACATTTAACTCCAGATTGTGGAAAAACATCTGCTTCTAGACAAACGTATATTTCAGGAAAAGCAGCTGAATTAGCAGGAACAAGCCTAAGAAAAAAAATTTTAAGATTAAGTAATATGGGTTCGGATGCCGTAATTGAATTTATAGATAAATCTATCGTCGTTAGACATAAAGATAAAAAACAAGTTTTAAACCTTAATGAAATGGATAAGAACAAAGACGGTTATGTTTTGTCGGCAATTGAAACATATGACCCTCCCACTATCCCATTAGACGATAACGGACAAGGTAAACCTTATGCTGTGTACGGATACGGTGTCCAAATGGCCGAGATTGAGGTTAATAAAGAGCTTGGAACTATCAAAATAGAAAAAATTATAGCTGTTCACGATTTAGGTAAAGTAGTTAATCCACTCTTAGCAGAGGGACAAATTGAAGGAGGCGTTGCCCAAGGTTTAGGTTTAGCTTTAATGGAAGAATATATTCCAGATAGAACAGAAAATTTACACGATTATCTAATACCTACTATTGGTGACATGCCTGAAATTGAAAGTATTTTTATAGAAAAAACTGATCCCGAAGGTCCTATGGGTGCTAAAGGATTGGGGGAACATGTTTTAATACCTACTACTCCAGCAATTCTAAATGCCCTTAGAAATTGCACTGGTGCAATAATAAAAAAACTCCCAGCACTTCCACATAGAGTACTAGAGGCTATTTCGGAGGCTGAAATTGAAACCTGAAAAAATTAGGTGTGATGCGTGTCCAATATTATGCTTTATAGCAGACGGCAAATCAGGTGCCTGCGATAGATATGCAAATAAAGACGGTAAAATTATAAGGCTGGATCCCCTAATAATTTTAAATAATAAAATCGAAAAAGGAGAAAAAGTTAAACCTTTTTTTAAAAGCAAATTGGAATGGAGAAACCACACAAGAAGATGATACATTTATTACAGCAATTGGTTCAGGTACCACCTACCCTGATTATAAACCTGCCCCCTTTATTTTCAGTAGCAAAGTAGAAGGTGCTGATTTTGTAACTGTCGTTACTGAAGCTATTTTTTCATATTGTGGAGTAAAGGTTAAAATTGATACTGATAGGCATCTGGGGTCTGAAAGGTCAATAGTTAGGTATAAAGGTGAAGCAATAGGTCATGTTATGACAAGTGAATATGGATCACAAATGCTATCTCTGGGTGGAGTTGACCATTTAACTGGTGGATCAAAATTAGAAGGCCGTCTTACTTGCAATGCTCTAATGCAACTGTGTAACAAAGAAGCTGTCGAATTGTCTATTGATGAAGGTCTTAGTATAATTGTTCAAGCTGGAAAATCACCAATAATTGAAGGTGTAAAAGAAAATAAAATGAGAGTTGGATGCGGATCAGCTACTATTGGAATGTTTGCTTCACAATGGATAGACCTTGTAGACGAAGTTGTTGTTGTAGATGACCATATTACTGGTGTTGTATCTGAGCATCAAGCTGGCAAGGTTTTAAACTGGAAAAGTACTGGGATTTCAATTAAAGGAAGACGATCTACACCTGGAAGATATTTTCAAGTTGCAAATCCAGGAACTGGTTGGGGTGGAACCGACATAGATGATCCATTAACAATATTAGGAGACTGGAATGAAAAAAAAGGTGCTTTTCCTGGTCTTACAATTTTAATGGTTTCAACAACTGGTGAACATTTTGCTTACTATCAGTTAGATAAAAATTTAAAGCCACAGAAAAAAACAATTCCTAAAAATCTAAAACCTAGTGTTAAGTTGATTGAAGAAAATTGTGAGCCTGCTCTCTGTACTGTGATGTTTGTTGGTGGAGCTGGTGGTTCATTGCGATCAGGAGTAACAAAAAACCCCATTAAACTCACAAAATCAGTCAAAAATAAAACAACAAATATAACTTGTGGAGGAGCAAAACCATATATATGGCCTGGTGGAGGAATTACTTTAATGGTTGATGTTTTTGATATGCCCGACAATTCATTTGGATATGTACCTACCCCCGCCATTGTTGCTCCGTTGGAATTTACAATTGATAAAAATCAATATAAATCAATTGGAGGACATTCAGATAATATTAGGTCAAAAAAAGATGTAATAGAACAAGGTGGTGAATATGGCTCAAAAAAATCATTTTTGTAATAAAGTTAATCAATGTTAATTAAAGAAGAAGATAATAGGTTATTTCTTCAACATGGTCCTACAAATATAGTTATTGAAGCTTTAGGAATTGATAAAAATTTAGCTTATCTGAATGCTAAGAATTATTTTGAAACAATTTTAGAAGAACTTGTATTAGACCTAACTTTATTGAAAAAGGAAGTGGTTCTTAACAGAAAGTTTAATAATAGGATTTCTCAAAGCATGCAAGATGCTGCAGAACGATTCGTACCCTCTTATATAACACCTATGGCCGCTGTCGCTGGTTCAATTGCAGATAATATTCTAAAAGTTCTAATTGACGACACACATCTAGAAAAAGCATATGTTAACAATGGAGGGGATATATCATTTTATTTAAATGAAAACCAAACAATGAAAGGTAGTTTAGCTGCTATTCCAAATATGATAACAGAAATAAAATATAAAAATTCTTCAAGAGGTATCGCCACATCTGGATGGAGAGGGAAAAGTTTTTCTAGAGGCATCGCTGATTCTGTAACAGTATTAGCAAACAATGCTGCAATCGCAGACGCAGCCGCAACAATGATAGGTAACGCGGTTGACATATATGATCATCCAAATATAAAAAAAAAACCCGCTAATTTTATTTATGAAGACAGTGATTTAAACAATTTGCCAGTTACAATCGAAGTCGGAAAATTAACAAAAATTGAAATAAAAGAGGCTCTTAAAAATGGCTATCAAACAGCAATAGAATATGTTCAAAAAGATTTAATTAATACAGCATTAATACAATTGTCAGATTGTTTTTGTATTGTACAAAAAAACTCAACTGATTTAAATATTATAAATGAATCAAGTTTAAAACAAATTAGTTTTAATTAAAAATTGAGTAAATTATCTATGAATTTAGTCAAAAATTTTTATAAAGACATTACTAAAGAAAATATTACTAACGGCTTCGTTGCATTTCTTTTTGCAGTTACTGGTCCAGTTGCAATAATGCTTCTTGTAGGCACTAAGACTAATCTAACAAATCAGGAACTTTCCAGTTGGTTGTTTGGGGCATTTGCAATTAATAGCGTAATAAGTATTTTTTTTTCTTTTTGGTATAAACAACCATTGGTATTTATGTGGAGTATACCAGGAATAATATTAATTGGTTCATCAATAGAAAATTATTCTTTTAACGAAATTGTTGGCACTTATATCGTGACCGGTATTTTTTTAACATTTCTTGGACTAACTAACATTTTAACTTGGATAAATAAGAAAATACCAATTGAAATAGTTATGGGAATGGTTGCTGCTATTTTTCTTCAATTTAGTTTAAACTGGTTATATTCTTTAAAAGAAACGCCCATATTATCAGGCTCAATGACAATTACTTATTTTATCATTTATGCAATTCCCTCATTACAAAGAATAATCCCTCCCCTACTTGGCTCTTTAGTTGTAGGGATTATAATAATTTTTAATTCTAACCAACCTGAAGTTTTTAATAACCTGAACTTTAGCCCTATAATCCCAACAATTTTTTTTCCTGAATTTAATTTAAAAGCTAACATTGAACTAGTAATCCCATTAGCAATAACTGTATTATTCATTCAAAATGGTCAAGGATTGGCAATTCTTAAATCTGCTGGGCATAAAACTTATATCAAGCCATATACAGTTGCATGTGGTATTGGTTCAATAATAAATTCTTTTTTTGGTACAGTCTCATCTTGCTTAACTGGTCCTGTGACAGGTATTATAGTTTCTGACGATGATAATAAAAATGATGTTAAGGTTGCTGATGCAAATAAATTAATTGGGAAAGAGAGAGTTCAGCTTTTAATTGAAAAACACGGTAAAGAAAATTTTATAGAAGGTATTAAAGAATTTAAAAAAAAATCAGCAATTAATGGACACTATACTAGTGGAATTATATTTGCTTTTCTTTGTATTACTTTTGGAACATTTTCTCCTTTCTTTACAGGCTTTATCTCATCTTGTCCTCCAGGTTTTATAGCTTCTCTAGGAGGAATTGCATTATTAATAGTATTAAAAAATACTTTTATTTCTGCTTTTTCAGGAAGCTTTTCATTTGGAGCATTAGTGTCTTTTCTAATCACAATGTCAGACTTAACTATTCTAAATGTTGGATCTCCTTTTTGGGGGTTAGTAGGTGGTTTTTTGATCTGTAAAATCTATGAAAAAAAAGAACAGAAATTATAATTGCTTTCTTAATAAACAATACTTAATGTGTTAATTGATACTAGAAAATATAACTTGATTTAACAATATTGCTGTGTTCAATTTTATTTAATTACTTTGGGGAAATATTAAATTGATATAGATTTTCCATTTTTTTTGGAAATGACCCAATGATAAATCTTAGTTTATATTAAACTGTTATTTTTTTTTTGATGGGAGGTATTTATGGAAATCAAAATATTTAACAAAACCACTAAGATAGCATCAGCATCAATGCTTGTTGCTTCTTGCTTGTTTGCAGGAGCAGCTATGGCTAAAGATACTGTTAAAGTTGGTGTTGTCTCTTTTTTAACTGGACCCGCAGCTGGTGTTTTTGGTGTTCCTGCAAAACAAGGTGCACAAATTGTTATTGACGCAATTAATAATGGAACAATGCCAGCGCCTTATAATACTCAAGGATTCGCAGGGGCTAAAATGAACCCTGTTTTCAGTGATGAATCTGGAGGTGGTACTAAACAAGTTGGTCTATTTAGAGATTTTGTAGAAAAGCAAAAAGTAGATGCAATGATTGGCTATATTTCTTCTGGAAACTGTATGGCAATCGGCCCTATTGCTGATGAATTAAAAATGTTAACAGTGTTCTCAACATGTGGAACTCCAAGACTATATGAAGAAAAATTAAGAAGTCATGTTTTTAGAACTCAAGCAAATGCTGTTGGTGACAGTTTAGCTGCAGCTAGATACATAGTTGACATGTACCCAAATGAAAAAAATTATACTGGTATTAATCAGAACTACGCTTGGGGACAAGATTCATACAAGTTTTTTGAATTAGGTATGAAACAAATGTCGCCAGATAGTAAAGGATCTGACAAGCCTCAATTTCCAAAACTTTTTGTTGGTCAATATGGTACTGAAATTTCTGCATTATCACTTGATAAAGCAAAAGTTGTTCACTCAAGTTTCTGGAATGGAGATATAGAAGCATTTACATTGCAAGCTATGGTTAGAGGTTTTTTCCAAAAGAAAATCTTTGTGTCATCAGTTGGTGGTTCTGCTGTTGACGCCCTAGGTAAAAAATTTCCTGATGGTATTGTAATGGGAACACGAGGTAATGTTGGACTTCTAGCTAGAGATAACAAAGACCCTCTTAACTTGTGGTTCATTGGTGAATACAAAAAAAGATTTAACGCACTTCCTTTAGGCCCATCATACCAATATGCTAGATCAATATTAGCTTATAAATTTGCTATGGACAAAGCTATGAAAAAAGCAGGTAAGTTTCCTACACAAGATCAAGTGATTGCTGCTATGAAGAATATAAAATTTAAATCTTTTACAGAGACAATTTCTATGGCTAGAGGTGGCGGTCATCAAGCAGTTCACTCTGTCGGCTACGGACTTACTAAATATAACAAGAAAGGTAAAACACCTGGAGCTGAAAAAGTAAAAATGTATGGTCCTGAGTGTATCTATCCTCCTGCAGGAACTAAATCCGAAGACTGGATAAATGCTGGAATGCCTGGAGCAAAGTGTAAATAAATTTTATAAAAAAGGATGCTAATTTAAGCATCCTTTTTTATTGCCGTTTTGGAGTTTTAAAATGCAATTTTGGGCAACCGTTTTATTAGATGGTCTAACCTATGCCTCATATCTTTTTATAGTGAGCTTAGGCCTTACTATTATTTTTGGAGTAATGAAAATCTTAAATGTTGCTCACGGAAGTTTTTATGCGTGGGGGGCATACACAGCAGCTTTTGCTATTGGATTTATTACAGACAATGAATTATCAGAGGCTCTTTTCTTGCCAGCCATTTTAATTTCCGCGATTTTAGTTGGTGTAGTTCTAGGATACGTAATTGAAAGATTTATACTTCGAAAAATGTATAATCAAGATATACATCTAATAGTCTTAGCGACATTTGGTGTTTTTTTAATTTTTGAAGATTTAATTATTATTACTTTTGGAGTTGACCCTTATCTTCCCTACCAACCTGCAATGATGCTTGGTTGGGTTGACATTGTCGGATTAAACAGAGGTGTTTATCAACTTACTCTTATACTTCTTGCTTCAATAGTTGCATTTGCATGTTGGTATGGTCTGACAAAAACAAAATGGGGGAAGCTACTTCAATCAGTTATATATGACAGAGAAATAAGTGTGGCAATGGGTATTGATGTAACTAAAGTATATGTTGTTACTTTCATTGGTGGCGCTATTTTAGGTGCTTTAGGGGGTGCTTATGTAGCACCAACAACATCTGTATCTCCTGGTTTTGCTATTGATCTAGTAGTCTTAAGCTTTGCGGTGGTGGTTATCGGAGGCATGGGGTCTATTCCAGGTGCTCTAATAGGTTCTTTAATTGTTGGTATATTAAGAGCTTTTGCAGTTCATCAAGCTCCTATATTAGAACTTTTTGTTGTTTTTGCTGTTATGGCGATTGTTTTAATTATTCGTCCAGAGGGATTGTTTGCACCACCAAAACCAAGGAAAATTTAATGTTTACAGGTATTTTTAAAGATACAAGTGTAAGAATCTTAATCACATTTATGGTAGTTTTGTGTGTTTTGTCTTCTTTAGTTCTTCCTGACTGGATGCAAAACAACTTTATGTATGGTTTATCCAGAGGATTGGCAATTTTAGGTCTTATGTTATTATGGAGAACAAACTTAGTTTCTTTTGGACATGCACTCTATTACGGCTTTGGAGCATATGCGGTAGCGTTATGTCAAAAATATTTTGGTATCACTGACATTTTACTACGATTTGCAATTGCTGTAATTGCTGCAGGCCTATTAGGTTTTTGTCTTGGATTTATTTTAAGAAAATATAGAGAAATATTCTTTGCGATGTTGTCTCTTGCTTTTTCTATGGTTTTGTATGGTTTGTTAGCAAAAGCTGAATTTCTTGGATCTACGGACGGCATGTCAATTTCTCCATCAACACTTTTAGGGATGGAATTAACTAGGCAATACCTCTTTTATTTAATTACATTTTTTGTTATCTGTGCTGCAATTTCTATACAAGCGTATCTAAGATCAACTCTAGGACATCTAACTACTGCCATTCAAGATAACGAAATAAGAGTTGAATACTTAGGTTATTCTGTCCAAAAAGCGATACATATTAAATATGTAATGTCAGCCTGTTTGGCAGGTGGTGCTGGTGGGCTTATGGCAGCAAGCTTAGGTCAAGTTGACCCTGATTCCATGGTTAATTGGAATGTTTCTGGTGAGTTAGTATTTATTACAATTATGTCTGGATGGGGAAACATTCTAGCCCCATTTATAGGTGCTATTATATTTGAATTTATAAGAACTTATGCTTTTGAATGGGCACCACAAGCTTGGGCTGCTATTGTGGGAGGTACATTGCTTGCAATCATTTTCTTTTTTCCAGGGGGTATATGGTCCGTCATAGAAAAAGTTTTCAATTATGGAAAGAAAAAAAATGTTAAATGATACAGTTTTAAAAGCTTCTGACTTAAACAAATCTTTTTCTGGAATTGTTGCTGCTAAAGATATTAATGTTTCAATTAATCAAGGTGAGATTGTAGGTATAATTGGTGCAAATGGTGCGGGTAAGACTGTTTTTGTAAATATGATCACAGGTTATTTGAAACCTACTAGTGGTAAAATAGAGTTTTTAGGAGAAGATATAACAGGAATAGAGCCCAGAAACGCAACTCATATTGGCTTATGTAGGTCATTTCAAATAAGTCAAGTTTTTATGACAATGTCAGTTAAGCAGAATCTAATGATAGCCATGTCTCTATCAAAGAAAAGTGGAAAAGCACTGTTAGATCCAATAGCTGATGAAGAAATTTCTAAAGAATGTGATAAAATTTTAGAATTATATAAAATTATGGATCAAAGTAACAATATCGTTAGTACACTATCTCAGGGTATAAGAAAATTATTAGATATTGCCATGGCTGTTGTTGGAAATCCTAAAGTCATATTACTAGACGAACCAACTTCAGGTGTCTCTGTTGAAGAAAAGTTTGGGATTATGGATATCGTAATTGCAGCCTTAAAACAAACTGAAACTTCTGTACTATTTGTTGAACATGATATGGAAATTGTTGAAAGATATGTAGATCGCGTTATTGCTTTTTATCAAGGAGAAATTATATGTGATGCACCTCCGAAGGAAGCATTATCAGATAAAAAGGTTATTGAATACGTTTTAGGACATTAAAAGGATACGATTCTGGGATTTTAATTATGTTAAAAATTAATAATATAAATGTAAATATTGGATTAATTGAAATTCTAAAAGATGTATCTTTAGAGTTACAAAAAGGTCAAATGGTTGGTTTAATTGGTAGAAATGGTGCGGGTAAGACAACCTTATTAAGGGCAATTATGGGCATACTTCCTACTAAATCTGGTGAGTTAATATTTGAAGAGAATAATTTAATAAAACTTCCTTCTCAAAAAAGAGCCTACCTTTCTATTGGATACATGCCTGAAGACAGAAAGTTGATACCATCTATGTCAGCAGAGGAAAATATTTTAACACCAGTTTGGGCTACAAATATTTTGGATTGGAAAATGAGATTGGAATGGATTTATAAAATTATTCCAGAGGCATTAGAGCTAAAAGATCGACCTTCAACAAGTCTTTCAGGTGGTCAACAAAAGCTTATAGCATTATCTAGAGCTCTAATGGTTGGGAGCAAGTTATTGCTATTAGATGAACCATCGGAAGGAATTGCTCCTGCCTTAGCTAAAAGAATAATTGATATATTAAACGATTTAAAAAAAGAAGGTGTTACTACCCTTATTGCAGAAAGTAATGCAGGACATTACAAAGGAATGCTAGATAAATCTTTTGTAATTGAACGTGGTCAAATAAACTAAAATTCTAAAAAATATATTGCTAATAATTGTCATTATTTTACTCTTTATACAATAATGAGGAAATATCATGCCTTTATACAAGTCAAATTCAAAATTAAATGTAGAATTTAATTTAAATGGAAAAAATGTTTCAACTGAAACAAATAATCGTACTTTATTAAGTGACTTTATAAGACATACTGTTGGAGAAACGGGAACACATGTTGGTTGTGAACATGGAATTTGTGGTGCCTGTACAGTTTTGTTAGATGGAGAACCTATCAGGTCATGTTTAATGTTTGCCTCACAACTTAATGGGCACAACTTAGTTACTGTAGAAGGATTATCAACTGATGAAGATTTTATCCATTTACGCAAAGCATTCAAGAAACATCATGCTTTACAATGTGGATTTTGTACCCCTGGTTTTCTTATAACAATTTCAGCTTTTTTGAAAACTGCACCTAAAGAAATCAATGAAAATAATATTAGAGAAATCTTAAGTGGAAATATTTGTCGATGTACTGGATATGTTGGTATTGTAAATGCTGTTAAAGAAGTGATAGAGAATAAAAAGAACAGGCTTAAAGATGCTTGATCTAGGATCATCTTTTTTAGCATCAACTGAAAGAAATCCAAAAGCAACTGCAATTGCAGGTAATAATTTTAAACATACTTATCTAGAGTGGTTTTCTAAAATAGACAAATTAGCTGGTGCTTTAAAACATTTGGGATTAAAGAAGAAAGATAAAGTAATTACATTACTTCAAAACAGTTTTGAAGCAGCAACTATTCACTGGGCTTGTCAGTTAAATGACTTAATATTAGTTCCTTTAAATTGGCGAATGAAAACTGAAGAAATTGATTTCTGTATAACGAATTCGGAAGCAAAATGTATTATTTACCAAGATGAAAGTCTATATGAAACAAGTAAATCAAAAAATGCACAATCAATTATTAAAATTTTTGTTGGTAATAAAAATAATAAAATTATAAATATCTATGACTTAATACAAAATGGTAAAAGTGAAAATTATCCTTCTGCAAAAAATGATAGTATCTCTGTAATTTTATATACATCTGGGACTACCGGTAAGCCTAAAGGAGTCCCAAGAACACATTCTGCCGAAAGATCTTCTGCTTTAGCACATGTGGCACAAAACATGTATATTGAAGGTGAAACGACACTTGGGGTTATGCCTCTTTATCATACAATGGGGATAAGATCTTTAATTTCTATGTCTCTAATTAATGGAGCATTTATATCACAGCCTAAATTCTTATCTTCAGAGGCTATTTCACTTATAGAAAAATTTGGTATAACTTGTTTATATCTAGTACCTACCCTTTTCCATGATCTAATAGAAGATAGTGAATTTTCAAAAAACAAAGTTAAAAGCTGTAAAAAATTAGGTTTTGCAGGAGCTCCTATGAACAATGGTCTTATTAAAAAAGTTATGGATGCCTTTAATCCTTCTCAACTTGTCAACCATTATGGCTCGTCTGAAATATATACTTTTACAGTTGATCGCAAAGCGAACAAGAAACCTGGATCAGCAGGTAAAGCAGGAATTAATCAAAGAATTAAGATAGTTGAAATTGGCTCTAACAATCCTGAAAAAACTGTTGGTAAAAATATTGAAGGTGAAATTATAGCGTCTCTTCAATCTGAAGAAGCATTTACTGGTTATTTAAAAAGACCAGATGCTGATAAAAAATCAATCATAGATAATTGGTATTTTACTAGTGATTTAGGCTATTTTGATAATGATGGAGATCTTTTTGTTACTGGAAGAGTTGATGACATGATAATTACAGGTGGAGAAAATGTTTCACCTATTGAAATAGAAAACATATTATCTTTAAATAATAACGTAATAGAAGTTGCAGTTGTTGGACTTCCTGATGAAAAATGGGGTCAAAAGATTTGTGCATTTATAAAACGTTTAGGTTCTATTGAAAATAACGAGTTAAATAAGTTTTGTTTAGAATCTGGAATGGCAAATTTCAAAAGGCCCAAAGAGTATATTTTTGTTAAAGAAATCCCTAAATCCCCAACTGGTAAGATACTAAGAAGAAAATTGTTATCAGGTAAGTATGAAATAGATTTATAAATAAATATTGAAACTAAGAGGCAAAGTTATGCTAAAACAAAAACCACATATTGAGTTTACTAAAATATCATCAGACAAAAATTGGCATACTCCTACAGGGTATCCATCTGGAATAAAACAGCAAATTTTAGCCTCTGATATTGACGAAATTAAAAAAACAGGAAGTAGATCTAGATTATTAAAATTTGACCCAGGTGTCTATACTACTGAACAGTTTATTCATGATCACTGGGAGGAAGTCTATTTAGTTACAGGCGACTTAATTGTAGGAAATGATAAAAATGGCAGTGGTGGTAAACAATTCAAAGGATCTACTTATGCATGTAGACCTCCAGGTGTTTATCATGGACCATTTAAATCGGAAAATGGCTGTATTCTCTTCGAGTTACATTATTATAAAAATACAAAAGAATTTTAACTTCAAAGGATTTCAAAAATGATTAAGACAGGAGATCAACATTTAAATCAATTAAAAGATGGAAGAGTAGTATATATTGGTGATAAAAAAATTAATGATGTAACAACTCATCCTGCATTTAAGAATGCTGCAAAAACTGTAGCTAAATTGTATGATATTAAACATCAAAATAAATATAAAAATGAATTAACATTTGAAGAAAATGGAGAAATTTTTTCTAGCTGGTTCTTACAAGCAAAAAGTAAAAATGATTTAAGAAAAAGATCTGTTGCACATAAAATTATTGCTGACCAAACATCTGGAATGATGGGACGTTCTATGGACCATGTTGCAAGTTTTGTAACAGGAATGTCAACAAACCCAGATATTTTTGACACTGGAAAATATAAGTTTAAGAAAAACCTACTTAATTACTATAATCATATTAAATCAAATGATATATTTACTTCTTATGCTGTGGTTCCGCCACAAGCTGCAAGAAATCCAAAATTTTATCAAAAGCAAAACCTTCCAATTCCAACTTTGTCTGTTATCGATGAGAATGATGAAGGTGTAGTGATATCGGGTATGAAAATGCTTGCAACTAGTGCTGTTTTTGCAAATGAAATTTGGATTGGTAATTTAGTCCCTCTTGCACCAGATCAGATAAAACAGTCAATTACATGTGCAATACCATGTAACATAAAAGGGTTATCACTATGGATGCGTCAACCTCTTTCAACCCACTATGCTAATCAATTTGATTCACCTTTATCATGGAATTTGGACGAAACAGATGTATTGGTGATGTGTGAAAATGTACTTGTGCCTTGGGACAGAATATTTGTAATGGACGACGCAATTTTAGCTCGAGAAATTTATATAAAAACTCCAGCACATTGCTATGGTAATCACCAAGCCAACGTTAGGTATTGGTCAAAGATGGAATTAATTACTGGCTTATGTAATAAAGTTGCAAAAGCAACTGGAGCTGATCAAGTGCCCGCAGTAAAAGAAACACTAGGAAAAATGTCTTCTCTGGAAGCAAACCTTTCCGGCATGATACACGGACAAATTGAAGCTGCAGAAAATTGGCCGGAAAATCATATGACTTTTAACAGAAGAATGATGTATGCAGCTCTTAACTGGTGCACAGAGAACTATACTACAATTATTGATGAATTAAGGACACTTTGTGGAGGAGGTGTCTTTCAAATGCCTGCAAGCATAAACGTTGTTAAAAATAAAAAACTTAAAAAAGAATTTGAAACATATTTCCAAACCCCTCAAATGGATGCAATTTCTAGAATGAAACTATTCAAATTGGCGTGGGATGTAGTAGGTTCAGAATTTGCAGGCAGACAACAACAATATGAAAAATTTTATGCTGGAGCTTCCTTTATAATTAAAAATCATAGTTACAGAGAAACTCCATGGGATTATTTTGATGGTGTAGTAGATAACATAATGGATAAATATGATCCACCAAAACATAATTGATAAATTAGGAGTTATAATTGTCTAGTATAATTAGTAAATTTGACGGTTTTAGGGTAGAAATAAATCAAGAAAAAAGACGAGGTGACATTATTTTATCTCGACCACCATTAAACATAATTCAGTACTCTCAAAGAATTCAAATAGCTCAATCTCTAAGAGATCTAGATAAAAATGAAGAAATTAGAATAGTTGTTTTGCGTGCAGATGGAGATCATTTTTCGTCTGGTGGTAACATTGAAGGTTTTATGCAAGAGACGCCAGAAACACTTACGATGCTTGCTCAAAATGTTATGACACCAGAAAAAATAAGAAAACCTGTTATTGCAGCTATCCAAGGTTATTGTTTTGGAGTTGGTTTAGAGTTTTCATTAGCGTGTGACTTCCGAATTGTTACTAAATGTGCCCAATTATCACTTCCAGAAATGAAAATCGGTATGATACCGGGGTCAGGTGGCTCGGTAAGATTAGCTAGAATGATAGGATTATCTCGTGTTAAAGATATGATTATGAGAGGTAAGAAAATTTCTGGAGAAGAAGCTTTTAATTGGGGGTTAGCCTCTGAAGTAGTAGAAAAAGATAAACTTGAGATAACAATTTCGAAATTAGTCGATGAACTTTGTTCTGTTTCACCACTTGCACAAAGAGCAATTAAAACAGTATTAAATACATCACAAGACGCCCCTCTACACGTAGCAATTGAATTAGAGGGTGAAACTTATGGAAGATTAAGAAGCTCTGATGATTTTAATGAAGGAGTTAAGAGTTTTGTTGAAAAAAGAAAGCCTGTTTATAAAGGCTACTAAAGAGACTTAAATTCAATGAAAAAGACTATTACTAAAATTGATGATTGTTATATTGGTTCAAGTATTGAAAGATCAGAGGATGATACATTAATCTCTGGAAAAGGACAGTTTGGTGATGATATAGGTCATCCACCAGGTACATTACACGTGGCAGTCCTAAGATCTTCATATGCATCTGGTAAAATCGTTAACATAGACACATCAGGAGCTCTTGCTATTCCGGGAGTTCATTCAATTATTGATGGAAACATGTTTGCTAAAATTTCCAAACCATTGTTATCCGTTCTTCGTGTTGATATTGAGGTATGGCCTTGTGCTATTGAATTTGTTCGATACGTTGGCGAACCAATAGCTTTAGTATTAGCTAAAGATAGGTATATAGCTGAGGATGCAATTGAAAATATTAAGGTTTCATATAAACAATTGGAGCCTATTATTGATACATATAAAGCAACTTTAGATGACAGTCCAAAAGTACATAATCAACTTAAAACTAATGTTTTAAGTGACAGAGAGTTTTGTTATGGAAACCCTAATCAAGCGTTTGAAAAAGCAGATAAAATAGTAAAGTTAAAAATTGAATACCCTAGAAATAGTTGCACACCTTTAGAAGGATTTATTGTTCAAAGCAATTATAATCCTGAGAGCAATCAATATACCATACAATCAAATTTTCAAGGTCCATTTAGTCTTCATTCTGTTATATCAAGATCGTTAGACATAGACGAAAACAAACTAAGACTTATTTCGAACCAAGATTCTGGTGGTAGTTTTGGAATTAAACAAGCAATTCTTCCAATGATGGTTTTGACCAGTTTAGCTTCTAAAATATCTGGTAAAAATATAAAATGGGTTGAAGATAGAATCGAACACTTAACTGCAGCCTCTTCTGCTACTAATAGAGTTACAAATATAAGAGCCGCCGTTAAAAAAAATGGAAAAATATTAGCATTAAATTATGATCAGATTGATGATGTTGGCGCTTATCTTAGAGCTCCAGAACCAGCTTCATTGTATAGAATGCATGGAAATTTAGCTGGAGCGTATTTAATAGATAATATTTTTTGTAGAAATCGAGTTGTTGTTACAAATAAAACACCCACAGGGCTAAATAGAGGTTTTGGTGGTCCCCAACATTATTATGCACTTGAAAGATTAGTTCATAATATCGCTGCAGAATTAAATTTAGATCGTTTGAAAGTAATAAAATTAAATTTAGTAAATGATAAAGATTTTCCTTATCAATCAGCATCGGGCGCCCTGTTAGACTCTGGTCAATATAATAAATTAATAGAAAAAGTACTTAAATCTGATCAATTTAAAGAAATAAAAATCCGTCAAAAAAAAGCAATTGAAGAAGGTGATCTATATGGCATCGGTTATTCTGCCATCGTGGAGCCTTCTATATCAAATATGGGTTATATAACAACAGCCGTTCCTTTTAAAGAAAGAGAAAAAACAGGTCATAAAGGAGGAGCTATTACAAGTGCTTCTGTGACTATAGGACCGACAGGTGGCGTTTATGTAACGTGCGATAGTATACCACAAGGTCAAGGCCATAAAACAGTCTTGTCTCAAATTGTTGCTGATGTTTTTGGAATAAATATTGAAAATATCCTAGTAAACGGAGAACTTGACACCCAAAAAGATGCATGGTCGATTGCGGCAGGAAACTATTCTAGTAGATTTGCAGGCGCGGTTGCAGGTACAACTTTTCTGGCAGCAGAAAAACTTAAGAAAAGATTATTGAAAATTGCATCCTCAAAATTAAATTCTATCGAGGAAAATATTATTTTTGAGAATAATTATGTTCTAGACAAAAATAACTCCGACAATAAAATATCTTTTAACAGATTAGTAGGCGCTGCTCATTGGTCTCCAGGAAATCTTCCAGAAAATTGTGAAAATGGATTAAGGGAAACTATTCATTGGACACCTCCACAACTTTCACCTCCAAATAATAAAGATCAAATTAACGGTTCACTAGCTTACGGGTTTGTTTTTGATGTATGTGGCCTAAGAATAAATCCTATGACAGGAAAGACAAAGATTGACAGGTATATTACAGGTCATGATGCTGGAAAAATTATCAATCCTCTTCTTGCTAACGGCCAAATATATGGAGCATTTGCTCATGGCGTAGGAGCAGCACTATATGAAGAGTTTAAATATACGGCTGATGGCTCTTTTTTAGCAGGTACATTTGCAGATTATCTACTTGCTTCTACAAAAGAAATAATCACACCAACAATAATTCATATTGAAACTCCAAGCCCATTTACACCTTTGGGATCAAAAGGCTTAGGTGAAGGTAATTGCATGTCAACCCCAGTGGCTATTGCAAACGCTGCCTGTGACGCATTAAAACTAGATAATGTTACACTTCCATTAACACACTCTAAGGTACATGGTTATACACATATAGACAAAACAGAAAAAAAACGTAGAAAAAATAATCAAGGTAATTTTTTAAATACCACTCAATCTAAAAACAACCTCATTAATGGCAATGGAAATTATTTAATAGAACAAAAGCGTGAATTAGTATGGACATTTTTATTAGATCCTAAAATTTTATCAAAAACATTGCCAACTTATGAAGACATAAAAATCACGGATTCTTGTTTATATGAAGGAAAGATTAAAATTAATTTTGGTCCTATTACGGGTGAATATCACTTTTCTGCTCAATTAACAGATTTATCAAAACCTGAAAGTTTAAGAATTATTGGAAGGGCTAGTGGACCATTAGGGATAGCTAGTGGTGAAGGTATAGTAAAACTGAAATCTCTGAACACAAACACTACAAAGTTATCATACGAATATAATATTAATATTTCAGGAAAAATAGCTGCAGTTGGTGGGCGTTTTTTAAATACAGCTTCAAAAATTATAATAAATCAATTCTTTGATCGCTTAAATAAGGCAGTTTCTCCAAAATATGAAAAATCTAGTTTATGGTATAGTTTTATTAAATTTTTGAGGAAGTTTAAATGAAACCATCCTCTTTTGACCTTCTCCAACCAGAAACTTGGCATGAAGCCTTAGAAGGCTTGAATAGATATGGAGAGGATTCACAAATTCTTGCAGGAGGACAATCTCTTATAGCAATGTTAAATATGAGGATAGCTAAACCTAAAATTTTAATAGATATAAATTCTATTAAAAACGATGTTCCAATAATTAATAATAAATTTGATATTGAGATTAGTGCTTTATACAGGCAAATTGAACTAGAAAAAAGAATAGAAACAAAAGAAGAGTTTCCCTTGTTATTTGAATGTCTTCCATATGTAGGTCATCAACAGCATAGAGCAAGAGGTACAGTTGTTGGATCATTATGTCATGCAGATCCAAGCTCTGAAATACCTTTATGCTTTATTGCTCTTCAAGGAAAATTAAAATTATCGAGTGTATTTTCTCAAAGGATTGTAAATGCAGAGGATTTTTTTCTAGGCCCTTTGTTAACATCGAGAAAATCTAATGAAATTATTAAAAGTATAATAATACCTAAGTCAAAAAAAAATACCGGATATGCATTTAAAGAAATATCAGAAAAATATGGTGACTTTGCAATGGCATCATTTGCAGTTATTGCTGGTGAAAACTTTATTAGATTTGTTGTTGGCGGTGTTAGTGAAAAAATGACATCAATAGAATGGTCAACTACCGATTTAAATCAAATTGAGGATAGTTTAAACGATTTTGCGTGGGATCTTAATACAACAAATGACCAATACAGTACTGATAGATATAAAAGAGATATTGTTAGAGAGATAGGTCTAAAAACCATAAAGACTGCTCTGTACAGAAGGTAAGAAAAATAATTTAAATATTATTAAATATTAAAAATCAAATTTTATATCAATTAATTCATATAGAATTTCTTATAAGTTATATTTAAATTTATAGAGGAAAAAGGGGGCAACACAATTATGTCAAATAACAAAGAGATAAATAAAGCAAATGCATCTTATTATTTTATTGATAGACATCTAAACTCAAAAATTGAAAGTAAAAATGTTTTTGTTGAAGCCATACCTGACGGAAGAAGTATAACCTATAAAGAATTATCTATAGAAACAAATAAAATTATTGATCTGTTAACAAAGTTTAATGTTCGAAGAGAAGAAAGGGTATTAATGTTGGTTTTAGATCAAATTGAATTTCCAATAATTTTCTGGGGATGTTTAAAAGCTGGAGTGATTCCAGTTCCTATTAATACTCTTTTATCGAAAGAAGTAATCGAAACAATATTAGAGGATTGCAGAGCTAATACAATATTTATTTCTGAAGAGCTCATTAAATTAATAACTGGTTCAACCAAAATTTGTAGTGAAATCGAAAATATTTTTATAATTGGTAAAAATAGAAATAATGAACAGTTTAAAAATTTTAAAAAAGAAATTAAAAAATGTGTCGAAAAAAAACCAATAATTGTGTCAAAAGATGAATCTGCTTTTTGGTTGTATTCGTCAGGGTCAACTGGAGAACCCAAAGGGGTAATACATGCTCATGGAAGTCTTCTAAACACTTTCGAAACATATGCTTCTAAAGTTTTAGATATTAAAGAAAGTGATGTTGTATTCTCAGTAGCCAAACTTTTTTTTGCTTATGGCCTTGGCAACGCTATGACATTTCCAATGGGAGTTGGAGCAACAACTGCACTATATCCACTTAGACCAACACCCGATACTGTGAATGAAGTTATGATGTTGATGAAACCATCTATTTTATTTGCTGTCCCAACTATTTATGCTGCTATGACTGCAAAACTAAAAAAAACTCCAGTAAAATACCAAAATTTAAGAATATGTGTGTCTGCAGGAGAAGCTCTACCATTCCAGATTGGAACTGATTGGAAAAAAATTACAGGAATTGATATTCTAGATGGTGTTGGTTCTACTGAAATGCTTCATATATTTTTATCTAATAAACCTAACGATATAACTTATGGTACATCAGGAAGTGCTGTGCCAGGGTACGATTTAAAATTAGTTGATGAAAATGGTGAAGATGTGGCCGTTGGTGAAATTGGGGAATTGCTTGTTAAAGGTGAATCATCTGCTATGTGTTATTGGAACAAGCTAACAAAATCAAGAAATACTTTTGAAGGAGAGTGGACAAGAACAGGAGATAAATATGAAAAACTTAACAATGAGAAATATATTTATAGTGGTAGAACGGATGATATGTTTAAAGTAAGTGGAATATGGATTTCTCCATTTGAAGTGGAACAGGCCCTAGTTTCGCATGATTTAGTTTTGGAGGCAGCTGTAGTTGCTAAACAAGACAATGAAGGACTAGATAAACCATGTGCTTTTGTTATTTTGAACGAAAATATAAATAAAACTGACAAAGAAGAGATTTTGAAAGAGCACGTAAAAAACAAAGTTGGAAAATGGAAATATCCAAGATGGATTAATTTTGTTAGTGAACTTCCTAAAACAGCTACCGGTAAAGTGCAAAGATTTAAATTAAGATAATTTATTAAGTAGTTTAAATGAAACCATCTTTTTTAGATATCGAAGAAAAACAGATTGAGTATATTACCTTAGGAAACTTTTCTAATAATAGTCCTGTTTTAATTTTGTTACATGAGGGCTTAGGCTCTATAGCTATGTGGCGAAATATACCAAAATTACTTCATGAAAAAACAAAGTTAAATATTTTAGTTTATTCAAGATTTGGATATGGAAAATCGTCAAATGCTAAATTACCTAGACCAACTAATTATATGAGTATTGAAGCTGAAAAATATTTACCTACTATTTTAGAAAAACTATCTATCAACAAATATTTTTTAGTTGGTCATAGTGATGGCGGAACCATAGCAGCTATTGGAAGCGTTAATAAGTCAACTAAAAATTTGCTAGGGACAATTTTAATAGCTCCACATTTTTTTGTTGAAAATGAAAGTATTAAAGCTATTGAAGAAACTATTGATCAATATAAAAATAAGAAACTCAAATCTAAATTAGAAAAATATCATGATGATGTAGATAATGCATTTTTTGGTTGGAGTAATGTTTGGTTAAGCCCCAAATTTAAAGAATGGAATATTTCAAATCATTTATCAAAAATAAAAACTCCAATTTTAGTGATACAAGGTACTAATGATCCCTATGGAACACTAAACCAGGTGAAAATACTGGAAGACAAATTAAATTCTACATTAAAAAAAATTATTATTAAAAATTGTGGACATAACCCATTTTATGAATACCCAGATGCCACGATCAAACATATTGACCAATTCATAAAAAAACTTTTATAGACTTATCATATCATTAATAATAAGTTAGTTTTTTGGAAATCGAGAAGATAAATGAAACCTAAAATAAATTTTGAAACATACCCTGAAATATATAATCATTGGGAATTAAAATTTGAAAAAAATACTGCTTTTTTAATAATGAAAGTGGATGAGGATAAGGGTTTTTTTGAGGGATATAAATTAAAACTAAATAGTTATGATATAGGTGTGGATATTGAATTATCAGACGCAGTTCAAAGATTAAGATTTGAGCATCCTCAAATTAGTTCAATAATTATAAAATCTGGTAATGAAAAAGCATTCTGTGCAGGCGCTAATATTAAGATGCTTGCATCATCAGATCATGCTCATAAAGTAAATTTTTGTAAATTTACTAATGAAACTAGAAACTTCTTAGAAAACTCTTCCAAAGAAGCATCTCAATTCTTTATATGTTTAGTTGAAGGCGTATGCGCTGGAGGTGGTTATGAGCTTGCCTTGGCATGTGATCATATAATTTTATTAGATGATGGATCTTCAAGTATATCGTTGCCTGAAGTTCCCCTTTTAGCTGTACTTCCAGGTACAGGAGGCTTGACCAGACTCACTGATAAAAGAAAAATCAGAAGAGATCTTGCAGATGTGTTTTGTACTATGGAAGAAGGTGTCAAAGCAAAAAAAGCAAAAGAATGGCGTTTAGTTGACACGATTACTAAAAAAACTTCTTTAAATGATGAACTTAATTCATTGATTAAGAATAAGTCTTGCAATAAAAATCAAAATGAAAATTTAGTAGGTGTTCAGCTTAACAATTTACAAAAAACTACTGTTAGTAATGAAGAGATTACATATTCGACATTATCTGTCCAAATTGATAGAGAAAAAAAATCTGCTACAATTACCATTAATGCCCCTCTTGAAGATGCTCCTGAAAATTTAAGTGAAATTCTATCCCAAGGTGATGATTTTTGGCTTTTGAAATGTGCTAGAGAATTAGATGATACTATCTTAAATTTAAGATTTAACGAATTAGAAATTGGAATAATAGTTTTCAAAACGTCTGGTGAAATCTCTAAAGTTTTATCCTATGACAAGTTATTTGAAACCTATAAAAACTTTTGGTTAATGAATGAAATTTCATACTTTTGGACAAGAGTTTTTAAAAGAATAGACCTTACATCTAGAACTTTAATTACTTTAATTGAACCTAATTCTTGTTATGCAGGATTT
>QCHB01000001.1:70000-322234 GCA_003278095.1 SAR116 cluster bacterium AG-390-L20 | reverse complement strand
CATAGAATTCCTCCCTAGTATTAAAATAAAGGCTATCATCGAGTAAGTTTATTATTTCCCCAAAAATAACCCAACTCAAGAAACATTGACTGTTTCCAATTGAGTCGTATCTTCTCAATTATTAAGATAAAGGCAAGAAAAAATTAATATATTTTCAAATATTTTTTTCTTAATGAAAAATTATTTTGTAAATATGATTAATACGTTAACAAAATTTTTATACTTTTTTAATTCTAATTAATTTCTAGTCAGTGCTTAGACTTAAAGACTCAGTTAAAAAAATATAAATGTCGTAGAATTAAAATATTCTACATTTATATTAATAAAAACAAAATCATCAAAAATTAAAAAAAGTGAATTTAATCATCATCAAAATGACCTGCTGAGACAAAATAACCACCGTGATTAGTTAAAAGAGGATCTTTCGAATCAATAAAACCTTCATTATCTTCTATTTTTTTCCTAAACTCTTCACCATTATCTTTTGGTTTATAAGCAATGTGCTTGGCATATTTGTTGTCAACTAATATAAAATCATTATTTGACACTCCAAAAATTATCGAATGCTGAACATTTGAAGTATTCATGCATGATATAACTAGGCTTCTTAAATCATTATAACTTAACCATGTATATAACATTCTATGATCCTTAGGTTCAGCAAAACACGAATAAATTCTAATCGAAACTGTTTCTAATTTATACTTATCCCAATAATATTGAGCTAATGATTCTCCAAAAACTTTTGATAATCCATAGTTACTATCTGGCCTTGGCATTACCTTATTATCGATAACCTCAGTTCTTGGATAAAAACCAACAGTATGAACTGAGCTAGCCCAAATTACTCTCTTCACATTATTTTTTCTGCAACCCTCATATAAATTATACATCCCAATAATATTAGAGTTTAGGACACTGTCCCATGAACCCTCTAAGCTTTGCCCTCCCATATGAACCACACAGTCAATTTTTTTGGTAAGTTTGAAAATAGCTTCTGCCGAAGACAAGTCAGCTTGTTGTATTTCCTCATTATCAAATTTTTTATTTAGATTAATTTTGTCTGATATTCTTAATAATTGACATTTCTGGGAAAGTGTCTCTCTTAATTGTCCTCCAAGCGCGCCTGCAGCTCCTGTCAACAAAATATTTTCATATTTAAATTTAGACAATTTATATCTCCTTAAATCTGTTGATTTTTTAAGTGCTCTCTCCAGAAAGTAAACAATCCCGCTACTATAACTATGAAGGCTCCAATTAATATTTCAGTTTCTAACTTTTCTTTAAAAAATAAAACACCAATTATAGAAACAAAAACTAATTGAAGATAGGTAAATGGTTGCAATACAGAAGCCTCACTATGCTTGAATGCCTTAATCATAAGAAAGTGTCCACCAGCACCAAGCATACAAACAACAAGTAACCATAACCAATGTAAATCTTGTATTGAAGTATAAAAAAATGGCCCTATTAAACCAAGTATAACAAAACCAGTTATTCCTATATAGAAAAGACTAGTTTCAGGAGTATCATCACTAGATACATATCTTGTCAAAATTTGATAAACCGCAAAGGCAAAAGCACACGCAAGTGCAATTAAAGATAATGGATCAAATACTTTGGATCCAGGCCTTAGCATAATCAAGATACCAACAAAACCAACTAGAATTGCACACCATCTTCTCCACCCAACTTTTTCTCCCAAAAAAAATACAGATAATGCTGCTACAATGAGCGGACAACTTGCGAAAATAGCATGAGTTTCAATAAGTCCTATTTTCAAAAAAAGATAATGTGCAAAACACATTTCAACCGCTAAAACAGTACCACGAATAATTTGTATAATTTTATACTTACTCTTAGATACCATAATAACGCTTTTATTTCCTACGCTATTTATTGCGATTACAAATAAAAATAAAAAAAAATATCGAAACATATTTATAGTAATAACATTATAATATTCTGTTAAATATCTAGTAAATCCATCCATTAATGAAAGACAAAATATCGATGATACAATAAAAAGAATGCCCTTAGTATTTGAAGAAAATTTTGTGGGCATATGATTTTTATCTTTCAGTATTTTAGTAAAAATTAATTGTTTTATTTATTCCATAATCAAGTGAAGTGTATTTAAAATCCTTAAAAATTTTAGAAGGCTCTCTTCCAAGGATTTCCTCGACGACACTAATTGGTTTACCATTTAATGTTAATTTTGCATCTGGAATATTTTTTTTAATTATAGAAATGAAATCTTCAACGCTAGCTGTTATTCCATTAACATTTATAGTTAATGCTCCAACAGGAGCTTTATCAATTAATCTTTCGACTAAATTTGTAACATCTTCAACATAGACAAACCCAGCCTTTCCTGAAAAACCTACAGTGTACTCAAGATTTTGTTTAGCAGCTTTACAAGCCAATGAGACACCTGCAGTTCCACCGATTTCTCTTCCAGGCCCATAAATTACAAATGGCCTTAATCCAACGCTAGAAATAAGAGATTCATTAAAATAGGCTCTAGCAATTCCTTCAACTGCTAATTTAAAAGCACCATAATGTGTTTCAGGGAAAGGATTATATTTATCTTCATTACCATAAACTCCACCACTACTAGTATAAATAAGAAATTTAATATTATTTTTTTTTATTGCCTCAAAAATATTAATTGAACCTTTAACATTTACTTCAGCTCCCAAAGACGGATTAGAACTACAATCTGGTGTCATTAAACCTGCTAAATTTAAAATATAATCCATGTCTTTAGTTGCTTTTAAAACCACTTCAAAATCAGTAATATCACCTTCAATAAAATCTATCTTATTAAGTTCATTACCTATCAGATTTTTAAGTAATTTTGTTTTAATGCTAAGATCAAATATAGTTAACTTAAGGTTTTTTTTTAAAAGTGATTTTGCAATCCAACTGCCAAGAAAACCACATCCACCAAATATAATTACGTTTTTCATTTAAGCACTTCTACTAACTAACATTACTTTTGCAGCACGTCCTATTTCTTTTATACATTCAATTGATTTTGGAAAATGTTTTGAATTTGATAAAAAACCGTGGATTTGCCCTGGGTATAATTTATAGGTCACTTTATTACCAAAATATTCTAACCTCTTTTTATATGCTATTCCCTCATCTAAAAGTGGATCCAACCCTGCGGCAAAGATGAATGTTTCAGGCATATTCTTAAAATCACTACTAAACAACGGTGAAGCTTCCCAATTAACTGATTCTTTTTTACTTTTTAAATAATGACTAATAAAATAATTCATGGTGTCATATGTCAGAGTCATTCCATTCAAATTTATATCCATAGACTTCATAGTTAAGGTTAAATCAACGCAAGGGTATATTAGTATCTGCCCCTGAATAGGTATAATTTTTTTTTTAGAAGAATTAATTGCTAATACTGTAGCTAAATTACCTCCTGCACTGTCTCCACAAACAAACAAATTATTAAGGTCTATATTAAATTCATTTTCAAAATCAGTTAAACATTGGAGCACGTCCTTTGACTCACACAAGGCATAAGGAAATTTATACTCTGGAGAAAGACTGTAATCAACTGCAACAACTATCATTTCTGATTCATTACAAATAGATCTACATGTGTAATCATGTGTCTCTAAATTTCCCATTACAAACCCACCACCATGAAAAAAAATGATGATTGGGGTTTTAATATTATAATTGTAATTCTTAGGAAAATAAAACCTCAAATTGATGTTCTTATCAAATCTACTCTTTATTTTTATATTTTTAAAAGTAGATATTTTAGGAGGAAACAAATTATCTTCTTTTAACTGTCTTAAACGTTCTTCTCTAAGTTCTTTTGGCTTTAATAAATGATGAAGTTTAGAGTTGTTTTTAACACGCTGCTCTAGGAAAATTTTTGTTTCTTTATCTATAATCATGACAGTCTTCTAAACTTATATCCTTTGTTTTTTATCTTAATTTTTATAATTTATTAAATTATACTAATTTAAGAATCAATAAAACTCTAGGGAGAAGAGAATTATGACCAAGCTAAAAGGTATTATCGCGCCTTTCACAACTCCATTTGCTGAAAATGGAGAAATTAACTTAAACTTGATAAAGCCTCAAGTCGACTGGTTAATTGAAAACGGTGTCCATGGATTAGCTGCTGGAGGGAGCACAGGTGAAGGACATGTTTTAAATAGAAACGAATATATATCTCTCATGAAAAAAACATCAGAAGCATTAAACAATAGAGTGCCTTTAGTTGCTGGAATAATTGCCAATTCAACTTCTGAAGTAATAGCTAGAGGCCAATCTGTGAAATCTTTAAATGTCTCTGCGCTTCAAATAACACCACCTAGTTATCTATTTAGACCAGATGATGACGCTATGGTTAGACATTTCAAAGAAATACATGAGGAATGCCAAATTCCTATTCTTATTTATAACGTTGTCCCATGGTGTTATTTGTCTCCTGATTTACTTTTAAGAATAATGGATGAAGTTCCTGGTGTGTTAGGGGTCAAACAAAGTGCGGGAGATATGAAACTTTTTGCTGATTTAATAAGAAGAGCAAAACCTGAAAATATGATTTTTAGTGCGGTTGACGCACTCCTATACTCCTCATACCAACTTGGCGCTCCTGGATCTATTGCTGCAATATTGACGGCAGCCCCTGGACCATCAGTCAAATTATGGAATGCTGTAATTGGAGAGGATTGGAACGTAGCAAAAGACCTTCATGAAAGATTAATGCCATTATGGGATGCAATTGGTTTAGATAATATGCCTTCTTTATGTAAATATGCTCAAAAGCTTCAAGGTCTTGAGAGTGGATTTGCAAGAAGACCAACTGCACCAGCTACGAATGATCAAAAAAAGTTGGTTAAAAATGCATTAGCAAATTTAGATTTAATTTAATGTAGAAGTTTTAATCAATTAGTTTTCAAGGGAGAATTATAAATTGAATAAAAATTATCCTAAACCCACAAAATTAATTGAGGTTGCCAAAAAAAATCTTAAAAAATGGGGATACTGCCTTTTAGAAAACGCTATTCCTGCTGATCTTAATAAAAAGGTTTTGGAAAGATTAGTAGAGCAGGCAGCAGCTGAAAAGAAATTAAATATTGCATATGAAGATGGCAGTAAAACTAAAAAATGGGGGGAATTTGATAAAAACAAAAATAATACAGGCATAAACCAAAGAGTATGGATGTTACCTAATAAAGGAAAAGTTTTTTTAGAAATTTTAGAACTACACAATTATGTCGAATGTATTAAACAAGTAGTTGGTAATGAGTATCTAATCTCTAGCTTTGGAGCAAATATAGCGAAGCCAGGAGGCATTGCCATGGACCTTCATACTGATCAATGGTGGTTGCCTGACCCTGTAAGAAGAAACGAAGATTTTTTACCTTCAGGCTCTATAGACAGAAAAAAATTTAATATAAAAGTTAATAGGGATATTTCTAATAATAATGAACTTATATCGAGGCCTGCAGTTTCAAATGTATTAATTATGTTAAATGGTATGACTAGAGAAAACGGCGGCACTTTGATAGTGCCGGGTTCTCACTTATTTGGTCGCCATCCTGATAAAAATATTGATAAAAATATTGAAACTATATCTGCAGAAGGTCCTCCAGGCTGCGCAATAATAACAGACGGTAGAGTGTGGCATGGAACTGGTGCAAATATCTCTAAAGAAGAAAGATTAGCTATATTAATAACTTTTTGTGGTCCACAGTTTAGACCTCAAGAGAATTTTACATTAGGAATAAAAAAAGAAATTTTTTCACAACTCAATGATTATCAAAAAGAATTATTTGGTTTTAAAGTATGGAACGGGTATGGAAGAATTGGCAACCCAACAGATACTTTTCTCAGCTTAGAAAATGAAGAGATAGGCGAATTAAAAATTTAAACTATTGCCTTAATTTTATTTAAGGATCATATAATCATAATATAATGAATTAAATGGATCTTAATGAATTTTTTAAAACAGAATGCTAAATGGTTAGTAGCAACTGCCTTTCTATATTTTTGTTCATGTTTTGGACAAACATTTTTTATTTCATTATTTGCAGGAGAAATAAGACAATCGTTTGATTTATCTCATGGGGATTGGGGATTTATTTATTCAGGTGGAACCTTAGCCTCAGCAATTGCAATGCTAGTTTTTGGTGGATATATCGATAAATATAAAATTACTTTAAATATAAAAATTGTCATTATTTCACTAAGTTTACTTTGCCTATCTATGACATTTATTAGTGTAGTTTGGATTCTTCCTTTTATAATTTTTGGATTGAGATTTTTTGGACAAGGAATGCTTATTCATATACCTGCTGTTGCTATAGGTAAATGGTTTGGCAAAAATAAAGGAAAGGCATTATCAGTTTCAATTATGGGATTTTCAATTGGTGAAGCAATTTTCCCCGTTATATTTGTAAGTTTATTTGCGATCATAGGTTGGAGAAACAGCTGGATAATTGGAATGATAATACTGTTGTTGATATTGCCAATCATATTATATCTTCTTTCTAACGAAAGAACACCAAATAGTAAACAGGAAAATATGACTAATCAACTAGGAATGAGTCACAAGCATTGGACAAGAAAAGAAGTTCTTAATAATTGGGTTTTCTGGGCGGTAATAGTTCCATTTTTAATCCCTCCAATCTTTTCAACTGCATTCTTTTTTAACATGGTTCATCTTACTGAAGTAAAAAACTGGTCCTTAATTTCTTTTACCGCTCTATTCCCTTTTTATACTGGAATGTCAATCTTAACTACTTTGAGTTCAGGGTGGATACTTGACAAATTTGGTGTTGAGAAAATTTTACCATTCTACCATATTCCTATGGCGTTAGGTTTACTGATCTTTTCTTACAGTAGTACCTACATAAACGCTATGTTTGGGCTAGCATGTTTAGGAATGACACAAGGTTTAGCAATGACGATTGGGGGAACCTTTTGGCCAACATATTATGGAACTAAAAATTTGGGGTCTGTAAGATCTTTATCGACATCTACAATGGTTTTTGGAACAGCGATTGGCCCTGCCGTTATTGGCAAACTTTTAGACCTACATATTAATTATGATATAATTTTATTTGGAATGTTTGTGATTGCTATTGTTGCAAGTATATCTTTAGCTATTACAATGACAAAAGCACCCAAACTATTACCTCAAAATAAAATTTAAAGGAGTTAGAAATGTTAAACGTATATCTTTCAGGTGAAATTCATAGTGACTGGCGCCAAGAAATAATAAATTTATGTAATGAAGAAAATTTAGAAATTTCTTTTTCCTCCCCAATTACAAATCACAAAGCTTCGGATAATTGTGGAGTTGAAATTCTAGGTAACGAAGAAAAAAACTTCTGGAAAGATAACAAAGGTGCAAATATAAATTCTATAAAAACAAGAAAATCAATAAAAGATTGTGACATTGTTGTTGTTAAATTTGGAGAGAAATATAAGCAATGGAATGCTGCATTTGATGCAGGGTACGCAGCTGCTCTCAATAAATCAATTATAGTAATTCATAATGAGGAACATCAACATGCACTCAAAGAAGTTGATGCTGCTGCTGCTGCTGTAGCAAAAAACCAACATCAGGTTATTAGAATTCTCAAATATATACTCAAAGAAACATTAGATTAACCCAAAAACTTTTGGTTACTTAATGAACAAATAATAGAGAAAAAGTATATGTTCCACATAATTTTATTTAACCCCGAAATTCCTCCTAATACAGGAAATATTATGAGATTAGCCGCCAATACTGGAACAACATTGCACTTAATAAAACCGTTAGGTTTTAATCTTAATGACAACACGCTTAAAAGAGCAGGTCTAGATTACAAAAAGGATACTGATTTTTTTATTTATAACAGCCTAGATTTATGCTTGAAATCAATAAACTTCAATGAAATTTATGCTTTTACAAAATTTGCAAAGAAAAATTTTAGTAAAGTTAGTTTCAAAAAAAATGATTGTTTATTATTTGGTAGCGAAACTAGTGGATTACCCGATGATATTACAAAACAGATAAAAGCCTCTAATAAATTAAGAATTCCTATGGTTGCAAAAAGTAGAAGTCTTAATCTAAGTAATTCAGTAGCTATAACAATATATGAAGCTTTAAGACAAAATGCATTTAAGAATTTGGCGTAAGGCAAAGATATTTTATGAGTTTTTTTGAATGGTTAACAATTTTTTTTGTTTGTCTAATAGGTGCTATGACACCTGGCCCAAGTTTAATTGTGATTATATATTTAACTAATTCAAAAAATTTCGTTTCAGGATTTGCAGCCTCACTAGCGCATGGATTTGGGATATTTATTTATGCATTAATTTCTATTTTCAGTTTAAGTTTTGTAATTAATCTATTACCCTCCGCTATACCCATTATTCAGATATTGGGTGCTATTTTTCTTATTTATTTAAGTTGCAAAATACTTTTTTTGAAAATCTCCAAAAGAGTTATTGATAATAAAACAAAAATACCTGAAACAACCATAGAGAGCATATTGCTTGGATTAACAACTTCTCTAATAAATCCAAAAATATTAATTTTTTTTACATCTATTTTTAGTCAATTTATTAGCCAAGATTATAGTGTTTACACAAAGTTTGGAATGGCGCTCTTAGCAGGGATAATAGACTCAACTTGGTATATTTTAGTTTGCTATTCAGTAAGTATTAAAGTTGTTGAAAATTATATAAAGTCAAAACAGAAATTAATTTTTTTTATTTTGGGAATAATTTTGATAATTTTTTCTTTTTATTTAGCTTTTAAAGCAATTAAATATTTAATTTTAATAGCTAATTAAATTTTTGTCTATATTCGGAACTAGGTTGGACAAAGAAATTCTATCTTGCATTTCAATATCATTCTTTTTCATCCAGTTGATAGTACTTAAATTATCACATTTTGGACAATGAAGTTCCCACTTATTATTTTTATTCCCACAAGAGGAACAAAAATAATTAAAACCTTCAGCAGCGTTTGCAGCTTTTTCCAAATTATCCTTAACTATTTCAGGATTATTTTTTGAACTAGCTATATCTGCAAAGGCCTGATAAGCCTTGTTTGTAAGTTTACTTTTAGGTACCTCAGTTAGTAATTTTTCTGCTTCACCCCAAATTTTTTCTGCAACTGCAAAACAAGCTATAGCTATCTTAAGATCATCTTTTATGTCTTGAGATGATTTTTTACCTAATAGATTTATTGCTTTAGCTACACGCGAACCAGATGTTTTTAAATCCCACTTTTTTGACAACTCATCTAAAACATCATGATTTGACGTAAGTAAAAAAGTTTTTTCTAGTTGATTAATTGATTTAGTTTTTGAACCAATCCCTTTGAGTAGATTTGATAATTTTATTGATACTAAGACATGATTAGGTTTTTGTTTAAACGCCTCTTTTAAATGATTTGTTGCCGAATTTATATTTCCTTTTTCTAAATAATCTAATGCACATACGTAATTTAAATCAGAGGCAATATTTTGGTAGATTTTATGATTGATAAATTTCATATTTTTTAATTTATTTAGATAAATAAGAGATTTTGTGACATTTCCTATTTTTGCATAAGAAAAAAGTAAAACTTCTAAAATTTGTTTTGATTTTGGCTCAAATTTAATTGCTTTTTCTGCTTCTTCTAAAATTTCATTTATATCTTTTTTATCTAATATTGCTTGTCTCATTAGAGCTAAATGACCAACAAATGCTGTTGAAGACTCAGCAGTAAGTTGCTTAAAGTAATTCTTTGATATTTCTTTTTTATTTGTAGAATTTTCATTTAAGTTTTTAAAAACATCTAAATGTGTGCTTAACAATTTACCTAAATTTTTATCTTTAGTGTTTTTGGCTACAAGAGAAGCTTCTTTTGCAGCAGACTCAAATTCTCCATGACTGGCCAGTAAAAATGCTTTAACTAGTTTTTGTTCTACTTTTTTATTGTTATTCAATTCGAATCTTCTAAAAGCTGCCTTTGGAAAACTTAAAAATGCAAGCCAAATTCTATCAATAAAAATTATTACAACAGAAAATAATATTAATATTAAAACAAATCGGTCTGTAGGTATTTGAATACCCCATCCCATCCAATTTATAGAAGTTTCACCTTCTGAATTAGCAAAAAATTCTGACAAGTACCAGACTAGTAAAATAAATAAAATTAATTTTATAATCTTGAAAATCACTTACCCACTCTTTTTATCAATTGATAATAAAAATTTCTCAAGTTTAAAAATAAAGTCTTTTATAGGTACCTTCCAATTATCTGGTAACTTCTTAATCAAAGATAAAAAGTTATATAAATTCCCACTTTTTAATTCTAATTCTGCTTTAGTAATCAACCCTCGAGGAGATTGGTCATTAGAATATTGTCTAAGCATAAAAAAACCTGCTAGGTAATTCTTAATTTTTTCAAAATAACTTTGTTCAATTAAGTTTAATTCTTCATTTGAAAAAGATTCTAGATCTTTTTTAGCTAAGAGTTTTTCTATAATATTCTTGCCTTCCATGATTAACTCATTTTCAATATTTTTGAAATTTTTATTATTTTCAGAAATATTTACATTATTTCTAATAAAATTATTTGGAGATATTTTATTTTTTGGTTCATCTTTTTCATCAACAACTTGTTTATATTCTTTTTCTAAAACAAATAATTTAGTCGAAACTTTTTTGAGTTCTTCTTTAACTAATAAAAGAGATTTTTGAAGGTCTTTTATTTCAATCTTAGCTTCTTCATTTTTATTCAAGTCCATATTTTTTATTTCATTTTTCAATATCTCAATTTCTTGGTTTAAAATATTTATTTTTTTATTTTCTTTCTCATCTATTTTTTGAATAGTATTTGCTAAGTCATTAATTCTGTTTGTATATTCTTGATAGAAATTAGGCAAATAATCCAAAATTAGCCAAGTTGATATCAATACAAAAAACAAAAAACTGATGAGAGACACAATAAAATTATTAGTTTTAAAAAAACTTATTTTTGGCTGTTCTTTTACAGGTTCCATGTCAATGATAGTTTCTTTATCACTCTTATTTCTTTGAGTTTTGGTGTCAACCATATTAACATTCCTAATTATTTAGGTAATTCTAATATATAATCTAAGATATCTTTAGTAAAATTTTTCTTAATAGTTTTAATATTTAGCCAACCAAGAGTTTTAGCTTTTTGAGCTACTTTATCACTATTAACGAATAATGTTGATTTACAATTAACTTCTTTAAATAAATTATAGTTATTTAAAATATCTTTTGTAATTGTAACATTTCTTGATGATAAAATAATTAAATTTAAGTGTTTACAATTGGTTAAATCTTTTTTTATTGATTTACATAATTTTAAAATTGGTAAGGTTTTATATGCCTCTAATATTTCGATTCTTCTGTTACTCTTTGTTAAAAATTTTTTAAGGTCAACACTTCTATTTTTAGCTGCAATCCACAACCCAAAATCACTCCGACAAGTGCTTTTTAATATCAATTCTATTAGAGATTGTGAGTTACCGTTTGCATTGAACACATTAGTAAAATTAAATTTGTTAAGTTTATTCTTAGTTTCTATACCAATAGTGAAAATTTTAGAAGATTTTGAAAATACTGTTTTATTATTTGAAACTATTTTATTAAGAACTTTTATAGCTTTAGGACTTGTTATCACTGCATAATTATATTCATGATTAACTATATCAGAATTACTAAAATCTTCGTATTTTGTTGAAGTTATAGGAAATGGTTTAGAAAACAAACCTCTCTCATTGAGGTATTCTGAATTTTTTTTTGCATCATTAGTTTCTCTTAGTATCAAAGTTAATGTATTGGATTTTATAATCTAAAACTCCTTATTTTTATTTATAAATAATTTCACCATTTGCTTTACTCAATATTTCTGTTCCTAAATTTTTACCCAACAAAACTGCGTCTTTTTTTAATCCTACAATTTCTGATTTAACCACCTTAGTTCCATCTAGCCTAGCAATTGCTCCATATAATTTTAAACGGTCATTTTCTATTATATATGCACTTGCCGAAATAGGAGACCGGCATGTACCATCTAAAGTTTTTAAAAGACTTCTTTCTGCTAAAGTTTCAAAATATGTTTCATTGTCATTAATATTGAATAAATAATTATTTAAATCTTTTTCATATTTATTATTTCTATTAGTAGTTGATTGGATTGCAATAGCACCTTGGGTGGCCGCAGGTGGCATTATATCTGAAGGTATTTGTTTACCAACATTTATTTTTAATCGATCTAAACCTGCTTTAGCTAATATGATTGCATCAAAAAGTCCGTCTTCTAGCTTTTGAATACGAGTTCCTACATTTCCTCTTAAAAGTTTTATAATTAGATCTGGTCTATATAATTTAGTAAAAGCAGCTCTTCTAACAGAACTAGTACCAATTACTGCATTATAAGGTAAATCATCTAATGTTGAGTATTTTCCTAACAATACGTCGCTCCTGTCACCTCTTGGAAGGACGGCTGATATTACAGTATTTTGGGCTATCTCAATTTCCATGTCTTTCATAGAATGAACTGCAATATCCGCAGAACCATCTAAAATAAATTTTTCTAGTTCTTTTGTAAAAAGACCTTTTCCTCCAATTTCTGATAAGGATTTATTTAAAATTTGGTCTCCAGAAGTAATTACTTCTAAAATTTCCGTTTCTACACCTAAATCAAAGTAACTTTTAAGTATTTCTACCTGACATAGTGCTAACTTTGATTTGCGTGAAGCAATTCTAATTTTTAATTTCATTTTAATTCTATCAAACTTTAACTAATTAGATCTTACTATTTGACTTGAACATTTTTAATACAATTATAGTAAATACTAAAAGATACAATATTAATTTATATTTGCGTTATTTAGATTAAAATCTATTTTATATAAAAAATTTTGTTTCTTTGGAAATTTGATGAAAAATAATAATTATAAAAATATTTTGGGTATTGAAACAAGTTGTGATGATACTGCTATTGGGATAGTTACTTCTGAAAAAACTATCTTGTCTAATATAGTGATTAATCAAAATTCAAATCTTAATAAATATGGTGGAATTGTTCCTGAAATTGCTGCTAGAGATCATTTATCAAATATAGATTATGCAATTCAAGTAGCTTTGGATGAAGCAGAGTTGGAATTAAATGATCTAGATTTAATTACTGCCACAGGAGGTCCTGGCCTAATTGGAGGAGTAATTGTAGGAACGGTATTTGCTAAATCTTTAGCAATGTCTCTAGATAGGCCATATGTTGCAGTCAACCATCTTGAAGGGCATGCTCTAACCGCACGTTTAACCGACAATGTAAAATATCCATATCTATTGCTTTTAGTTTCTGGAGGTCATACACAAATAATAGCGGTATTAGAATATGGGAAATATGTTAGAATGAGTTCTACTCTTGATGATGCTGCAGGGGAAACTTTTGATAAAGCAGCAAAGATACTAGAAATAGGATTTCCAGGAGGGCCTATGATAGAGAAAATGGCAATTGACGGAGATCCTAAGAGCTTTGATTTACCTAGACCAATGTACAAGTCAAAAAATCCTAATTTTTCATTTTCAGGATTGAAGACTGCTTTCAATCAAACTGTTTCAAGGAATAAATTAAATAAAACAATAACAAAAAATTTATGTGCGAGCATACAAAAATCAATATCTGACTGTCTTGTAGATAGAACTAAATTTGCAATGAGCGAGTTTACAAAAATGATTAATAATAAGTCTAATGTGCAATTGGTTTTAGCTGGCGGTGTTGCTTCTAACTTATATATACGTAAGGAATTGAAAAAATTATCTTTTGAAGCAAACGCAATATTTTTTGCACCACCTTTAGATTTATGTACCGATAATGGGGCTATGATTGCTTGGGCTGGCTATGAAAAGTATAATCATGAGGGTGAAACTAACTTAGATTTCAAACCCAGACCAAGATGGCCCTTAGATCCAGAAGCACATTACATAAATCCAATACAACCAAAAATAGGTAAAAGTGGAGTTAAAGCTTAAATGTCTTCTTATTCAAACATATGTTTTTATGGCGGTGGGGCTTGGGGCCAAGCTTTAGCTATTACACTTGCTTCCCTTGGAAACAAATCAACACTGATAGTTTCTGACAAAATCCGGGAAGTAGATATTAATAATCGTGTATCAAAAAGATTTCCTCAAACTAAGTTAAGCCCTCTTATAAAAGCGTCGATAGATAAAAATCAAATAATTAAAACATGTGATTTAATTTTTATTACAACAGAAAGTAAAAGAGTATTAGATGCGATTAATCAGGTTGCTTTTTTGTCAGATAAAAATATTCACGTTGTTATTACATCAAAAGGTTTTGCAACGAACAAAGGTGAAACATTTAGTGAAGTTATTGAAAGTGATTTTCCAAATATGAACTTATCTATATTAACAGGACCAACCTTTGCTGACGAGATAGCTAATAATCAACCTGCTGCAGCTGTGATTGCAAATAAGATTATTGAACAAGCCAACTCAATTTGTGAATTATTCCATCATTCAAATCTTAGACTATATCCTAGTAATGATCCACAAGGAGTGTCCATTGCAGGAGCTGTTAAAAATATAATTGCAATTGGAGCTGGTATTATTGAAGGTTTAAGATTAGGTGATAACGCAAAAGCTGCTTTAATTACAAGAGGTATTTCTGAAACATCCGAATTAATTAAAAAAGCAGGAGGAAATTATACTTCTGCCTTTGGTCTGGCGGGTATAGGAGATATGTCTTTAACATGCAGCGGTCCACATTCAAGAAATATGGCATATGGAATGAAAATTGTGAAAAATAACAATGAGCCACCGAAAGAACTTGTAGAAGGTTTAAACGCAATAAATGCTACTATTGAATTATCTAAAAGACTAGACTTGGAGTTACCTATAATGACCTCTATTAAAAAAATATTAAATAAAGAGGCTAATGTAGATGAGATAATTAAAAAACTGTTATCAAGGCCAATTAAAAATGAATTTAATTAATTTATTTTATTTAAGATATAATTTATTCGGTTAGTTTTTTTTCTCTGTTAATAAAATATAGATTTCTTGCATAAATGAAAACACCAACTGACTGGCCTGCAATTATGACGGGATCCTGCCTCCAAATAGCATAGGTTAATAAAACTAATCCGCCAGATATTGAAAAATACCAAAAGGCAACAGGTATAATCGATCTTCCTGCATTTTCACTACTAAGCCATTGAATTATAAAACGAGTGGCAAATAAAGCTTGTCCGCCAAAACCAATTGTTATCATTATGGCTTCAGGATGGTTTGTTAAATAAGGCTCTAAAAAAGGTAACAAATATATTATAATATTATTTAAAGTAATAGCAATTTTTTCAATTTGCATTGACAAGAAAGAAATGAAGTTCATATGAAATCCCTAATCATTTAAAAATTTCTATAGAAGAAGTATTTTTAGGCATCCTTTTTCTTAACCAAATTACACCTAAGACGTCAAATATTCCAACTAACAGTCTTCCTATATTAGTATAGTTAGAACTGCCAACTGCCCTTTCTCTATGATTTACGTTAAATTCTAAAACATTTGCTCCTTCTCTTGAAGCAAGAGCAGATAAAAATCTATGCATGTGATCAAAGTAAGGCAGTTTTATGAATAATTCTTTATGAAAAACTTTGATGCCACATCCTGAATCTGGGTGTTTATCTTTAAGTAAAAAAATTCGACAGTATTTCGCAAATGATGATGCCCATAACCTTGGCTTGCTATCTTTTCTATTAACTCTAACACCTCCAATTAAAGTAAGTTCATTTTTATACTCTTTAATTTTCTCTATCATTTCCTTAAGATCAGAAGGATCATTTTGTCCATCTCCATCTAATGTTGCTATTAAAGGTGACTTAGATGCTATTACTCCTGAACGTAATGCAGCAGATTGGCCTTGGCTAATTTTATGACTTATTATCCTCAATCTTTTATTTTTTTTTAAATTATTTTTTAATTCTGTTTCAGTATTATCTATAGAACCATCGTTGACATAAATTATTTCATAGTTTTTTGATTTTAATGATTGTTCAATTTCTTTTATTAACTGATCAATGTTACCAGCTTCATTTTTTACTGGGATAACTATAGATATTTCAGTTTTATTAGTCATTGCTAGTTTTATTCTAATTTAGATAATAGCAATCAATAGCTACTTTAATTAGATTGGTCAAACATTTGATTTTCAAAAATATTAATTTCTACATGTCTTCCTTTTGCTATATTATATCCTCTTATAGTATCAACTATTTTCACTTTTAAATTTAACTCTTGTGTTGCTGCTAAAAATTCACCAAGCGAACTTTTTTCTATCAAACTAATATTTTTTTTGCCCTCAGCCATAAATATTGCTGCTTCGTGAGGTTTGGATAATAAAACATTACCCTTTAATAAGAAAACTAAACTCGGTTCATGATAACCAGCAGAAGTTATAGTTTCAGGATTAATAAGTTCTATCTTATTGGCAAGAATTTTACTTGGAAATAAATAGTCTAGTTTTGGTAGAATAAAATTAAAATTAATAATATTGAACATCGCAGCTAAAGCTATAATAGCAAGTGGAAGATTGTAAAAATATTTACGGTTGATGTTATTAATAGCTTTAAGATTAAAAATTAACAAAAGAGATAATGAGAAAACTATTATTGTAATTAATATGATTAAAATTGTTAAAAATGTAATGCTAAAGTCTTTGTCTATGTTAAACTTGTAACAAGTATAGAAAAGTCCTGCACCCAAAACAACACCACCCAAACCAAATAAAACTGATGAAAAATATATAAGATTTTTTAATAAAGTATTCTGAATTTTTTTGATGTTCGATTTAAATTGGAACATGCCACCAATCGCTAGAATTGCAATTGCAGGTAAAACTGGCAAAGAATAATGGAAAAGTTTGGTAGGAATTATTTCAATAATAATCCAAAATGGAACTATCCAACTTATAAGAAATTGAACAACTATGTTATTTTTATTCTCTATACAAAATAAAATTAAGCATGGTAAAAATGTTGCTACTGGCCATATTGCAACTGATAAAATTAACAAATGAGTTCCAGGTAACGCACCATGACCTTCTTGTCCACTTTGTAATTTACTAAAAAAGTCTTCGTTAAAAGCTTTTTGTAAAAAAACTCCCTGGGTTGCCTCTTCAATTGCAAAAAACCAGGGTAGAATTACTAAAGCACAAATGATAATTCCAATAATAGGTTTTAATCCTCTTATTAAATCTATAGATTTTTGAAAATAACAAAATAATATTACTGTCGGAATTAATATTGCAAATGAAAGAGGACCTTTAACTAATACACCAAATGAGAAAGCAAGCCATATAATTACTGGATATAAATATTTAACTCTAAAAGATGTTTTTTTGTCTAATATGAGTTTAAGTAAATAATATTGTTGAATACATATCAGACACAATAAAGTTGCATCAGTTTTGGCTAAATGTGCTTCACCCATAAAAGTAATAGACGAACTAAACAATAATGTGACCACTATAGTTTGATATAAAGGAAAAATTAATCTTGTCAAAAATCCAACGAACAATATTGAGATTAAAGAACTCAACAAAGATGGTACTCTAAAAGATCCTATTTCTTCTGATCCAAAAACTTTAGTTGAAAATGCTTGAAGCCAATAAATACCAATTGGTTTTTTTGCCCTGATTTCATCTTGAAATTTTATATTTACATAATCATTACTTTGAACCATTTGTCTACTAGCTTGAGCAAAACGAGCTTCATCTCTATCTATTGGTGGAATGGAATTCTGTCCAGAAAAAATACCTGCAAGAATTAAAAATATTAGGGTTCCTAAAGTTAAAATATTAAACTTTGTTAAATCTTTAAAATAATTAGTAATATTCCAAAATTTTTTCATAAAACATGCTCTGATTAATTAATTAGAAATACCATAATTTTAAAGTAATGTTATAATTTTATAATATAAAAAAAGGTTATAAAATAATGTTATACAGTTTTGATAATAAGTTACTTGGGTTTTGCGAAGATAAAAAAGTTAAATCACTTCCACTTTATATTTTCAATAATTTAAACGAATTGAATTTAGCTGATCTGATCAATGTTGAACAAAAACGTTTTCTAAAATCTGCATTTGATTTGGAAAATGATGATTTAGGATTTTTCCCCGATAAGAATGGTGATCTTGCTGGTGCCATTGCTATAATTAGAGTCTCAAAAGAACCAAAAAAAAGTATTATTGATCAGGCAGCTAAAATATCAAAAAATTTACCTGCTAAGAAGTGGGCTACAAAATTCGTATCTACGTTTGAAGATAATGATAAGTATAATTTTTTCCTTGGATGGGGATTATCATTTTATAATTTTTCTATAGATAAAAGAAAAGAAAGTCATACTAAAAGTAGAACTTTATGCTCAAATCAAGGTAAAAGCATTATTTCAAAAGTTTTATTAGAAAAATGTTTTGCCGAAATTAAAAGTATTTTTCTAACACGTGATTTGATAAATTTACCACCTAATATTCTAACCCCATATAACTATGAAAAAATTATTAAAAGTTGTTTGAAAGAATTCTCTCCAAAAATAACCTCTTATAAGGACAAACAACTTGAGAAAGACTTTCCATTAATCAATGTGGTTGGAAGATCTTCAGAAAATAAACCTACCCTCATTGATATAGAATGGAGTAAAAATAAAAAAAATAATTTTCCCAATATTACATTAATAGGAAAAGGGATTACTTTTGATAGTGGAGGATTAGATCTCAAACCTTCAAATAGTATGCTATTAATGAAAAAAGATATGGGTGGCAGTGCAGTCGTCCTTGGAATAGCTTACGCATTAATGTGCATAAATTGTCCTGTTAATTTAAGAGTTATATTGCCACTTGCCGAAAATTCAGTCTCTGAAAAATCTATGAGGCCATTAGATATTGTCTTTTCAAGAAATAAAACTCCGGTTGAAATTGGTAATACTGATGCAGAAGGTAGGTTATTACTTGCTGATGCACTAACTTTTTGTCAGGAAAGTAAAGCTAAACATGATTTTATTATTGACTTTGCCACACTTACAGGTGCAGCAAGAGTTGCATTAGGTACAGAATTACCAGCTTTATTTACAAATAATGAAAAGCTAGGAAATGATATTATTAATGAGGGAATAGAGCAGATTGATCCTATGTGGAAATTACCTTTATTTAAATCTTATGAAACACAACTTGAAAAAAATTCTGGCATTTTAAGTAGTACAGGATCTTCAGGTACTGGAGGGGCTATAACAGCAGCATTATTTCTTAACAAATTTATAAATGAAAAAACTAATTGGGCTCATGTTGATTTGATGGCTTGGAACACAAGCTCAAGACCTGGGTTTCCTATTGGAGGTGAGGCAATGGGATTAAGAAATATTGTAAATATGATAATAAAATATTCACATAAGAAATAAGTATTGTATAGAAGCTACTTTAAAATATCTATTGCAAATTTGTATATTTCAGTATTCTTTGCAGCTAAAGTTGAATATTTACCCTTATAATTTTTATCAAAAGATAATTGTTTGCCATTCCAATCTGTTATAGTTATTTCCTGGGACTTGAGAATTGGAACAAGGGGAAAAATATCATAAGCAGCAAGCCCTTGTTCTACAACTAAATCAAGACCTCCTCTCAAAATTAAGCAGTAATTGTGACAATCACCTGACCAAACATGATATCTAGTTGCATTAGTTAAGCGTTCATATTTTTTTTTACCATCTTTAGAAAATAAATTTGGGCCTGTAGAACCGATAGTTGCCTCTGATATTTTATTAGTAAATATGTGATTGGATTTAAATTTAGAGTTATTTAAAAAACAATTGTTCTTATAGCCTAGCCATCTCTCATTTAAAGCCGGAAAGTCCACCAAACCAATTATAGGAAGATCTTTATAAACTAGACAAATTAAAGTACCCCACAAAGGTCTTCCTATTATAAAACTCCTAGTGCCGTCAATTGGATCTAAAATCCATGTATAATCGGAATCTAATTTTTTTGACCCTTCTTCTTCAGCTAATATACTATGATCAGGAAATTTTTCTGATATTAGTCTACACATAATCTTTTCAGCGTTTATGTCAAATTCAGTAACTGGACTTCCATCATCTTTTATTTTCAAAGATTTATGTGATAAGAAACCATTAAGGGTTATTTTTTTTGACTCATCGGCTAATATATATAAAAAATCCGAAATTTCTTTAAATTCAGCCTCATTCATAACTTAACCTCTGCAATGACTAAGAACTATTAAATAATCTAAGGAAGAGAAACTGGGCTATCACTTTTTGTTCTTAACCAGGCTATCAGATTAGCCCGATCTTTTGTTTTAGACAAACCAGCATAATTCATTTTTGTTCCTTTGGAGTATAATTTTGGTTTGTACAGAAATTTATTTAATTCTTCATATGTCCATTTACCAGACAGAGAGGCCAGGACTTTTGAATAAGCATAATCCGCCTTGCCTTGATCTTTATTTACAATATTATAAAGGTTAGGACCAATTTTATTTGGACCACCAGCATCAAACCCATGACAGGCAACACATTTTTTTGAAATTTTTAATCCACTTTCTAAGTCAGCCGTTGCTAAAAGGGCCAGAATTGGTTCAATGACGACTTCTTCAGCTACTTTCGATTTTATTTCGTTTTTTTCAGGAACTTCTATTGGATATGCATTAGAGATTTCTGTTTTGGGGTTTACAAGAATATTTCCAATTTTTCCAAAAACCATAATAAGTAAAACACCTGACAGTATTGCTGCGGCTATTTTATTAAATCTTAAAGCGTCCATAAATTAATCCATGAAAGTAATATTTAATATAATTATTTACATGCAAGAAATGCTTTCATCAAGTATAAAAGTTGAAAAAGCTAATAATTTAGTTTTTCTAATAATAAGGCACCATTAAAGCTATTTGGGGAGTTATTAAATTGAATTATTCTGACACTATTATAATGATACCTGCTAGATTAGGGTCTTCGAGATTGCCAAAAAAACCTTTATTAAAAATTAATGGTACACCCTTAATAATTCATACATACAATTGCGCAAAAGAAGCAAATCTAAATGTCCCTATTATTGTTGCTACTGACGATGAGTTAATTGCTGATACAATTAAAGATTATGGAGGTATAGCTTTGATGACTTCAAATCAACATTTAAGTGGATCTGACAGAATTTTTGAAGCTATTGAAGAATTTGATCCTCACAAAAAATATAAAAAAATTATTCATCTCCAGGGTGATCTCCCTAATATTTCAGGAAATTTGATAAGAAAATTAGCAAAAGTAATCAATGATCCCATAAAAGAGATTGTCACTGTTATAGTAAAGGCAACACCAGAAGAATTTCATGATCAGTCAGTTGTAAAAGTAGCAGCTGCTTTCTCAAAAGATAAACCTGAGCTAAACGATCTTGGAAAGGCTATTTATTTTAGTAGAGCTTGTATACCTACTGGAAATGCTGACATATGGCATCATATCGGTATTTATGCTTGGCAAAGAAATATATTAGAAAGATTTGTAAGTTTAAAACCTTCACCACTAGAACTTTCAGAAAAGCTTGAACAGCTTCGTGCACTTGAAGCTGGAATAAATATATATACTGTGATCACTTCAGAACATCCAATTGGTGTAGATACTCATTTAGATTTTAAGAAAGCTGAAAATTATTTTAAAGACATATCTTAACTATTCATATAATTAAAAAAGAATATAAAAAATAGAGATAAAATATGAATAAGGAAAACCATGAATTAATAATTGCTTTTCAAGGCATGGCAGGAGCATATTCTAATATGGCTTGTGAGGCTTACTTCCCACATTCTAAAACCTTAGCATGTAATTCTTTTGAAGATATGCTGAATTCTACAAAAAATGGGACAACAGATTATTCAATGGTTCCTGTTGAAAATTCTTTAGCAGGAAGAGTCGCAGATATTCATCATTTAATTCCAGAGAGTGGTTTGTTTATTGTAGGTGAACATTTTCAAAGAGTTAACCATCAATTGTTAGGACTTAAAAATTCTAATTTAGAGGATTTAAGATATGTAAAAAGTCACGCTCAAGGTCTTGCTCAATGTAGAAATTTTATTAAAAAACAAAATTTATTACCTGTCCAACATATAGATACCGCTGGAGCAGCAGAAGAAATATCAAGATTAGGTGACCCTTCGTTTGCTGCAATAGCTTCTAATATGTCAGCAAAAATATATGGTCTAAAGGTATTAAAAAGTAATATTGAAGATGCAGAACATAATACTACTAGATTTTTGATAATGGCAAAAAAACCTCATGTACCATCCATTAAGATATCTATACCAGTAACAACTATCATTTTCGAAGTAAGATCTGTTCCAGCAGCTTTATATAAAGTTTTGGGAGGATTTGCTACAAACGGAATAAACCTTACAAAACTTGAAAGTTATATAGGTGGTAAGGAGATGAATGCAGCAAGGTTTTATGTTGATGCTGAGGGACATCCAGAGACAATGGCTATGCAAAACGCGCTAGAAGAGATGTATTTTTACAGTGAACCTAATTCAGTTAAAATTATTGGAACTTATAGCCGAACAAGAAAAAGTTAGTCCTCGAAACATAGATTTTCTTGCATATTATTATGTTTTATAACATATATATTTATGAAGGGTCACACGGACGTAATTCTTGCCAATCCGGTCAGGTCCGAAAGGAAGCAGCCGTAACAATGATAGCGGGTTGTGAGGCCCTTCGTTTTAAAGTTTAAAAAACGAGATTTCGAATAACCAATATTAATGAAATAAAAAGTTACAGAGTTTTAGCTCGTAAGTATCGTCCAAACGATTTTAGTGAACTCATTGGCCAAGATACGCTTGTAAAAACTTTTAATAATTCTCTTAATAATGGCAGATTAGCCCATGCTTTTCTTTTAACAGGGATAAGAGGTGTTGGAAAAACGACTACGGCAAGAATCATAGCTAAAGCTCTTAATTGCATCTCAGATGGGAATAAAAAAGAGCCAACTTTTGAAATATGTAATAAATGTTCTCCATGCAAATCAATAAATAATGGGAATTTTCTTGATGTTATTGAAGTTGATGCTGCCAGTAGAACAGGGGTCGATGGAATCAGAGAAATAATTGACTCCGTTATGTATTCACCAAATAATGCAAGATACAAAGTCTATATTATAGATGAAGTACATATGTTGTCTAATGCAGCTTTTAATGCTCTATTAAAAACTTTAGAAGAACCTCCACAAAATGTTAAATTTATTTTTGCAACTACGGAAATAAAAAAAATTCCTGCTACTATAATTTCTAGATGTCAAAAATTTGATCTTCAAAGAGTTGATATAGCAACATTAACAAATCATTTAAAACGAATTTGTAAAGCTGAAAATATTTTGTATGAAAATGATTCAATTTATCAAATATGTAAAGCAAGTGAAGGCTCTGTTAGAGACGCATTGTCTCTTCTAGATCAAGCAGCTTCGCTATGCCAAGATAATATTAAAGATGAGATTGTTTTGAGCATGCTAGGTTTAAATGGTTATGAAAAAAACGTAGAATTGTTTGAGTTGTGTCTTCTTAATAAATGTGAAGAAGCTCTTAAAATCTATGATGATATTATACAAAATGGTATACAACCAATCCAAATTATATCAAATTTATTGGAAATTAGTCACTTAGCATCTAGGGTAAATATTATTAAGTTTGATCCAAATATTACTGAAGCTTTACAAGTAAGTATTTCTAAAATTTCGTCGCATGGTCTACCCAAAATAGTTAAATTTTGGCAAATTTTAATCAAGTGTGTGGAAGAATTAAGATATGCTCCAAACGAACAACAAGCAGGCTCGATGGCAATCATTAAATTGTGTTACGGATCGATAATGCCAGACCCAAATGAGTTCTTAGAAAAAATTTCAAATCAAACTAAAGATAACTTAAACAACAATAATACTAATAATGTAAAATCTAATATTGAAAGTGACTTGAAAAAAGTAAAACGTTTTGAAAGTCCTGATAACGACGAATCAAAAATTATTTACGTTCCAAAAACTTTTGAAGAAGTGTTAAATCTACTATTAGTACATAAAGAGGCATTACTACACGCTCAAATTATAAATAATGTGCATTTAATCTCCTATTCTGAAGGATCTATTAAGATAAGATTAAAGGATAATACAGACTCAAAATTCCTAAAAAAATTGTCTTCCACTCTTGAGAATATAACCAAGACTAAATGGCTTGTATCTCAATCTGAAGAAGAAGGTGAAAAAACAATTGTAGAAAAACAGAATAGTAAATTAGATAAAAATAAAGAACAAATAAAATCCAATCCTCATTTTGCAGAAGTATTTAAACATTTTCCTCAAGCTGAAATTACTTCGATTGAAGATAAAGATTCTAGCTAAGGTTTTACTTGGAAAATACTGATGTCAGAACAAGTTCTTGAAAAATTAATAAAAAAAGTTGCCAAGCTTCCTGGCTTAGGACCTAGATCATCTAGAAGGGTAGTTTTACATTTACTTAAAGATAAAGAAACTTTACTTCTTCCTCTTATCGAGGATATGAATAATGTTGCAAATAATATAAAAAAGTGCGTTGAATGTGGTAATTTAGATGAAAATGATATTTGTCAGATATGTAAAAATTCATCTAGAAATCAAACATTATTATGCGTTGTTGAAACTGTTGCAGATTTGTGGGCTTTAGAAAGATCTAACGTTTATAATGGGAAATATCATATTCTAGGCGGAGTTTTGTCAGCTATAGATGGCATTAATCCTGATCAGTTAAATATAGATTCTTTAGAAAAAAGACTTGAAAGCAACATGTTTACAGAAGTAATTGTTGCTATATCAGCTACACTTGATGGACAAACAACAGCTCATTATCTTGCAGAAAGATTAGGTAAATTTGATATAAAAATAACAAGACTAGCTCATGGTTTACCTGTTGGAGGAGAATTAGACTTTCTTGATGATGGAACAATTGCACAAGCTTTAAAAGCTAGAAACCTATTATAATTTAATCACTTAATTGCTTTTTTTCATTTACATCGATTGAAGTAATTACGTTCCCTCTATTTTCAATTTTTCTATGAGAAATTTTTATTTCATCCAAATCTCTTCTTGCTAAGTCAAAATGTTTATCTAACTTAAATATTCTATCGGCTAATAAGTTTAAATCATTACCTAATTTATCAACTTCAATTTGTATTTTTCCAGCTGTTTGACTCATTGTAGCGTCTCTTAAAATTGCCCTAACAGTGTGCAGAAGAAGCATTAAATTATCTGGGCCAGCCATATATACTTTTTTATTCCTACTTTCGTTTACTAATTTAGGAAATCTAATATTTATTTCAGAATAAATGGATTCACTTGGTAAAAACATAATAGCTGAATCTGCAGTCTCACCAGGTAATATATATTTTTCAGAAATATCTCTTATATGTTTTTGAACGGCATTGTGAAATAATTTTAGATTATCTTTTTTTTCTTGTTCGTTAGTGGAGCCAGTAAATTTTTTATAATCTTCTAATGGAAATTTAGAGTCAATACAAATAGAGCCAGGAGGTTCTGGCATTTTAACTATACAGTCTACTCTACTATTTGTCATAAGCGTATATTGGAATTGGTAAGCGTTTTGTGGAAGTGCATCTTTAACTATATTTTCAAGTTGAACCTCACCAAAAGCACCTCTTAATTGTTTATTTGATAAAATATTCTGCAAATCATTAACTTGATTAGATAAAGAATTTATATTCTCTTGAGCTCTATCTATTACGGCCAGTCTTTCATGCATTTCCTTAAGAGATTTTTGGGTGTTTTGTGTTTGCTGAGTTAAGCTATTACCAATTGTCGATCCAAAATTTCCTAATCGTTCTTCTATAGTACTGCTTAATTGAGAGACTGCTCCTTTCAATTCAGAGATTTGACTTATTTCATCTCTGGGGGAAATAGTTTGATATTCAATATTTTTTTTCTTCTGAAAATAAGTTTTACATATAAAAAAAATTATAATTGAGAGTGTAATAAGAATTATAATAAATATTATTAAATATTTGAAATCCATTTTAACTCCATTTCTAAATAGTATAATATTACAAATTGATTATAAATTAACTACTATAAAATAATTTATCATAAGGGTTATCTTACAAATGAGTATTAAGGAAATAATAAAAGTACCTAATCCTTTTTTAAAGATTACGGCAAAACCAGTTATTGATATTGATAAGAATATTATAACTATTTTAGATGATATGTTGGAGACTATGTACAATGCAAATGGAATAGGTCTAGCTGCCACACAGATCGCAATTGATAAACGGTTAATCGTAATGGATTGTGGGAAAACAGATTTTGACCCAAAAGATATGTCAGAAGAAGAATATAATGAGAAAATTAAAAAAGAAAAAATTGAACCTTTTCCAATCAAAATGATTAATCCAAAAATAATTTCTTTTGATCAAAACTTAAAGGAAAGAGAAGAAGGTTGTTTATCTATACCTGGATACAACGCAAATGTTAAAAGGCCTTCATCTATAAAAGTAACATATATAGATGAAAATAAAAAAAATAAAACTCTTGAGGCTAATGGTTTACTGGCAACTTGCATACAACATGAAATAGATCATTTAAATGGTATTCTTTTTATTGATCATATCTCTAAACTAAAAAAAGAAATAATTCTTAAAAAGGCTATTAAAGAATATGCAAAAAATTAAAAGGTTTATAAATGTGAGGCATAATTGAATATAATATTTATGGGGACACCAGATTTTGCGGTCCCAAGTCTAAAATTAGTTGCATCTAATTTTAATGTTATAACTGTTTTTTCTCAACCTGCCCGTCCTAACGGAAGGGGAATGAAATCAAAAAAATCTTCTATAGAAATTGCTGCTAAAGAGTTAAACCTAAATGTTGTAACTCCAATCACTTTAAAAAACGAAGATATATTTTCTGAATTTAATCTGCTTAAACCTGATTTGGTAGTTGTTGTAGCATATGGATTACTTCTTCCAGAAAAATATCTTAAAGTTCCAAAATATGGATGTATAAATGGCCACGCTAGTCTTTTACCCAGATGGCGTGGGGCTGCTCCAATTCAAAGAGCCATAGAAGCTGGTGATAATAAGACAGGAACTTGCATTATGTTAATGGAAAAAGGAATGGATACAGGGCCAATAATATCATCTGAAGTTATTGATATAAGAAAACATGATACTTCTAAAATAATTCACGATAAATTGTCTGAAACTACTGCAAAATTGCTAGTGCAAGCTATTATAAATTATAGAGAAGGGATTGTTTCCCCTATAAATCAAAAACTTGATGGTATTAAATATGCTAACAAAATTCATAAAAATGAAGCTGAAATTGATTGGAAATTAACCTCCATTGAAATATTTAACAAAGTTAGAGCATTTGATCCTTTTCCAGGAACCTATACTAGATATTCAAGTAAAATTTTAAAAGTTATAAAGACCAATCTTAGTGATATTGTTCATAATTCTGAACCAGGAACTATAATTAATACCGACCAAAAAATTATTATAGCCTGTGGGAATAAATCCGCTTTAGAAATAAAACTTCTCCAAAAACCTGGAAAGAAAATGATTTCTGCGAACGATTTTTTAAATGGCACAAAGATAAATATTGGTGAAAAATTTGGAAATTGAAAATAGCATAAGATACGCATTATTAATCGAGTATAATGGTAACGATCTAGTTGGGTGGCAGAAACAAAATGAAGGTATGTCCGTACAAAACAGTCTTGAAGAAGCTGCAAAAAATATTTTCAATCAAGATTTTGAGATTCAAGGTTCAGGCCGCACAGATGCTGGGGTACATGCCCTTGGTCAAATTGCTCATATAAATTTACCAAAAGGTCATAGATTAACATCAACACATCCTTTTTATATTATCTCTGCCTTCAACTCCTTATTAAGAGATACTAATATAAGAGTAATTTCAGCTAAACCTGTCAAACCAGAATTTAATGCCAGATTTAGCGCGATTAAACGTTTTTACAAATACAGAATTCTCTGTAGAGCAGCTCCTCCTGGCCTAGACAGTGGGAAAGTGTGGCATTTTAGAAAAAAATTAAATATCAGTTTAATGCAAGAAGGTGTTGGACATCTAATTGGAAAACATGATTTCACAAGTTTTAGGACAATAAAATGTCAAGCTAAATCTCCTATAAGAACTATAGATAAAATTTCCTTTTCTAGGGAGAATGAAGAAGTAATAATGAGAGTTTCTGCCAAAAGTTTTTTGCATAGTCAGGTAAGAATAATTGCTGGGACTATAGTTAAAATAGGAGATGGTACATGGAACCCTGATAAAATTTTAACTATTCTTAAAGGTAAAAATAGAAAATTAGCAGGTCCTACTGCCCCAGCAGATGGTCTTTATTTAGAAAAAGTAAAATATCCTGAAAACTTACTGAATGATAAGTGGCCAATTATATATGACAACCAACAATATGATTAGCTTTTACATTGTCATTGATAATGATCTAGAAAACATTCCTAAACTTGCTTCTATAACAACTGATAAAAAAATCATTCCTGTAGCTCCCCACCCTGATAAACCAACCTCTTCTTTGCCAATTCTCCATAGGGAGAAAGTTACCCATATTACAACACCAATCCCAAAAAAAACAAAAATTGATGGCGGTAAGATTAATCCTAAAATGGCAAATGATAGCATTAAAACTGCTTGAAAAGACTGTATCCAGTTAAAAGGAATAATAAATTTATAAAAGAATTCACCTTTACCAATTTTTTCAAAAATTGTGTTTACTAAAATTGAGAATAAACAAATGTCTATGACTGTAATTAAAAGTAATCTTGGCAATATCCCACTTTGAATATCACCATCAAGATTAGCTTTAATACCGTATGAAGCAAGTGTAGAGACAACTGCATTAACAAAAAAAACAATCCAACAACTATCCCAAAAACCATTATTATTTAATTTAAAAATACTACTTACGTTGTCTTTCTTTGACATGAATTTAAAAGCAGATACAAAACCATCCTTCACAACAAAAGGACTAGGAGGTGGATTAATCAATTTTTTTTACTCCAAAATAATTGTATAGGAACATATTATAAATATTTGTTAATTTTATAATATCTTTTACCTCAACATTTTCATCTACCTTATGCATTGTTTTCCCAACTAAGCCAAACTCAATCACCGGACATATTTTAGTAATAAATCTAGCGTCTGAAGTCCCTCCTGAAGTAGAGTTTTGTGGATTAAGTTTTACAACTTTTTCAATTGCCTTCTTAAGTGTTGATCGTAGTAATTCATCACTTGTTAGAAATGGTTCAGCATTGCAAAAAAAATCAAATTCATATTTCGATGTAATCGTATCAAATTGTTTTTTTAACATTGCGGTGAGTGAGTCACTAGAGTGCAAAGTGTTAAACCGTATATTAAATTTGGCTTTAACTTCTCCTGGAATGACATTGCTGGCATCGTTATTTACATCAATGGTAGTAATCATAGCAGAGCTAGGTTGAAATTCTTTAGTCCCATCATCTAAATAAATTTTTGATAATGGTTCAAGCATTTTTAATAATGAATTTATTGGGTTTTCTGCTAAATGTGGATATCCAACATGCCCTTGGATACCTTTAACAATTATAGAACCAGTATAACTTCCTCTTCTTCCAATTTTTATTGTGTCACCCATTTCGTTTACGTTAGTAGGTTCTCCAACGATACATCCTGATATAGATTCTCCTTTATTTATTAGCCAATCAACTACTTTTTTTGTTCCGTTTATTGCTTTACCTTCTTCATCACTTGTAATGATAAGAGAAATGCTTCCCAAAACATTGAAATCTTTATTGACTTCTAAAAACTCTGAAACAGCAGATATAAATGCTGCTATTCCAGATTTCATATCTGCAGCACCCCTACCCCAAATTTTACCTTTTTTAACTTCCCCACCAAATGGGTTTATAGACCAGTTCTCAATATCTCCTGTTGGAACCACGTCTACATGTCCACCAAAACAAATGTTAGGCTCTGAATTACCAAATTTTGCATATAAATTTTCAACTTTTTCAGTGCCTTCTCCAAAATCAACTTTTTCACAACTAAACCCCAATGGTTCTAAAACAGAAATTATAAGATCAATGGATCCAGCAGATTTTGGAGTAATGCTTTCACATCTAATTAACTCAGACGTTAATTCTATAGGATTAATTATATTAGACATAAAAATCCATATCTAATCCCTTAGCAATTCATTAACAGATGTTTTGGAACGTGTCTGCGCATCGACTTTTTTAACTATAACAGCACAATATAAGCTTGGACCCTGTGAACCATCTGGCAAAGAATTTCCTGGGAGCGAACCTGGGACTACAACAGAATATGCTGGAACCCTTCCGACAAAAACTTCTCCTGTCTTCCTATCAACAACTTTTGTTGAAGCTCCAATAAACACTCCCATTGATAAAACTGCGCCTGTTTCAATTACAACACCTTCTGCAACTTCAGATCTTGCACCTACAAAACAGTCATCTTCAATAATAACTGGTCCAGCTTGAATAGGCTCCAATACTCCACCAATACCAGCACCACCTGAAATATGAACATTTTTACCTATTTGTGCACAAGACCCAACAGTTGCCCAAGTATCAATCATACTCCCAGAGTCTACATAAGCACCTATATTTACAAAAGAAGGCATTAATACGACACTAGGTGCGATGTAAGCAGAATGTCTTACAACACTTCCTGGTACTGCACGAAAACCTGCTTGTTTAAATTCTTTTTTATTCCATCCAGAAAATTTAGAAGGTATTTTATCCCACCAATTTGTTGGACCACTATTTGCACTTTGAGGGCCACCTGATATTACATCCATGTCATTTATTTTAAAGGATAACAAAACAGCCTTCTTAAGCCACTGATTAACTTGCCATTTACTATTTCCAAGTGGTTCAGCAACCCTTAACTTACCTTTATCTAAACAATCCAAAGCAGTTTCAATAGAAACTCTAGTTTCGCCAGATGTGTTTGGATTTACATCCTCATTGTTATCAAATACCCTATCAATTATTGATTTTATTTTTTCAATGTTCATCACTTGTCCCTCAATTTAAGATTAAATAGCTTTTAATTTTAAGAATCCAGCATATTACTTAGAATAGATTTTATATCTGATCCAGTGAAATTAATATATTCCTTTAAAAGGTTAGCATCTTCTCTATTGAAATCATTTTCTATCCAAACAGTACTCATACCTAGTTCACTTGCAGGTTTTAAGTTTTTTGGGGTATCTTCAAAAAAAATACTTTTATTAATATTTTTGTCATTTAATCCAAGTTTCTCTTTCATCATTACGTAAGAGTTGTGATCTGGTTTTGCTATATAATTAGAATCTTTTATGTCAAAAATAATTTCAAACTCTTCAAATATTCCCATTGAAGTCAATATATTTTTAGCATGATTGAATGATGCATTTGTATAAATAAACTTTTGACCATTAATTTTAGATAATAATCTTTTTAATTCATGATCTTTTTTTAAATCATCAAAATCGACATCATGAACAAATTCAAGAAATGGTTCTGGATTCATTTTTTTTTCAATTATTAGACCCCTTAAAGTCAAACCGTATTTTTTATACATATTTTTTTGTAAGTTGAGTGCATCAACATGGTTTAAATTAAAAAAATCTTTTATATAAATTGTCATCCTTTGTGAAATTCGCCTAAACAATCCTAGGTTGAAGTCATAAATAGTATTATCGAGGTCAAAAATCCAATAATCATAATTATTTCTAAAATTTATAGACTGTAGGTTATTCATTAATTTATTTTGAATCTCTTCGTATAATTGTTCCCACACCGTGCTCAGTGAATAATTCCAATAACAATGAATGTGACATTCTTCCATCCATAATTACTGAGGCTTCAGCACCACCTAGAACTGCCTCAATACATGTTCTAAGTTTAGGTATCATACCTCCAACAACAATTTGATTTTTTATAAGATTTTCGGCTTGGCTAATTGTCAGCTCTGAAATTAGATTGCCATTTTGATCAAGAACACCCGAAACATCTGTTAACATTATCATTCTAGATGCTTTCATAGCAGCAGATATAGCGCCTGCAGCAGTATCAGCATTTATATTATATGTTTGTCCATCTAAGCCCATACCAACAGGAGCAATAACCGGTATCATTTTTTCATTAATAAGAGCATTAATAACCTTAGGATCAATTTTTTCTGGTTCACCAACATAACCAAGGTCAACAGCTTTTACTACGTTCGAATCAGATTTATCATCTACTTTTAGTAATCTTTTAGCTGTTATTAAATTCCCATCTTTACCTGAAATTCCAACTGACCTAGCACCAGAATTTGAAATAGCAGTCACTATTGATTTATTTGTTACTCCGCTAAGAACCATTTCAACCACATCAATTGTTGCAGCGTCTGTAATTCTTAGTCCATTTATGAACTCAGTTTTTATCTTTAACTTAGATAACATTTCACCTATTTGCGGACCACCTCCATGAACAACAATTGGTAACATGCCAACTTGTTGTAATAAAACAATATCTTTAGCAAAATTATTAACATATTCTTTTTTGCCCATTGCATTACCACCAAACTTCACAACTATCACCTTATTTGCATAACGCTTCATAAAAGGTAACGTCTCAGTAAGGAAATCAGCTTTTTTAAGCCACTCCGATTGGATTTTATCTTTATTTTCAGTCAATGTATTAACCATTTTTTAAATTAATTATTATACTTAGTATCATAAAATTTCTAATTCAATTATCATTTTATCCTTTTTTATGCAAAACTTGCTAAATATGTCCTAAGTATTTCGATACCATTATTTTTAAGACTAGAGGTCATTATTATTTCAGGATAAGCAGCTGGATGTTTAGATATAACTTTATTAGATACATCTTTAATTTTATTAATTTCTTCAATATTCATTTTATCAGTTTTAGTAAGCACTAAAATCCAACTAACCGCAGCCTTATCTAATTCATTCATTATTAATTTGTCAAAATCTCCAATTCCTCTTCTACAATCAACTAATAAACATACTGTTCTAAGAGAAGGCCTACCTTTTAAATATTTTACAGTTAAAGATGTCCAAGATTGTATATCTTTTTTAGGAGCTTTTGCATAACCATATCCTGGTAAATCTACTAGTCTAAGCTTATTAGATTGGTAAATAAGATCAAAAAATATTAATTGTCTTGTTCTTCCTGGTGTTTGGCTAGTTCTTGCTAATGTTTTTCTATTTGTTAATGCATTTACAAGTGAACTTTTCCCAACATTGGATCTCCCTGCAAAAGCAACTTCGTTACCTTCTTCAGGTGGAATAGCATTAGAATTAAGAGCTGCAGCAATAAACTTACATTCACCAGAAAAAATTTTCCTAGCTTTTTCAATTTCTGCATCTTCATACAACAAGTTTTTAAAACTTTCTTATTTAGACTGTTTATTCATCTTATTCATTATTACCCATTGCTGACATATGGAAAGTAGATTATTCCATGTCCAGTATATGACTAATCCAGCTGGGAACGTAGCTAATAAAAATGTAAAAGCAACTGGCATCCATGCAAAAATTTTAGCTTGTATTGGATCTGGAGGTGTTGGATTTAAACGTTGCTGTAGGAACATTGTCACACCCATTAACAAAGGCCATATCCCAATATTTAAAAAATCAGGAAGTATAGATGTGCTATAAGGCAATAATCCAAATAAATTAAAAATACTAGTTGGATCTTGAACGGATAGGTCTTCAATCCATCCAAAAAAAGGTGTTTGTCTCATTTCAATAGAAACAAACAAAACTTTATAAAGTGCAAAGAAAACTGGTATTTGTACTAAAATGGGTAAACATCCCGCAGCTGGATTAACCTTCTCTTTTTTATATAGATTCATCATCTCTTGATTTAATTTTTGGCGGTCGTCTCCAACTCTTTCTCTCAATTTTTGAATTTGTGGAGTAAGTATCCTCATTTTAGCCATGCTTTTGTAAGATTTATTCGCTAATGGGAAAAATAGTAATTTTACAATTACCGTAATTGCCAAAATTGCTAAGCCAAAATTACCTAAGTAATCATTTGCCCAAGACAAAGCATAAAAGAAGGGTTTAGTAAGGAAATAAAACCACCCAAAATCAATTGCTAGATCAAAGTGCTTTATATTAAATCTTTCTTCATAGTCATCAAATAGAGCCAATCTTTTGGCTCCGGCAAAGGTTCTTGATAAAAATTCACCTTTTGAATTAGATGGAATAGTAACTGCTTTACCTAGAAAATCAGTTTGATATTGACCTCCATTAGAATTCAATTTTCTGTAAGTGAAATTATATTTTTCATTTTGATCAGGCAATAAAGCAGTCAGCCAATATTTATCAGTTAGTCCAATCCAACCACCAGTTTCATTTGGTTTAATGTTGATTCCTTTTTTTCCTGCCTCTGTCAGATCTCCATAACTTTTTTCAGATAAAGTGCCATCAAAAACTCCTAAAGGACCTTCATGCAAAACAAAAAAGTCGATTGTTTTTGGCTCCCCTGCCCTTCTTATCAATCCATATGGGTATAATGTTACAGAATTATTTGAGTTATTTTCTACCCTTTGATTTACTGTTATCATAAAACTATCATCGACACTGATATCTTGGTAAAAAGTAATATTTTCTCCATTATCCCACTTAAGAGTTATATTTTTATCTGGTGATAAAATATTACTCGAGGACTTCCATAAAGATTTACCATTTGGAACCTTAATTCCGTCAGGGCTACTCCATCCAAATTCAATAAAATAGGGAGAATCACCATTAGATTTTAATAATAGTTTAATTAATTCACTCTCTGGTTCTAAAGTCTCTTTATATTGTGTGAGAGTTATATCGTCTATTCTAGCACCCTTCAAAGATATGGATCCTGATACTTCTTTACTTATCATTGAAATTCTTGGTACAGGCTTATTAGAACTTTTGGGTTCTGTGTTGTCTGAAGCTACTATTCCATTATCGAAGTTTTGAGGTATAGGGATATTGGCACTATCATCACTTTCTTTTACAATATTCTCTTTTTGAGCTATGTCTTTTTTAGGTTCAACAAACAATAGTTGATAACCAATCAATACAGCCATAGACAGAGAAATCGCTGCAACTAAATTTCGAGTTTCTGGATTCATTTTATCTCACTTAATTTATAATAAATTTAAAATATTTTAAATATTTCAATTACACCTGTTTAACCTAAAGTTCATATTATTCAAAGAACTGAAAAAATTAAATTATTTAATCGGATCATGACCACTTTTCCCCCAAGGATGACATTTAATAATCCTTTTAAAACCTAAAGAAATACCCCTAATTAATCCAAATTTTAATATAGCCTCTCTTGTATATTCAGAACAAGTAGGTAAAAACCTACAATTATTACCTAATAAAGGTGAGATCAGATATTTATAAAAACTGATTAAATTGATTACGCAAAATATTAAAAACTTTTTTATCATAATTTATTAAGACACTCTCTCATTTCAACTTTCAAATCGTAGAAAGGTGCTTTTATTAATGACTTTTTAGCTATTAAAATATAAGTGCTAGTATCATCAAATAAAAAAGCACTTTCTTTTAAAAAAACTGATATTAAAGATCTCATTCTTCTCTTAGCTCTATTTCTTTTTACGGCATTTCCAATTTTCTTTGTAGCAGTGAAACCAAACTTTAGATATAAGATTGTACAATCTGATGGGGTGAATTTCTGAAGAATAAAATTTTTGTTAAATATTTTTTTCCCAAACTTGTTAGATAAAACAAAATCTTTTCTTTTTTTTAAAGTTTGGATTTTCATTTTATCAGCTCTTATGCAAATTTGACAAAATAAAATAAAATTAATTTTGAATTTTTATTAAGCGGAAAGTTTTTTTCTGCCTTTGGCTCTTCTATTACGAATAACATTTCTTCCACCGACGGTAGACATTCGACTTCTATATCCATGTCTTCTTTTTCTGACTAAGTTACTTGGTTGAAATGTACGTTTCATTATAATCCTGTATTAATACAGCCTCTTATATTGGTTTGAGTATTTATTAGACACTTTGCCTTAATTAGTCAATATGATTATTTCTGAGTTCTTTCAGAAATAGTAGGTGCAGGTTTCATTTCCATGTCCCAAGGAAAATATATCCATGTGTCTTGAGAAACTTCCGTTATAAACGTATCAACTTGTTCTCTTCCACTCGGTTTAGCATAAACTGTTGCGTAATGTGCTTTAGGTAGATTTAGTCTTATAGCTTTTATAGTTTCACCAGTATCCACAAGATCATCTACTATTAACCAATCTTCTCCATTATTTGCAATTGTTGATTCTTTTAAAACATTAACTTCGCCCTTTGTTTTTTGATTATATGACAATACACAAACTGTATCTATTAATCTTATGTCTAATTCTCTAGCAACAATCGCAGCTGGAACAAGACCTCCTCTAGTAACTGCAATGATACCTTTGTAAGGTTGCATCTCGGACAGTCGCCAGGCCAGAGCTTTACTATTTCTATGAAGTTCTTCCCAAGAAACAGGAAAAGACTTTTCGTATGTATTTATGTTGTTCATAATACTTATCTCATATTTTTTATAAATGTATTATACTAAAATCTGCAGTATTATAATATAAATTTCTTACTTGATTATAATTATTTTAATCGATAACTATGAGGTAAGTTCTAATATAAAATGCGCTCGTAGCTCAGCTGGATAGAGCACTAGACTACGAATCTAGGGGTCAGGAGTTCGAATCTTCTCGAGCGCACCAATTCTTTCTTTTTAATATCAATTACTTAAAAGAATAGATATTAAATACACCTCAGTGAATACTCAGTTTTGACACAGATTTGACACAGTAAAAGGAGTCAAATTATGGGTTGTGTTCGTAAAAGAGGTAAATCTTGGAACGCTCAAGTTAGAATATCTGGATGGAGAAGTTTTACAAAAACATTTAAGACCAAATTAGATGCAACTGAATGGGTTTTTAATTTTGAAAAAGAACTTAGGACAAAACCAATTCCAGAAAAAGATATTAAAAGTTTAAAACTAAAAGACTTATTTAATAAGTATAGAGCAGAAATTCTTCCCAATTTAAAAAGTTATAAAATTGTTTGTTATAAGTTAAATGTTTTATCCAGATCATGGTTAGGTAACATCAAAGTTATAAATTTAACAAAAAGACATTTAGAACAATTTTGTGCAGACAGAAAATTAATAGTCAAAGGTGGGACAGTTAAATCTGATTTGATGTTAATAAAAAGAGTTTTTAAAATTGCAAAAGACAAATGGAATTATGGGATACCATTTAATGCTTTTAATGGACTTGACATCCCCTCACCTCACAAACCAAGAACAAGGAGACTTCTTTCAAACGAACTCTCAGTCCTTATCTCTAATGCACAAAAACAAAAAAACAAATACATCTCAACTATTATTCAGTTTGCAGTTGAAACTGGAATGAGAAGGTCAGAGATACTTAAACTAAAATGGAATGATGTAAACCTAGAGACTGGAATTGCCTCACTCTATGATACTAAAAATGGGGATGACAGACACATTCCATTAACTAAGACTGCAATACAATTACTATCTAATCTAACCCAATCATCTGAGTTTGTGTTTCCGATATCTGCAAACTGTTTAAGACTTTCATGGGAGAGATGTAGAAACAAATCGAACATAAAAGGATTGAGGTTTCACGATTTAAGACATGAGGCAGTATCAAGATTCTTTGAAATGGGATTATCTGTTCCAGAAGTTGCATTAATATCTGGTCATAAAGACGTAAGACAACTATTCAGATACACTCATTTAAAACCAGAGAACTTGATTGCTAAGTATTCAACTATATTCTGAAGAAAAATTACATTATCTAAAAACAAAAACATTTATTGTTCATATTTCAATCATTTTGTTTTTTTTGAATTTTTATTGATTCGATTTTAATCATATTTACAAAATAAATTTAAGAGAACTATAATTATTAACTAGTTAAGTATCAATATGATACTAATTAAATGTTAGATCCTCCTAATCTAATTTTTAAAAAAAAGTACCACACCTCCCCCCCTGTGTGGTATTTTTTTTTGGATTAGTAATAAATAAATCCGTCTAATCTGCGGATAATTAATACCTCAAATATCAAAATCATAATTCTTATAAATAGTATTAATTAAACATAAGAAAAAGATAATGCTCTTGTGTTTAAAATTAACATTGTATGAGATTACAAACCTATTGAGTTACAATTGTATATTGGAACGGATCTTAGTTAGGTAACCAGTTTTTATTATGCTGCACCCAAGTTGGAATGGTGTTTAAATATTCCCAGCAGGACAAGGGATAACTTACCCTTACAGAATATGAAGTTTATCTTCATCAGACTCATATTCTGACCGAAGTTAAAGTTGAGAAAGACCTTACTTGGATTTCTATAATAGAGTGAAGTAAGGGAATGGGATATCGGACTTCTCACCCAACTAAATGAATTACAAAGGTGATACTATTGGTTCATGTAGTTTCTCAGATGAAGATGTGAACTTGGTCATCAGACTCAAGAAAACCACTTAACCTTTGAGTAGGTTAAGTGTGTCCAAAATCATCTCCTCAAGTAGTTTGAACTATGGGTTTTGTAATCAATCATTATTTTGATACCAGCAAAAAAACTAAAATATCTGTTAACCTAAACTGGTCTAGGTAATTCTAAAACTAAAGTTATGTTTAACATCTTACATTGAACTTATTATTTTTCTATAGATAAAAATAAAAATTAATATTTCTTTTAAAAGGTAAAAACAATTTAATGGAGAGAGTATATTAATATAATTTATTAGTCAGAAATACTTAGTAGATTAGTGTTTTGTCAGTGCTTAAAACTAGATCTAACAAAGTTTTAGGTAAAACTTTTCTAATTTTTTTTCCTTCTAAGTCTAAATTTGTAACTCCTCTGTTTTCACATGACATAGAGGAGACGTAAATGGTCACCCCCTTTTTTTTAAGAACTGCCATATGCTCTTTTAATTTGCCTGTTCCAAGACCTACTAAGTTATCAATAATGGTGTTTCTAACAAGTTGAACACCATCTCCGGATAAAAATATTTCAACCTTATGTCCTTCTTCAACAGCAGTTCTAGCAAGTAAAAAACCTAACATTGATTTAGAAACGTTATTAGGACCAGACATAATATGAAATAAAATACTTTCCATTAAAATAGGATCTTTAAAAAAATAAACATGATTTTGTATTGCAATCTTGCATTTCATTTTTATTAAAATAATTTTAAATAAAAGTGATTTTTAGAAAAAGATTATAAAATTAAAAATTTACTTATATTAATTAGAAATATGTTGAAATTTTCATCATTAATTTTAATTCAATTACATACAAATATTAAATCAAATTAAGATTCTAATACGTTATCAATGTTCTATTAATTTATTTAAGAATGAGGTTAACGAAATGAATTAGACTTTATCAAATATATATTCCTATAAATACTATTAGTATCCATTTAAGGACTGCTGAGTATGACTAAATACTCATATTGATAACTATAATCACCTTATCAAATCACTATAGAAAAGAGTTAAAATGAACTTAAAACATAGACTGAATCTTCTGGAAAAACTTAAAGAAGAACGAAATACAAAAGAACAAAAACTAAGGTTTGGAGTGAAACCAAGATGGACTGAAAATACTGGATATTCCTTCTTTAGAGAACTTCGTGAATCTCTATCTACATCAAATCAAACTAAACTTAACAATCTAAAAAGGAGTGTAATTATATGAACACACATAACTATTTAATCAGAGTAAAAGATGAACATTGGGAAGATATTCAAAGAGTGAAAACTCTGGATAATTGTTCTGCAAATTCAATTATAAATGAAGGAATAAGACTTGTGATTAAACAGAAGTTACAAGAACTCTCTACATTGAGAAAGAATAGAACAAGTCTTCAGAATATGGTTTCAGCATAATTAATGGAGGGGTTTTAAACCCTTCCAAAATCAACCAAAAAATATGAGAGAAAACCTAGAGTTTGGAATCTCAAATAACTGGGGTTTCAGACAAATGTTTAAAACCCCTTAATAGTATCCAGAGAGAAATATCAATTACTCTTTACGTTTGTGAGTTTTTTTTTAAAATGTATCTAAGACAAAAACATAAATGTGAGAAATAAAATTGTGTGTGGACTTCAATAAAATTGATATTAACAGAATTTCAACAAAATTATCTGAAATTCCAAAAGCAAGTTTTGACCCAATTTTTGGAAGTAAACCACTTGAATCTAGACGGTGGTCTTCTTTTCCAAAATGGCATGGAAATTTGATTACTAAATCACTTCTAGAGTTTATTCGTGCAACATCAGATTGGGATGGAAAAAAAGAATTTAAATTTTTACCAAAAAAAAAATATAGAACAATGTTTTTAGATAACCTTGTTTTCAGCAAATCCCTTAATATTATTATTGCCATTGAATGCAAACGTAATCTAGATCAGCAACCCGATGGAGCGATCACACGGATAAGAGAATATCGGGAGATGGTAAAAAAATATCAACAAAAACTTATCTTAGAATGTAAATTAAAAAAAAATGCAAAAGTATTTTTTTGCGTATTTGATGCCTATGGTCCACGAAAAAAAATGTTTGATTTTCCAATCATTTACACCGAAGACCTCAAAGATATATTTGGTTCATGCGTCTCAGATGTATGGAAAGGATTTGAAAAAACATTCTATGAAAAAGTAAATGATTTAAATTTTAATATTGATGAAAATTATTCATTAAGAGTACAAGGTTGTTACAACCTTTTAGAAATGAAAGAAATGTCAATAATAAAGAAAGATGAAAATTGTGTTTATGAATTAAGTAAAATTATATCAATCTTAACGCGAAATAATAAAAAAGATAAATAAAAATAATTAAGAAATATATCTGATGAATTTATTACACGTTATAAAAAAATTCACTACAAACGATGATTCGATTAGACTAATCAGATGACAAATTATATCTTAGATGGGCATGATGTATCAAAGTTATTTGATACTTCTGTTACTCCAATAAGTTTTTCTAATGATCCTAGAAAACACATTCCAAAAAATGGTTCAATAATATACTCGGTATGGGATGATAATGAAAAGTTTATTTATATTGGAATTAGTGGATTACAGAAATCTTTAGAAAAGAGAAACCCTCTATCTAGAATGATATCTCACGCATCTGGTGTAAGAAGTGGTGATCAGTTTTGTGTTTATATTCACGATTTCTTTCTTATACCAAACCTCTTGAAAGAAAAAGATTACAAACCAGAAAGAGGATCATTAGACAAATTAACTAAGCAATATATTCATGCGAATTTGTCTTACAGGTTTATCAGTTTTAATTCAAAAGATAGTGATACAATTGTAAGAAGATTAGAGAACGAAATTAAATCTGGTGCATTAGGTTTAAAACCATTCTTAAATGGAACACCCACTCCCTCAAAACTGACAACCAAAACCTAATCTATAAACCACGATAGTATCCATATAGAAATATTAAATTTATACACTCAGATTTTGACACAGATTTGACACAGTAAGGCAGTAAAGTATAAAATTATTTAACAATAAATCTGTGAGAAAATAAGAGTTTAAAGGGGTCAACTGGATAGAGCACTAGACTACGAATCTAGGGGTCAGGAGTTCGAATCTTCTCGAGCGCACCAAAAACATCCGTGAACCATGGTTAAGTGTCTGAATTCCTTGAATTAATTTTTAGGAGCTCGGAGACTGTAGACAAGGATGTATACAAGATCACCACATTATTTATATCAAAGAAATGGTATTTATTACTTCACAAGACAGGTGCCATCAGACTTAAAAACAAAATTTAATAAGAATAGAGTTGTAATTTCTCTAAGAACATCGTCAAAACAAAAAGCTATAGAATCTGCTAATAAATTAACTGATCGTCTTGAAACTTATTGGAACACACTAAGATTAGAATTGTTCCACACCAAAGAATTAAAGCTTAGTTTTCTTGATAACCAAAAATCAAAAACAGAAACAGTAAAACTAAGTAAAGCATTAGACACTTACATCAAGTTAAAAGGTAGTGGTAAAGGTGAGCTTTTTCATCGAACTGCTTTAAGAAATATATCTTATACAATAGAATGCTTTGGTGATGTAGATATCAACTCCTTAAAGTCTATTGATGCTGCAAAGTACAGAGATTTCTTATTTAAAAAAGTTTTTTTAATAGGTGAAATTAGAATAAACGATGAAAAATATCTTGAATAAATATTAAGCAGATATTGGAATTTTTAAGTTTCAGGTTTTATAAAATATTTAAAACGATTAATAATTATTACACAATTTAGAGGAGAAATTTAATGTCACAAGAAATAAGATGTATTAACTTAGGATATGTAGTTCCAAAAGAAAATGCAGATCAAGTTGAAGGTATATTTAAAAAACACGCATCGTGGATGGAGAAATTCTATTCAGAAGATAGTGATGGACAGAAACACCTATTAAATTCTTATTTTACTAAAGCACCTGAGTTTGTTGATCCAACTGATCCTTCAAAAGGCGAAACTGGAAATATAGTTTTTACAATAAATGAGAGATTTACTTCATTAGAATGTGTTCAACGTCATATAGAGAATGCCATGAAAAATGATTATTTTGAAGAATTTGGTAATATACTTCACAATTATGGAAAAGTTATTAGTCCTGGAGGAATAATTTATCATTCAATAAGGTGATACGTTTATTGAAATCAGAAATTATAAATACGAAATGTATTAAAAAGAATATTAAAGGAGTTGAATAATGGAAATTTTTTTTGTAGCAAAATTTACTTGCACTTATGATGAATGGAAATCTGTATATGATGGTGATTTAGAATTAAGAAAACAATTTATGAAAGACGATATAGTTGGAAAAGTTGATGAAAACACTGCAATGATAAAAGCAACAATAACTAATCCAGAAAAAAATGGAAAAGATAATGTCAGAAAGAATACCAGAAATAGCGCCTAAACTTGGACTAGAACATGAAATGTATACTTTGACTAAAATGAATAATAACTAAATATGAATTTTAATTAAATGGGCAAAAAAGTAAAGTTAATCAAACCAGGCGAGACATATTTAGGTGCCCAAGGTGTTACCTATAATTCAGGTGTCTCAAGAAATACAGCAGGTTCTCAAAAGGTATGTATGAATGTTTTGCCGATGCCACCAGGTGTTCACTCAATACCTCACATTCATAAAGAAATTGAAACTATTGCTTATTTGTTAGAAGGTGAATGCACTTTGTTTCACGGAAATAAATTAGAAAAACAAACATTAGTTAAAAAAGGTGAACAAATATTTATTCCTGAAAATGTGCCACATACTCCTTTCAATCAAAGTAAAAAAGATTGTATATGGGTTGTCGTCCATTCATCAGGCGATGATCAAGATGAACTTATTCCTATGCCAGAGTTAGTTAAAGAACTAGATAAATATAAGTAGGATTTTTATATAACTTATGTTGCTATTTAATAAAAATAAGTTTAAGAGAGATTGTTATATTTTGTTTGAAATTTCTATTAAATTCATATCAGGATCTCTTAAATATATAGAATTAAGTTTACCCGTTGCACCTTCTCTTTGAACAGGTCCTATTTCTACTTCTATTTCGTTTTTCTTTAAAATTTTCATCCAATCTTTTATTGGTAAAGAACTTAAAAAACAAACATCCACTGCACCTGAAATAGGATTTTTAGCATGAGGAATAAAAGGTTTTTTTTCTGAATGAACATTGATTTTTTGACTTCCAAATTTTAAATAGATTCTTTTTTTACCTTTGTATTCGTCAATATCTTCTTCAAGTTTCATTCCTAGGATATCGCAATAAAAAAAAATAGTTTTGTCAACATCTTTAGATGTTAAAACTATATGGTCAATAGATGTAATCATTTATAAATTATCCTGACTTATTTTTCTAAATATATTATTACAAAAATAACATTCACTCTACCCAAAACTTACAAGCAAAACCTAATCTATAAACTACGATAATACCCAAAGAGAAATATCAATTACTCTTTACCTTTAATATATATTTTGGTTAGACTTAATTATTTAATGATCATGGAGACAAGTTAAAATATGTCTGAGGCAAAACTGATTAGTTACACTTTAAATGATTTTTCTACTGAAATCGAAATGGAATCATTTATACATTTTATGGAAAAAAATGGAGATGAAATGTATAAAAAATTAAAAAAATATGGACTACTGCGTTGGAGAGTCAATCAGGTTTGGAATAAGGGTGGAGGTTTTGCCTTATCCTCAGTCTTCGAATATAAAGATGAAAAAGCATTTGAAAAAAGTATAGAAGAAATAAAAAAATTTCAAAAAAAACATGAAGATTATTTTAATAAAATAAATATTAAAAGAACGTCAAGTAGGTCTATTAATATGTTAGATTTTAACTATTGATATGTTTTGATTATGAAATATCATTATTGCCCTAGATGCAAACTACCTTCTAAAAAACTCTACAATTGTAAATATGAAAAACATGATAAAAGTTATTTTTTGCTCTGTACTGTATGTGTTTTGGAATGTAGAAAAATTTATAAGAAAGCATTTAAGTCTCTTTCTGGCAAAACAATATCAGTAGGATTAGTTAAGACAAGACAAGAGAGAAGTTCAATTAAAACTTAAAATAAAGTATGATTTAACCACTAATTATATAAAATAAATAAAAGAGGTTCAGATGTTTGCAGTAAATGTCACAATTAAAGTGCAAAATGAATTAGCAAAAAAAGCAATCATACTTGCATTAAAAGACTGGAGTCATGATCTTTTTCAAAATAATGGGTTAATGTTTAGGTGTTTTGTCGATAGAACAGAAAATCAAGTTGAAATATTTCATGTTTTTAGAACAAAAAAAGAAATGGAAGAGGTTAGAAAAAATAAATCGGAAAAATTTTGGAATCAAATAAAAGATATGGGCGGTCAAGTTACAAAGTTTGAAGGAAATTGTGAGGTAGAAGTTTCAAAAGGATTACAAGATTTAGATTTAAAATTTAAATAAATGAAAAACAGACAAATTTTAATTAATTTTAATATTTTGCTAATAGCTAATTATCAAGAATTACTCCCTAAAACTGATAACCAAAACATAATACTAAAATTCACAATAGTATCGAGAAAGCAATATCAATTACTCTTTACTCAGTAGATCTATTTTGATTACACTATAAATATGGATAAAAAAAATAAAATTTCTTGTTCTTGTGGTTTGTGTCAAATTTTTTTAAACGATCCAATACCAAAATTTTCATTGTTGTGTGCATGTGAAGATTGCAGGCAAGGACTGCGGTGGGCAGAAAAAAATGGAGGTAAAAAACCAAAAGATATTCTTTATTCCGTTTACTTCCGATCAGATATTTATAGTTGTGAAGGCATTGAAAATATGACAGCAACACAATTAAGAAGTGATGCGAGATCAACAAGAATTTATTGTAAGAAATGTTTTTCTTGTGTTGCTATTGACCATGTTTTTTATCAAAACAATATATTCATGATACAACCAGAATATTGTGAACAAAATTTTAAGATAGTGTCACCCCCGAAAGCAGTAATAAATTTAAATGACTACCCAGGTGAGTTTGCTAATTTAGACTCCGAAACAATCCCTGTTTTTCATACTAACAAATACCCTCAAGAGAGAAATAGATTTAGGTCAATTGAACCTATATCAGATTTTCTTTGCCCACCAAAAATACCTGCAATAGGAATGACTATTAGAGAAATTATTTCAAAGATTGGAAAGATTAGAGTCTTGGATTTAATAAGAGGTGATAATTTAGAGGAACTTCAGAATGAATAAGTTAATTCTTAAACAAGAAGTCTTGGATGCCTATGATGGTTATGTAAAAGCATTTATAAAAGGAGATAAAAAAGAGGTAGAAAACTTTTTAAGTTTTCCCAATTTTAGATTTCTCGATGGTGAAATAAAAGAATTTAATAAGTTTCATTCTAACCTAAATGAATTAAAAAATAGAGGTTACAAAGATACAATTGCACTTAGTATTGATGTTGTAGAAATTAACGAAGAAAAAGCACATTTAGTTTTAAAAGAGGCATTGAGAGTTAAAGATAATAACGAACCACTTGAACAAATAAGTTCATTTTATATTTTTATTAAAGAAGATAATAAATGGAAAATAAAATTTAGTTCTGCTTTCTTTTTTCCTAAGAAAACCGTTTAAATATATTTAAAACCAAAGAGGTAGATTTTCAAGTATCCAAATATATTTCGTAAATAGCTTTTTATTACATAATGAAAAATATTTATGTACACATCTTAGTCATAAACTTTTTTTTTAAATTTTTATTGCTTTGGTTTTAATCATTTTTACAAAATTTTTTTTACGATAGATCTTATCAATTAAATATTCTGTTTATTTATGAAAAGATTTATCATCACTTTCTCCCTAGTGTAATTAAAAAAATATCACACCCCCCCGTGTGGTATTTTTTTTTAGTTCAAATACTTGTAACAGTTGAGTGATAGTAAATATTTTTATTTATTGTTTTAAGAATTATTTTCTTTTTGTTTTTTTTGGTTATTATTTTTGAATGAGAATTAATCCTCCTTGTCCATATTGTAGCAGTTCAAAAGGATTTATCTATGTCCAATCGCATTACCAATGTTTGACTTGCAAGAGAGTTGTTGATGACTGTTGTAGTGGTGAAACTAGTCAACGTATTGTTCCCTTAAAAACTAATAAAGAAATAGTTGTAAATTGAATAGGTTAGAATTAATTTTATTTGGATTATTTATAATGTTTTTACCAACAATATTATATTGGGTTGATGCATAGAAAGTTTGCAGTCTTGTCTAGGAGTGAATTTAACAAATGAGTACTGGTATAATATTAGGTTTAGGTCTACTTACCATTGTAGTTTCTTTTTATATAATTCTTAATATTCCATACTGGCTATTATTGTGGAACAAAAGAAAAAGTGAGAATATAGTCGAAGATAAAAAATATCATCATTGGGCATATACCTCAGATGATTCTATGAATAAAATATTAAAATTTTGTATGTATTGTCTATATAGTTATGGTGCATACGTTTTTATTGCAGAAATGTGGACTAAATATACATAAAGTAAGAAAATTATTCAGGTATACCCTTTTCAAACAGATAATCTTAAATGCTAAATATAAAAAAATATTTCAAAAAATTTAAAATCAAATTACCCAAAGAAAATTATTTGAAAGAAAGAAGAACTAGGGAAAAAGATTTAATAGCAAAATTTGCAAAAGGTGAGGTTGACTTGGATTATGCTAATAAATGGAATACCCCACTCTTAAAAAAGAAAGTCAAAACTAAAACTATGATTATTATTAATTCAATTTTGGTTTGCATTATAATGTATTTAATAATGAAATAATTATGCAAAAAATTTTAATAATTTTAGGAATAGTTATTTTAGTAATTGGGTTGCTTTATCCTTACATCAAAAAACTAGGCTTAGGACAATTGCCTGGAGATGTTATATTTAAGTCTGGAAACTCAACTTTCATATTTCCTATAGTGACTTGCATAATAATAAGTGTTGTTTTAACCATAATTTTTAATTTATTCAAATGAGTGAGTTTGTATTAGTCATAATTGTAACAATGGGTTTAGGTAAAGAACCTTCATCATTTGAAATCAGATTGCCTAAAGCAACTTACAAACAATGTATAAAAGATTCTAAAACCTATGATTTTCCCTATAAAGAAATACATAAAGTAATTTCTATAAAAACTAGATGTGAAAAAGTTATTGGAAATCCAAAACAATTAAATAACGGAAAATCTATTTGAAAAGTTTTAAATAATTTTTATCCATAATCCTTTATTAACTTTACCGCCCAATCAATAATATTTGGATTTTTTTCTGCATTTAAGATAAATTCTTGACCATACCCCAAACAATCTACTAGACAATTTTCTTCATCTTTCCATTTTAATCTGTTGAGAAAAAGATTGTTTGTTTTAGAAAAGAATTTTTTTGGTAATTTCCAATTAGATCTTGAACTATTTTTTTCTGTTAGTACTAGATCTTTATGTGTTTTTCTAAAAAGACCATGACCTCTACATTCAATTTCTTTGTTATTAAAAGTTAAATTCTTTTTGCTTATGTAAATAGTATTATTAGAATATCTTGATACATCTCCAAAACCATGAGGATGAGTTGTTCCTAATTGATCTAAATAAGTTATTATATTATCTCTTCCTTCAACTACCTTATCAATTTGCAACCATCCAAATATATGATGTAGATGTTTTCCTTTTCTAGAAAACTGTTTAAACCAACCAAAAAATAAAAATAAGTCTCCGATGTTTACATGTTGTTTTTTTAACTCTGTTTGTGATGAATTTGCTTGTCCAAAAATGCCAATTTCCTCAGTTAATAAAGGATCAAAATGACAATAACTTTCAGATGTCACAGATTTTGCAGAGGATTCTTTGAGTAAATCTTTCCCAGAAATTCCATTAAAAAACAGATCTTTATATTTATGGGGTGATGGAGATTTCTGTGGGATAGGTATTGAAAAAATATTCCCATTATCAAAAATAGGAGAAGCAACTCCACCTGCAGAAGAATCAAAGCCTTTTCTACTCAAAATAATATTCTTCAATTATCTTTCCTTTTTTAATGATCTGAATCTAAACATATATTTTCAACTCTAATATTAATAGAATTATATCTATTCAAATTAATTTTCTTCCTTACTAAAAAAATAAAGGAGAGTGTACCCCCCCCCTTTTTATTTTGATAAAATTTTTACGAATCATTAAGTTAATTATATGAGATTATTATTATTTATATTGATATTATGTTTTCTTCAAAATTGTAGTAAAGATAATGCAGTTGTTGTTAGTCAAATATCTGAAATAAAACCTTACAAATTAACAACTCCTCCAATTATTAATTGGGAAAAGAAATTTGACCTTAAATATCAAGGAATTTTTTATAGATATGAGCAAGATGTTGGATTGAGTTTCGCATTCACTGATGATTATTCACAAGGAAAATTCTACTATAAATTAAATAGTGAAATTGAAAAAGGTCATATTATTTTAACAGGTACTAATCAAGTAGGATATTGGTTTAGGTGGAGTGACAGATATGCAGAAGGTAATCTTCAATTACGAGAATATACTGATGGTTCATTAAGAGGTAAAATTTATATTGATGATGGATCGATGTTAGGAAAAAAATTTGGTGAGTTTAAAGGGTTCAAAAAATGATAGAGGTTTATAAAAAGTTCTTTTTATTTTTAGGACTTACAATTCTCCTTTGCTTATCTGCTTCTATTGTTTGGAGTGAAACAATGGAAGACTTAATTTGGAGAGATGGAAACTACTATAAGAAATTCTCTGATGTCCCTTTCAATGGAAAAGTTAATGGAGATATTAAAGGCCTAATTAAAAATGGAAAAAAAGAGGGAACATGGGTTCGTTATTATGAAAATGGACAGTTGTTTTCTGTTTCAAATTATAATATAGGAAGAAAAGATGGTGCATGGATTACCTACAATAATAAAGGTATGTTAATAGAAAAAGGTAAATACAAAAATGACCTTGAAGAAGGTCCTTGGATACGTTTTTATGAAAATGGTGAAATTAGTTACAAAGGTGATTTTATAAATGGTAAAAAAGTAGGCCTCTGGATTGCATACCACTTCAACGGACAGCTAGAATATAAAGGCAGTTTTAAGAATGGGGAAAAGAGTGGTCTTTGGGAATATTATTCGGTATCAGGAAATATCCTTGAAGAACATTCTGGAATATATAAAAATGATAAAAAAGTCAGTAGTAAAACCTAGTAATTAAAACATCAAGATAGTATTCTAAAAGAAGTTTTTATGCATAATACTTTGAAAAATATAGTTTATAAACATCATGAAGCGATCAATTCTCAAGATGAAACGGGTTATCTTAATACTGTAAAGTTTCCATTTACATATCAGAATTATAATGGTGTTTCGATAACAATTAAAGATAAAGAAGATTATAAGATTAATTATAAAATGCCCTGGAATATAATTAAGGAAACAGAAGAAAATTGGTCGCATACAGAGATGGACAAAATTGAAGAAGTGGCACGTTCTAATTCATCAGTTGTTTATAAACTATTAATGAGAAGAATAAATAAATCAGGCATTACAGATCTAGTTATTCAGGTAATATGGATTGCTGTCTATTCAAAAGGTGAATGGGGCATCCAATTTAGGCATAATTTAGGGACACCCACTCCCTAATAACTAAAATGAAATCCTAATTTAATAACTACCATAGTATTATATCACATAGAAACCACCCACCTCTTAAAACTGACAAGACTTAATCTATTTACACTAATTGATGGTGATTCCTCTAAGCATAGTAAATAAAGGAATTATTTTAGAAATTAAAGTTTGAATTAAATTAAACGGATTTATTCCTAATCTCGGTAATATAATAAATATTATTCCAAAAATTATTAATGTTAGAGAAATTGGAATTATATATTTTAAAGATTCATGTTTATTATTAATTTTTATTAAATTCAATAATAAAAAACAAACAGTAAAAGTAATAGTTAAAAAAATAATAATTTTAAACATTTAATTAATTTAAGATTATTGAATATTTGATTTTTTCGGAATAAACTTAAAGATGATATTGGATATATAATTTTTAATTTTAGTATAATTCCAAATACCAATAAAGCATGAAAGCGCTAAAAGAAAAGTTGATAAAAAACTAGATGAAGAACCAATACACATTGTATATTTATATAATATTTTTTAAAAATTATCAATATTAATTAACAAACTTAGATATTATCAAGATAGAAATATTCCAATTTGAAAATATTATTCATGCTCTCCACCTCTATCATTAGGATCTAACTCTATTCTTTTTCCATCAACATATATTGCACGGCTTCGACTAGGTGTATAATAATTTTCAAAATACCTTGGTTTTCTCTTAGCAGTTTCAAAAGTAGCTACTGTGATAGCAATTGCACTTAATAAAAGTATATGTGCAATTGTTGTTATTCCAAATATCTACATACTAGTAAAATACATTGAAAAAATAATACACCACATCCATGCTAAAACCTGCATGATCATATGTCTTGTATTGGTGTCTGGAATATTTTTTAGAGGATTTTTGTTATGGTTCATAACAATATTCCAATTATCATAGATTGATTTTTGCACGATGTATCCTTACCCTAGATTAATATTAGAATATTTTTACATTAAATAAAAGCATTTAACATGTTTAATTATTAAACATTGTTGTTATTTTAATATATTTTTCGTTAAGATTTAAAAATGAATAAATTTTTTTTAATATTTTTTTTATTTAATTTATTAAGTAGTTGTCTAACAACTCAAAAAAATAATGATTTTCCTGCGATACAGACAAAAGTAGTTGTATCTCAAAATGAAATAAAAAAAGATGTTATTGAATATAAATTTGTTCAATGGAAATGTTATAAATCCCATTGGTTGAATAAATATAGACAACTTGCCTATACAGTTGGATATTTCCCCGAATTTCGAAAAATTGACCAAAATAGTAAAATTGGAATGTCTTTGTTAAATGATACAAAAGAAAAAAAACTTGCTATGTATTCTCGTAAAGGTGTTCAACATTACTGGGATTGGGGAGGAGAAAAATACAATAATTATCAAATAATAATTCATCCTTCTGGTAAAGGCTGGTTTTATAATTTTGAGAATACAAAATCAGGTGAACAAACAAGTCCAAAACATACTTATGATTGCCTAAGTTCTGAAACTACCTATATATCGATAAAAAATATAAAAAATATTTTGATTGAATTAAAAGATGTACCAAATTTTGAATTAAAAAATTTAAAAAATATTGTACAAGTTCATATGAATAAATGTTTTAAATTAAACTTTCCATCTATAAATAATTTAAAAAATCATCCTACAGTTTCTCTTCAAATTTTTGTTAATAATGACGGATTAATAAATAGTACAAGCATTTTAGATCGTAAAAAGTATGAAAACGATGCTGAATATAAAATCATTGCAGATATTGCTAATAAAGCTGCTTTAAATTGTTTATATTTGCCAATTCCAAATAATAAAATTAAATTATTTAAAAACTTTATAATGAAATTTGATCCAAAATTCATATTAGAAAAATAAAAACTTCCCTTTATGAAGTAAATAAATTTTATTATTTAAAAACCTTGAAATCAAAAGCTACACTTCAAAAGTTTGAAATAATTTTAGTCTTTTTACAATTTAAATTATTATCTCTGCAAATGTTTAAATTTAATAATATAAATAATCTTTACCTTTAATATTTATTTTGACTAGACTGAGTTATGAAAATAATAATTGCTACTCCTAGTCCGTTTGCACGAAAAGTAAGAGTAATATTACGTGAAAAAAATATAAATTTTGAAGAAATTATTGATGTTCCATGGAATTCAAAGACACTTACTGACGGGGTTAATCCTCTAAGAAAAATCCCAATACTTATTAATGACAATCTTGAACCTTTGTTTGATAGTAAAGTCATTGCTCAATATCTAGATCACTATAAATCAAAACCTCTCTTCTATCCTAAAGACTTAAAAGAAAATATTTCTGCACGTTTAATTGAAACCGTAGCAGACGGAATATGTGATGCCGTCGTTTTAATATTCCTTGAAAATTCAAGAACAGTAGCTTTAAGAAGCAAAACTTGGATTAAAAGACAAGAGAAAAAAATTTTTGAAGGAGTTGAATATCTCTCACAACACTTGGATGAAAAAATGTACTTTGTTGGCAATCATTTTAATATTGCTGATGTAAGTGGATTTTCTTGTTTGGAATATCTTGACCTAAGATTTCCACAATTTAAATGGAGAAATAAGTATAAAAATTTATTTAAATATTGGAACATACATAAATATAGAGAATCATTCAAAGAAACAAAACCAATAACGCAAATTATCGAGTCACTTGATAATTAAATAATTTTAGTGATAAGTAAAATAGTATTAATTTTTATTATAATTAGATTGATAATATGATAAAAAGTTAAATGAATTATTCCTTTCAGTTAAAAGTTATTTAAAAAATGATATACCTGATTTCCAAAATTTTAGTCACTGCATTTTTAATAGTTATTATTAGTGAAATTGCTAAAACGAATGAGCGTATGGGGGGTCTGGTTGCTGCACTTCCGATAACGACCATTATGATTCTATTTTGGTTATATTACGAAAAAACACCTACAGAAAAAATTTCTAACCATATGTCGTTTACATTTTTGTATGTCCTGCCTACACTTCCTATGTTTTTAACTTTTCCATATTTAATAAACAAGTTTGGATTTTATATATCAGTAATTTTAAGTATTATTATGACAATTTTTTTCATATTTATTGTAGATTTTATTTCAAAAAAGTTTGGATATAAAATTATATGATGAGCATATATAATATTTATTATTATATTAAAACTAACAATCCAAACAAACACAAAATTATGAGTTGTCTAAAGAATATTAATTATTGTTTACCAATCTTAATGCTAACTTTTAAGATGCAGTAATGTTTTCTGTTTTCAAAAAAATATTAATATTTTTTGGAATTTTATTTTGTCTTTTTATCAATTCTTCAAAAGTTTGGAGTAATTCAAATGTTGGTTTAGTAGAGATTAAGTTACTAGATAATTTAGACGATAAAAGAGGATTTTGTATTGATATTAAAGGACATAAATTTAAGGCTAAAGTAAAAAGAGGGATCCAAGTACACACTTGTTACTCTTATCAAGGAAAAATTTCTGTTGACCAAGGTTTAGATGCAAAAAAACTTAAACAAAAACAAATATTTTTTCCGAATTTTGGTGTATGTTTACAAACTGCTTCATACAAGAACCCGATTAGTTTAAATCTTATAAAATGTAGAAACTTTCAAGAGTTTATCTTTAATGAAGACAACACTATTCGTTTGAAAAGTAATAAGACTTTATGCCTGACAGTTTCTAAAGAAAATTCAAGAAAAGGTGGTGGTGGATCCCCCTTACATTTAATGAGAAATGTATCAATGCAAAAATGTAATGAAAAACTTTCTTATTATCAAAGCTGGGGTGTAAGATATTTTTCAAATGGAAAGATTTTTAAAGTTAAATTATTTAATTTTAACTAAAAGTAGTATTCATAAAAAATACTCAAATTATTAAATCCAATTAATCTTGCTTATTAATTACATTTCTTGTTTTGTTCTGTCATTTCTCTTTTTCTTAGAGGCATTTTGTCGATAATATTATAAATTTCTTTTAATAATGAGATATCTGTTGAATGTGATTTATCTTGTCCATCATAGCCAATTAACCACATACCATATTTATTAATATATCTGTCTGGCATAACATATTTATTAATTTCATCACCAACTATTCTAATATACTTCAAATTTCTAGCTTCATTTTCACAACTATTATTTTTAAAAAAATCATCAGTTTCATTAATAAAATGGACATATTTTGCCTTTGAAATAAAAAGAACTATCCTTTTTTCCCACAATAGTGAGTTGATATAATTTTCTAAATTTATTTTTGTAGTTGAATTGCTCATAGTTGGAATCATCAATAAAGTTAATAATATACATAAATTTTTTTTCATTATTTTATTCTACCTAATTTTCAGTATAAACTATTGCTTATTAATATAGATTAAAGAATATACAGTCTAAAATGTTAAACTTTTATATGAATTTTTTCTAAATCATCTACTGTGAGATAGCAACATAGTTTAATTTATTGTCCTAATTTTAACAATATTAAGATATTATTCATTTAAATATCGTTTTAATACTTTAATATTGGTATAAAGAATCATAAATGTAAATCAGAATATTTAAAATTGTTGCTTATGGATTTACTAAGTTAAAGTTATAGCTCTTAATTTAATAATAGTTGATATCAATTAAAAATATTTAAATTTATTTGAAATATTTACCTTTTTATATCTTACTAATTATGATGTTTATATTAAAACTAAATATAGGAATGTTATGGAATTTCAAAATGAAATTGGCCTTATACAAAGAAAAATGGCTTCTAGTATTGCGGGAACTTCTAGAAGGCTTGAAATTTTAAATACTTTAAACTTGCAATCAGGTCACCAGGTTCTCGATATAGGTTGTGGAGGAGGACATCTTCTAGAAGAACTTGCAAAAGCCGTCGGTCCAAATGGTAAAGTATATGGATTAGATACTAGCGAAGACCAACTGAAACAAGCTAAAGAAAGATGTAATTCACATGATAATGTTTTTACTCTACATGGATTAGCAAATTCAATAAATTTGAATGACGATAGTTGTGACGCTGTGGTTTCTGTACAAACCTTTGAATATATTAAAAATGTTGATGAATCAATTGAAGAAGTTATTAGAGTGCTTAAACCAGAATCTATTTTTGTAAATATATCTATTCTATGGGATTATTATAAATTTTATGGTGCCGATGAAAACTTAAATAACATTATCCAAGATACATTCAAAAAACATTGTTTTCATCAAATGCTACCTATGGATCTCACAGGTAAACTCAAAAAGTTTGGGTTTAAACATATTAAACACAAACCATTACCTCTATTTATAACGAATAGAGATAATAATTCACCGGCAAGGTATGCAGCTGACGTTATGGCTCAATTTGCTATACAGCAAGGTGTTTCATCGGACAAAGTTGATGAATGGCAAAGTCAGTTAAGTATGGCTGAGGAAGAAGGACGGTTTGCATACACAAATCTTCCAATATTGACTTATGGTTATATAAATTAGTAATTTCTGTATATAATTAACTAAATAATTATTAGTACTATAATTTTAGGAATTAAATTAGATGTCTATTGTGAGAGTATATGTCCGGACTTTTCAAAATGAAGAACATGCAGATTTGTTTCTTTTATTTTGTCAAAAAATTAAAAAAGAATGTTTTAGTAATGATATTAAAATTAATTTGACTGTTCTTCAAAATGAGACCAACAAAAGTCAAGTTACAAGTATTTGGAAATACGAAGATCAAAAACATTTAAAAACTGTAAGAACATATTTAGCTAAACATGTTAAAATGCCAAATTCATTATCTCCAAAAGAAATTGTTTACAGCGGTGAAGTAATAATTGATCCATCTGATTAGTTACTTTTTTAACTGATAAATCCTTATAAATTTTAAAATATTTTAATTAACTAATAATATTATTGATATGTTTTGAAAACTATCGGAAAAAGTTATTTTAATTAAAAATTAAATAAAATTTTCAGTATTATATTATTTTGAATATTTTACCAATCATGGCACATTAGTTTTTACTTTTAACAGTTTTTGAAATAATGGAATATAAATGAATAAATGGGTAATAATTATATTAGTATTATTTATGCTTTTTGTTTTTTTCCCAACTATATCATATTGGATTAATGAATGGAGTATTTGATTATATGTTTAAGTTAAATAGTTTTTGTAAAGAATGTTTTGATCCTCATAAAATTATATGGAATTGCAAAAAACATTTATCTGACAAAGATTGGATCTATCTTTGCGGTAACTGCATTAGATATTATAAATACCTTAACGGAAAAAATTTTAAATCTCAATTTCAAAATATTAAAGCATTTATTAAGTGTCGATTAAATTCAACTAAAATAGTACTTCCTTTATATGAAGCAAACTAATTATAATTATGGAATATACAATTTTTAAAATATTTATTTTTTGTATGTTCGTTATTTTTGGTGTATTAATTTTAGGTCTTTTAAAGTGGATCTTAAAATTTGTTAAATTATGTTATCAACATATTTTTTGGAAAGTTAAAATTCTAATTGTTTTCCCACTTAGTATTTTGATTATTATACTTTGGCTAATTATTAAAAACTCGCTTGAAAAGGGCCAACCAGAATTATTAATTGCAATTATAATAGGTTGTATCGGTTCACATTATATTTTTAAAGAAGACGAAAGTAATCAGATTAATAAGTAATTAACAAATATTAGATTTGTTGGAAAAATATTTAGGTACGATTTTAAATAATGTAGTTCTTTTTTTAAGAATAATCCAAATCCCCACTAAGCATGCTAGTGCTAATAAGAATATAAAAGTAAACTTAATAACGCGTCTAAAAACATTAATATTAGCTCAATTGTTCTTTTAAAATAATTAATTTTAAAATTTCTATTATTTATAAAGATTGCAACAAAGCTAAAGAGTAAAAATTTATATAAGTATATTTGATTTAGAGATTTAGAGTAAATTTGTGGTGATACAAGTAATTTTAGTAAATCCTTATATGATAAACCTTAAAAGTTTAAGTTGTCTCAACCATTGTAATTAAATTTGAATTATTATTTTGCGGACTATTGACATCTTTACTTACACGATAAAAATTTATGTTGTAATTTGCTTTACTGTTCAATAAATTTTCTCCTTCAAGGTAAGAAGATATTTCAGAATTGTCCAATAAAACTGGTTGTCGATGGTGAATATGATTGATTTGATCTGTTGCAGCTCGCGTCAGAATAAGACATCCAACATCGTTATAAAGCCCTGCAAAACTGTTTGATTGACAATAATGATAAAATGGAATTTTTTCTTTATCTTTCCTTAGCCACTCGTACCAACCATTATGGAATATCACACATCTTTTAGCATTTCTGAAAGATGGTTTTTCATTCATAGTCTCTGAACGACAATTAATGAGGTTCATATCTTTTTTCCATAATGGTGCATAAGTCCATTTCATTAACTTTGCATCATTAATAGTTTTCACAGGCACCAACTGTGATGGTACAATATTAAATGAGGGCTTATATTCTAGACCAAAAACATTATTAGATGATATTACAAATCGGCCACACATAGTATTAAGATTATTTATTCATATTTAATTTTTAAATATTTTGTAATTAGAATGCAAAAGTATATTTTTTTTATTAAAATTTATTAATTAACTTTTTACAACAAAATTAAGAGTAAAAAATGATATTAATAGCAGATATTGTTCTTTTTTTTCACTTTTTCATTGCTGTATTTATTACATTTGGTTTTGTCTTAATACCAATTGGTTACAATTTTAATTGGATTTTGATTAAAAATAAAAAATTAAGATTACTTCATTTTGGAATGATGATTTTCGTTACTTTTGAAACAATATTAGGATTATCTTGTCCTCTAACTATTTTAGAAAATAATTTAAGAGGCATTAATGAAAATCAGTTATTTTTATCTAGGTGGATAACTGAAGTAATTTATTGGGATTTTCCATCTGAATTTTTTTTAATTTTATATTGTCTTTGTTTAGGATGGACTTTTTTAATATGGAAAAAGTATCCCCCTATCGAATAAAATGATTAGAATAATATCACTTTTTAGATTTTTATTAACAGTAATGGATTCACGAATATTATATTCAAATTTTATATAAGAGGGATTAAATGGATTTCAAATATGCGCAAAGTTGGTTATTAGGTATTGTTTGTTTTGTTTATGGTATTTATAGAGTCATTGGTGGATCAGACAAAACTTTCAATTGGGTTGATATAGTTGCCATTCTTGGTTTTTGTTATTCGATATATGTAACCCAAATTGCCAGTTCAAAGGAAGAATAGTTTTTTGGACAAACTCTTAAAAGATAAAAAATTGATCCCTTATACATATTTTTTAATAATATGTATTTATATGCATAAATAAAATATTCTTATTTTCTTTTAGCCTTTCTTTTATTTAATTAAAATTTAAGAGTTCAAAAAAGACAAAACTGTCATCTATTTGTCATGCTTTATCAAAGCAATTTTTTCTTAAATATTGCTGGAGTATTTGATGTGATGAGCATATTATTTATTTTTTTGACCCAGCTTTTTTTCTCGCCTTTCAATTCATGTGGTTTAATATTTTATTTTCTTAATGTTAAAACATCATATTTTCTTATCTATTAAAATTTATAACTATTTACGTCATAAATATTTTGATTAAACTTATTTTATGAAAAATATTAAGTTTTGCTTCGTATATGTCACTGTTGAAAATTTTAGACAAGCTAAAATAATTTCTGAGCTGGCTATTAAAAATAAATTGTGTGCTTGTACAAATATTTTCCCTGAAATCCATTCAGTTTTTGAATGGGAAGGTGAAATAAATTTTGAAAAAGAAACGGTTTTAATCCTGAAAACTATTGAAAGTAAATTTGAAAAACTTGAAAAATTAATTACTGAGAATCATAGTTATGAAACTCCTTGTATTCTAAAACTTGATATTTCAGAGGGTAATAAAAAATTTTTAAATTGGTTAGAATCAACAATAGTATAAAATAATTTCTCTTTTTTTACATAATTATAACGACTTAACAGAATTAAAAACATAAGTAATAAAATGCTTATGGGGAAGATAATGACAGTATTAAATTCTAATTAAAACAGTTGAATTACGTTTAAAAAATACCAAATATAACATTGTAGATATTACCCAAATAAAAGGTTATACAAACTAAAATGATTATATATTTCATATTATTTCTAATTCTTTCTGTGGCACCTGTAATCTGGTTAAATATTGTATTTAGTAAAAATGACAAAGTATTAGTAAATATGCCATTTACTGGTCTTGAGTTTGGCAAGATAATATTAAAAGAAATGGGTTTAAAGGAAGTAAAAATAGAAAAATCATTGACCGTAGATCATTACGATCTTAAAGAAAAAAAGGTTAAAGTTTCTGAGGACCGTTTAGCAAAAAAAAGTCTTACAGCCATATCTATTGTTTGCCACGAAATAGGACACGCAATACAACATCACGAAAAATATAAACCTCTCGAACAAAGAACCACTCTTGTAAAAAGTACTGCATGGATTTCGCAACTAGGTAGTGGATTATTAATGGTTGGTATTCCAACGATTTTAGCCACAGGCTCATACCCTTTAATAAAAATATGTCTACTTTTAGTTTTATTGTCTTTATTAATAGGCGTGGTTGTACATTTAATAACTTTAGAGGTTGAGCTAGATGCAAGCTTCAACAGGGCCTTACCAATAATAAAAAATAAAGTACCACCTGAATATCACAATGCTTGCCAGTCAATACTTAGAGCTGCAGCCTTTACTTATGTTATTGGAGTTGTCAGGAACTTTGTTTCACTGAGGTTTATTTGGTTATTATTATCAAGAATTAGGTAAACAAATGATAAATGAAAAGCAAAAATATATAATAACACTTTTAGTAGATGGCAGGGAATGGAATAGTCAACCAATTGAAGGAAAATTAGGTGATTTGCAAACCATAATTGATGAAGCGTTAGAGCAACATAGAATATCACGTTTTTTTACAATTCGTCCAAAAAACGTAGAATTCAAAAGAGCTACTTTACTTAAGGAATAATCAAAGATTTTATTAAATTAGTTAACAAAATTTACTTCTTTAATGAAGATATCTGCAAAGTGATTTCTTCCGAAAGCTACTATTCCAATTGAAGTAATTTTTTTTGGGTTAATTTTGTTAGATAAAAATGAACTTGATCTTTTAAAGGTCTCAATTGGTAATCTAAAAACCTGGAATTCATTTTTCACGTTAAAGTCAATTTGGTAATATTGCCAAGGCAAAATAGTACCAGTAGTTCTCAAATGAATAAAATACTTTTGGTTATTTCCCTTTGCAGTTATATCAATAAATTTAGAGTTTTCTAAATTTATTTTGTTAAGTTTTCTTCTAATTTGAATAAAACCACCCCTATTTTCAGTTGATACTTTACCCGTAACATGTGCAACAATGTTATTTTCAATAGAAATAAACTCTACATTTCCTGAAGAAACACCTCCCATAACCTGATCTGTTAAAAAACTCCACTTTTCTGAGTTTTGAAAATTATCTTTAAAAACACTATCAGCCAAAGATTCAGACATCACAATTATTAGAATTAAAATAGATCCTAAAATATTCATGAAAAAAACACACTAATTTAACTTATATATTAAACTAACTAGATAAACTATTAAGTCAATTTCAACGATTATTTTTAATATTAATAAATTATTATTTGAGTAGATAGTTAAAACTATTAAAGTCTCTAAAAAGGATTATTTATGAATAGACAAATAGTAGGATGGATAATAATTAGTATGTGCTTATTATGGGGTGTTTTACGGACTATTGATTTGGTTGAGCCTAATTTTGTTCTAAATTTTTTTGCAATTGGTGGTTTTTGTTTTGGGGTATATCTTACAAAAGATTTAACAAAAGAAGAAAGTTAATGTTTTAATATAAAGTATTTTTAGCATTTGGGTTGATATCTTAAATGTTAATTAATACATCTATTTAAACAAATCTAAATAAGAGAAATTTAATGTCTAAGAAAAAGTATCCTACTGAACTTGAACATAGTGAGTGGTTAAAAAGACAAAATTATTTTCTTGAGGAACAAAATAAAAATTTAAAAAAAAAATTGTTAGAATCTGAAGAATATATAAACTCTTTACTCAACAGATTAAAATTATATCAAAATAAATAATTAATGGGAGATTATAATGACTTTAGAAAACATTCTTATACTTTCTTTTTTGTTAGTTATAGTTCAAATATCTATTCCTGTAATAATTGATCTTTTGATAACTAATAAAATAAAATTTATATATCTTTTTTCTTCAAGAGACAATGATCAAGATACATCTCAGTTTTTTGGGAGAGCTAATAGAGCATTGAGGAATCTATTTGAGACATTACCAATTTTTATTGGTTTGGTCTTAATATCAATTATCAAAGAGGTCGACAATTCTTCATTGGCGTTATTATGGGTGGTGTCAAGAACAATTTATATACCTCTATATATTCTGGGAATCAATTATTTAAGAACAGGTGTGTGGGCTGTTGCTCTAATTTGCCTAATTATGATGAGTATTAAATTTTTTTAAAATATATTTTATAATTTAGATTCTAATATTACATCACCCGAAAAAACAACTTCTTTTGGCGATAAAGAGTTTGGTATAGAGTTATGCTTTGATAAATATTTTCGAACTTCTTTTAAGTGTTGTTCATTATCATATTTCCAAATAGCAGTAACCTGATTTTTGGTTGATTTATTCTGTATCATTTTAAAATCTATCTTAAATTTATCTTTCAGCGTATCTTCCATGATTTTTTGGGATATAGCGATAAACATTTCTGCATGCTGTTCATTTTGAAATGTGCGTACTGTTATTCTCATAATAGACATAGATTAAAAACCCTAACGAATAATATTCAACTGCAATTAAAAACATCTTATTAATGATTTGAAGAATTACAAATATTTTATATCATTGCCTGAAATTGAAATTGTTAAGAGGAATTTATGTCCAAAGCTATAGTTTTAAGAAATCACGGAAAATCAAACGTTTTAAAATTAGAAGATGTTATTGTTGAAAAGCCCAAAGATAACGAATTGCTCATTAAACAAACTGCAATTGGCGTTCACTTTCATGATATTTATGTTAGGTCTGGGTTATATAAAACACTTGAGTTACCCGGTATACCAGGATTAGAAGCGGTAGGTGTTGTCCAAGATGTTGGTAATAAAAGCAGAGATTTTAACATTGGAGATAGGATTGGCTACATAACTAAGTATTATGGAGCATATGCAAGTCATAGAGTAATCGATAGTAAACTTGCCATAAAAATACCTAGCTATATTTCTGATGATGTAATTGCTACTAACTTTTCAAGAGCAATTACAGTTCAAATGTTAATGGAGCAAGTAACTCAAGTAAAACCTAATGACATTATTTTAATCACAGCTGCTACAGGAGGAGTAGGAAGTCTTTTTTCTCAGTGGGCGAAATCGAAAGGTGCATGTGTAATTGGAAGTGTAGGTAACGATGAAAAAATATTGTTAGCTCATTCACTTGGCTGTGACTATGTATTTACTTATAATCAAAAAGACTTTGTGACTCAAATAATGGATATAACTAAGGGTAACGGTGTGGATAAGGTATTTGATTCAGTAGGAAAGGACACATTTGAAAACTCTTTAAAAAGTATTAGTGCATGTGGACATTTAATAAATTTTGGACAATCATCGGGTCCGGTAGAACCAATATCTATGTCTACTCTAGCTAGTAAATCCCTTACAATTTCAAGGCCAATCCTTTTTGATTACATATCTAACTCCATCTTATACAAAAAAATGGCTAATTCTGTTTTTAATGCTTTTCAAAATAATCAAATAAAAATACCAAAATTAGAGCCTTATAAACTTAAAGACGCCTCTTTAGCACACGATGTGCTAGAGTCTAGAAGAGGTGGAGGTAGTGTATTTTTAACACCTTAAAAATTTTAATAAATCGAAACACTATTTAAAGGTATAGCTTATGACAACAAAATTAGTCTGGAAAAATCCAAATGCAATTGTAAGTTGCGAATGGCTTTATAATAATTTGAACAATCCAGATATAAGAATATATGATTGTACAACTTTTCTACATTATAAAGACAATGATCCATCTCTACCTTATATTGTTGAAAGTGGTAGAAAAAAATATGAAATAAAACATATAAAAAACTCCAGCTTTATGGATCTTCATTTAGATTTATCTGATGAAAAAAGTCCGTATAGATTTACATTACCAAAGCTAGAAAAACTGGCAGATAAGTTCAAAAATTTAGGTATCGGCGCTGATTTTCATATAATATTATATTCTAGAAATGGTGCACAATGGTCAGCTCGCCTTTGGTGGATGCTTAGATCTGTAGGAATAGATAACGTAAGCATATTAGATGGGGGCTTTAAGGAATGGGAACAGAATGATCTGCCCACCTCACAAACAAGTTTAGACTATTTACCATCTGATTTTGAATTTACTCCAAAAGAGAATATTTTTGTTAATAAAGATGAAGTAATTAATGCTATTGGTAACCCAGATTTTATAATATTAAATTCTCTAACTGCAGATATCCACGAAGGTCAAAACCCTAGATATGGAAGACGAGGAAAAATACCAAGCAGTAAAAATATACCATTTCATGAATTATTAGATAATAAGACCGGAAAATTCAAACCAATTGAAGAACTTGCCAATATGTTTGAGAAAAATAAAATTACCAAAGACAAGAAGATTCTTAACTACTGTGGTGGAGGTATTGCTGCATCTTTGGAAGCGTTTGTTTTATATCAATTAGGATTTGAAAAAATAACTATTTATGACAACTCTTTACACGAGTGGGCCGCAATTGATCAAACATTACCAATGGAGAATAATTAAATTTTTTAAATATTTTAGAAAATGTAAAAATTTAATTTTATAGTACAAAATGTTGAAATGTTCTTTTGTTGAAGGTCCAATATTACATAGATTAAAATACGGTAAAGGTAGAGGTCAAAATTTAGCCAAAGCCGTCGGAATGAAATCCAATAAAAATAGAAACATTATAGACGCTACAGCTGGCTTAGGTTACGATGCTTTTATACTAGCTTCACTTGGTGCAAATGTTACCTTAATAGAACGATCTGAAAAAATACATAAATTACTGCAAGATGGTTTTGCAGAGGGTATTTTGTTTGGAGGAGAGGTAAGTAAAATTATAGGCAGAATGAACTTAATTTTTGGTGACTCAAAAAATATTCTACCTAATCTATCACCAGAAGTCATTTTAATAGACACAATGTACAAAGATAGAAAAAAAACAGCTCTTGTAAAAAATGATATGAGATTAGTAAGGGAAATTGTTGGGCCAGATTCTGATTATACAGAATTGATAGACGTAGCCTTAAAATTTGCAAAAAACAGAGTTGTTATTAAACAACCAAGATATGCTGATCCTTTAAAAGATATTAAGCAATGTTCACATCAGATTTTGGGCAAAACTATACGTTATGATGTCCATATGATTGCTTAGTTTTAAAAAAAAAATTATTACGCCGTAATATTTACATGGCTTTAATTTTTATAAAAATATTTATTATAATATGTTTAAGTATGAGTTTAATAAGTGATTTTTCAGCAAATGCATCATGTACTAATACAGATAATTGTGGATCTGACAGTGGTGCCGGTGGTGGTGCAGTATTTCCAGATATAACGTCAGGAGATTTTAATACAGCTTATGGTTATCATGCAGTTGGAATGGATTTGACAGAAGGAAATGCAAATACAGTCGTTGGGTATGAGTCAGGCAAACTTATACATACCGGAGATTATAATACTGCAATTGGATCAGATAGCTTAGTCGCCTTAACAAGCGGGGACAAAAATACTGCAATTGGTTACAAGTCTGGATCAACAAATGTCGATGGGTCTGGCAATATATTTATTGGATATGAGGCAGGACCTACATCAGGAAGTGTATCTAATCAACTTTTCATCTCTAATATCGCTGACAATAGTCCATTAATACATGGTGACTTTTCTAATAATACGGTGACTATAAATGACAATTTAGCAATAACAGGTACATTTTCAAGTAGTAACTATACCTTTGACACCAATGGAAACGTTTCAGGTTTAGGAACAATAAGTTCAAGTAATATAACCAGTTCAGGTAACATTACTGCCAGTGGTTCTTTTATTATTGGTAATGCAAATATATCAGAAAGTGAATTAGAAACACTTGATGATGTAACCGCAGGAACTGTAAGTGCCAACAAAGCTGTTGTTGTGGATAGTAATTCTGATATTTCTGGTTTTAGAAATATTACAGCTAATGGAACTATTACGGCAAACACAATAAAAGCAAACACTTTAATTGATAGTAGTGGAGACACATTTTTATACAAGGATACCGCAAATGATATAGTCCATATTGGAAGTAATTCCATGCTCTTTTACGATTCCTCTACTTATGGGAAAGATATAATGGCTTCTTCGACTGGTAATATACAAATCGGGAAAAATGCTACTGATAGTACTACAGTTATAGGAGATTTAATCATACAAGAGCCAAACGAGGCTAATCATGCAGCTACAAGAAAATATGCTGATCAAGTTAGCCTTATGGCAACTACTTTGGATACACGCTTACCACTATATGGAAATAAACATTCTTTAAATTTAAGTAGCGCATCTACAAATAATGAAATTGCTTTTGGATTAAATTTTGTAGGAATTTATGATGGATTGCACCTGCCACTAGACTTTTCATTTGGTAGCTCAGTTTCAGGAGATTATAATATGGGTAAGTTTTCTTTGGGGATGTCATGGTAAAATTTTTAATTTTCACATTACTAAGTATAACTATTATGAATAAAACTTATGCAGCATCGAATAATCTTTTTTTCACGGCGGCACAATTCCTATCATACTGTAAAAGTAATAATTTATACGAACAAGGTATATGTGACGGCTATATAATTGCTGTTAACGATGTGATTTTTAGTATAGACGAGAAAACGACTAATATCTGCGTACCACAAAATTTGTCCATTAAAAAAATCAGACTATCTATTCTTAGTTTTATAATAGATAACGCTGAACTAATGAGCGTTGAAGCTAACAAAGTTTTAGGAAAGTTTTTTATCAATAATTTCAAATGTAAAAATTGATTTTGTAGATAAATATATTTAAATCATGAAATTAAATATATTCATATAAGTGACGTACTATATTGTAATAAGATTTGAGATTTATAATGGTAAAAATAGTTTTAGTTACATTCTTGCTAGTTTTTTTGTCTAGTTGTCATCAAGGTTCGTCATATATATCAAGATATGGCCAAAGCATAGTATTGAACCCAGATCAAAAGCAAACTACCGTAGGAACTACAGAAACTATCTCAGACCAAAAATTAACTAGTTTAGTTAAGCCTAACACAACACCTTCAAAGGTAAAAAAACCTTATACAGATCATTTTAAAGATATTGATTTTTCATCAACTAAATTTTTAAAGGGAAATGCTGACTGTGTCGATATTATAAGAGTAAAAGTTGTAGGAAGTTTAAGCTATGATGAATTAATGTATGAGCTTAAAAAAAGAGCTCAAACAATGGGTGGTAATGCTATCGGTATTCAAGATTTAAATGAAAACAAAGAAGTTACTTATACTAACCAAAGAACAGCAAAAAAAAATAGCGATGATGTTATAAATACTTTAATTAAAGAGACCAATCTTTTGTCTAGTGTAACTGCAGATATATTTAAATGTAAATCAAACATTTAATTTAAGAGTTGTTAAAAGTACTATAGATATTAAAATTAAATAATGAAATTTTTTATTTTATTACTATGCTTTTTATTACCATTTTTTCTTGCATATTTATTTAAAAACAATGATTTAGAGTGGTACTATATTTTAATAATCATCATTACATTTGGTATATTGGTTGCTAGTTATCTAGTCAAAAATAATGAAAAAAATCAGTACTCATGGAAAAGTTTTATCTTTAAAAACAAACAAAAAAAATAATTTATGTAAACGTATTAACCAAGTTCATAGCTATAGCAGTACAACTAACTGCAGAACCTATCATAATTGCTCTATCACCCCACTGCATTCCAACATAAATCCATCCTAAACAACTAACTATGTAGGCTATTTGACCATAAAAAGTTAATGATGCACTAATTAAAAAAATACCTGCAACCGCCAATAACATTGATATCCATTTTACATACCAATCCGTGGTTCCCGTTGGAGTTGTTGGCTTTATTTCATCATATTCTGTTTGTAGTTCTTCTAATTCCTGTTTAAGTCTTTTTTTCTCATGTGATAATTCCATAGCTAGCCGACCCGCTTTGGTCATAGTGCTACCTGCAAGTTGAGAATTTGTATCATTTACTTGATCAGAAATCACTGACACATTTTTATTTTCCATGATTTGACCCTACAAAAAATTATAATTTTGAGCTAATATTACTTTTCTAAAAATTTGTCAAAAATTATTTCATAATGCTCAAAATTAAATTACATTAATTATTGTTAAATATGTGGATATTAAAATATGGAATGGAATAACGGTACTTTATTATACATACATGTAGCACCAAAAGCTTCTGCTAAAATGGTTGAATTAGATGAAGCAGAGTTAATTGAAGGTAAAGGAATAGTTAGTGATCGTTATTATAATGAAACAGGTACTTATTCTCCGAAACCTGACATAAGAGATGTGACCATAATTGAAAATGAAGTTTTAGAAGCACTAGCAGCAAATCAACCTCCACTTCAAGACAAACCTATAATTTTAAAACCTATTGAACATAGGCGTAACCTTACAACTTCTGGTGTCCCTTTGAATTATCTTGTTGGTAAAAAATTTAAAATAGGAGAAGTGATTTTGAAAGGTGGACGACTAAACTTTCCATGTAAGTATTTAGCAGATCTTCTTAAAAAACCACTTGTTTTACCACTATACAATAGATCAGGCTTGAATTGTTCTATTGAAAAGGGTGGCTGGATTAAAAAGGGTGACAAAGTTATTCAACTCGAAGATTAACTCTATAAAAAAGATATACCCCAACCACACATTGACAAAATAAAAACCGCAAGCCATTGTGAAATTTTTGTTAAAAACAATATTACCAAAGCTATTATAACAAGCACCATATCTTCTAAACTACGTAGTGACGATGTAATAATTGGATCATAAAAAGCTGCTACTAATAGGCCAATAACGCTTGCATTAATACCTTTAAAAGATCTAATAATTATATCCATTTTCTTCAATTCTTGCCATATAGGCATGATGCCAATAATAAGTAAAAAAGAAGGTAAAAAAATAAAAAATAAACAAAGTAAGCTTATCAAAAAAATGCTAAATTCACTTTTAAAAAAAATACCTAAATATGAAGAAAACGTAAATAATGGTCCTGGTATTGCCTGAGCTGCACCATAACCTGCAAGAAAAATATCCTTTTCAATCATCCCAGAGGAAACAAACTCCTCCTGTAATAAAGGTAAAACAACATGTCCACCACCAAACACTAAAGAACCTATTCTATAAAAGCTAGAGGCTAAATTTAGAATATTTGAGTTAAAAAATTCACTCAAAAAAGGTAACAAAAAAAGTAAAGAAAAAAAGAAAATTAATGGTAAATAACTCAAAAAGTTTATTTTTATTTGAATGTTATTTTTAATTTCACTTTGTTTATCTTTTTTATATATAATTAGTCCAAGAAACCCACTCAATAGCAAACATAAAAATTGATTTAATGACGAGGGAAAAATAATTAATATTAACGTTGTTATAAATACTATCAAATAACCAAAAGAGTCTTTTAATAAATTCTTTCTCATTCCCAATATTGCTTGAAGGACAATAACTACAACTATTGCTTTTAAGCCTTGAAGAAGACCATAAGGAATTGAGTTTTCAAAATTAAAAATAGCATATCCAAAAATCATTAAAATTATGGCAGATGGTAAAGTAAAACCAAACCAAGCTAATAAAGATCCACTAGTACCTTTAAAATGATAACCAATAGACATCCCAACTTGGCTGGATGAAGGTCCAGGCAAAAAATTGCATAAAGAAACAAAATCTAAATAAGTTTTTTCATCCAACCATTTTTTTTGTTTAACAAAAACGTTTCTAAAATAACCAATGTGGGCTATTGGGCCGCCAAATGATGTCAAGCCTAGCAAAAAGAAGGAAAATAAAATTTCCGTATAAGTAACATTTTTCTTTTTTTTAGTTTCCACAAAGATTTCCTAAAAGTTTTGGTTCCAAGTCGAAATATATAAAAATATTTAATTACATTAATATTATATTTGTTCTAGACTTAAAATATTAAAAAACAGGTCTTAAATCATGAATATTAAAAAACTATTTATTTATTTAAATTTACTTCTATTTATGAATATTTTTTCATTAAGTCAATTATACGCACACGAAGGTGCAACTGGAATAATTAAAGAAAGAATGGATAAATTTAAAATGAGTAAAAGCCTTATGAAAAAAATTAATAAAGGATTACAGAATGATGATTTTGTAATAATTGAAAAATCTACTCAAACTCTATTGAACTGGAGTAAGGAAATGTCAAATTATTTCCCTGAGGGTAGTGATACACCACCATCTGAGGCTTCATCAGATATTTGGCTTGATCCTGAAGGATTTAAAATTGCAATCAAGAACTTTGAATTAGCATCATTAGAATTAATAGCGCAATCGCAAAATAAAGATTTCGATATGACCGTTAATTCTTTTCGGAATCTAGCTAAAACTTGTAAAGGTTGTCATCAAAAATTTAGAAATTAGGAAAAGGTTCCAGAGGATGAACACATGAAAGGTATAGTTTTTTTAGGTGATAAAAAATTAGAAATTCAAAATTTTCCAGATCCTACTCCAGGCCCAGATGATGTAATCATTGAAATTCAAGCTTCTGGAATGTGCGGAAGTGATCTTAAATTCTATCGAGCAAATAGCGGACCGTCATCTTTAGGTCTTGGCGGGGATGATAAACCAGTCATAGCAGGTCATGAGCCTTGTGGAGTGATTGTTGAGATAGGTTCAAATGTTCCAAAAAACATAGTTTCTATAGGTATGAGAGTTATGCAGCATCATTATCAAGGTTGTGGTACGTGTTCTCATTGTTCAACTGGCTGGCAACAACTGTGTGACAGTGGTGTAAAAGCAGTTTTTGGTGTCACAGGTCATGGTGCACATGCAAAATATATGAAGTGTCCAGTAAGCACAATAGTTCCTCTAAGAGACGATATATCTTTTATTGCAGGTGCTGCGATTTCTTGTGGAACTGGAACTGCATGGGGAGCCTTAGAAAGATTAGATTTGAAAGCAAATCAAACTATTGCAATATTTGGAATGGGCCCCGTTGGTTTATCTGCTGTAATGTTAGCCCATAGCATGGGAGCTAAAATTATTGCCCTCGATACTAACAAACAAAGATTAAACAGATCAATTGAATTTGGTGCTGACATAATAATAAATCCTGCAGAAAGTTTAGATCTATTAACCGAAATAAAAGATCACACCAAGGGACTTGGTGTTAATGCGTCTATTGATGCGTCCTCTTCACCTTCTGCTAGATCACACTCGGTTAAATGTGTAAAAACTTGGGGAAAAGCTTGCTTTGTTGGAGAAGGTGGAGAAGTTACATTAGATGTAAGTAATGATCTATTAAGAAGACAAGTCACATTAATAGGTAGCTGGACTTTTTCCAAATACGGACAAGCTGAATGTGCTGATTTTGTTGCAGAAAAAGATCTTGACGTTGATAAATTATTTACTCACAAATGGTCATTGAGACAGGCAGAAGAAGCTTACAAACTTTTCGACAATCAATCAGATGGAAAAGGTGTATTTATTCCTGAAAATATTATATCAACCTAATTTATAGTATTTTTTCCAAGGACCTAATTGAAGGCTTAAACTTATAAATAAGCCATATATAATTAACCCTAAGGCCATAGTAACAAATACTAAATATGGGCTGTCAATATTAAAATTAAAAAGTAGAAATGTACTCAATATTACAAACATCAATCTAATAAATGTTCCAACAACCGGCCAAAATAAAGTGTTAAAAGCCTGACATGTAAAGTAAAGTCCAAGACCCAACGCAAAAAAAGCATAAAATGGGGCTACTACTTGCAAGTAAAGTTTTGATGTTTTGTGAATTTCAACACTATCGGTAAATAAGCTAGACCATAAATTTGGGTATATTGAAAAAAATAATCCAATAAAACCTACGATAAAAACAGAGATGAATGTACCTTTCCAAGTCATTATCACAGCTCTCAAAAAATTTTTTGCACCAACATTAGCACCAACGATCGCTATTAAGGCACCGCCAATACCAAAAATTATCGGTATTAATAATAACTCAAGTCTAATTGCAATACCAAAACCTGCTGCCCAATCAGTCCCAAAGCTACCTATAATTATCGTACAAAATATTGCCAAGCTTATAGTCATTAATGATTGGCAACTTGCTACCATACCAGATTTAAAAAGATTAATAATTCCATTAAGTTTAAAAAAATCTTTTATAATAAAGGAATATGAGTGTTTACCCACAGAGTAAAAATATATTACAAAAACAATCCCTACAAAATATCCTGTTAGTAAAGATATAGCTGCCCACTCAAGAGCTGAAAAAATAATAATTTCATCAAATAATTTTATATTTTCTTTTAACAAAAGTTGACCATCATTGTAATCTAAATTCAGACTTGCCATTATAATGTGAGAAAATAAAACAATAAACCAGCCAATTGCTGGAACTAATGTATTTCCTGAACCTCTGGTAACAGATATAATTATATTAAATAACCAGATTAATAAAATTCCCGTCAATAATATGTTACCATATGATAAAGTTGATACTACTACATCTGAATCAATTATAAACGATGAAAAAAATGCCTCTGCGAAACTAAAAAACAAGAACATCATGATAACAGAACCAGAAATCGCTATCAAAACAGCTGATCTAAAAACACATTCTGCTTGGAAAATATTTTTGCTTCCAAAAGCTCTAGCCGTAGCTCCACTAATTGCACCTCCGAAAGCTCCATTAGATAACATACTAGTAAGCATAAAAATTGGAAAAATATAAGCGACACCTGCCAATTCAGACATACCTATTAAACCGACATACCATAAATCAAAAATAACTGTTGCAGATGACATTAAAGTCGAAAACAAATTAGGAATAGCTAATCTGAAAAAAATTTTTGAAAATGGTAATATAATCAAATCATTTGAAAAATTAACTTTATTCAAGACTTAGCCTAGAATGTTCAAAATAAATAACATTTAGTTAGAAAAGGCGAATACTTTTTTATCATCTTTAACTGACTTAACAAGCCCTCCCGGTCTTTCTTCAGTGGATGCTCCATTTTGATATGTAATTTTTCCTGATACTATAGTCGCCACATAACCCTGGGTATGTTGCATTAACCTTTTTCCACCTGCAGGTAAGTCTTGAGTCATAAAAGGATCAGATGATCCTACATTTTCCCAGTCAATTATATTTATATCAGCTTTCAAACCTATTTTTAAAACTCCTCTATCAGACAAACCTGCTGCTTCTGCTGTGTCGGACGTTAATCGTCTTATTGTCTCCTCCATAGAAAAAACTTTCTTTTTCACGGACCAATAGGATATAAGCCATGTAGGATATCCTGCATCTAAAATAAATCCAACGTGAGCTCCTCCGTCCCCCAGACCCATTATAGCATTTTTGTCCTCTAACATTTTTTGACAAACACCAAATGTATGATCAGCATAATTGACTAGAGGTGCATAAATAAAATTATTACCTTCATTCTCAAGAAGAATTTGATATGCCAATTCTGCTGCAGAAATGCCATTAACCTCAGCCAATGCTTCTATAGATTCTTCTGGTTTAGGATTATAATTTGGTGGAGAACCGAACCTATACATTTGAGAATAGCCAATTCTATTAATTAAAGGAAATGTACTTCCTTTAATAGGATCTTCAGATAAAATCTTCTTTTTAATATTTTCTTTCTTCATTTCGTTAACTCTTTGAAGAAGAGGTAAGTCCGCAATAGATTTATATGTATCTGTTCCTGAGAAAGGATTTTGACTTCCGTTTAAGCCTAATAACAGCCCTATTGGTCGAGGAGTCACTACAGGTCTAATTGGCAACCCTTCTTTTTGAGCCTGCCTTGCCATTGACATTAAATCTTCCCAAAAATGTGGTCTATCATGTCTCTGAGTACAACTAAACACAACTGGTCTTCCAGATTTTTTAACAATACGTTTAAGCACTTCAAATTCTGTTTCAGGGTCAGGTTCGTTCCAATCCGAAACTATCTCCATAAATCCTGATCCAGCGTCTGATAAGCCCATTGCTATCGCTGTCAATTCATCTTCATGTGCTCTCAGAGTTGGTGTAAATTCACCTTTTAAACTTTTGTGACTTATTGTTCTAGAGGTCGAGAAGCCAAATGCACCCGCCTCAACTGCTTCTTTAGCAAGCTTCCTCATTATCTCCATGTCATTAAAGTTTGCAACCTCATGCTTGATAGCCCGCTCACCCATAACATAAACTCTCAAAGCCGCATGTGGTAAAAGTGCACAAACATCAATGTCTAATTTGTTTTTTTCTAATGCTTGAATATACTCTTCAAAGGTTTCCCATTGCCAATCTAAACCCTCATGCATAACTGGAGCAGGAATATCTTCTACCCCTTCCATTAACTCAACTAGTTTGACCCTATCTTCTGGTTTGCACGGAGCAAAGCCTACTCCACAATTACCCATAACTACTGTTGTTACTCCATGAATTGATGATGGTTTCAACTGACTATCCCATATTGCTTGCCCATCATAGTGCGTATGAATATCTACAAATCCAGGAGTAACTATTAAATTAGTTGCATCTATTTCTTGATTAGCTTTTCCGTTAATGTTTCCTATTGCAGCTATTAGACCGTTTTTTATAGCTATATCAGCTGTTTCAGATTTTTTACCTGTTCCATCAACAATAGTTCCATTTTTAATAATTAGATCATAATCATTTATTTCTCTACTTAGACCATCCATTAAAAACACCTCCCAATTTTGATATTTTGTTCTTTATATTTTTTGATGTCAATAATTGATTTCATTGACAAATTTTACTAATTTATAATTTTATTGTCTCTAAGTTTGTCAATTTGACTTTTTGTAAGACCGATTTCTTTTAATATATCATTGGTGTTTTCACCTATTGAGGGTGCAGAAGATTTTACTTTTCCAGGAGTTTTACTAAGTCTTGGAAAAGCTTGATGCATTAAAATATTTCCATAATTATTATTATAATGTTCTATTAAAATCTTTCTATCTAAGACATATGGATGTTCGATTATTTCTGATATGTCTAGTACAGGTCCGACTGTAATTCCCTCTTTTGAAAATAATTTTAAAAGAGGTTCTCTATCAAATTTTTTGATGAAATCGGAAATCACATCGTCTAAGTCATCCTGATTGCTCAATCTATCACTATTTGTACGATATTTAGGGTCATTAATTAACTCTTGAGCTCCAATAGTAATTGCAAGTTTTTCCCACATCGATTGCATTGATGCTGATAGTGAAACAAATTTATTATCCTTAGTTTTATAAATACCTCTGGGTGCAGCAACATTACTTCTATTTCCAATTCGAGGAGGTATTTTTCCTGATATTTTATAACTTGCTGCCCAAGGACCTAATATCGAAAAAAGAGGTTCAAAAAGGGAAAGATCAATAACCTGCCCTCCGGTTTGATTTTTCTTTGATGCAATCACAGCCATCAAAATCGCACCAAAGCCAGTCAAACCCGCTACCATATCGGCAAGAGCTAATGGAGGAAGTAATGGCTTTTGATGCTCTTCTCCTGTCATGGAAGCAAAACCACTCATGCCCTCAACTAAAGAACCAAATCCAGGCGCATCTTTATATATTCCTGTTTGGCCCCAACCTGAAATTCTTAAAATAATAAGATTTTTATTTAGGTCTAATAAATTATCTGGGCCAATACCCCATTTCTCAAGAGTGCCTGGAACAAAATTTTCTATAAAAACATCTGCAATTTTTACTAATTCTTTTAAAAGTTTTAATCCTTCTTCTTCTCTAAGATTTAAAGCTATACTTCTTTTATTTCTTGAGTAAACTGCCCACCAGTGAGCGACGTCATTAACTTGCCAATTCCTAAGATCATCACCTTTTCCTGGTTTTTCAACTTTAATAACGTCTGCTCCAAAATCCGCAAACATATGACTAACCATATTACCCGCAGCTAACCTAGATAAATCTAAAATTCTAATATTTTCTAATGGTAACAAAATTCTTAATACCTCTATTAGTTATGCTTCACCATTGTCTATTTTGACTTTTCTTAATGATTTGAGCAGTTGATTTCTTTTTTTAGCCCGATCTTGTAATTTGTCGTGACTAAGTATTTTTCTTCTCTCTAACTCAAGTTTTTTTCCTGCTTCTTCAGACCAATCAGGAATTTTTGTTTGATTTTTTGCCATTTCAACAAAAATGGGGCCATATCTTGAAATATAATCTTTTATACCTCCTGGTGCATTCAAATCTATAGTTTCAAAAGGTCCCATAAACGCCCATCTTAAACCTAAACCATCTCTTATCGTTGCATCTATCTCATCTGCACTAGCATATCCGTCAGAATAAAGTCTCATTGCTTCATTAAGGAGAGCTCCTTGAAGCCGATTTAAAATAAATCCGTCTATTTCTTTTTTAACGTTTACAATAGACGCACCAGAAGCAGTGAAAATTTCTTTTGTCTTTTCAATTGTTTTATTTGAAGTATTTTCTCCTGGACAAATTTCAACACAAGGGATTAAGTGCGGTGGATTAGCTGGGTGTGTTATTATGCACCTATGTTGTCCTTTCAAATTTTGCGTAATGCTTGAGATTGGCATAGCTGAAGAAGATGAGCCAATAACAACTTCTTCAGGTGCTAAATTATCTAACTTTGCGAATAACTCTTGTTTAACAGATAATATCTCTGGGGCGCTTTCTTGGATGTATTCCACATTACTACATAAATCTTCTATAGTTACGTTTGCATTTATTCTATTTAAGCTTTCTTCAACATTTATAGTCTCATCAATAGTTTTTAACTCTTCTAAAAAAGATGTAACCCTTGATTTATATGTATCAAAAACATCTGGGTATGGATCGTAAACAAATACATTAAATCCACTCTTGGAAAATATAGCTGCCCAACTAGCCCCTATCAGACCTCCACCTATTACGCCAATATTTTTCATCTTAAATTCCTTAAATTAAAATAGTAAACTCGATTTATTTATAGTTTAAGTGAACAAACTATTTAAATTATTTTTAATTTAATTTTTACAATCATGATATAATGATCTTAAAAAAATTCTTAGTGGGATAGATGGATGGGTCAACTTATTAATGGGGAATGGGTTAAAGGATCAGTTTCTAATAATTCTAAAGATGGCGGTTTTAAAAGATTAAACAGTATTTTTAGAAATAATATAAATGAAGGCCATGACACTTATTTGGCAGAATCAAATAGGTATCATCTATATGTTAGTTATGCTTGTCCTTGGGCACATCGCACTCTTATTTTTCGAAAGTTAAAAAATTTAGAAGATCATATAAGTGTAGATTTTTCTCATCCAGATATGCTTGAGATGGGATGGTCATTTGCAAAAGACTTTCCAAAAGCAACCGGTGATACTCTTTATAATAAAAAATATGCACATGAAATTTATCAAATTTCAGATGAAAAAGTATCCACTAAAGCTACAGTCCCAATATTATGGGACAAAAAAACCCGCTCAATTGTAAATAATGAATCATCTGAAATCATCAGAATTATGAACAGTGCATTTAACAATATTACCAAGAATTATAATGACTATTACCCTTATAATCTCAGAAAGGAAATAGACTATATTAATGAAATTATATACGAAAATGTGAATAATGGAGTTTACAAATCTGGCTTTTCAACAACACAAGCTTCATACGAATATGCCGTTAATAAATTATTTTCCACATTAGAAATGATTGAAAAAATATTAAATAAACAAGATTTTTTGGTTGGGAACGTACTTACCGAGGCTGATATTAGGTTAGTGCCAACCTTAATAAGGTTTGATTGTGTGTATTATCTACATTTTAAATGTAATTTAAAAAAAATAAGTGATTACAAAAATATAAGTAGATATCTTAAAAATTTATTTGAAAAAAAGGCAATAAATACAACAACTAATTTTGAACATATTAAAAGACATTATTATTTTTCTCATGAGCATATAAATCCTTACAGAATAATTCCTATTGGACCTGAGTTGTCATTGTAAAAGTGGTTTATTTTTTATTAATATAGTTTAAACATGCTTGTCCAAACTCCATAAACAAACTTTTATTTAGTTCATTTTTTTCAGGTTCATATTCAGCATGCCATTGAACACCAACAGCAAATGAAGGGTGTTCTGGAATACTTACAGCCTCAATAACACCATCATCTGAATAAGCTTCAATTTTTAAATTTTGAGCTAAACTATCAATCGCCTGGCCATGAAGAGAGTTAACCATACAACTATTTTTGTTTATAAGCCTGAAAAAAAATCCATTTTTAGTAAAGTCAATCCTGTGTCTTAATGTGAATATTTCTTTTACAGTTACGTCGTCGCCTCTTGGCATTCGATGATCGTTTTTGTCAGGTATCAAGTGTACTCGGTAATGAAGGGTTCCTCCATAAGCAACATTCATCTCTTGTATACCTCTACAGATACCGAATATAGGAACACCTAAATTTACACATTTAGGTATTAATTTTAAAACAATTTCGTCTCTTCCAACATCTATTGGTTCGTCTGGAGGAAATGGATCTCCGCCAAAATGATGTGGTTCTACGTTGGCTCTTCCTCCAGTCAAGACAAGGCCATCTAATTTTTTTAGAAGTTGGTCTAAATCTTCATCTTTTATATAAGATGGTATTAAAATAGGGATACCATTCGCGAATTTTGCAACAGCGTTTACGTATCTCAAACCAGTTGAATGTGAAATCTGTCTTCCACCAAAGTTAGTTATTTCATTAGTCGAAATGCCTATGATTGGTTTGATTGAAGACATATTCTATAAGAAACTTTCTATTTACTTGTAATAATGTTGATTTAACAACCTAACTTAAAAGCCAAATCATTGAAATCTTTGGACATAATGTCCCAATTTCTATTACCTTTATAATCATTTACTTCGGCAATATCAAATAACTTGTCTTTACCGTATTCAAAAGGTCTATGAACATAAGCCGTTTTCATTCCTTGAAGGCTGGCGGCTTTAAGATCGTCATCATGGGCTGCAACCATCAAACATTCTGAAGGTTTTAAATTTAGGGCTTTACAAGCTTTAATATATGCCTCTGGTTCAGGTTTATAATGGCCTAAAACTTCTGCGCCTAATATAACATCCCAACTGAGGTTAGAATATTTAGCCATATTTACCATCAGAGCTATATTTCCATTTGATTGAGTTGCTAATATAAATTTTTTCTTAAGTTTATTTAAACCTTGACTACTATCTGGCCAGCCTGGGAGCCTATGCCAAGCTGTTACAAGAAAATTTAAGTCTTCATTGGAAAGATTATTTAAATTAAATCTTGGAGCTATTTTTTTTAAATTCTCTAAATGAAGAATATCTAATATTGTAAAACTTCTTTTTCCACTTCTTATTTGTTCCATAGCCGGCTGATATTCAGCTCGCCAGGCATCAGCAAAATCGTCTGCATTTAGCTTAATGTTATATTTTTTTGCTATCATTTGAACTTCAATAGCAATTCCTGTTCTCCAATCTACAACAGTTCCAAAAACGTCAAATAGAAGAGCTTTAACTTCTAACATTTTGCCACCTATCAATTAATATGTTAATTATTTAATGTTATTATTAGTCATTTTTGAATTATTTGTCATAACAATATTTAAACATAAATCAGACTTCAGCACCAAAGTATTAAATAAATTTCATGAAAAATAAAAATAAATCCGCAACTATTTTTACTCCAGGAGTATTAGCAGTTTTTCTTATGATTTTTTCTGGATTTTTTGCTACTACAATGCATTGTCTTATTCGTTTTGCTACAGAAGATCATCATCCTTTTGAAGTAGCATTCTTCCGAACTATCTTTGTACTAGTTATTTTTTTTCCATTTGTTGCAAAAAAAGGATTGGTTTCACTTAAGTCAAATAATCCCAAGCTTCAAACCTATAGGGCTATAGTTGGAAGTATAGCCATGTTATGCATGTTTTATGGATTAAGCATAACTGAGTTATCCAAAGCTACAGCTTTAATGTTTACTGTTCCTATTTTTGCAACAATTTTAGCTATAATTTTTTTAAAAGAAATTGTTGGCATTAGAAGATGGATAGCTATGTTTGTTGGATTTTGTGGCGCAATAATAGTTTTAAGACCAGATATTCAACTTGGTTTTGGGCCATTGTTAATACTACTTGCCTCTTTAATGTGGTCATCCTCAATGCTAATGGCAAAAGTTTTGACTAAAACAGATAGCACTTTAAGTATAACATTCTGGCAAGCAGCTGGACTAATACCTGCCACATTTTTACTTGCTATTCAGGTATGGGAATGGCCAACTTTATATCAGTTATTTTTGTTTTTAATGGTCGCTGTTGCAGGTACTTTAGTTCACTGGTTTCTCAATGAAGCATTAAAAAGAGCTGAAATTTCTACATTACTGCCATTGGATTATTTAAGACTAATCTGGGCCGTATCTTTTGGATTTATCTTTTTTGATGAACTACCACATCCAGGTCTTTGGTTAGGAGCTGCATTAATTTTAGGTGCATCAACTTATATTGGAATAAGACAGGCAAAGAAAAAGAAAGAAGAATTAAATACTAATACTAATATCAATATTTAATTTATCTTCCTCCAGACACAGGAACTATTGAGCCGGAAATATAACTTGATTTTTCACTCAACAACCATATTACAGTTTGAGCAACTTCTTCTGCACCGCCTACTCTTCCTAGAGGTACTGAAGGCATTAATCTATCTACACGTGAGGCATCCCCAGCTTTTGCATGAATTTCTGTATCTATTAATCCTGGTGCAACTGCATTTACTCTAATTCCATACTTTCCTAGCTCTTTTGCCATACCGTATGTAAGAGAGTGAATAGCTCCTTTTGACATTGCGTAATGAATAAATTCTCCACCTCCACCAATATCTGCTGCAATTGAAGACATGTTTACGATTGCTCCGTTTTTTTGGTTTATCATTGCTCGTGCAGATTCTTGAGCAACATAGAAAGCACCTGAAACATTAGTATCAATAAGTATCTTTAATTCCACAGGATCCAGATCCTGTATTGGTGAAATAGGCCCGGTTATTCCTGCATTATTGAAGACACCATCAATTGTCTTAACTTTTGCAAGGAATTTATTAAACATTTCTTTTACAGCATTACTGTCAGCCACATCACAGTGTAAAATCATTCCGTCACTGCCCGCTAACTTTACTTCATCTAAGCAAGATTGGGCTGCTTCCAAGTTTTTGTTATAATTTATTCCAACAAACATTTTGTTTTTTGCCGCTTCAACAGCTGTTGCTTTTCCAATACCTTGACTTGCGCCGGTGATGAGAATGTTTTTCATTATTTTCCTCTTAACTAACGTAATTATTTAATTAATATTTTTTTGAATTTTTCTCTATAAGTGTCCAATACTTCAGGATTAACTGGCCTTGCTGGATCCTTTCCGTCAAATAAATCTAAAAGCTGCGTTGCAACGTATTCAGACATTTTATCACGACTATCTTTAGTAATACCCGCTGTATGCGGGCTTGCTATTACATTTTCAAGTTCAAGAAGCTTATGTGTTGATGGAGGAGGTTCAAATTCCCATACATCAAGTCCCGCACCTGCTAAATGTCCTTCCTTAAGAATATCATACAAATCATTTTCATTATGAATTGATCCCCTTGACGTCGTAACAAAATAACTATCCTTTTTCATTTTTTTGAATGAAACTTTATTAAGCATGTTACTTGTCTCTTTATTTAATGGTATGTGCACAGAAACCACATCGCTTTCAGCTAACAAAGTATCAAGTGCAACTTTGCTAGCATTTTTTTTATGAAAATTATCATCAGACAAATATGGATCATAAGCTAGAATGTTACAATTAAATGCTATTTTACATATTTCAGCTACCCTACCACCAGTGTTACCAAGGCCAATTATTCCAACCGTTTTATTTAAAAGATCTTTACCCATAAGACTGACCCTGGGTTCATTCCAACCTCTTCTAAGAGCATGGTCACATTCACCAATTCTCTTAAACAAACTTAAGATCATTCCAACAGCATGCTCTGCAACGCCTTCGGCATTTCCACCCGTTTGATTTACTACTAATACACCCGCATCCGAACATGCATCTACATCAATAGTGTCATAGCCTGCACCAGAAGATGAAATAACAATTAAATTAGGTACCTTTATTAAAAACTCTTTATCAACTTGTAAATATTTTGGTACTTCATCCCTAGCTGCTCCTACCTGATAAGCGTCAGCTTTTTTTAAAATTGATAAACATTTTTCTTCACTGTCAAAACTATTAACCTTTAGAATATTTACTTTAGTCTGAGAGTATAACATATCTAGACCATTTTGTGCCGGTAAAGTATCAAGGTAAGCTATTGTTGGCATTCTATCCTCTATTTAAAAAATTATACTTTAATGATATGCCTTTTCATAATTGTTGCAAATTAAATGAAACTATTTTTTTAAACTATATTTTAAAAAAAACTTATCTAGAATAATCATATAAAAATAATTTGTAATAAATATTTATGAGGAACATTATGATCAAGAGAGTCCTAATACCGGATATTCTCCAACCTGTAAGTCATTATTGCCATGCTGTTGAAGCTAATGGTATCATCTGGGTTTCAGGATTAGTCGGCATGAACTTTGACGGAACAATTCCAGAAAGTACTAAAGATCAGTTTGATATAGCTATGAGAGACTTAAACACTTGCATAGAAGCTGCTGGAGGTTCATCGAAAGACGTTGTAAAAGTAAGAGTTTTTTTAACTAACATAGATGACAGAGCTATTATAAATCCAAAAAGAATTAAATATTTTGGCGATCATAAGCCTGCATCTACTTTACTTGAAATTTCAGCTTTAGTAGATCCGCGGATGAAAGTTGAAATAGAAGCTGAAGCAGTAATAACAAAATAAATAAAGGATTATAAATGGATTTAATCAAATTAAATGCTGTCGATGCTTTGAATATGATGAAGAGAGGTGAGCTCACTTCTGAAAAATATGTTACAGCTTTTTTGGATCGTATTAAAGTTAGAGAGTCATTAGTAGGTGCTTGGAATTATTTAAATCATGAACAAGCAATCCAACAAGCCAAACTTGCTGACAAAAGGTGGAAAGATAAAAATCCTGGTAAACTTAATGGTCTTCCTATTGGCATTAAAGACATAATTGATACTAGAGACATGCCTACTGAAAATGGATCATCAATATGTAAAAACAGAATGCCGACTGAGGACGCACATCTAGTTAAATTATTAAGAGAAGCTGGGGCAGTCATTATGGGTAAATGTGTAACAACTGAGTTTGCACTATCTGGGCCCGGCAAAACAAAAAATCCAAAAGACTTAGAATGTACACCAGGAGGATCCTCCTCTGGGTCAGCGGCAGCAGTTTCTGACAATATGATACCTTTGGCAATTGGCTCTCAGACAGGTGGTTCTGTTTTAAGGCCAGCATCATTTACTGGGATTCTTGGGTTAAAACCTACTTTTGGGACTATTTCAAGACACGGGATGTCCCCAATATCACAACGTTTAGACCATCCAGGAATTTATGCAAATTCCACTTGTGATATTGATCTAGTGGCTTCAGTTATTTTATCTTATGATGAAAAAGATTTAGATATGATTAAACAATATAATTATAAACAAAACTATGTAATTAAGACGCCTAAATTTGCATTCGTCAAAGGTCCGGTATGGGATATTGGTGATAGAGACATGCAAGAACAAATAATAAAATTTGTTGAAAACTCACCCTTTGATATTGTAGAACTCAATCTTGGTAATGATTTCAACGAAGCAGCTCATTCCCACGAAGTAATTATGAATGGTTCTATTGCAAAGTCATTATCTCATTATTACGAATCTGAAAAAGAAAAACTTCACCCATTCACCAAATCTAGAATTGAAGCTGGCATTCCAGTCTCAGCAAAACAATATATAGAAGCCATTGAAAATGCGAAAAAGATGCAGCAGACATTAAGGAAGTTCTTCAACAAATTTGATGCAATTATTACTCCAGCAGCAACAGGTCAAGCTCCAAGAGACCTAATGAATACTGGTAATGCAATTTTTAATGGATATTGGACAATGATGGGAGTTCCTGCAATTAGTCTACCGCTTTTAAAAGGTGAAGACAGTCTTCCTATTGGGATACAGATTATATCATCTTGGAATGAAGACTTTAAATTATTAAAAATTGCTGAGTATATTCTTCAAGAAACAAAAAAAGCTTGCTGATTGATAATCAACAAGCTTTTTTTAAACTTTTACTTTTAGAGTAAACCTATCTTTTTCATATAAGCTAGATTAGAATCTAAAGCCTCTTTTGCAAGTGGGCTTTTTGAAGCTGCAGAGTTCCATGCATCTACTGCAATTTTTCTGAACTTCGCTCTTTCACTTACAGGCCAATCTATAATTGTTAAATCACCAGCAGCTTTATCCTTAGCAACCTGCGCTCTTCCTTCTAAACCAGCATCCCTTAATTTAGCTGTCCAAGTCCAGTATGTCCAGACTGTTAAAGCTGTTTGGTTTTGCTTACTTAACTTATTATAAACTTTTTTGTTAATAATAGTTTGAAGGTTAGCCATTGAGTGAATACCTGGGTAAAGTGGGTATTTAGCAATTTTATGGAAACCACTAGCATGATTGTTTATGTACACAGAGGCATCAGCTGCATCAACAATACCTTTTTCTAGTGAAGTATAAACTTCAGAAAAAGGAAGTGAAGATGGTGAAGCACCTGCTCTTCTGAAAACATCTGCAGCCAAACCTTCAGGGGATCTGATTTTCACACCTTTAAGATCTGCAACACCATTAATTGGAACCTTAGAAACAAGAGCTTCTTTTCCATAAGGACCACAACCTAGTACGTGAATTTTACCCGGTAAAACTTTGTCATAGATTTTTTGTAGCATTTCTTTACCACCACCATGCATACAATATTCTTGATATTGTTTTGGTGTATCGTAACCCGCAATCAAGTCACCCATGATTGCAAAAGCTGGATCTCTTCCTGCAAAATAAGCTATTGCATTAAAGTCACCATCTAAAATTCCATTTGCTACCGCATCAATAGTTTCCCTGTGTGGTACAACAGATTTAGTTGGCAATCCTTCAATCTGCAGTTCTCCGTTAGTTAGATCTGATAATACTGGAGCGTGTTTTGCCATGTAGGTATGCGCCCAGTCACCAGCCTTGGAACTCATTTGAAATTTTAATTTCTTTGCACTTGCAGCACCTGTAAAGGTTAAACCCGCAACTACTAAAGCACTTATTAGATATTTTTTCACTTTTCTCCTCCTCTTGTGAAAATTAACTGAAGCCGTCAGCTATATAAAACATGATCCATGTTACAAGACCCGCAAAAGCCATTCCAGCAACCCAAGCCCATGGACCATATGTATCAACATGATCACTTCTTACCGGTTTCGCCATCTTTTCCCCCTTGGTTCTTGACATAGTTAAATTTATGTCTCTAATAGATATTATTTATAATTGATAAATCTCAGACAATTGCAAGATAAAAATATAAATTTTTAAAAATAACTTGGGGGAAGTAAATGTCGGAAATGATCCAAAAGAATGAGACTGATCTAGACAATATGGAAAATTTTGAATCAGGTAAAGATAGTTTTGCTTTCTTTGATCATTTTAGTAAATTTTCTGGGCTAGCTGTTGCCCAATTATATCTAGTTTGTGCAGCTGTTACAGGTTTTGAAGTAATTTCTAGATATGTATTTAATGCTCCAACTCAGTGGGTTTTTGAAATTGTAATGGTTCTTGCCGCTACAGCATGGATGTTATCTGCTGCATATGTAACACTTCACAAGCGACATATAGGTATTACAGTTTTTTATATTATGGCCTCGGATAAAGGAAAGTGGTGGCTTGACTTTATTGCTTACGTTGTCGGTATAATAGCACTATGGTTATTAATAGATGACTCAGTAATAAGGGCACTTGATTCCGTTATGATGCTTGAAAAGGCAGGAAGTGCATGGAACTCACCTCAGCCAATGATTTTGAAATCAATGCTTACTATTGGAGCAATTACTTACTTAAGTCAATTAATGATTAATCTGTATCGTCACTTTTCCACAAAGGTTGCAAAACAAATTGTTTTGTTTATTTGTGGAATAATCGTCTTAAGAATTATATGTGTTATTGCTGTTCACTTAATGGGAGAAACAAGTTTTTTTGGTTCCATAAATTCTATATATTCTGCTGTTGGAACTCATATTAATCCCCAAGATTATTTAAATATGCAGGACATGAATATAGGGACTGCAAGCCTACTAATTGTTGCACTTATGCTCGTTTTAATGATGACTGGTATGCCGTTAGGAGTTGTAACTTTATTTGTCTCAGTCCTAAGCGCACTTTGTTATTTTGGATACGGAGGTTTGTATCTTGTTTCTACTAATGCTTTTGGATTACTAGAAAAATACCCTTTAATAGCTGTTCCTCTATTTGTATTAATGGCATCTATTTTGGAAAGAGCTGGAGTAGCTGAAGATTTATTTGATGCGATGTCAATATTTGCAGGAAAGCTCCGTGGAGGAGTTGCTATCCAAACAATAGCGGTTGCGGTCGTTTTAGCCGCAATGTCAGGTGTCATGGGTGGTGAAATTGTTATGCTTGGACTTGTAGCTTTACCCCAACTTCTTAGACTTGGATATGACAGAAAAATGTCTATAGGATTGATCTGTGCTTCTGGAGCACTAGCAACACTTATCCCACCCAGTATCATTATGATTATTTATGGTTTGTCAGCACAAGTGGCAATAGGAGACTTGTTTATGGCTGGAGCTGTTCCAGGATTAATGCTTGCCGGTCTCTATGCAATATATGTGCTAGTAAGATGTAATTTAAATCCTGCCATGGCGCCTACAGCTGAAGAAGTTGCCAAAGCCCGTAAAGGTGATATGAAAATGTCAAAGGATAAATTATATGCCGTTTTCCTAAGTATATTTTTAATTTTTTGTGTGATGGGGTCAATATACGGAGGTATAGCATCTGTTACTGAAGCTGCTGCAGTTGGTGTATTAGGAGCTATTTTTGTTGCCTGGTTTAGAAACGCTTATAGCTGGAACCTTTTACAAGTAGCTCTTGCTGGTACAATGTCTACTGTAGGTACAATTATTTGGTTAATTTTGGGAGCTGTTGCTTTTGTTGGTATTTATAACTTGATCGGTGGCGCAGATTTTATGAGGTCATTATTTTCTGGATTAGGTCTTCCTGCAATTGGAATAGTCTTTGTTATGATGGGTATTCTGGTCATACTTGGTACATTTATGGAATGGATAGCCATAGCATTTATTACAGTTCCAGTTTTTGCTCCAGTTGTCGTTGGTATGGCTCCTGAATTAGGATTAGAGCCAGAATGGGCTGCAGTTTGGTTTGGGGTATTGTTCGTAATGAACATTCAAATATATTTCTTATCGCCACCTTTTGGCCCAGCATGTTTTTGGCTAAAATCTGTTGCACCAGCTGATATAACTCTGCAAGAGATTTTTCTATCAGTGTTACCATTTATTGCTCTTCAAATAACTGGAATGCTTCTAGTCATGTTTATACCCGACATAGCCCTTTGGTTTCCAAAATGGTTGGGGTCGTAGCTTAACTTTGTAAAAAAGGATAAAGTTGCAACCAACCATCAAAGGTCATCTTTGACGATAGGTAAACAAGAAATATTAAGCCTAAATACGATAACCATTTAAATTTAGTTAATAATTTGACAATTGCCGTTGCAAAAAGCGCCATAATTAATATGGCAAATGCTATGCCAAAAATTAATAATGTTTTGTTATCTCTTGCTATTGCAGTTATTGCAATGACATTATCAAGCGACATAGATACGTCAGCTATTATGATAGTTATAAGTGCAGCTTTTATTCCTTTACCTGAAACATCTTTTTGAAGTTTTTCTTTTTCCTCATTATTCGAGGAAAATTCTTTTATATCTCCATAAAATTTCCAACACACCCAAAAGAGCAACAATCCGCCTAATAGAAGCAGTCCAGGTATACTTATGAGGTAAGATGCAACAAGAGCAAATAAAACTCTTAAAATGGCTGCCGCCATCAGCCCAATAAAAATTACTTTTCTTCGGCTTTCTTCTGGAACTGCTGATGCAGCCATTCCAATTATTAAAGCATTATCACCAGACAAAACAATATCTGCAATTATTATTTGAGATACATCTAAGATCCATTCTAACAAAATAATACTCCTAACAAGTTTTGGTTAATTATCATTCTTTTTAAATTATTTCAATCAAGTGAATTTTTTAAAAGAATTTGCAATTATTATAATTTTGGCATTGATATCGAAATATATATGATTAAAATTGTAGTTTGTAAGGAAAGTTTATGACTAACAAATTTGATTATATTGTAGTTGGTGGAGGCTCTGCTGGCTGTGCTGTTGCTAATAGATTGTCTGAAAATAATGTAAATAAAGTTTTACTTATTGAGGCAGGCAGATCTTCTCATCCAATTTCAAGGCTTCCAGCTAGTTTTGCTCTCTTAATTGACAATCCACTCGCAAATTGGAGGTATAGATCCGAACCAGAGGAAAATACTGGAAACAGAGAAATCCCAATACCAAGAGGAAAATTACTAGGCGGCTCCAGTTCTATCAATGGTTTAGTTTTTGTAAGAGGAAACAAATTAGATTATGATACATGGGCTCAAATGGGCAATACAGGTTGGTCATACGATGATGTACTTCCTTTCTTTAAGAAAATGGAAAATTATCAAGGTAAACCCTCTGAATTACGAGGCGAAGAAGGGCCACTTAAAGTTTCTGAAGTAAGTGACAGAAACCCCATTTATGATGCGATCTTTAAATCTGGAGAAGTCAATAATATTCCTTTCAATGAAGACTATAATGGCGAAGAACAAGAAGGTCTAGGCTATACTCAGACTACAATTTATAAAGGTGAAAGGATGAGTGCAGAAGTTGCTTATCTCAGACCTATAAAATCAAGAAAAAATCTTACAATTATAACCAACTCGTTGGTTACAAAATTACTCTTTGAGAAAAAAAAATGTATTGGGTTAGAAGTAAAAAATAAAAATAAAATATCAACATTTATGACTTCAAAAGAAGTTATTCTGTCAGGTGGAGCAATTAATTCTCCACAAATTTTGGAATTGTCAGGTATTGGGAACAGCTCTATACTTAAAAAAAATGGAATTGAGCCACTTCATCATTTAGTTGGGGTTGGAGAAAATCTACGTGATCATATTGCTCCACGTATAATTTACAGAGTTAATAAAGAAGGTATTTCCTATAACGATAAAGCTGGTGGTATTAACCTAGTTAAGCAAGTTTTTAAATATATGTTTAAAAAAGACGGTTTTTTAGCACTTCCGTCTGCACCAGTTGTTGGATTTTTTAAAACAAGAAAAGAACTAGCTTCACCAGACATTCAGGTACATTTTATACCATATAGAGTAGTTTTGAAAGATGGTAAAAGATCATTAGGAAAAGAACCAGGCATAACTTGCACGGTCAACCAAAACAGGCCTGAAAGTAAAGGGAGTATTCATATTAAGTCTAACGATCCAAACGAATTTCCAAGTATAAAATTTAACTTCATGTCTAATCAACTAGATAAGGACACACTTGTTGATGGAGTAAAGCTAATCAGAAAACTAATGCAATCCGCTCCAATGAAGGAATTTTGTGATTTAGAAATTCAGCCCGGATTGGATTATTCAAGCGATGAAGATATTTTGAATTTCATTAGAGATAAAGCCGAAACAGTCTATCATCCAGTTGGGACCTGTAAAATGGGTTTTGATGAAAATGCAGTTGTTGATAAAAATCTAAAAGTCCATGGAATACAAGGGCTCCGGATAGCAGATGCATCTATAATGCCTACTCTGATTTCAGGGAACACAAATGCTGCTTGCATGATGATAGGTGAAAGATGTGCAGATTTTATTCTCAACAACTAAAATTTAAATAAATGATAAACTCAAAAAGTATTGAAAATTTTTGGACGAGAGGTGATATTTTTTCACGAGTACACCACGCAATGTCGGAAGCGGGTTTAATCAATAAAGAATTAAATATTGAAGATTTATTTCCTATTGATCAATATCACGCAAGGGGGATTGCTGCCACTGTTGACCTTGGTAAAAGAATGCCAATATCAAAAAATCAAAAAATTATAGATATTGGTTGTGGTCTTGGTGGACCAGCAAGATATTACGCTAAAGAATTTAAATGCTTCATCACTGGAATAGACATAACACCAAGCTTCATTGAAATAGGTAATGAATTCAATAAACTTACTTCTATGTCCGATAATATTCAGCTTTTAGTTGGAAATGGAGAAATATTAGATTTTAAGAATGAAACTTTTGATGGTGCGTATTCACAACACGTAACAATGAATATATCAGATAGAAAAAAATTCTTTTCTGAAGCTTTTAGAGTTTTAAAAAAAGATAGTTTTTTTGCTTTTACTGAACACGGGTTAGGCCCTGAGGGTAATCCAATTTTTCCTCTGCCATGGGCTGATTCTTCAGAAATGAGCTTTTTATTACCCCCTGAAACAACTATTTCTATACTAAAAGATACAGGTTTTTCAGATATCAAAATTATTGAAACTGCTGACAAATATATTTCAGGTTATGAAAAACTTATTGGGTTAAAATCTGAAAATAAAAAACCTGTTTTAGGTATTCATGTGATTGGTGGGGACAGTATGAATGAAAGATCTACTAACTCAATGCAATCTATTAAAGAAAATAGAACATTGCCATTTGAGATAGTTTGTAAGAAATAGCTGTTATTTAAAAATTTAAAATTATTCTTTTATTCATTTTACCCTTGTTTTCAATTTTAACTGATTGGACTAACTTAATTTCTAAAGTTTTATTTACATGTGTTCCTCCACAAGGTTGAAAATCAACATCATCCCCTATCCTTATCATTCTTATTTGACCTGAACCTCTAGGCGGTTTAACAGACATTGTCCTTACTAAATCTGGATTTTCGTCTAATTCTTGATCTGTTATACTTGATATTTGAACTGAATAATCTTTATGAATTAATTGATTTAATTTATACAAAACATCTTCTTTGTCTGGCTTTGTTTCAAGATCAAAATCAAGTCTTCCTTTACCATCCCCTATAGAACCACCTGTAACTGGGTAAGGTATTATTGAACACAAGAGATGAAGACAGGTATGCACTTGCATGTAACTATATCTTTTTGACCAATCTAAAATTATGGTAACTTCCTCATTTTGTTTACAGTCATTAGTGGTTTCAGTTAAATGAACTAGCCTATTATTTATATATTTAGTTCCGACTATTTTTATTCTGTTATTTTTAAATGTAATTGAACCTTCATCTCCTGGTTGCCCCCCTCCTTCTGGGTAAAAAATAGTTTCATTTAGAACTAATCCTTCTGGTACAACTTCAGATATAATCGTTTTATGTTCTTTCAAATAAGAATTATTTCTAAATAGCTCAACAGTCATATTTAACACCTATAAAATACCTAAAACTTTTTTAACAAATATATATCCGAAATGTTATAAGTAATTAATAAATTCTTATTAAATTTTAAAGGGTAAAATAAAAATGAATATTAATGGCAAAAAGGCTATCGTATTTGGCGGAACTTCTGGAATTGGTCTATCTGCAACTCAAATGTTATCTGAAAAAGGAGCACATGTTATTGCAATAAGTCGTAATCCCGAGAAATTAACTCAACTTCCAAAAAACGTTACAACAAAGAAAATAAACGTTCTTGATAGAGAAGCTGTTGAAAAATTTTTTCAGGATGAAGGTGAATTTGATATTTTAGTTAATGCTGCTACTGGTGGGAAAAGGGCTGTTGGTCCTTTTCTTTCTATGGATTTAGATGGCTATAAAGCATCATTTGATAAACTTTGGGGATACACTAACGTAGTAAGATTAGGTACCAAATTTTTAAAAGATAATGGAAATATAGTTTTAGTAAGCGGGACTCCTGCAAGAAAATGTCGTCCAGGACAAATCGCAATTTCTTCTGTTGGTGGTGCAGTAGAAGCTTTTGCGAGAGGTATTGCACCTGAAATACTACCTAAAAGGATCAACATTGTTTCTCCTGGTATCATTGATACTCCAATGAGTCCTCTTGAAGGAACTGCTAGAGAGGAGTATTATAAAAAAGCCACTAGTGATAACCTAATTCCAAGGGCCGGCACTCCAGATGAAGTTGCCAAAGGAATAATTTTTGCAATCGAGAACGAGTTTATAACTGGTACTACAATAGATGTAGATGGTGGTTGCATAATATCTTGAAAACTACAAAGAAGAGTATATTGCGTACTCTTCTTAGCTTCTTAAAGTACGTTCAGGCCAATGGGACTTAATAATAGTCCTAATAACCCACCAAAAAAACCTCCCCAAACTACGAGCCAACCTAAGTGCTCTTTTATCATTTTTTGAATAATAATTTTTATATCTTCAGGAGATAAATCAGCTAATCTTGCATCTAATATATTTTCAATTTTAACTAACAATGCCTCTGATGAAGTTTTACCGTCATCATCAGAATTATTTGTGTTTATAAAATCTTCGATAATGATTTTTAATTTTTTATTAAATGGCTCTTTAAGTGGTTCAAGTGCTTTTCTACCTCCTACCATTGAAAGCATTCCACCTAACTGGGAACCTTCTATAGCTTCAACAAGACCCAGAAAAACTTTATCAAAATCAATTTTTTCTATAATCTTTTCTGACGCTACTTCTTTATTATCTAATAAAAATTTATTTATTTGAGTAACTGAAAATAGCTCTTTTAATATTAAGTTCTTTATTCCCATCTTAATATCTTCAAATCTATCTTGAATAACGCCAGAACCATATAAAAATGGGATTTTTTCGAACAACATATGTACGGCAATCCAATTGGTAACGCTACCAGATAGGGCAAAAACTCCTGTCATAAAAATGAATGAATGTTCATCTTTATAAAAATAACCAATAAATATTATAAAAATAGATACTAAATTAGTAATCAAAGATTTATTTATCATCATTCTAGACCTAAGAATAAAACTTATAATTTTGGAGCCGCAACTATAGGATTTTTTAATACACCCAATAATCCAATGTCTACTTCTACAACATCTCCAGGCACCATATAAACTGGGGGATTTCTTTTGTCTCCAACACCACCTGGAGTCCCTGTCACAATCACATCACCTGAAGACAATGCAGTAAATTCTGATATGTAACTTATTAACCTCGGAATTGGAAAAATAAGATCTGCTAATGTAGCTTTTTGCATAATGTTTCCATTCAGCCTTAATTCAATTGGTAGTTTTGTATAGTCACCTACTTCACTTGGGGTAACCATATATGGACCAAAACCACCAGTGCCTGGAAAAGTTTTACCTGGGGTAAATTGAGAAGTGTGTCTTTGATAATTTCGGATGCTACCGTCATTATAACAAGCATAACCAGCTATATGATTTAGTGCTTCATCTTCAGAGATAAACCTACCACCTTTACCAATTATAATTGCCATTTCAGCTTCATAATCAAAACGATCAGAATTATCTGGTTTTATCATTGGTTGTAAATGAGCCACTTGAGAGTCAGCGAATCTTGTAAATATTGTTGGATTGTCAACATCGGGTCTACCTGTCTCTTTTTTATGTTCCAGGTAGTTTAGACCAATACACATTATTTTTTCTGGATCAGGTATAACGGGTAAAAAACTAATATCCGAAAAAGATAAATCTTTCGTTTTTCCTAAAATATACTCTTCAGCCCGATCTTCCATATTGAGAGATATTAATTCTTTTATAGTATTAACATTTGGGTCAATCTTTCCTGTCAAATCTATTATTCCATTGTTAACCACTGCCCCAAATCCAGTTTTACCCAACCTAATAAAGCTTAATAATTTCATTTTATATCCTTTTTAAGATCTCATTATTGCATTGCCCCACAAATTCAGGGTTCTTTCTTCTTGAGGCCAGTTTCTTACCGGTCGACCATGAACCGTTTCTAATTCTGCAGAAATTTCAATCCAATTTCCATCAGTGTCTTCAATAAATACAAATAAATTATTTCCTGGCCCATGTCTACCAGGCCCCCACATCAATTGAATATTATGTGATGCAAAATGATCACACCAATTTTTTACAAAGTTCCAATCACCCGCCTCATAGGAGTGATGATCTATTCCAGATTTAGATGATTTAAAACAAGCTATAGTGTGGTGCTCATGGTTAGAAGTAGTGAAGCAAGTTGCAAGCTCTCCATTATTTTTTATAACTCTATCTGTAACTTGAAAACCAAGTTTGTTTTGATAAAAATTTTGAAATGAAACAACATCTTCTGAAGCAAATGTTAAATGTTGCAATGGAGCATGAATTCCCTTTAAATGAGAAGGACTACTGTCTTTTAAAACTCCAAAACATATTACATTGTTATCAGGGTCTTGAACTGAAAAAGATCCTGCTCTGTAAAATTCTGAGTTATGCTCCTTTAGTTTGAGTTCTTTTTGATCTAAGAACTCTTTAAATCTATTTAAGTTATTTTCACTTCTGCAAACCATTCCTACGTTACTTAGCGTTTTATTTTCACCTAAAGTTATTATTATTTTGCGAGCTGGCCCGTCACATAAAAACTTCTCTGGTGAAAGTTTATTTATTTTCATATCCATAATTTTGGAATAAAAATTGGCCAAACTTTCTGGATTACTACTCTGTATTTCAAGATGATGCAAAGATAAATCCGCTTGTACTGCCGTTAATGACATTTACTCTCCTTATTTAACTAGATATCTGATGATAATTTTGAATATCATCAAAAATTTGATTTATGTACCTTTCTATCAATAGAGAATAGCTTGTTAAATTAGCATAAATTATAGGTTCATGTTCAGGAAGAAAATCACTTGAATTAAATATCGAACTCAATGATGCCTCTATACCTAATTTTTTGTTGTTGATAGGTACTGCAAAACCTATAAGACCTTTATCAACTTGACCTTCAGTTTTACAATATCCTTTTTTATTATCATTTTTTAAATTTTTAAAAAAAGTATCTTTGTCATTATCATCATAAAATGTTTCTTGCTTTAGAAGATCTTCTAGACTTTTTCCTACAATCTTCATAATTATTGCTCTTGACGTTGCACCATAAATTAAAGGCATTAATTTTCCTTTTTGATAACTAGTATTATTTTTAAAAAATGGAGTTTTATAATCTGCCACACACATTACTTTGTTTCCATAAAGCCTAGCTAAAACGTTTACACTTTCAATAGGATTTTCATTTGCTAGTTTTTTTAAAAATGGTTGTCCTGCTCTAACTAGGGGATCTGACAAATTAATAATTCTATTAAATTTGATAAAGGCAGGACCTAGCCTAAAATAGGCCCCTGCCGCACTTTCAAGAAATTCTGCCAGAACTAATTCACGAACAATTCTATAAATAGTACTTGAAGGGGTTTTCAATTCGTCCGAAATTTCTAAAACTGTCCAAGAACTTCTCTGTTCTGAAAAAAGATTTAAGATTTTATTATATCTTGTAAAACCTGACATCTAGAACGTTATAAGCTATAAATTTGGTTAAGACAGGTATTGGTAAATTTTAATAAATCATTTTTTTGAGTGCTAGCCAGAATAAATCTGTCAGGACGAATAATTAAAGTGTTTGTTTTAAATTTTTTTAATATGACCTCCATTCCAGGTATATCAGAACAATCATAAGATTTAATTCTAAGTTCCTTTTTATTTATTTTTTTATTGGTAATTAATATTGGGTCACATGCGAATATATTATCAATATCTCTACCAAAATCAGATTTGAAGGATGGGAATATTTTTCCCCTATTTATGTCTTCACATTCACCTAAACCTTTTCCAAGTTGGGGTTTAATTGTATTCATTTTAATAGTGCCGTCTGGTTGAACAAAAACTGTATCTGATACTTCTGATCCCCCTATCGAATTAAGTAATTCTCCCATTTTCATTGCAGTGTTTATATAATCTCTGACATTTGAGAATCTCTCTGATTGATAGCTATTTAAAAGATTTTCACTATGACCCTTTTTACAACATATGCTTATTTTCCAAGCTAGATTAGATGCGTCCCTTATTCCAGCACACATACCTTGTCCCATGAAGGGTGGTGTTAAATGAGCAGCATCGCCTACTAAAAACATGCGGCCTTCTCTCCAACTTTTTGCAATAGCCGATTGAAATGTATATACAGTTTTTCTTTCAATTTCTACTTCATCAGGAGAAACCCATTTACTTAAGAATTTCCAAAGCCTTTTTTCATCAAAAAATGTTTTAGAACTCTCATTATCTTTTAAAGCTATTTCCCATCTTCTTCTCCTACCAACATTTCTGCAATAAGTTGCAGGCCTTTCTGCGTTACAATATTGTATGGTTCGATCAGGCAAATTTACATTTTTTGTTTTTAATATTAAGTCAATGACAGCCCAACGCTGCTCAAAACCCAAGTTTTCTAATTCTGTTTTCATTTCATTTCTAATAAATGAATTCGCACCATCACAACCAATAATGTATTTTGACTTAACTGAATTTATCTTGTTAATTTTTGTATTTTTATAATGAACTTCAGTAAAATTTTTTTTATTCACGGTTTTAAAAACTTCACAGTTTTGTAGAGAAACAACCTTATCAAACTTTTTTAATTTATAACGAAGACTGCGTTCTAGGTCGGGTTGATGAAAACGATAACTCGGATACCACCCGTTTTCAGTAATTATTTTTGGCCTTGGCCAGTCTAAAAGGAGTTTACCATTTTCATCTAAAAATTTTGTACCTTTATTGATAATTAATTTTTTTGATAAACTGTCAGAAATTCCTATAGTTTGAAATACTCTCATGACTTCATCATCAAAGTGGACTGCTCGTGGCAAATTATATAGGCTTGCTTCTTTTTCTAAAATAAGAATAGATAAATTATTTATTGCTAATAAATTAGCTAATGTTCCTCCGGTAGGTCCTAGTCCAACTATCACAACATCAAAATCCATTTGCACTATATTTTATCCTTATTTGTTCTTAATATTTTGATAAAGCCAAGGACAATCAATAATCATTGGCGATTGCTTACCTTCCCGAGCAGTTTCCATACGTTTTTCTCTAAATTTTAATCTTTCATTATCAGGTAAGTACAATCTTTCGTGCCCCCAAAAACTTGGTCCCATATTTGTTTCGTGAGGTATCCATGTGTTTGGATCAATTATTCTGCCTCCCCAACCATTTTCAATAAAAAATCCTGATGGTGTGTGAGCATAAAATGAAGTCATGTAATCGTTGGTATGTCTTCCTAAAGTATAGGCAATTGAGCCTTCTTTATATTGAAGCAAGTCATATCCTTGACCAACATCATCTAAATTTTGATATTCAATCATAAAATGATGAAATCCTTGTTGACCAGTACCTATCAAAGCAAAACTGTGATGCCTTCCATTGACATGAAAAAAACATAATGAAATAGGGTCGTGACTGTAATCACTTATTTTAAAATCAAGAGTATCTCTGTAAAAAGGAATTAAATCATTAACATTAGATACATGTAATACAGCATGCCCAAGTCCACATATATCTGTTTTAAAACCTGAGATTGGCCTACCTGAAACGAAAGGGTCTTTATCAAGATGCGGTTTATAAACAAGTTCTATTCGATTACCCACTGGATCATCAAAGTATAATAATTCTTCTACAAACCTCATATCCGTAAGATTTTTGTTTCCCAATTGAACAGGAACACCAATAACATCTAATCGTTTTGCGTACATTTGTAGGTCAGATTTTTTCTCAACTTCCCAACCAAGAAATGCAAGTTTATCACCAGGTTCTCCTGATATAGCAAATCTTTGTTTTTGATCATCCATTCTAAAACATAAAGACTTAGTACCATGATTAATGGATTGCATTCCTAGATATTTAGTAGCAAAATTTTGCCAGTCTTCTAACTTATCCGAGTTAACACCTATATAACTTAATGCGTTTATGGACATGTATAAACTCCTACATAAATTATACTTAATTATGCATTATTATGATAATTTAACAACAAATAATTACTAAAATTATCAAAATACAAGAAAATATGAAATTATTTACAAAATAAAATTTGATTTATTATAATATGTAGTTAATGATTTAGTAATAAATAAATTTATCTTATTTTATAATTATTTAAATGGAGGAATATTAATGAATAAAGTTATTGGCTTTTTAGCTACTACAATAATCAGTGCTGGTTTATCATTACCAGCATTAGCTGATAAAGTTACTTTGAAATTTCATACAATGGTTCCAATGCCAGCAAACTCAAATGCTAAATTTGTTAAACCTTGGGCCGATAAAGTCAAAGCAGAAAGTAATGGAGAAATAATTACTGAGATGTATCCTTCAATGCAACTTGGAGGAAAACCACCACAATTAGTTGATCAAGCTCGTGAAGGAGTTGTTGATATAGTTTGGACAGTAGCTGGATACACTCCTGGAAGATTTCCAAGATTATCAGTTTTTGAATTACCATTCATGCCAACGAGTGCAAAAATAACAGCGCAAGCAGTGCAAGAGTTTGTAGAAACTGCAGGAGCAGAAGATCTTAAAGATTATAAAATTCTTGCGGTGCATGTTCATGCTCCAGGTATGATACATACAAAAAAAACATTAATTAAATCTGTTAGTGATTTTAAAGGTCTTAAGTTAAGAGGACCAACACGTTCAGCAACTAGTTTATTAAAAAAATTAGGTGCAACACCAGTTGGTATGCCTATTCCTAAAGTTGCGCCATCCTTATCAAAAGGCGTTATTACCGGAATGGTTGTTCCTTGGGAAATCATGCCATCTTTTAAGCTTCAGGAACTAACTAAATCCCATACAAATGTTGCTGGGAAGAGAGGACTTTATACTACTCCTTTTCTGTTTGTTATGAACAAAGCAAAATATGATTCATTATCTCCAGCACACAAAAAAGTAATAGATAATAATTCTGGAATGTCGTTAGCAAAACAAGCTGGTGTTTTATGGGATGGATTTGAAGGTCCAGCGCGCGCTTTAGCCGTTAAAGCAGGAGGTGAATTTCATACTCTACAGGGAGCACCTTTGGCAGAAATAAAGAAAGCTGCCGATGAAGTAATTCAAGATTGGATTAAAAATGCTAATAGTAAAGGTCTAGACGGACAAAAACTTTATGATACAGCTAAATCTTTAATTTCAAAATATGAAAAAACATTATAAAACTTTTTAATGAGTTTTATAAAAAAATTAATAACTTTAAAAATAAAGCCAGATAATAATTTTGGTCGTATTTTAAATAAAACCTCTAGATACTTTGCTATATTTGGAGGTTTTATTCTTTTAATTGCTGCCTTGATAAGTATATTCTCTATTTTTGGCCGAGTTGTATTTTCATCACCCATTTTGGGTGACTTTGAATTAGTTGAAATTGCGTGTGCAGTTGCTATTGGTTCATTTCTACCTTTATGTCATCTAAAAAACGGAAATGTCATTGTAGACTTTATAACAGCTAAATTAGCTAAAAATAAAATCTATTTCTTAGATGCTTTTAGCTCTCTATTATTCGGATTTGTAGCCCTTTTCTTTAGCTCAAGGATGATTTTAGGAGCAAAAGATATGTATGTTTACCAAGAAGAAACTATGCTTTTAGCATTTCCTATATGGGTACCATTTTTACCTGTTATCGCATCTTTCTTTCTTCTAACTATTTGTTGCTTTTATACTTTTATTTTAAAAGTCTATGACATATTAGGAAATTAGTTTTAATGGATAAATTTACACTTGGTATACTAGCTTTCCCAGTATTATTTTCTATGCTAGCTCTACGCATACCTATTGGCCTATCTATGTTAATAGTTGGTTGTACTGGAACCATCTTAATTGCTGGTTGGCTCCCAATTTTGTCTCAAGTTAAAACAAGTGCATGGCATTTATTTTCAAATTACTCTTTATCTGTCATACCTCTTTTTTTACTAATGGGAAACTTTGCTGGAAAAGCTGGTATGAGCGAAGCACTATTTAAATTTACAGGCGCTTGCTTAGGTCATCGTAAAGGCGGTGTTGCAATGGCTGCAATAGGTGCATGTGCAGGTTTTGGTGCAATTTGTGGATCTTCTTTAGCTACTGCTGCAACAATGGGTAAAGTAGCTCTTCCTGAACTAAGAAGACTAGGATATTCTGGAGCTCTTAGCACAGGTACATTAGCCGCTGGTGGAACTTTAGGTATATTGATACCTCCATCAGTGATTTTAATAATATATTCTATTTTGACTGAACAAAACATTGCTAAAATGTTTCTAGCAGCTTTTATTCCAGGTATTTTAGCTGCGTTAGGATATATTGTAGCAATTGCATTATACGTAAGGTTTGTGAAAAACTCCGGGCCTACAAAAGATAGAGTTGGTTGGAAAGAAAGATTTTTATTATTTAAAAATATTTGGCAAATCATTTTAATTTTTTTGACTATGATTGGAGGAATATATTTAGGCTGGTTTACCCCAACAGAAGGAGGAGCAATAGGAGCAGGTGGAGCAGGTTTAATTGCCATTTTGAATAAAAACTTTAAGCTTAAAGACTTGGTAGAAGTAATTGAAAGTACAGCAATTACATCAGCTATGATATTTTTAGTGTTATTAGGTGCTGAGTTTTTTAATTCTTTCATAGCTTTAACTCAACTACCAAACCAACTTGGAGAAATAGCATTAGAAAATAATCTTTCTCCTTTTTTAATTGTAGCCTGTATTCTTGTCCTATATCTATTTTTAGGCTGTTTAATGGATAGTTTAGCCATGATACTTTTAACTATTCCTGTGTTTTTCCCGTTAATCATGACACTTGAATTTGGAATGACACCTGAAGAAACAGCAATATGGTTTGGAATATTAACCCTTATAGTTGTTGAAGTTGGTTTGATAACACCACCTGTTGGATTAAATGTTTTTATAATAAATAAAATGGCTGGCGACGTTAGTATTTCAGAGACCTTTAAGGGCGTTTTACCATTTCTAGTAAGTGATATTTTTAGGGTTATTCTTTTATTCTCATTTCCTGGAATTACTTTATTTCTTTTGAATGTTTTTTGAAATGAATGATCAAAATAAGAAATATTTGTGGAAGATAATTCAGTTAACTGGAGATTGTTTGATTAATAAATTACCTGATCACCCTCATCATCCAAGTGGAAGAAATCCATATGCTCATGTGGCATTGAAAGTAAAAAATAATTTTGGATCTAGTTACAAAGATTTACCTGACGAAAAGTTTGATCATGTAATAGAATATCTCAATTTAATTAAAAGGAATGAAGGCTTAGATAATTAAAAGTTACAGAAAAGATTTAACTTTCAACAATAATTCTTCATTAATAGATCGATATTGGTCTCCTAATCTATTTTTATGCCTTCGTGATCCAGGAAGCCTAACACCATCAATTGATAATAATTTTTGAAAAAAATCATCGCAATGTTTTTCCCAACTAGAACCAGCTATAATTTCTGGATTTAAAGCCATTATAAATTCTCCTCCACTTGGCGGACCTCCATCATTATTATCATTTTCTTGTGCTTCGTACGAAAAAACATCCCCCGTTAGACCAGCTGCAAATAATTCAACCATCATAGAAATTGCAGAGCCTTTATAACCTCCAAAAGGAAGTAAAACTCCTTTTAAAATTTCTTTTGGGTCATTTGAGGGTTCTCCATTTTCTCCAAGACCAACTCCGTCAGGTAAGTAATGACCATCCCTTGCTGCAATCATTACCTCACCTTTTGCCATTGTTGCCGTTGCCATATCAAAGACAACTGGATCATTATTACTTCTTGGCCAAGCCATTGAAATAGGATTCGTTCCAAAAAAAGCTTCTTTAGCTCCAGCAGGAGCAACAGATGGCTTAAAAGCAGTACATGCAAAACCTACTAAATTTTGTTTAGCCAAATATTCTGTTTCTGGCCATAAAGCAGCAAAATGATAGCACCCTTTTATACTTAAAACTGATATACCATTTTTTTTTGCAGCCTTTGCTAACATAGGTAAAGAGTATTCATGAGCAGTAGAAGCAAAACCGTTATTGGCATCACATTTTAGTATTACTGGGGAAACATATTCTATTTTTGGTGAAGCCTGACCATTAACTTTACCTGACTGTAAAGAAGCTACGTAGCCCGGCAATCTAAATAATCCATGAGAAACTGCACCATCTTCTTCTGCTTTGGCTATAGTTCTTGCAAGAGCATTAGCATTTTCTTCGTTGCATCCTTGTTTCTTTAATATATCAAAAACTAAAGCTTTAATTTCGCTAAGAGTGAGCTTTTTATTTTTCATTTTTTTATTATTCATAATTCCTTTACCTACTCAAATATTTTTAAACGATTTTCAAAAAAGTAGTTTTCTTAAGTCATTATTTAATTTGTTAATTTTTTAAAATTGACTATTACAGTATAATAACTATACCTAGTTATAGTAAATAATATTATTCAGGGGAAAATTAATGAAGTTTATTAAAAGAATTATTGCCGTTTCTTTAATGGTTTTAATGTCCAATTTTTTAGCTAATCTTGTTCTTGCCAGTGTTGATGGACCTAGTGTTTTTTGGAAATTCAGCTTGTGGGGAAAAAGAAGAGCTTTTACTGAAGGTGCTGAAACACTTTCAAAAAGACTAAGTGAAGAAACAAATGGAAAATTTCAATTAAAAATTTTTTATGGTGGTCAGTTATCAAAATCCAAAGAGAATTTAGATGGTTTAAAAGCTAATTCATTTGAAATGGCTGCATTTTGTAACTTTTATCATCCAGGAAAAAATGCCGGTTTAATGGTTCTAACAATGCCTTTTTTACCAATGGGAGACTTTGATAAAGATGCTAAAATCCGACAAGCAGTTTATGATCACCCTATAGTTTCTGGACAATTAGCTAAATGGAACGCTATGTTGTATATGACTTCTAATCTGCCACAATATGAATTCCTAGGTAAAGGTAAAGCACCAACAAGCCTCTCAGATTTTAAAGGTATGAGAGTTAGAGCTGGTGGTGGTGTTGGTAAAGCAATGGAAAAGCTTGGAGCTATAAGACAAACTGTTCCTGCAAGTGAAGTTTATACTTTAATTTCAAGAGGTGCAGTTGATGCAGTCTCTTTTCCATATACATATGCCCACGCTGCTTATAAAATACATGAAGTTGCAGAATGGTATACAGCAAACTTATCACCGGGTACATCTGACTGCCCATATGTTATAAATAAAACTTCATATGGAAAATTACCAAAACAATATCAAAAGCTTCTTCAAGACCTAAAACCTGATGCCTTAGCGTCTATGAAGGCTGCTTACAAGAAAGCTGATGACAAAAATTTACCAATGTTTAAATCAAAGCTTAAAGAGATAAAGTATGATGAAAAAACTTTATCTGAGTTTAGAAAAACAGCAGGTAAACCTGTATGGGATGCATGGGTGGATGCAAATAAAGATAAATTTGATGCTCAAGCTCTTTTAGATTTAATATTTGAAACAGCTAAAAAATAACTTTTTTCATGCACTTCTTAATTTAAGAAGTGCATGTTAATTTTTTCAAAATCATGAATTTGTTGTCCAAACTAAATAAGTATTTATCAGTTATTGAAGATAACCTTATCAAAATTTCTGGTATCTCCTTATTCATAGTTATGATTTTAACTTCATTTCAAATACTATCTCGTGTTGCTGGGTATCCTTGGCCAGGTTATTTAGAGTTATCTGAGTTATCAATTGCCATATTTGCATTTCTAGGTGTCGCTTATGCACAAAGACTTGATACTCACATTAGAATGGAATTACTAGTTGGAAACATAAGTGGTAAACCAAAATGGTTGCTTGAACTAGTTTCAACAATACTTTCACTTACAGTTGTAGTGATTTTAATATATTTTAGTTTATTATTCGCAATTGATGCTTATATAATTGGCGACACAACATATGATTATCTTTATCCTACTTGGCCTGCAAAAATATTAGTTCCTATCGCTTTTTTTATATGGGCTCTAAGACTCATTCTGGAAATATTTGGGTTTCTGAGAATGACTATTTATTCTGATGTTGAGCCAATAGCTATTCCCATTATGAAAACCCCAGAAGAACTTGCTAATGAAGAAATTAGAGCAATTAAGGATTAGGTATGTTTGAAAAACTTTTATCCGGGCAACCATCAGGAATATTTGGCATAGGATACGATGATCCAACTACGGTTGGCATAATATGCACTATTATTTTATTGATTATGGTGGTTTCAGGGGTAAGAGTCGTTTTTGCTGCAAGTATTGCAGGAATAATAGGCCTCGTAGAATTAATAGGTGTAGGACCAGCATTAGGTAATATTGGTGCAATTCCATACTCTAAATCTGTAACTTTTGTTTTGGGTTTGTTACCAATATTCATTTTAATAGGTTTTTTAGCTTATCAAGCTGGAATGACAAGGCAGCTTTATGAAGCTGCAAAAGCATGGATTGGCTTTGTACCGGGAGGTCTAGCAGTGGCTACAGTATTTGCCACAGCTGGTTTTGCTGCTGTATCCGGAGCTTCTACTGCTACAGCTGCTGTTTTTTCTAGAGTTGCAATTCCGGAGATGTTGAAAGAAGGTTATGATAAAAAATTAGCAGCTGGAGTTGTTGCCGCAGGTGGTACTCTAGCATCACTAATTCCTCCGTCTGCAATATTAATCATTTATGCAATTATTGTAGAAGAATCAGTTGGCGCACTTCTTTTAGCTGGTTTTTTACCCGGAATTTTCTCCGCCATTGTTTATGGAGGAATAATAATAATTTGGGCAAAAATGAATCCTGATTTGGGTCCTCCAGGCAGAAGATATAGTTTTAATGAAAAAATGAAGGCTTTACCTGGCATAATACCTATTGCAATAGTCATTACTGTTATAATTAGTGCTATTTATGCTGGTTGGGCAACGCCAACTGAAGCTGGAGCATTAGGAGCATTTGTTGTTTTAATAATAGCTATAATGAGAGGGTTAAAACTTCAGGCTCTCAATTTTGCTTTAATTGAAACAGCTAAGCTAGTAGCAATGATATTTTCTATTATTTGGGGTGTATTAATATTTGTAAGATTTCTTGGTTTTTCAGGTTTACCTGAAACATTTGCAAACTGGATTATTTCTCTACCATTTGATCCTTACACTGTTTTAATTTTAATTTTACTTGGATATGTCATACTTGGAATGTTTATAGACGCTATAGGTCTGTTGTTACTTACTTTGCCTGTTGTTTACCCAGCTATAATTCTTCTAAATGGTGGACCAGATGTTACAGCTGTTCAAAGCCCTTTTGGAATGACATTTAATCAAGTAAGTGTATGGTTTGGCATTATTGTAGTAAAAATGGCTGAGGTATGTCTTATAACACCACCTATCGGACTTAATTGCTTTGTAGTGGCAGGAGTTAGAAAAGACATTCCTGTTACAGACGTATTCAAAGGCGTGACTTTATTTTTTATAGCAGATATTTTGACAATTCTCGTTTTGATAATGTTTCCCCAAATCATTACGTGGTTACCTGATTTAATGATGTCATGAATTTAGTATATTAACTCAGCTAAACTTACTAATCTTGATTTCATGTTTTCATAGTATGAAATTGGACAAATTATAGTGTATTTGTTAAATTGACTTTCACATAAAATAAAACAATTAATTTTATTTATCGAAGCTCTGATTGCTTTTGCTTGAATAAATTCTTCTAAATTAACACTTATTAATTTCTCAAAAATTGATTTACTTGTTTTACCCTTTATTTGAATTGATATCCATCCACCAGTTTGATCTGTAATAGATGCTGTGGAACTAAAAACAGAGTTTAAATCTTTTGGATTGACATCTCCTACTATAAAAAAACTATTTGTTCTAACCCAGAAGGACATATATTTTTTATTAAAACGTAACTCAGAGATTTTTGGTGGTTCAAATAAAAAATAATTTTTGAATAAAGTTTTAAATTTTTTTGGCTCTTCTCTATTTTGGTTTAAGGAAACAATATTTTTAGAGTTATCTATAGTAATCTGTAAATCATTTTTAGAGAATATACTTTCAGATTTAAAATTTATTGGTTCAAGCAGTTGTTTGTTATTCACGTAATCTATCCCCATTGGGATCAACAAAAATAGGATTACATACTTCTGCTATAACTTCTGTTTTTAAAATAGGATTACTTGCTTTTAAGTAATCTCCGTGTCGACTATTTCCATTTTTTAAAAAACCAAGTGCAATGCTACTTTTTAAAGTAGGTGAATAACAAGATGAAGTAATGTAACCTAAATCATTTATAGGAGTGATTGTATCACTTGAATTGAATAAATGAGAACCAGATACTAGTTGATGGTTAGCTTTTATGGGTTTTAAGCCCACTAACCGCAAACCATCTAAGGTATTCAAGCCTTCTCTTTTTGATAGAACCATACCAATGCTATCCTTTTTATTGGATACCATTTTGCCCATATTTAAATTTTGAGCAGAGATTGTGCCATTTAATTCTGCTCCAGCAGCATGTCCTTTTTCAATTCTCATAACTCCAAGTGCTTCTGTACCGTAAGGAATTATATTTTCATCTTTTCCTATTTCCATAAGATACGACACTAATGATGATGCATATTGTGTTGGGATAGATAACTCATATGCTAATTCACCTGAAAATGAAATTCTAAATAGCCTTGCTAAAACACCTCCACAAATTGTTATTTCTTTACAAGCCATAAAAGGGAAATTTTTGTTAGAAACATCAAATTGCTTATCAACTATTTTAGAAATTATTTTTCTGGATTTTGGACCAGCAATTGCTATTTGTGCCCAAGCATCTGTTGTTGAAATTAGATGGACGTCCATCTCTGGCCACAGACATTGATGGCAAAATTCTAGGTGTCTATATACACTTTCTGCATTGACAGTTGTAGTTGTCATGATGAAATGATTTTCACTCATTCTAGCTGTTGTTCCATCATCCATGACAATACCGTCTTCTCTAAGCATTAAACCATATCTAACTTTGCCAACTGGTAATTTTGCAAATCCATTACAGTAGACTTTATTTACAAATTCCAGGGCATCCTTTCCTTGAATATCAATTTTTCCTAAGGTTGAAACATCACAAAATCCAACTGAATTTCTGACAGAATTGACCTCTCGATCAACACTCATTCTCCAGTGAAATTCATTTTTTTGAGAATACCATTCAGCTCTTAGCCATAATCCTGTTTCTGTAAAACTAGCGCCATTATCTCTAGCCCAATTATGAGTTGGAGTTAATCTTGTTGGCTTAAAATTTTTACCAATTGACGAACCAACTAAAGCCTCTATGGACAATGGAATGTAAGGTGGTCTAAATACCGTAGTTCCTACATCTGGTATAGACTTATTTGATAATGAGGCTAAAATAGCTAACCCGGTAACATTAGAAGTTTTACCTTGATCAGTCCCCATTCCTAAAGTTGTGTATCTCTTTAAATGCTCTACTGATCTAAAGTTTTCAGCATAAGCCATTTCAATATCTTTTACAGTCACGTCATTTTGTAAATCTACCCATTTTCTTTGAGAACCAATCTTTACAAACCAAAAAGGATCTATTTCAAAAGATTGCTCTTTAATTTTTGGGAGGCTATATTTTTTGGGTTTCATCTCTAAATCTGAAAGTATTTCTAATACTTGTTTTTCAGCGTCAAGGATACAATCATTTAATGAAAACTTTCCATTTGCTGAGCCTACAGCTTTTAAATGTGTTGAGACATTCGTTTTACCAGCAACAAATGCATATATCTTTTCATTCCATTCAGGTCTTACCCCAGTATGACAACTTAAATGAATATTTGGGTTCCAACCTCCTGAAATACCAAGATAGTCACATTTTAAATGTGTAAGTTCTCCTACTTTATTAACTATATCAACACCTTTAAGATATAACTTACCTTTAGCACTGATTATTTGAGAGCTTTTAAAAACTTTTATTTTAGGATCAAAAATTCTAGGATTATCTCTTGTATCAACAACACCAATTAAATTTATTCCATTAGAAATTAAGTCCAAAGCCGTTACATAAGTATCGTCATTATTTGTAAATAATAAAACTTTATCAAAATTATTTACGCCCCATCTATTTAAATAACTACGAATGGAACCTGATAACATAATTCCTGGTAAATCATTATTTTGAAAAGGAATTAGCCTTTCAAGTGAGCCTGAACACAGCAAAGCTTTCTTAGACACTATTTTCCAAAATATTTGTTCTAGTTTACTTTCTTTTAATTTTTGGATGGCTCCAAAGACACCATGATCAAACATCCCTATAACAGAGGTATTTTCTATACATCTAACGTTTGATAGTTTTCTGATTTCCTTTAAAATAGATTGAACCCACGCTTGTGGTGACATATTAGAAATTTTGAAAATTTCATTGTTGAGACTACCACCAAAGACATAATCTTCTTCAACTATTATAACTTTAATTCCCGACAAACCTGCAATATAAGCAGAAATTAATCCGGAGGGACCTGAGCCAATAATGAGAAGATCGCAATATAAAAAACCTTTTTCTGAATTTTTATTATTTTTATTTTTTGATAACTTTCCTAAGCCAGCAGCTTTTCTAATGACTGGTTCGTAGACCTTTTCCCAAAAAAAAGACGGCCACATGAAAGTTTTATAATAGAATCCAGCACCAATAAATTTTGAAAATTTATCATTTATTGACATAAGATCGTATTTTAAGGAAGGCCAGCAATTTTGACTTTTAGCCACTAATCCTTCATATAATTCTACTGTAGTAGCTTTGCTATTGGGTTCATTATAATCATCATGTACAATTTCAACTAAGGCATTTGGTTCATGAGAACCCGATGTAAAAATTCCCCTTGGTCTGTGATACTTAAATGATCTAGCAATTAATTTAACATCATTAGCTAATAGAGCTGATGCCAAGGTATCACCCTGAAAACCTTCGTATTTTTTCCCATTAAATACAAAATTTAATTTTTTATTTGTATTGATCAGACTAGATTTAGTTCTTATTGGTCTAGTCATTAGACTTTCCCATATTTTTTTTAAATTCAGTAGCTAATTCAACTTTAAAAATTTCGTGAGTTACAGTATTTCTTGAAATCACGAGCCAACTTCTATCTCCTTGTTGATGAAACCAAAGTTCTTTATGCATTCCAGCAACATTTTCTCTGAGATATAGGTATTTGTAAAAATTATCTTCTGATTTTTCTTCATCCCATTTAGGTCTGTTCAATAGTGACGCATCACCCAAATAGATGAATTCACTAGCATCCCTTGGACCTAATAATGGGTGATCAATAATCATTAGTTTCTACTTTAATGTAAATTTGGTTGGGCTCCTTGACCTTTTTCGTCAATCATATAGCCATTTTTAAATCTATCTAATTGAAAGTTTTCAGATAATGAATGAGAAGCACCTTTTGCAAGTAAATGAGCAAAACACCAGCCAGAAGCTGGGGTTGCTTTAAAGCCCCCATAACACCAACCCGCATTCAAATATAATCCTTTAATGTGAGTTTTATCTATAATTGGAGAACCATCCATGCTCATATCCATAATACCTCCCCACATTCTTAAAAGTCTAGCCTTACCTATGGTAGGCATTAATGCTAAACCACCCTCACAAACATCTTCTAACATATCCATCCCTCCTCTTTGCGCATAAGAGTTATATCCATCAATATCACCCCCAAAAACTAAGCCACCTTTATCAGATTGTGATATATAAAAGTGCCCTGCTCCAAAAGTAATGACACCTGGAATAAAAGGCTTTAAACTTTCACTTACGAATGCTTGTAAAACATGGCTTTCTAATGGAAGGTTCATATTAGCTTTAGACATTAATACACTTGACGATCCAGCTACAGCACAACCAATTTTATTGGCTAAAATATCACCCTTATTAGTCTCTACACCAATGCAGGTTCCAGATTTGATTTTGAACCCTGTAACTTCACAATTTTGTATGATATCAACACCTAATTCGTCTGCAGCATGAGCGTAACCCCATGCAACAGCGTCATGGCGGACTGAACCACCTCTTTTTTGAAAAAGACCTCCCTTAATTGGAAACCTCGCGTTGTCATAATCTAAAAAAGGATAAATTGATTTTATTTTATCAACATCAAACAGCTCTGCATCTGCTCCATTAATTATCATAGAGTTACCTCGTCTTACAAAAGAATCCCTTTGCGCATCAGAATGAAAAACATTCAAAACTCCTCTTTGACTAACCATTGCATTATAGTTAATTTGATTTTCAAGTGTTTCCCATAATTTTAAGGAAAATTCGTAAAAGGCTTCATTTTCATTTAGTAGATAGTTTGATCGAATTATGGTCGTGTTGCGTCCAACGTTGCCTCCACCAATCCAGTTTTTTTCAAGCACTGCTATATTTTTAATTTTGAATTCTTTAGCTAAGTAAAAAGCTGTTGCCAGTCCGTGTCCACCACCACCAATAATAATCACATCATATTTTTTCTTTATCTCGGGGTTTTGCCATGTTTTTTTCCATCCTTTATTGTCATTTAAACCTTCTTTTAATATTTTAAGAACATTGTAATACATATGGAAAATATCTTTTCTTTTTGGTAAATCTATAATTAACTTACTAAAGGTTATTTTGCATAACAACTTAAAATTTGATTCGCTTAATAATATTATTTCTTTATAAAATTAAATGTATTTATAAAACAAAAGGGGAAACGTTTATGAAAAAAATTCTAATTTCGTTAATACTATCAATTTTCCTTATTTTCCCAGCATTTGCAAAAAATGTGAAAATTGGAATTATTTTAGGATTTACAGGTCCTATTGAATCTTTAGCACCTGTGATGGCAAAAAGTGCTGAATTAGCTATTGAAGAAGTAAATAATTCAGGTAATTTTATGCATGGTAAAATTGAAGGTGTTAGAGCAGACTCTACATGTGTTGACGCAGCAGCCGCTCAAGCTGCAGCAGAAAGATTAATAACTTCTGATAAAGTCAGTGCCATAATGGGCGCGGATTGCTCTGGAGTTACTACAGCAGTTTTAAAAAATGTAGCAATGCCTAATGGTATAGTTATGATATCTCCTTCAGCAACTTCACCTGCTTTATCAACTGAACCTGATAACGGACTTTTCTTTAGAACCGCACCATCCGATGCTAGACAAGGCGAAGTAATAGCTGATTTATTAATAGAAAAAGGTTTTAAATCTGCTGCTTTGTCACATACTAACAATGATTATGGAAAGGGCTTGGCAGCAAGTATTCAAAAAAACTTTATCTCAAGAGGCGGTAAAATTACTGTAACAGCAGCTCATGAAGATGGTAAAGCTGACTACAGTGCAGAGGTTGCTGCATTAGCACAAGCAGGGGGTGACATCCTAATTGTAGCAGGTTATTTAGATCAAGGTGGAAAAGGAATAATTCAAACATCTCTAGATAATGGTGCTTTTGATAAATTCTTTTTACCAGATGGTATGATTGGTGATTCATTACCAAAAGCTATTGGTCCAGACCTTAATGGGTCAATAGGATCAGTTCCTGGAACAGACAGTCCTGGTGCTGCGAAATATTCTGAGCTAGCAAAAAAAGCAGGTTTTGAATCTGGACCTTATGGACCAGAATCATACGATTCTGCAGCTTTAATTATGTTAGCAATGGAAAAGTCTAAATCTACTGTAAGTAATACTTTTAAAAAGAGTGTTATGGATATTGCTAATGCACCTGGGGAAAAAATATATCCTGGTGAGCTTGGAAAAGCATTAAAATTAATTAAAGCAGGTAAGGAAATAGACTATGTTGGAGCAACTGCACTAGAGCTTGTTGGATCAGGCGAGTCATCTGGAAGCTTTGCTGAAATTCTTATTGATAATGAGAAAACTAACAAAGTAAGTTATAGATAAAGTTAAAAAGGCTTAAGATACAATCTTAAGCCTTTTTTCTGGTTATACATATGCTTTCGATAAATAATCTTTACAAAAGTTTTGGTGGTATACAAGCCATAAACAATGTTTCATTAAACATTGAAAAATCTACAGTTACAGCACTTATTGGCCCTAATGGAGCTGGAAAAACAACTTTATTTAATATTATTAATGGTTCTATTAAACCTGATTCAGGAAGTATAAAACTTGACGATATAGATATAACTAGTTATGAACCTCATCAACTTTTTAACCTTGGTATACTTAGAACCTTTCAGATAGCTCATGAATTTGCGTCTCTAACAGTTAGAGATAATTTGATGATGGTACCACCTAATCAAATGGGTGAATCAATAATAAATACATGGTTCAGACAAAATAAAATAAAACAAGAAGAACAAAAGATTTTGGAAAAAACAAATGATGTTTTAGATTTTTTACAATTAAAACATATTGCAAATGAATATGCTGGCAATCTTTCTGGAGGACAAAAAAAATTATTAGAGTTAGGAAGAACAATGATGGTAAGACCAAAAATAGTTCTCCTTGATGAAGTAGGTGCCGGCGTAAATCGCACTTTGTTAAACACAATTGGCGACGCCATATTAAGACTTAACAAGGAGTTAAATTATACTTTTTGCATGATTGAACATGATATAGATTTTATAAGCAGATTATGTGACCCAGTTATTGTAATGGCTGAAGGATCCATCTTAATGACAGATGAAATATCAAAAATACGAAAAAATGAAGAAGTTATAGAAGTTTATCTAGGTAAAAATTAAATGAATAATATTTAAGCTATGTACATACTATTTGGGGAAAATATAACTTGTGGGTATGGATCGGTTGATATTCTTTTTAACTGCAATGTCGGCGTTAATGAAGGAGAGATATCGTCAATAGTCGGTCCTAATGGTGCAGGAAAATCAACAGCTATGAAAGCACTATTTGGACTATTACCCATAAAACAAGGAAAAATTATTTTAGACGGTGAAGACATAACTAATATACCGCCTCAGGAACGAGTTCTAAAAGGAATGGGTTTCGTTCCACAAACTAACAATATATTTCCTTCGTTAACAGTTGAAGAAAACTTGGAAATGGGTGCATTTGTTGAACAACATGATTGTAAAAAAATGCTAGAATATATTTATGAACTCTTTCCTGTTTTAAAAGATAAACAATATCAGTTGGCCGGTGAATTATCTGGTGGTCAGAGACAACAAGTTGCAGTAGGAAGAGCTTTAATGACCAAACCTAAAGTATTAATGTTGGATGAACCCTCAGCTGGGGTTTCTCCAATTATTATGGAAGGTTTATTTAACAAAGTTACCGAAATAGCTAATCAAGGAACTGCAGTTTTAATGGTTGAACAAAATGCAAAACAAGCCTTAAAAATTTCTGATTTGGGTTTTGTTTTAAATCAAGGAAAAAACCTTTTTACAGATACTGGAAATTCACTTTTAGAAAACAAAGAAGTTCGACAAGCTTTTTTAGGAGGTTAGATTTCGATGGATTTTCTAAATGGAATTACATTAATATCAAACTATATTCTAATACCAGGTCTAACTTATGGTAGTCAACTAGCGCTCGGTGCCTTAGGCATAACAATAGTTTATAGCGTTCTCAGATTTTCTAATTTTGCACATGGTGAATTCATGTCATTTGGTGCTATGACTTCAATCCTTTTATGCTGGTTATTTCTAATTCTTGAAATAAACTTAAATCCCTTGCCAACAGCGATTATAGTTTTGCCATTTGCAATTATAATTACAATTTTTTATTGCATATTGGTGGATAAAATAATTTTTAAATTTTATCGGCGACAAAACTCAAAGAGTGTAATTAATTTAATTGTTTCTATTGGTGTAATGTTTTTTACAGGTGGATTAATTAGGTTCATAATAGGACCTGGTGATAAAAATTTCTTTGATGGGGAAAGATTTATTTTAAAGGCAAAAACCTTTAAAAACTATACGGGATTAAGCGAAGGATTAGCATTAAAAACAACACAAGGTATAACAATAGTTTTAAGCATAATTTTAGTTGTTTTACTTTTTTGGTTTTTAAATAAAACAAAAACTGGGAAATCTATGAGAGCTTATTCTGATAATAAGGAATTAGCTTTATTATCTGGAATTAATCCAGAAAAGGTTGTTTTAATCACGTGGATAATAACTGGAACCTTAGCTTGTGTGGCAGGCACTCTTTATGGCCTTGATAAAAGCTATAAACCTTTTACATATCTACATTTAGTTCTGCCAATTTTTTCTGCAGCCATCGTAGGTGGAGTTGGTAATCCTGTAGGTGCAATTATAGGTGGGTTCGTGATAGCATTTTCTGAATTAATAGTAACATTTGCATACAAAAAAATATTTTTTTATTTTCTTCCTAATTATTTAGTTCCAGATGGATTGTTACAAATACTCTCAACGGATTACAAAATAGCTATTTCTTTTATAATATTAGTTTTAGTTTTATTAATAAGACCAACAGGAATTTATAAAGGTAAAATAATTTAAAATTTTAGATATGAAAAATAGATCACGGATACAAATTTTATATTTTTTAATGGCAATAATTTTATTTGCAGTTGGAATATTTCAAAGCTGGAACGTAGCATTAACGATATTTAATTTATGCCTTATATCTTCAATAATGACCCTTGGCATTAATGTTCAGTGGGGCAACGCAGGAATTGTCAACTTTGGTGTCATGGGCTTTGCTGCATTAGGTGGCCTTGCTAACATAATCATTTCAATGCCTCCAACAAGCAATGCATGGGAAACAGGAGGAAACTTTATAGTAATTGGTTTGATGATATTTGTTTTATCAATTATTTTTTCTGTATTTATGTTCAAAAGGGTTAATTTTAACAAAAGAATAAAATACTTAATTTCTTTTTTAATAATATTTGTAGGTTACTTTATAATGAGGCTAATGGTTGACTCTCCAATAGAACAAATAGAATCCATAGAACCTGCAAAAACCGGTTACTTAGGTGGATTTAATCTTCCTGTAATCATATCTTGGCCTGTAGGAGGATTGTTAGCAGCTTTTGCTGCTTTTATAATTGGTAAAATATCTCTTGGGTTGAGATCAGACTATCTAGCAATAGCAACTCTTGGTATCTCAGAGATTATTATTTATATTTTAAAAAATGAAGATTGGTTATCAAGAGGGGTTAAAAATGTTAACGGATTGCCAAGACCTGTTCCTTACGAAATTGAATTACAATCAAGAGAATGGGTGTTAGAAACTGCAAATATATTAAAGATTCCACTTCCAGAAGTTTCTTCAATTATAGTTAAATTATCATACTCTGTGTTATTCCTTTTAGTGTTATTAGTAATTTTATACTTGCTTCAAATAGCTGTTAAGTCCCCATGGGGTAGAATGATGAGGGCCATAAGGGATAATGAGGTTTCAGCTAATGCTATGGGAAAAGATATTAAGAAAAGGCATTTGCAAGTTTTTATAATTGGATCTGCTATAGTTGGAATTGCAGGAGCAATGTTAACAACACTCGACGGACAGTTTACACCTGTTTCTTATCAACCTTTAAGGTATACTTTTTTAATTTGGATAATGGTAATTGTTGGTGGATCTGGCAATAACTTTGGATCCATAATAGGAGCATTTTTAATTTGGTTTTTTTGGATACAGTCTGAACCACTGGGTTTATGGCTTTTATCATTCATAACGTCACACATATCTGATACAAATCTTATTAAGAGCCATCTTCAAGAAAATGCAGCTCATATACGACTAATGTTTATGGGCATGATATTACTAGTAACTCTAAGATTTGCACCTAAAGGACTTATCCCTGAAGTGAAAAGATGAATAATAAAATAGTAATAGAAAATCTAAAGAACAATTTGATTAAAATTTTATTTTTTTTATTTTTTTTAAAAATAAATCCTTGTATTGCAAAAGAAACACTAACTTTAGATTATAATAATATAAAGGTGTTTCTTGAAGGTAATTTTATTCAAGGCGGATTGGTTAAAGGTAAAATTGACAGTAATATAAGTATTAGATTTAAAGAACGATTACTCAGAAAAACATCAAAAGGTTTTTTTGTAATTGGCTTTGGAAGAGATCATCCTAAAATCGCCAATCTATCAATAAAAATTAACCAAAATTGGATTTCTAAACCTCTTAAAATAAAAAAAAGAATTTATAAAACTCAAATGATAAATGGCCTTGAAAAAAAAATGGTTACTCCTCCAAAATCTTTTTATGATAGGATCATCAGAGAAAATAAAGCTATTAAAAACATTCGAAATTTGGATAGTGATATAGATTTTATTTTTGAAGAGTTCAATTGGCCTGCAAAAGGAATAATTTCAGGTGTGTTTGGAAGCCAACGAATACTAAATGGAAAACCTAAACGTCCTCACTATGGTATTGATATAGCAGCAAAAAAAGGTACTTCTGTATTGGCACCAATAGAATCAATAGTTAGAATGGCAGAAAAAGATTTGTATTACACCGGTGGAACTATAATGTTAGACCATGGTCATGGAGTTACATCTGTATACTCACATCTATCATTGATAAATGTAAATGTTGGAGACAAAGTTAAAAAAGGTCAAAAAATTGGTGAAATTGGATCTACTGGGAGATCTACTGGTCCACATTTAGATTGGCGTATTAACTGGTTTTTAGAACGTTTAGACCCCGCGTTGTTAGTACCGTAAAATTACCTTTAATAATAGCATCTTAACTATTTACTATTAATCTAAAGGCTTGACAGATTGTTGTTTCGAGCTATATTCCGTTAACAATTTATAAGTAAATTTAATATTCAAAAACTTATTATATAAATAAAAACTTTTAATAATCGGAATAGTTAAATGTATGCAGTAGTTAAAACCGGTGGAAAACAATATCGCGTTGAAAAAGAAGATGTGGTTTTAGTTGAAAAATTAAACGCAAATGACGGAGATCAAGTAGTTCTTGGTAACGTGCTAATGATTGGCGAAGGTAAAAAAGTTACACTAGGTAACCCTATGATAAATGACGCTGCAGTTATGGCCCAAGTTGTAAGACAAACTCGAGGCCCAAAAATAACTATGATTTATAAAAGAAGAAGAAAAAATAGTCGTAGAAAACAAGGTCACAAGCAAGATCTAACTCTTCTTAAGATTATTGATATTGCTGAAAAAGGTGGATCTAAGCTTACTCCAAAAAAAGCTGTCACTAAGTCAACAGATACAAAAGTTAAAACTGAAACTAAAGCTAAAACAGCAGCTAATAAGCCGAAGGTAACAGAGCCTAAAGTTATAACTAAAGCTAAAACAGCCACAACTAAGTCACCGGATACAAAAGTTAAAACTGAAATTAAAGCTAAAATAGTAACCGCTAAGTCAAAGGAAAAAAAAGTCACAGGTCAAGCTAAAAGTAAGGCAGAACCGAAAATTAAAAAATCAACTACTAAAGATAAGTAAAGGATTTATAGATGGCACATAAAAAAGCAGGTGGAAGTTCTAGAAATGGTAGAGATTCCGCCGGTAGAAGACTAGGAGTTAAAAAATTTGGCAGTGAAGCTGTAGTTCCTGGTAATATCATAATAAGGCAAAGAGGAACAAAATTTCATCCAGGATTAAATGTAGGTATGGGCAAAGATCATACGATTTTTTCTTTGATAGATGGACATGTAAAATTTAAAGAACATAAAGGTAAAAAGATGTTCGTATCAGTTGAGCCTGTCAAACAAGCTGCTGAATAATTTATATTTTATTTTTCTTTCAGGAATAGCTTGAAAAGCTATTCCTTTTTTTGTTTTTTAAAACCTTCCCATCTATAATAGTATATATTAGGATCTTGTCATGAAATTTTTAGACCAAGCTAAGATATATATAGCTAGTGGACATGGTGGATCTGGGGCAATCTCTTTTAGAAGAGAAGCACATGTTCCTTTTGGTGGTCCAGACGGTGGTAATGGTGGACGAGGTGGAGATGTAATAGCCTTATGTTCAGATGGATTAAATACCCTAATTGACTTTCGTTATCAGCAACACTTTAAAGCAAGGCCTGGAGAAGGTGGTAAGGGAAGAGATCGAAGCGGGATTAGCGGAAAAGACGTCATTCTTAAATTACCATTGGGAACACAGATTTTGGACGAGACAAATAATTTCATCCTAGCTGACATGACCAAAATTGGACAAAAAGTAATTCTTGCTAAGGGTGGAGAAGGTGGCAAAGGTAATGCTTTTTTTAAAACTTCTACCAATCAATCCCCAAAAAAATCACAACCAGGTGGAGAATTAGAAGAAAAATGGATTTGGCTTAGATTAAAGTTAATTGCAGATATAGGTTTGATAGGTTTACCAAATGCTGGTAAAAGTACATTACTCTCTAGAGTTACTGCAGCAAAACCTAAAATAGCTGATTATCCTTTTACTACCTTGCACCCAAACCTTGGCGTTGTACACCAAGATAACAAGGAGTTTGTAATTGCCGATATACCTGGGCTTATTGAAGGAGCACATGAAGGTTCAGGTCTAGGCCATAGATTTTTAGGACATGTAGAACGTTGTAAAGGGTTACTTCATCTTATAGATGTAACAAGTGAAAATATTAAGCGTGATTACTTAACAATAATTAGAGAACTTGAGGCTTATGACGCTAGTCTATCTGAGAAAAAACAGATTATAGTTCTAACAAAATGCGATGCTGTAAAAGATCAGAAATTAAACTTCGCCAAGGAACAACTAAAAAAATTAAATGTTCAAAAGGTTTTTGGGATCTCATCTGTTTCAGGAGAAAATATAACAAAACTGGTAAGGCAACTTCAGGATCTTATAACTTCAATGAACAAAATAGAGGATAATCAAGATGGGTTAGAAAAAGTCTCATCTTGGTCCCCGTAAAGAAGAATAAAAATATGAATAAAAATAATTTAATTCAAAATTCCAAAAGAATTGTAATAAAGATAGGTTCTGCACTTTTAATTGACAAGGAAAATGGCAATCTAAATGATAAGTGGTTAAACTCTCTTGCCCTTGATATTAACAACCTTCTTAAACTAGAAAAAGAAGTCATAATTGTATCTTCTGGCTCTATTGCACTTGGTAAAAAACAGTTGAAATTAAGAGATAATTTATCTCTTGATGAAAAACAAGCTGCAGCTGCGACAGGTCAAATAAGCCTTGCTTACGCTTGGAAAGATATTATGGGGAAGTATGGATTAAATATTGCTCAAATTTTATTGGCACCTGACGATACTGAAACTAGACGAAAACACTTAAATGCAAGAGCTACTCTACTAAAACTTCTCGAGCTTAATGTAATACCTGTAATTAATGAAAATGATACAGTTTCTACTGAAGAGATAAGATTTGGAGATAATGATAGACTAGCAGCAAGAGTAGCACAAATGTGTAGCGCAGATCTTCTTATTTTACTTTCTGATATTAATGGTCTTTATTCTTCTGACCCAAATATTAATAAAAATTCAGTTTTTATTGATGAAATTACAGAAATTACTAAAGAAATTGAATTTATGGCCGGGCCTACTCATACTAGCTTTTCTTCAGGAGGCATGGTTACAAAGATAGAAGCTGCTAAAATTGCAACTAAAGCTGGATGTAATATGATTATTTGTGATGGACGTCCTATAAGTCCATTGTTAAAGTTAAATCAGCAAGAGGCTAAGTTTAGTTGGTTTAAAGCTAACGAAAAACCTTTAAATTCAAGAAAACAATGGATATCTGGAGCTCTTCAAGTAAAAGGAAAAATTACCATAGATCAAGGCGCATCAGAAGCCATTAAAAAAGGTTTTTCTATTTTATCAGCTGGCATTATTAAAACTGAAGGTAATTATGAAAAAGGTGACTTAATTCAGATAATTGATGAAAATGAAACCTTTGTTGGAAAAGGTTTAACTCACTTTAATAATTCTGAGGTTGAATTAATTAAAGGTTCTAAGAGTAATAATATTGAAACTATATTAGGTTATAGAGGTAAAGATGAAGTCGTTCATAGAGATGATCTAGTATTTGAAAAAAAATAAGAGTTAAATATGAGTAATAACATTTTTGAATATGTAAAAGTTATAAACCAAAAGTCTAAAAACGCTTTTGATAAAATTTCAAGAAGTAGTTCTAAAGATCGGAATTTAGCTATTTTAAATACCTCTTTAATTATAAAACAAAAACAAGAAGAAATTTTACAAGCAAATAAAATTGATATAGGAAATGCAAAGCAAAAAAATCTTACTGATGCATTTGTAGATAGATTATTTCTAAACGATAAAAGAATAAACGATATTATTAACGGCTTAAAAAAAATTGCTGAAATGGATGATCCTATTGGAATTGAATTGTCAAGGTGGAAACAACCAAATGGTCTTGATATTTCAAGGGTTTCAGTTCCACTTGGTATAATTGGCATTATATATGAGTCGAGACCAAATGTAACTATTGATGCAGGAAGCCTATGTATAAAATCTGGTAACACAGTGATACTTAGAGGAGGCTCAGATTCAATCAACTCTTCAAAAATCTTAACTTCATGTCTCCAAGAGGGATTAATGAGTGCCAATTTACCTTCTGAAGCGGTTCAAATGATAGATAATACAGATAGAGAAGCTGTTACAGCAATGCTCAGATCTACAGGTCAGATTGATGTAATTATTCCTCGAGGTGGCAAGTCTCTTGTTAATAAGGTTCAACAAGAGGCTAAAGTTCCAGTCTTTGCTCATTTAGAAGGTATTTGTCATTTGTATATTGATAAGGACGCAGACGTAGAAAAAGCAATTAAGATTGTAGTTAATTCAAAAATGAGAAGAACCGGTATTTGCGGAGCTTTAGAAACATTACTTATTGACAAAGAAATTAGCAATAAAGTTGTTCCTACTTTGGTTAAAAAATTAATGGAATCTGGATGTCATATTAAGGGTGACTATGAAACTAAAACTATAGCCGATGAGATTGAATTAGCATCAGAAATTGATTGGGAAACAGAGTATCTTGAAGCAATTTTATCTATTAAAATTGTTAATGGAGTATCAGGAGCTATTAATCACATTAATAATTATTCTTCAAATCACACAGAATCAATTATTACAGAAAATAAAATTACTGCCGAAAGTTTTTTATCTTCAGTAGATAGTGCGATTGTAATGCATAATGCTTCAACTCAATTTGCTGATGGTGGCGAATTTGGTATGGGGGCTGAAATAGGAATTTCAACTGGTAGAATACATGCTAGAGGACCTGTAGGAGCTTCTCAATTAACTAGCTTTAAATATATTGTAAGAGGAAAAGATCAAATTCGTGATTGAAAACGTAAAAGTTAGTTTCAAAAATAATATACCTAAGTGCTTTTCTTATAAAAGAAAAAGAAAAGTTGGAATTTTAGGTGGATCCTTTAATCCAGCTCATCAGGGTCATGTCCATATTAGTAACATTGCAAGAATAGCTCTTGGCATTGATGAAATTTGGTGGATAGTTGCACCTCAAAATAGATTGAAATCTAGCATTGGGATGGAGAGTTTTGAAAAAAGATTAAGTTATGCTAGGTTATTTACAAATGGATTATCCTATATAAAAGTTTTAGATATAGAGGAAAAAAATAAGCTCTATGCTTCTTATATGACAATTAATTTTTTAAATACTAAATCTCAAAGAGTTAAATTCATCTGGTTAATGGGTAGTGACATTCTAGATAATTTTAATAAATGGCTTCATCCAAATTCAATTGCAAAAAATATGTATGTTGCGGTAATCTCTCGACCTAATTTTTTCAGCTCTTTTCTCAATACAAAAAAAACAACCAAGCTTGGCAAAAGACTAAAGACTTCAAAAAGTAAAACTATCTTTCTTAGAAAAAAACCAGTCTGGGTCTTTTTAAAAAATAAACTATTATCAATATCATCCTCTGAAATCAGAAGATCACAAAATTTTAATAAAACGGAATTTCAAACATGAAAAAAATGATACCCATATCTTCTAAACAATTACTGAAGGTTACATTAGAATCATTAGATAAGGATAAGGGAATAGACATTGTCAGTATTGATCTAATTGGAAGAAGTAGTATTGCTGATTACATGGTTGTGGTTAGTGGAAATACTGTTAGGCAAGTAACAGCAATGGCAAATAATTTAATAAAAAAATATAAAGAAATGGGACTTCGTCTTCCATCTCCTGAAGGAATGTCAAATGGTGATTGGGTATTAATTGATGCTAAGGATATACTTATTCATATTTTTCGTCCTGAAGTTAGAGATTTTTATAGTTTAGAAAAAATGTGGGTAAAAAAACAAGAAGAAGTCTCACCAGATGCATTAGAAAAATAATAATGCAATACATTATTTCAACTATTGGTAAAGCTAAAAATAGTGATGAAGATATAATCACTCACAAATATCTTAAAAGAATTAAAAATGTTGAATTGAAACAATTTGAAGTCAAAAATAAGAGCCCAGAAAAAAAAAGAGATGAAGAAGCTTTAAAGTTAATTAATGCAACACCCAAAAATGGTAAATTAATATTATTAGACGAAAAAGGTGAAAATTTATCTAGTAATGATCTCGCAAAAATAATATTAAATTGGAGTGATAATAATATAACCAATATAAATTTTGCTATTGGTGGAGCTTTTGGAAATAGTGAAAAAATTAAAAAAACTGCTGATAGAGTTATTGCTTTTGGCCAACTTACTTGGCCACATCAAATGGTAAAAATGATGATTGCGGAACAAATCTATAGAATAGAAACTATAATTCAAGGACACCCTTATCATAAATAATTTTTTAAAAATGAACTTAATTAATGAAAGATATTAAAAATAGACCTGTTGTATTATGTATAATGGATGGCTGGGGAATTGATAAAGATTCTGATTTTAATGCTGTAACACTAGCTAAAACACCTAATGTGAATTATTTATCAAAAAAATATCCATATTCTACCCTTGAAGCATCTAGTGAACATGTTGGACTACCTCCTGGGCAAGTTGGGAATTCTGAGGTTGGTCATATGAACCTAGGTTCTGGAAGAGTTGTTTTACAGACTCTCCCAAGGATTAACAAAGCTTTTGCTAATAATGAAATAAGCGACAATAAAAATTTTCAAAATTTTTTATCAAAACATAAAAAAAACAAAACAGTTCATCTTTTAGGTTTGTGTAGTGATGGTGGAGTTCACTCTCACTCAAATCATATTATTGCTATGTCCAAATTATTGCATGAAAATAATATTAGAACTGTAATTCATATATTTTCAGACGGAAGAGATTCTTCTCCTAAACAATTAGGCCAGCTAATTAAAAAATTTGAATCATCTCTACCCGATGATGTTCAGATCGTTACCCTTATTGGAAGATATTACGCAATGGATAGAGATAATAGATGGGATAGAGTAAAAAAGTCTTTTGATCTAATTGCTTATGCCAAACATAAAAGAAAAGTAGCCAATATTTTAATGGCAATTAAAGAGGCTTATGAAAATAACGAAACTGATGAATTTATTTCACCTACACTAATAGCTGATTATAAAGGGATACAAGAAGGTGATAGTCTACTTATGATTAATTTCAGAGCTGACCGGGTAAGAGAACTATTAACAGCATTCTTAGACCCTAATTTTGAAAAATTTAAAAAGGATGCCAAAACTCCCAAATTATTAAACTGTCTTGGAATGTCAGAGTATTCAAAAGAAATTTCAAACTATATGAGTAGTATTTTTATGAAAGAAAAGATTAATGATACACTTGGTGAAGTTATTGCAAAAGCAAATTTAAAACAACTTAGGTTAGCAGAAACAGAAAAATATCCTCACGTTACATATTTTTTTAATGGTGGAAATGAGACTGTCAATAAAGGTGAAACAAGAATTATGATACCATCACCCAAAGTATCTACTTATGATTTAAAGCCAGAGATGTCTGCAAAAGAAATTGAAAATGAATTAATAAACGCAATTCAAAAAAAAATCTATGATCTAATAATTATTAACTTTGCTAATCCTGATATGGTTGGTCATACTGGTGATTTGAAGGCGGCAATCAAAGCTGTTGAAACTGTAGATTATGCGGTAGGGAAAATAAAAAATGCGTTAGATAAAACTAATGGGGTTATGCTGTTAACAGCTGATCATGGTAATTGTGAAATAATGAAAAACTTAGAAACAAATTTACCACACACCTCTCATACTTGTAACAAAGTCCCTTTAATACTTATATGTAATAATAACCACTTTAAATTAAAAAATGGTAAGCTAGCTGATATCGCTCCTACAATTTTAGATATAATGTCTCTTCCTACTCCAAAAACTATGAATGGCTCGTCTTTGTTAGTTAAATAAACACTTCTTAAATAATATTTCTATAGTAGCTAATCTAAATATATTCTATATTAGATCTTAAATTCATCCATTGAACATAAAGGTAAAGTAAAAATGATTGCAAAAATCTCTTCTAGTAATAAGAATTTATTTTTACTATTTTTTTTATTTCTAAATATATCCTCTCTTCCATTGCATCTAGCTAAAGCAGAAAATCGACAAGAAACTTATAAGCAACTTAATCTTTTTGGGGATGTTTTTCAAAGAGTTCAAGAACAATATGTTGAAGAAGTTACTGATAAAAAGCTTATCGAGTCCGCTATTTCAGGAATGTTGCAATCTCTTGACCCACACTCATCATATTTAAGTCCTGAATCTTATAAAGATATGCAAGTAAAAACCAAGGGTACTTTTGGTGGTTTAGGAATAGAAATTACTATGGAAGATGGTGTTGTTAAAGTTGTGTCACCTATAGACGATACCCCTGCAGCAAACGCTGGCATGAAATCTGGTGATTTAATAATTGGTATTAATGGTGAATCAATTAGAGGCCTATCCATAAATGAAGCTGTATCACAACTTCGAGGACCAATTGGGAGCAAAGTAATAATAACAGTCGTCCGAGATAAGAAAGATCCTTTTGAGATTGAAATAGTAAGAGACGTTATTAAAATTAGATCTGTCAGACATAACGTTATTAAAAATATTGCATATGTCCGTTTAACTACTTTTTCAGATACAACTACTTCTGGTATGGAAAAGTCTATAAAAGAGATAAAAAAAGAAACTGGAGACAAATTTCAAGGTCTTATACTGGACTTAAGAAATAATCCCGGGGGGCTGCTAAATCAATCTATATCAGTCACTGACTCTTTTCTTAATCAAGGAGAAATAGTCTCCACACAAGGTAGAAAGGACGATGATACTTCAAGGATATTTGCAAAAAAAGGAGATATTATAGATGGTAAACCACTGATAGTCTTAATAAATAGTGGTTCTGCTTCTGCAAGTGAAATTGTAGCAGGAGCTCTTAAAGACCATTCAAGGGCTATAATAGTAGGAACAAGAAGTTTTGGTAAAGGGTCCGTTCAATCTATAATACCACTCGCAGGAAATGGCGCTATGAGACTTACAACTGCAAGATATTATACGCCTAGCGGTATTTCCATTCAAGCTAAAGGTATTGAGCCCGATATTATTGTTGAAGCAGGAATAACTGAATCAACAAAAAGTTTAGAAAACAGACGAGAAGAAAATTTAAGAGGCGCATTAGATAAAAAAGATAAGTCCGATGAAAAGAAAAAGGAAAATGTAACAGAACTAAATCCTATAGAAAAACTTCTTCAAGACAACCAGATTTCTAGAGCAGTTGATCTTATAAGAGGTATTAATCTTTTTAGTTACAATGTTAAAAACACTTCAACAGCTACAATAAATAAAAAATCAATTTTAAATAAAGTGAGTAATACTAAAAATTGAACATAAATAAAAAAAATATCCCGCTATTAGAAAGACCTTATCGATCATGTGTTGGGCTTATGGTTTTCAATAAAGACGGAAATGTTTTTTGTGGTCAGCGTCTTGATAATAAAGCCGAGGCGTGGCAGTTGCCTCAGGGGGGAATAGATGAAGGCGAACTGGCAATAGAAGCCGGCTTTAGAGAATTAAAAGAAGAAACTAGTATAAGCAATGTAGAATTTGTTAGTGAATATCCAGAATGGTTAAATTACGACATTCCCTTACCGCTAGCAGATAATTTATGGGAAGGTAAATATAGAGGACAAAAACAAAGATGGCTTTTGTTTTATTTTTCTGGAAAAGATGAAGAAATAGATATTAATACTAACCATCCAGAATTTAAAAATTGGCTTTGGCTTAATCCAAAACTTTTACCTGAGAAGGCTATTTCTTTTAAGAAAGATGTATATGAAAAAATTAATAAAATATTTATTCCAATGTTAAATAATTTTATTTCTACAGGATTATAATGAAAAAAAAAGAATTTAACCCTGAAAAACTAATTGACAATGTTTTTTCAATTTTAACTAAAATACAAAATAATCCAGAAAAATTTGAAAATATTTTTACTGAACTTTTCGAAAAAGATTTTCAATTACAATTAAATGAAATAAATCGGCTTAAAATTGGTTTGTTAAAAGGTTTAATCATATCTGTTAAAGACTTATTTGATGTCAAAGGATATAAAACGAGGGGTGGATCAAAATTTCTTAATCCTAAAATATGTCTTAAGGATGCTGAATGTATCTCACTAATTAGGACGGCCGGTGGCTTGCTTATTGGTCATACCAACATGACAGAATTAGCTTACTCTGGTTTAGGTATAAATCCACATTATGGAACTCCCTTAAACCCAATATATAAAGGAGCCATACCTGGAGGATCAACATCTGGAGGAGCTGTATCAATATCCCTTGATATATCAGATATTACAATTGGTACGGACACAGGTGGATCAACAAGAATACCTGCAGCTTTTACAGGAATAACTGGGTTCAAACCAACTCAAGACGTAATTTCTAGGAAGGGCGTTCTCGTTCTTTCATCTAGCTTAGATAGTGTTGGATTAATGGCAAAAAATGTTGAGCTTTGTAGGCTTGGTTTTGAAGTAATGAAAAACAAGACCAATATTAAAAAGACAAATTTACATGACAAAGAAGCAGATCTTATTATCCCTACAAATTTTGGATTTGAAGATATAGAACCTCAAATAAAGTCTTCTTTTGATACTGCAAAACAGAAGTTAGCTGAAAATGGTTTTAATGTAGTTGAAATACATGTGCCGGCCCTAGACTTATACAAGAAGGTACCTTTATGGCAATTTGCAGCCGTAGAATCTCAAACTGAATATTTTGAGGCATACAATGACAAAAAACATTTGATGGATCCTAATATTCTTAGACGTATGGATAGGGCAAATGATGTGTTGGCAGTTGAGTATAATTTATTATTAAATATAAGAAAAAAATTAATTAAAGAATTTAATAATTTTTTGAAAAACAACTTTTTACTTTTACCAACAGTAACCATATATCCACCTTTACTTGAAGATTGTGAAAATGAACCATATTATGATGAAGTTAATTTAATTTCACTAAGAAATACAACCTTAGCCAATTACATGAATGGCTGTAGTATTTCACTACCATATTCAAAAGATGATAAACCTATCGGCATTATGTTGAACGGTACTACAAAAAATGACGAAAAACTTTTGGGTATTAGTGCTAAGGTAGAGACTGTATTATCAAAATAAACTAGCCAATATTTTCTAATACAGCCTTAATGAAAGAAGAATTTTTATTAGCTAGATCTGAGACACTCTTATCTTCATGATTTTCTTGAGATTTAAAAGCAAGAAGACGTTCTTCAAGCATTTGTTTATTTGCTTTATCAATTTTTTCAGCTCTTTCAGCAAGTATAACAACTGATGTTTCATTGATTTCAGCAATACCTCCATCAATCATAATACGTAATGTGACTTTGCTGTTATTATAAATGTCAATAACGCCCCTCTCAAGAGTGGACATGACTTTAGAATGTCTTGGTAGGGCACCTATTTGACCATCAGATCCTGGTATGACAACCATATCAACTGGTTCAGAAACAAGTACCATTGATGGAGTTACTATTTCTAAATTAGTTGTGTTTGGCATTATAACCTCATCTAAAATAATTAAAATGGACTAAGCAGCGTCTTTAGCTAACTTCTTAGCTTTTTCCATTGCTTCCTCAATAGTACCTACCATATAAAAAGCTGCCTCAGGTAAGTCATCATACTCACCATCAGCTATTCCTTTAAAACCCTTTATGGTATCTTCTAAAGGCACTAATACCCCTGGTGATCCGGTAAATACTTCTGCAACATGAAATGGTTGAGATAAGAATCTTTGTATTTTTCTGGCCCTATTTACAACTAATTTATCTTCTTCAGATAATTCATCCATTCCTAAAATAGCAATAATATCTTGCAGTGACTTATATTGCTGAAGAACTTCTTGTACTTTTCTTGCAACAGCATAATGCTCATCACCTACAATTCTTGGATCTAACATTCTAGAAGTAGAGTCAAGTGGATCAACTGCAGGATAAATCCCTATTTCAGCAATTTGCCTTGATAAAACAGTTGTAGCATCCAAGTGTGCAAACGATGTAGCAGGTGCTGGATCAGTTAAATCATCTGCTGGAACATAAATAGCTTGTACAGAAGTTATAGATCCTTTTGTTGTCGTAGTAATTCTTTCTTGTAAAGCACCCATATCAGTCGCTAATGTTGGTTGGTATCCAACAGCTGATGGTATTCTACCTAGTAACGCAGAAACTTCAGATCCAGCTTGAGTAAATCTAAAAATATTATCAACAAAGAAAAGAACATCTTGACCCTCTTGATCTCTAAAATACTCTGCTAAAGTCAATCCAGTTAAAGCAACTCTTGCTCTAGCTCCTGGAGGCTCGTTCATTTGCCCATAAACTAATGCGGCTTTTGATCCAGGACCATCTGGAACAATAACACCAGATTCTACCATTTCATGAAAAAGGTCGTTACCTTCTCTAGTTCTTTCTCCAACACCTGCAAAAACAGAGTATCCACCGTGAGCCTTAGCTACGTTGTTGATGAGCTCCATAATTAAAACAGTTTTACCAACACCAGCTCCACCAAAGAGACCAATTTTTCCACCCTTTGCGTATGGTGCTAGAAGGTCCACAACTTTTATACCTGTAACCAAAATATCTGCAGATGTTGACTGGTCAACATACTCTGGCGCGTCTCTGTGAATTGGTAAAGAAGTTTTTGATTTGACCGGTTTTCCGTCGTCTACAGGATCACCTATCACATTAAGAATTCTTCCTAAGGTTTCTGGTCCAACAGGTACTGTTATAGGTGCCCCAGTCTGAATAACTTCCATTCCACGAATCAAACCGTCAGTACTATCCATAGCAATAGTCCTGACCTCGTTTTCTCCAAGATGTTGTGCAACTTCCAAAATTAATTTTTGCCCACTATTATCAACTTGTAAAGCATCTAAAATCAAAGGAAGATCAGAATCAAACTCAACGTCTACCACAGCTCCAATAACTTGTGATATTTTACCATTTTGTTTGGCAGATGGTTTTTTAGCCATATTTTTTCTCCATTTATTTTGTATTATAAGGCTTCCGCGCCTGATATAATTTCTATTAGTTCTTTAGTAATGACCGCTTGTCTTGTTCTATTGTATTGAAGTGTAAGATTATCTATCATATCACCTGCATTTCTAGTCGCATTATCCATTGCTGTCATTCTTGCCGCTAATTCGCTTGCTGTACTCTCTATCTGAGAGCTAAATAACTGGGTAGCTAAGTTGCGTGGTAATAAATCATTTAAAATCTCTTCTTCACCCGGTTCAAAATCGTAAATTGAACTAGAATTATCTTGTTCTATCTCATTTTGTTTAACTTCAACTGGTATAAGAGATTTAAAAGTAACTTCTTGTGTAATGGCTGAAACAAATTTGTTATAAATAACTTTACAAACTCCAAAATGTCCATTGTCAAATAAATCTATGATTTTTTTTGCTAAAACTTCGGCATCAGAGTAGTTTGGCTTTGCTGATTTACCATCTATTTTTTCAACAAATAGTTCACCAAAATCCCTATTAAGCGCATCAGCTGATTTTTTACCAACCATAAGTAATTTAACTTCTATTCCGTCATCTTTTAATTTTTTTACCTCAGATCTAACAGTTCTCGTAATTGAGCCGTTGAAACCACCACATAAACCTCTATCTGCAGAAAAGACTACTAACAAATGAATTTTATTTTCTGGTTTTCCAGCCAGAAGATCTATTGAACTTCCGGAAGCCTTAGATGCAATTTTAGAAACTATATTATCCATAAGAGACGTGTAGGGTCTAGAAGCTAAAGCTTGTTCTTGAGCCTTCCTCAATTTTGCAGCTGCCACCATTTTCATGGCAGATGTTATTTTTTGGGTGGACTTTACGGAACCAATCCTATTTTTAAGGTCTTTTAAAGAAGGCATTTAAACCTATTCCTTTTGCATTAACACAATTATTAAGAAAAATTCTTTACTAACTGATCTATAGTATCTTTAAGAGATTTTTCTGTATCATCTGAAATTGCTTTATCTTTTCTAATTGAATCTAAAATCTTAGAACCTTTGGTATTTAATTTTTGCAAAAGTGCTTGTTCGAACTCACCTATCTTTTGTGTAGGAATTTGATCTAAATAACCCTTAACACCCGCAAATATCACAGCTACTTGCTCTTCAACCTCCATTGGTGAATATTGTGATTGCTTTAATAATTCAGTTAATCTTTCACCTCTAGATAAAAGTTGTCTAGTAGAAGCATCCATATCAGAAGCAAATTGAGCAAATGCAGCCATTTCTCTGTATTGAGCAAGATCTAACTTAATCGTTCCTGCTACTTGTTTCATAGCTTTTATTTGTGCAGCAGATCCAACTCTGGAAACTGATAAACCTACATTCACGGCCGGTCTAATACCTTTATAAAATAATTCAGTTTCTAAAAAAATTTGACCATCTGTAATTGAGATAACGTTAGTTGGTATAAAGGCAGAAACATCTCCTCCCTGCGTTTCTATTATTGGGAGTGCTGTTAAACTTCCAGACCCATTATCTCCATTTAATTTAGCAGCCCTTTCTAATAAACGAGAATGTAAATAAAATACATCACCAGGATAAGCTTCTCTTCCTGGAGGTCTCCTTAAAAGAAGTGACATTTGTCTATATGCAACGGCTTGTTTAGATAAATCATCATATACAACGACTGCATGCATTCCATTATCTCTAAAAAACTCCCCCATAGCAGCTGCTGAATAAGGTGCTAAAAATTGCATTGGTGCAGGGTCTGAAGCAGTAGCTGCTACCACAATTGAATATTCTAGGGCTCCTCTTTCTTCTAAAGTTTTAACAATTTGGGCTACAGTTGATCTCTTTTGGCCAACAGCTACGTATATACAAAATAATTTTTTAGTATCGTCTTTACCGGCCTTATCATTAGTACTTTTCTGATTTAAAAAGGTGTCTATAGCTATAGCTGTCTTGCCAGTTTGTCTGTCACCAATAATAAGTTCTCTTTGTCCTCTACCAACAGGAATTAATGAATCTATGGCCTTAAGTCCAGTCTGCATTGGTTCACTTACTGATTCTCTTGGCATAATACCAGGGGCCTTTGACTCAACTCTTGTCCTTTTAACATTTTTTAATGCACCTTTTCCATCAATGGGATTACCTAATGCATCAACCACCCTCCCAAGAAGTCCTTTGCCGATAGGAACATCAACAATAGAACCTGTTCGTTTTACAACATCACCTTCTTTAATAGTCTTATCACTTCCAAAGATAACAACACCTACGTTATCTCTTTCTAAGTTCAAAGCCATTCCAGCAATGCCACCAGGAAACTCCACCATTTCACCTGCTTGAACTTGATCTAGACCATGAACTCTAGCTATTCCATCACCAACAGATAAAACTTTACCTACCTCTGTCACTTCAGCTTCTGCTCCAAAGTTTTCAATTTGATCTTTTAATATTGTTGATATTTCTGCTGCACGAATATCCATTAATTTATACCTCTCATGGCTATTTCAAGTCTATTAAGTTTAGTTTTAATCGAGTTATCGATCATTTTTGAGCCAATTTTGACTATAAGTCCTCCAATTATAGTTTCATCAACCTTTGTTGACAAAACTATTTTTTTGACCCCGGTAGCTTCAGAAATCGCCGATTCTACTTTAATTTGTTGTGCTTTTTCTAATTCAAAAGATGAAGTAACTTCAGCCTGAACCTCACCATTGATTCTAGAGACTTCAGATAAGAAGACGTCTATTATTTCATGTATTAAAATCAAACGACCATTATTAGCTAAAGTACCACAAAATTTAATGGTTAAGCTGTCAGCCTTTGCTTTTTTTAAAATTTTAATAATAGCAGATTGTTTATTAGCTTTAGTTACAGCAGGTGATTTAATCAAATTCTGGAATAAATCATTACTTTTTAGAATTCCTTTTAATGATTCAAAGTCTTTAACTATTTTAGATATAATTTTTTTTTCTGTAGCTAACTCATGTAAAGCTTTAGCATATCTACCTGATAATCCAGATGATCCGCTCATCTCATTATTTCCTTATATTTAAAATAAAATATTAAGGATTGCTAACACAGCATTGATCTCAATGCAAGCAACAAGGTAGTCATATTAAATTAATTTTACATAAAAGAAAAAGGGTCAATATCTATAGTCAACTTAACATTATGCGGAGTTTTAATTTTATTTGTCCAATTCAAAAGGACATCTTGAATGTTAACTGTTTTATCTGATTTGATTAAAAATCTTCGTCTGTATTTTCCCCTTAAAAAATATAAAGGAGCTGGAGCTGGTCCAAAAATCTTAACATTTTTAAATAAAGGCGCTACCCTTAATAATTCCGATGCAAAACCGTCTAATTTTCTTTCATATTTAGAAGATAAAATTATAGCTGCCAATCTCCCATAAGGAGGCATATTAGCGTTTTTCCTTGATGAAAGTTCTTTTTCAAAAAAATCATCTCGATTATTTTTGGCGATTGCCCTAATTATTGGATTTTCATTATCGTATGTTTGAAGAAAAACTACACCTTTGTCCTGTTCATCTATTGAGTGTCTACCAGATCTACCTGATACTTGTTGTAAAAGTTGAAAACTTCGTTCTGACGCCCGTAAATCACCACCAGATAAGCCTACATCACTGTCTATAATTCCAACTAATTTTAAATCTGGAAAATCATGCCCTTTGGCAATCATCTGAGTACCTATAATAATATCTACTTTGTTATTTTTTATCTTTTCAAGTGTCTTTACTAATGTTTTTTGACTTTTCATAGTATCACTTGAAAGTACTGTTAATTTAGCTTCAGGAAATAATTGATTTATTTCTTCCTCAATGCGCTCAACTCCTGGTCCACATGCTTTTATTTGCCCTTCAGTGCCACATATATCGCAAGTATTAGAAATTCTTTTTGTATAACCACAATGGTGACAAACCAATGTATTTTGTGATCTGTGTTCAACTAACCATGTTTCACAATTAACACATTTAATTTTATTGCCACAAGAGTTACAAATAGTTAATGGTGCATAACCTCTTCTATTTAAAAATAGTAAACTTTGTTCTCTATTGTCTAATTTAGATTTTATTTCATTTGTTAATACTGAAGATATCCATTTACCTCGCTCAGGAGTATAAGCCTTTAAATCAATAAGTTTTATATCAGGTAAAGCGGCTCCAGTTGCTCTCTTTGGTAAGGTTAAGTGAATATACTTACCTATTTTCATATTATGGTAAGTTTCTAACGAAGGTGTGGCGGATGCTAAAACTATCGGCACAGAAGATCTGATAGCTTTATAGATTGCCATATCTCTAGCGTTATATCTTACACCTTCTTCCTGTTTAAACGCTGGGTCATGCTCTTCATCAACAATAATTAAACCTAAATTTTTAATAGGAAGCATTAATGCAGATCTTGCGCCTACAATAACCCCAGCTGAACTATTTAACGCAGATAACCAAATTTGTTTCTTTTTTGTTTTTGTTATTCCAGAATGCCAGACTAAAGGCGCAAAAGAAAAACTTTGGTAAAATCTTTTTTCCCAATCTGGTGTTAAAGATATTTCTGGAAGCAAAATTAAAATTTGCCTATCTTCATCTAAACAAGTTTTAACTGTTTGAAAATAAGTCTCAGTCTTACCAGAACCAGGAACACCATCCAGCAAAAAACAATCTGGTTTCTTTTTCTTTATTGAGACATTAATTTTTTCAACTGCATTTTTTTGTTCTGAGTTCAATAATTTGTTAATTTCAAATTTTATTTTGTTATAATTAGGAACTTTTAAGTTTGAATAGGCTTGCTTTTTTACCAACTCTTCAACAATAAGATTTTTTTTAGTCATATCTTTTAAAATTGATTTAGAGACACCAGTATTGTCTATCAGATCCTCTTGGAATACAGCTTGTTTTGATTTAAATAAAAAATCTAAAATAAGTTTCCTTTTAGACGTGATTTTATATTCGTTAATTGTTTCTATTTCGTCACTATCTTGAAATTTGCTTTTATATACTTTTTTATATTCTGTAGATGTTATTGCCTCGACCGGAGATAAAACCATCTTAAGGACTAATCCTTTATGTACACAATACCAATTTGCTAAAAAATTAATTAACTCTATAGAAGGTTGGGGTATAGGATTTATTTCATATATTTCTTCAATTCTTTTTAACTTTTCCTTAGGTATAGTTTTTGTACCCTCACCAACAATAATTCCAACGCTTTTTCTTTTTCCAAAAGGAACTAATACAACTTGTCCTACGCAGACACCATCTTTTTTTCTTTCAACTGAATAATCAAATGGTTCATTAAATGGACCACTTACAAGAACAGCAACTTCATTTGATTTTATATTTTTCATTAATCATCTTTGTGAAATTATTTTAAAGCTAAATATAGTTATCATTATTTACATAATGTATTATAAAATATGTTTAATGAAATATTAGTTTTTTTTAATTATAAAAACCCATAAAGGATGAAAGATGGAATTATTCATAGATACTGCTGAAATTGATGAAATAAAATCATTAAATGTTACTGGATTAATTGACGGAGTTACAACAAATCCCTCTTTAATAGCTAAATCTGGACGAAATATCATTGAAACCATTGAAGAAATTTGTAATGAGGTGTCAGGACCCGTAAGTGCAGAAGTTACAGCAACCGATTTTGATAACATGCTATTGGAAGGTAAAAAACTATCTGCAATTGCTCAAAATGTTGCCATCAAAGTACCTCTGACTTTTGATGGTCTTAGAGCATGCAAAGCATTTTCAGATGAAGGTATTATGGTAAATGTAACCTTATGTTTCAGTTCCGCTCAAGCACTTTTAGCAGCGAAAGCAGGTGCTTCTTTCATATCGCCTTTTATTGGAAGACTAGATGATATAGGTGCAGACGGTATGAACTTAATTTCAGAGATAACTGAAATTTATGATATTCATGGATTTGAGACAAAGGTTCTTGCTGCCTCAATAAGAAGTGTCCAAGATATTATAGACTCAGCAAAATTAGGTGCAGATGTTGCAACCATTCCACCAAAGTTTTTAAAAGCCATGTACAATCATCCACTTACCGATAAGGGTCTAGCAGATTTCTTATCTGACTGGAAAAAAACAGGTCAATCAATTTTATAAGTTGATTTATGGATACTATAAAACAAAATAATATCTTAAATACAAAAAATAATGTTGTTTTACCTTGGATTAAATATTTAGAAAATATTAGAGGGTATGGGGTGCATACTCTTGATGCCTATAAAAGGGATGTAGTAGAATTTTTAAAATTTTGTACTGAAAGAAATCATGACTTTTTATCTCCAGATAAGTATATTTTAAGAGAATTCTTATCAGTTTTATCTGAACGAGAATTATCAAGACCGACAGTTGCAAGAAAAATATCTAGTTTAAAAAATTTTTTTAAATTCTTATTGAAAGATAAGGTTATTTTAACTCTTGATATATCTATTTTCAAAAGTCCTAAACTTAAAAGGAGTTATCCTAAATCCATTGATTCGGATCTTGTCGCTAAAGCTTTTGTATCTCTAATGGATAATGAAAATGACCAATGGATTAACCTTCGAGATAGAGCTGTAATGTTATTATTATATGGTTCAGGTCTTAGAATAAGTGAAGCATTATCTCTTAAAAAGAAAGAAGCTCCAAAAAGTGACTGGTTGAGAGTAAAAGGAAAAGGTAACAAGTATAGAGATGTACCCTTGTTACCTATAATCTGTGAGGGTGTTAAGGAATACCTTGAGCTGTGCCCATATGATGTAAAAGAAGATGAACCACTGTTCCTTGGAAAAAGAGGTGGAGAACTTTCTCCAAGAATTATTCAAAGGAGAGTTGAAAATTTAAGATATGAATTAGGCTTACCATCTCATACTACTCCTCATGCACTTCGACATGCATTTGCAACTCATTTACTGTCTGGTGGAGCAGATCTAAGAGCTATTCAACAACTTTTGGGTCATTCAAGTCTTTCAACAACTCAGAGATATACTGACGTCAATGAAAGCGAATTACTAAAGTTACACAAAGCAATACACCCTCGCTCATAAAAAAAAGGCGGTTAAAACCGCCTAATTTAATTTTTAGTTAATTATTATTATATCAAATCAAATCTGTCTGAGTTCATAACTTTATTCCAAGCAGATATGAAGTCTCTGATAAATTTATCATGTGAGTCACTACATGCATAAACCTCTGCTATAGCCCTTAATTGAGAATTTGAACCAAATGCTAAATCTACACGTGTAGCAGCACTGATTTTTTTGCCTGTTGATCTATTCACACCTTGATAAGTATTACTGTTAACTGGCTTCCATTCAATACCCATATCAAGAAGTTTTAAGAAGAAGTCATTTGACAATTTACCTGTTGGCTCTGAAAAAACACCTTGGCCGTTAGTAGTAATGCCTAGGGATCTCATGCCACCAATTAGAACTGTCATTTCAGGAGCTGTAAGACCCATGATCTGAGCTCTATCTAAAAGCATCTCTTCAGGGCTAACACCATAATCTTCCTTTTGAAAGTTTCTAAAACCGTCTACTACTGGCTCTAAAACTGCAAAAGAGTCAACATCGGTATTTTCCTGAGTTGCATCACCTCTTCCAGGAATAAACTCAAGACTTTGTCCAGAAGCTTTTTCAATACCTACATTTCCAGCTAAAACAATTATATCCGCAATAGAAGCACCTGTCTTATCTGAGATACCAGAATAAATGTCTAAGATTTTAGATAGCTCATTTGGCTTATTTACTTCCCAACTTTTCTGTGGTTCAAGACGTATGCGGGCTCCATTTGCTCCACCACGCATGTCTGTACCTCTATACGTTGAAGCACTTGCCCAAGCAGTCTCAACCATTTCTTTAGTGGATAATCCGCTTGCTGAAATAAGCGATTTAACAGCCTCAATATCATAATCTTTATTGCCGGCAGGAACTGGGTCTTGCCAAATTAACTCCTCTTCAGGAACTTCAGGTCCTAAATAACGAGTTTTTGGTCCCATATCACGATGTAACAATTTAAACCAAGCTCTAGCAAAAGCGTCTTGAAATTGGTCTGGATTCTCATGGAATCTCTTAGAAATCACTTTGTAAGAAGGATCTTCTCTCATCGCCATATCGGCAGTTGTCATCATTGTTGTTACTTTTACAGAACCATCTTGAGCATCTGGCGCTAAGTCTTCTTGTTTAGGGTTAATAGGATGCCATTGATAAGCGCCTGCAGGGCTCTTAACTAATTCCCATTCGTAACCCAAAAGAAGATCAAAATATCCATTGTCCCACTGTGTTGGATTAGCAGTCCACGCACCTTCAATACCACTTGTAATAGTATCTCTTCCAACACCTGAACCAAATGAGTTTTGCCATCCAAATCCCATTTGCTCTATTGGAGCTCCCTCTGGTTCTGCACCAACATATTTGTCAGGATCAGATGCTCCATGAGCTTTTCCAAAAGTATGACCGCCTGCTGTAAGAGCAACTGTCTCTTCATCATTCATAGCCATTCTTGCAAAAGTTTCGCGAATATCTCTAGCGCTTTTTAATGGGTCAGGATTACCGTCAGGACCTTGAGGGTTCACATAAATTAATCCCATTTGAACAGCACCAAGAGGCATTTCTAATTCTCGATCACCTGAATATCGTTTATTTTCTAACCACTCATTTTCTCGGCCCCAATATATATCTTCAGGTGGAGACCAAATATCGGCACGTCCACCACTAAAACCAAATGTCTTTCCGCCCATAGACTCAATTGCGACATTTCCAGTCAAAATAAACAAGTCAGCCCAGCTAATTTTATTTCCATATTTTTGTTTAATTGGCCATAATAATCGTCTTGCTTTATCTAAGTTACCATTATCTGGCCAGCTGTTTAGTGGCGCAAAACGTTGATCTCCGGTTCCACCACCGCCACGACCATCACTTGTTCGGTATGTTCCAGCAGCATGCCAAGTCATACGAATAAAAAAAGGACCATAATGACCGTAGTCTGCTGGCCACCATTCTTGAGAGTCAGTCATTAAATCGTTCAAATCTTTCTTCAATGCTTGATAGTCTAGTTTTTTAAACTCTTCTCTGTAATCAAAATCCAAACTCATAGGATTTGATCTTTTATCATTTTGATGAAGTATACTTAGATTTAATTGATTGGGCCACCAATCACGGTTTGATGTACTTACACCACTGTTTGTAGTGGCTGAACCATGCATTACTGGGCATTTACCTATGTCATCCATAAGGAATCCTTTCTCAAGAGATATATTGAATTTATTGATTTAAAAATATGAATTGTGTAGATATATGTCAAGTAGTTTAGAACGGTTTTAAAGTAAAAAATTTAATTATGTCTCTTTAATTTTATTATAACTTCAATACCGTTGTTTAAATATCCTTGAGGGATTTCAGGTAGCTTATGTAAACTGATCTCTTCGTTTTCAATATCTATTAACTCACCAGTCTCTTCGTTTAAAAAATGGTGATGATAATCCGTATTTGTATCAAATATCGCTGTATCTTTAGAGGTTTCAACTTGTTTAATAAGTCCACAATTTTTAAATTTTTTTAAGCAGTTATATACAGTAGCTATAGACATAGAATTACCAGATGAATTAATTTCATCTTGGAGATTTTCAGCTGTAAAATGTCTATTAAAACCATTTAGTAGTATATCAGCGACTATCATCCTCTGTTTAGTAGGTCTAAGTCCTGCATTTCTTAATTTTTCTTTATTATTCATAACTTAAATTATATATATTATTTGATAATCGTTCTCAATATTCAAATATTATTATATTTAAATAATGTCAAGTTTGTTGTTTCTCACTTTACGAAACTATAATAAAATGTGATCTTCTTTTTGATAGGAAAATAAATGACAAGACCATGTGATCTAAACGCTACTGAAGCAAGAAAGTTAATTGGTAATAAGCAACTTTCACCCGTTGAATTAACTACAAGTTGTATTGAACAGATAGAAAAACACAATCCTTCAATAAACGCGGTTGTAGCAATTGACAAAAATGACGTATTAAAACAGGCCAAAAAGGCTGAAGACGACGTTATGTCAGGATCAGAACTTGGGATGCTACATGGTCTCCCAGTTGGAATTAAAGATTTAAATATAGTAAAGAATTTACGATCAACTGCTGGATCCAAAATTTTTGAAGATAGAATACCTAAAAGCGATGATACTATAGTTGAAGATATTAGAAACGAAGGTGCAATTATATTTTGTAAAACCAACACTCCAGAATTTGGGGCTGGAGGAAACACTAAAAATAGAGTTTATGGTGCCACTTCTAATCCATTTGATATTACTAAAACTCCAGCAGGCTCCTCGGGTGGAAGTGCAGCTGCATTAGCAACAAACATGATGCCATTAGCAAATGGAAGTGATTACGGAGGGAGCCTTAGAACTCCAGCAGGTTTTTGTGGTGTTACTGGTTTTAGACCTTCGCCTGGACTTGTCCCAGCAACCGAAGCCTCTGTTGGCTTAAACCCTTTTTCAGTTCAAGGTCCTATGGGAAGAAATGTTTCGGATACTTACCTACTACTTCAAGCTCAAGTTAATTTAAACAGAACAGATCCATTTTCCAGCCTAGATAGTTTGTCGATGCCCGATGAATTATTAGGTGCAGATTTATCGGGGATTAAAATGGCTTTTTCGTCTGATCTTGGATGCGCTCCAGTTGATAACGATATAAAATCAACATTTTTAAAAAAGATTGATATTTTTAAAAATAATTTCTTAACCGCCGATCAAGGTGAACCAAATTTTTTAGATATTCACAGTTGCTTTGAGGTTATTAGAGGTTTTAACTATGTTGCTTCTCATAAAGACAAACTTGATAATTATAAAGATTTATTGGGACCAAATGTAATTGATAATGTTGAAAGAGGATTAAAGTATAGTCTTGCTGACGTTTCATCAGCTCATGTCATGCAAACAAAAATATATAAAAACTTTCGAAATTTTTTTAATGATTATGATGTCTTAATCTGCCCTGCTGCGTCAGTATCGCCTTATCCACACGAGCAATTATTTGTAGATAATATTAATGGCGAAAAATTGCCAACTTATATGCGCTGGTTATCACTAAGTTATGCATCAACAATGGCAATTCCATGCGTTTGGGCATTACCATGTGGGTTAGATCATAAAGAAATGCCTTTCGGCATCCAATTAATTGCTCCTGCTGGTAGAGATGTACAATTATCAGAAATTGCGAAAAGCTTAGAAACAATTTTAATGACAAATGAAAAAACTAAAAGACCTATACCATATATAAAATAATTTAATAAGGTTTAAAGATGAACGAAATAAAAACAGACGAAAACCTCCATATTAAAGGGTTCTTTGATGATCAAACATCTACGATTAGCTACGTAGTTCATGAAAATATAGAAAAAAAATGTGCTGTTATTGATAGTGTCTTAGATTTTGATTATTCGTCTGGTGACATAGATTATGTAAATGCAGATAAAATAATATCTTATGTTGATCAAAATAAATTAAATGTAGAATGGCTAATTGAGACTCACGTCCACGCAGATCACTTATCTGCTTCTCCTTATATTCAAAAAAAACTTGGAGGTAAGATAGGAATATCTGAAAAAATTTCAGACATTCAAAATATTTTTGGGAAAACATTTAATGCTGGTACTGAGTTTCAAAGAGATGGTAGTCAATTTGATAAACTATTTAAAGATAATGATGAGTACAAAATTGGAAATATAATTTGTAAAGTCATTAATACACCAGGCCATACCCCTGCGTGTACGGCTCATGTTATTGGAAACTCTATTTTTGTAGGTGACACATTATTTATGCCTGACTTAGGTAGTGCAAGAGCAGACTTTCCAGGTGGAGATGCCCGCCAGCTTTATAGATCGATACAGAAAATATTAAGTTATCCTGATGAAACAAGAATTTTTGTTTGTCACGATTACCCACCTTCTTCAAGAGAAGTTAAATGGTCAACAACAGTTGGTGAACAGAAAGAAAATAATGTTCATGTTAAAACATCAATTTTAGAAGATGAGTTTGTTAAGATCAGAGAAGCTAGAGATAAAACACTAAACATGCCAAAACTTATTATTCCTTCAATTCAAGTGAACATGAGAGCCGGTAACCTACCACCACCAGAAGACAACGGTAGTGTTTATATAAAGGTTCCTATCAATAGTATAAAAAATTTAGTCTAAATCTTTAAGAACAGATTGAACAATTTCAAAAATTTTATCAATGTCATGTTTTTCTGCTATTAACGGCGGTGAAAAAGCTAGAGTATCTCCTGTAACTCTTAACATCAAACCTTTGTGCCAAGCTTTTTTCATAGCTTCATAACCTCGAGCACCAACTGCTCCTGGCCTTGGAGCAATCTCTATAGCGGCGACTAAGCCTAAATTTCTGATATCAATGACATTTTTATCATTTTTAAGTTGATGAATTACACTTTCCAAATACTTTGCTGTTTTACCTGCTTTATTGAATAAATCTTCATCTCTATAGATGTCCAAGGCAGCTAGACCTGCTGCTGAGGCAATTGGGTGTCCAGAATACGTATATCCATGAAAAAGCTCTATTGGCATATCGGCTTCATCCATCATAGTATCATATATTTCTTTGGATACTACAGCCGCTCCCATTGGAATTATACCATTGGTAATTGCCTTAGCACATGAAATTATATCAGGTGTAACTCCAAAATATTCTGAAGCGGTGGCTTTTCCTAAGCGACCAAAACCAGTTATTACTTCATCAAAAATTAATAAAATATCATACTTATCACAAATTTCTCTTAATCTTTTTAAGTAATTTTTAGGTGGTGGAAGAACCCCTGTTGATCCTGCTATTGGCTCAACAATTACTGAAGCAATAGTGGATGCATCGTGAAGAGCTACAATGTTTTCTAAGGTGTCAGCCAAATAATCACCATGTTCAGGAGACCCTTTAGAAAATTTATTTTTATCTGGTAGGTGAGTGTGAGATATATGATCAACGCCAGAGAGTAGTGTTCCAAAATACTGTCTATTTCGTGGCATACCTCCAACAGAGATCCCCCCAAAACCTACACCATGATATCCTCTTTCACGACCAATTAATCTCGTCTTTGTCCCTTTTCCTCTAGCCCTATGGTAAGCTAAAGCAATTTTAAGAGTGCTGTCTACAGCCTCTGAACCAGAATTTGTAAAAAAGACATGATCTAAATCCTTAGGAAATAAGTCAGCAACACGACTTGCTAATTCAAAAGCTTTTGGATGTCCATATTGAAAACTTGGGGCAAAATCTAGAGTGGCCGCTTGTTGAGAAATTGCTGATGTAATCTCTGGTCTATTATGTCCTGCATTGACACACCATAATCCAGCAGCACTGTCTAAAATATCTTTGCCAGTTTCACTTTTGTAATACATGCCATCAGCTGAAATAACCATCCTAGGGTCTTTTTTGAAATCCCTATTGGCAGTAAATGGCATCCAATAAGATTCTAAGTCGTTCAATCTTTTCATAATATATCTCCAAAAGCTTAACCAAAAAAAACTGGCTTCTTATACCATTACTGTGACAAGATGAATTGACTAGGTCAAGTTAATGATTATTTTGCTAAAAAAATAAATCATTATGAACACCAAGTTTTGGTGCTTTTTCCCCTATTTTAGCTTTTCTAAATTGATTATCTATAGGAACAGGTAAGGCAGGTATTTCGTGTCCTTCGTCACTTAAAATTTTTCTTGAAAAAATTTCCCTTACTTTAAAATGGTTGTCATTTATAGCTTCTTCCAATGATTTAACTATAGAACAACAACAATCTGCTTTTTCAAAAACATCAAACCAATGATCTTTATTTTTTAATTTAATTATATCTCTGATTCTCTGAATAACTTTCTTTGGATTATCATCCATATTTATATATTTTTTAGGTAAATCTATTGCCTCACAAAAATTATTCCAAAACCTGTCTTCTAAAGGTGCAGCCGCCAAATAACCACCATCTTTTGTCTCATAAATATTATATCTAGGAGATCCCCCAGATAAAGTTGAGTCAGAGTTACCGGGCCAAGTGTTTTTTGAAAAGCCGGATCCTAACCCCCAAAACATAAAGGGGAATAGATTATCTGTCATTGAGATATCAATGTACGATCCTTCCTGGTTTATATCTCTTTTTCTGAGGGCCAACAAAATATTTATTACTGCCGGATATGATCCACCTGCTATATCAGCGATTAATCCTGGAGGGACTACTGTCTTGTCACTACTTCCCATACTTAAGCTTAACAACCCTGTGTTTCCAATGTAATTTAGATCATGACCAGCCACCATACTTTTAGGACCTTTTTGTCCATAGCCAGTTATAGAAACATAAATTATTTTCTTATTAATTTTTTTTAAAGTTTCATAATCTAAACCAAGCCTCTTCATAACACCCGGTCTAAATTGTTCAATTATAATATCAGTCTCTCTAATTACAGGTTCCAAAATTTTTAAATTTTTTGGATCTTTAAGATCTAATGATAAACTTTTCTTTCCTCTATTAAGCATTGAAAAAGAAACACTTTGATCATTCCATTTAGGCTGAGATAACCTTATCTCATCGCCAATCTCGGGTCTTTCAATTTTAATAACTTCTGCACCAGTTTCAGCTAAAAACAAACTTGCAAGCGGTCCAGGTAAGAGAGTAGAAAAATCAATAACCTTAATACCTGCCAAAGAACCTTTCATTGAGTCATTCATATTAAAATCCTTAATTATTTATAAAAGATCTCTTTGACTTAAATTCTTTATCATTGAAGCTATTCCAAAATCCCACTGTGGACAAGCTGTGGACAAGTTTACATAATTTATTAATTCTCCCAAATTTGGTTCTGAAATTGTAACTTTGTCTCCAATTTTATGAGTAAAGCCTTCACCAACAACATCTCTATCTTCTGTAGGGGCGAATAAAGTACCCAAAAACAACATAAATCCGTCTGGATATTGATGATGTCTACCTATAGTTTGACTCACAAGATCTTCTGGATCTCTACTTATTTCAGACATAGAGCTTGAACCATTAAGCACATAATCATCTTTACCCTCGACTTTGAGAGATATATGGGCTGATTTCATGTCATTAAGGGTGTAGCTTTCATCAAAAATTCTTATAAATGGTCCTATTGAACAAGAGGCATTATTATCTTTTGCTTTACCTAAAAGGAGAGCAGAACGTCCTTCTACATCTCTTAAATTAACATCATTACCAAGAGTAGCTCCTTTAATTACTCCTTTGCTGTTAACTGCTAAAACAATTTCTGGCTCAGGATTATTCCAATTAGAAATTGGATTTAAACCAACTTCTGCTCCAAAACCAACAGATGATAAAGTTTGGGCCTTAGTAAAAACTTCAGCATCTTTACCTATTCCAACCTCTAAATATTGTGACCATAACCCTTCACTAATAAGCGCCTTTTTCACTTCATTAGCTTTTTGTGAACCAGGAATAATATTTTGCAAGCTATCGCCAATTAATCCCCCAATGTGATTTCTCAGACTTTCTGCTTTCTTGGGATCACCTGCTGCTCTCTCTTCAATAACTCTTTCAACCATAGATTTAGCAAACGTAACACCGCACGCTTTAATAGCTTGGAAATCACAGGGAGCGAGCAGAGATATATCTGAGTTTTTTTTCATGCTAGTTTCAAACAAATCTTCAGCAGAGACAAGTTTGGCACTATCACAACGACCTAAATATTCATTGATGTCGTTAAGCTCGAGTAAATCTCTTATAGTGGGAATTTCTTTTGATGTTATGTCGTATACATAGTTGTCTTTTATAGTTACTAAACAAGGACCACCTTGGGCGGTGTTCCAAACTCTCCCAACAAAACATCCTTCTGTATAATTCATCACTCACCTCCTCAAAAACTAATAAGATTAATATAAATGAAAATTTGAATAATTAAATTTAATTATATAATGTTTATGTTTAATTACTTTAATGGAGTGTTGTAATGAGTGCGTTTTTTTGAATTGAGAGTTTATCAAATTTCTCCAGGAAAAATGAATGAATGGGTATCGTATATGGAAAAAACTATCATGCCTTTTCAAGTGGAAAAAGGTATGGTTATTCATGGAAGTTTTGTCATGGATAGTTCCGATCAATTTGCTTTGGAAAATGGCGAACGCGTTATGAATTCTGAAGAAAAGGGTAATACATATGTCTGGATCAGAAGGTTTGAAAATCAGGAGGAAAAAGTAAAGCTTTATAAAGATGTTTATGAGAGCAAGGAATGGATAGAAAACATCGCTCCCACAGTTGCAAAACTTGTAGACAGAAATTCTATACTTGTTCAAAACTTAAGCTCCACTCCACTATCTGTAATGAAATAAAAAGGATAATTTCTTGATACAATTATACGGAAGACGAAACTCTATTAATGTTCAGAAAGTTTCATGGGCTCTTTGTGAATTAAAGATTGAATTTAAGTGGCATGATGAGCATGGAAAGTTTGGAACTGTTAATGTAGAAAACTATGAGAAGCTAAACCCTCAACTTATTGTTCCTACTTTAGATCATAATGGTACTATAATTAATCAATCAAACAGCATTGTAAGATATCTTTATAGAAAATATACTAATGTTTACGAAATTTCAAAAGCAGAAGATATAGCAATTGCTGAACAGTGGATGGAATTTCAAGCAACTGACTTACAATTGAATATGACACCAATCTTCTGGGGATTAGTAAGAAACCCTCCTGAAGATCGGGATCAAGAGCTTATTGATAAAAATATTGTCTTATTGAATAAAAAATTTGAAATCTTTGATAATTTTATGAGCGACCGGGAATATATTTTAAATAATGGTTTTGGTATGTCAGATATTATTATGGGTGTTGCTTCATATAGGTATAATTCTTTACCGATTGAGCGTCCTAATTTAACAAATTTAAAAATTTGGTATGATAAAATAAGTAAACGAGACTGTTTTAATAAAAATATTTTTGGTACTTTTTCCTAAATTAATGAGTACCTGCCTCAGGAGATTCTCATGGAAAAAATAGGATTTATTGGCTTAGGTAACATGGGTGCCCCCCTTGCTGAAAGATTGCTAAAAAAATACCAACTTGTTGTTTATGACCTTGATGAAAATAATATTAAATACTTTACAGAAAAAGGAGCTTTGGCTTGTTCTAATCCTGCAGAATTAGCCTCGCAAACTTCACGAATTTTTTTATGTTTACCAACCAGTACTATTGTAGAAAAAGTTGTAAATGGAGATAATGGATTAATAAAATCTGCTAAGAAAGATACGTACATTATTGATATGACAACAGGAGAGCCAGAAATTACCAGAAAAATTTCTAAGGCTCTTAAACAAAAAGATATTAATTTTATAGACGCTCCAGTAAGTGGGGGACCAAAAGGAGCTAATCAAGGTAATATAGCTATAATGGTAGGTGGAACTGAAGATCAATTTTCTACTATCAAGCCTATAATGGACAATATCAGTTCAAATATATTCTATGCAGGGGAGATTGGATCTGGACACTCAATCAAAGCGGGTAATAACTTACTCAATTTAATATGTAGAATGGCTACTTTCGAAGTTATCTCCATGCTTGTAAAAGACGGTGTTGAGCCTGAAAAAGCAGTGAATATTATCCAGAAAAGTTCTGGAAGAAACTATGCAACAGAAATCACACTACCAGACAATATTCTTTCTGGAAAAATGGTTCAAGGTTTCAGCACTGGTTTGATGAAAAAGGATGCTGGTGTTGCAACTAAAATTGCTGAAGCTAATCAAGTTAACATTCCACTAGGAAAATTATCTCAAGAGCTTTTAAAAACTACAATAGATGAATTTGGTGAAGAAGCTGATATGAGCAACGTTGCTTTTACGTACGAAAAACTTTCTGGTGCTAAAATTAGACCTTAAGATTTATCCAATTAACTCAGTATACCCTCTTTGATTGCTTTAATTTGTAAAGCTAAGAATTTTGAAAAAATTCTGCATTGAGCTAAACTTCCTGCATGAAACCATAATCCAGGTTGTTTAGTCTGCATCCACATATTTCTTAGTTCTTGTCTATTGTTATCAAACCCCCAAATAGGTCCAATCTTTTCAACAACTGATTTTCCAAAAAACTTTTCAACCACATATTCTTGACCTTTGTAACCGGTTGCGGTGACCATCAAATCAATTTCAAAATTTTCGCCTGATTTCATCTCTATTCCTGAAGGATTAAAATTAGAGATATCTGAAAATTGTATTACTTTAATCTTTCCATTAGCTATTAAATCAGATGCTCCTACATTAAAATAATAACCTCCACCTCTAGTTAAATATTTAAATTGCCATCCAGTATTTTCTTCACCGTATTCTAATCTAAATCCAACTTCTTCTAATTTATCCAATAAAGGCTTATCAATCTCTTTTGTTTTTTGTGTGAGAAGTTGATGTGTTTTTTTCAGAACATCAAGAGGAGTTGAAATAGTAATTAAATCACAATCGTCCGTGTTGGGACCTTCTTTATATAATTGATAAGGTAGTTGTGCGCTTGGCTCAACATTAACAACCATAGATGGCGATCTCTGAACTACTTTAACATTTGCACCATGGACATATAAATCTTGTGCAACATCATGGGCACTAGTACCTGTTCCATACACTAATACATTTTTACCTTTATAATCTCTACCGCTACTGTAGTCTGTAGAGTGTATTACCTTACCCTTATAACCTTCCATTCCAGGAATTTTATTGCGATTAGGAACTGAGCTTACACCTACAGCCATTACTATATGCTTAGGCTTCATTATCCTTTCATTACCATCAGATAATCTAAGTATAACTTTCCAATTTTTTTCAGATTCATCATATTCTGCACTAATAAAAGTCGTTTTTATCCAAACATTTAACTCCATACTCTCAGCATAATACTCAAACCATCCTGCTAATTTGTCTTTGGGAATATATGTTGGCCAAGTAGAAGGAAAAGGCATGTAAGGAAGGTGATTTACATGTGTCTGATTATGCAATTTTAGAGAATGATACCTATTTCTCCAGTTATCCCCTACCTTCTCATTTTTATCTATAACAAGGGTGTCGATATTTTGTTGCTTTAATCTTGCAGCAATTGATAAGCCAGCTTGTCCACTCCCAACAACTAAAACTTCAGGGTCTCTATCTTTATATAACCTATCTTCTGTTCTGACATCTAACCAATTAGGGCCCTCTAAGGTGTTTTCATATTCATCTTCTTTCTTGTTAAATGAAGAATTGAGGTCACTTAAAGCTGTAAGAAAACTCCATGCTTTAAACATTCTTGGAACTTCAAGGTCTTCGTATAGTCTTACCACACCCTCACAATGTCCAAATTTTGTTTTAAATTTTAAAATTACTTCTATTACATTTTTACCAGCTCTAATAACTTCCCTAGGTTGAGTTCTTTGAGGATCGATAGTAAAGTCTCTTGCGGTAACATCTAAAACATTATCATAAAGTTTAGGAATTATATTCTGTTTGCCAGATGTTGTTTGGATCTGCCAAGTCAGCGCCAATATGTCTCTCCAATGGCAATCTTCAAAAAACAATTTATTAAGATTTTCAATAGAATCTTTTTTATTTTTTTTATCAGATATAGCTTCGTTAAAACTTAAAAGCCAATTATCTACTTCATTTCGAATGTTAACGATATGACTGTCTAACAATAAAAACTCCAAGAAAAATAGAAAAGGATATATTTATTTTATCAAACAAAACTTTCTAAGAACAGAAATTTTTTATAGGATATTATTATAAAATGAACATTTTTACATCTTAAGGGGTGCTTTATGGATAGATTAGAACAAATAGCACAATTTATGTTGGATCAGCATAACTCAAAACAAACCTTTCAAAACTTACCTGAAACGTTAATGCCGAAAGGTTTTGATGAAGCCTATAAGGTACAACAAGTTTTTCAAAAAAACTCTAATCGAGGAGAATTAGGAGGGTTTAAAATAGCTTTGGCCTCTAAAATCCAACAAGAATTATGCGGCATAGATCATCCTATAGCTGGCGGAATTTTTGCAAATGAAATAAAAAGTAGTCCTTCTACATTTGAACTAAGTAAATTTCACGGGTTAGGATTAGAGTTTGAAATAGCTGTTACTTTATCCGAAGATTTAAAGCCTGAAATGGGTTCATTTGATAAAAATAATATAAGGCAATATATCAAGTCACTTTCGCCTGCATTTGAACTTATAATAGACAGGAGTGCTGATTACTCCAACATAAACGCTTTGACTATGATTACAGACAATGCCTGGTGCTCAGGAATAGTTTTGGGTAAAGAGCTTTCAAACTGGGAAAATTTAGATCTCGATATTATTAAATCTCAACTACTTTGGAATGATGAGCCTCCACAAAATGCAATGATTAAAGACGCAAATCCCTTAGAGTCATTATCTTGGGTTGCTAATTTACTACTCTCTCATGGACGGACAATTCCTAAAGGCAGTGTTATAATTACTGGCAGTGTAATTAAAACACGAGCACCACAAAGAGGAGACCATATTATTTATAAAGTGGGCAATTTATCTGAGGTTGAAATTAAAATTATCTAATAAAGCTACTCTAAATAAATACTTCAAATTCTACGAGAGATTGGATTATCATTTTTAAAGCTGCAATACTAAAAAATATCAGTAATAAGTTTTTAAATGTTTTTGCATTTATTTTATTTCTTAACTTTTCACCAATCTGGAAGCCTATCACAGCTGTTACAGAACCAAGTGCTCCATAAATAAACATATTTAGTTGAAATACACCTGTGGCAATATACCCAACAGAAACAGGAATACATCCAATTGTAATTAAAAAACCACTAACATCTACAAAATGTTTAGGTTTAACATTTTTCATCAAAAGATACATTGTCACTGGAACAGCCCAAATTGACGCTGCCCCTCCAAATATTCCACCTAAGGTTCCTAAGCTACTTTGCCAAAACACATCATGTTTTGGGTTCATTTTAAAGTTAAATCCAAAGAAATTTACACTTACAAACAACAAAACCGCACATGCAAAAATTATTCTTACAACATTATCGCCGATTTGGTTTGCATAAAATGAAGTTATCAAAATGCAAATTACCAGTGTAATTGCAAAATATTTATAGTTGGCAACTATTTTTTTTGGATTATCCGCCTTACTGAATTGCCAAATATTGGTAACGGTCATAGGTATAAGATTAAGTCCTAGAGCCATTAATGGTGAAATGAAAAACGTCATTATTGTTATAGCAGTAGTAGGAAGACCAATTCCGATTACGCCTTTTACAACTCCAGCTAAAAAAAATGCAATAGCAACTATGATGGAAATTTCATTACCGTTATTTAAAATATCCAAAACTTAAACTTCCATGAAACTTAAAGAATTTATAATTTAACATGTATATTTAATTATATTTAACTATATTTAACTTTTTTGATTTAAGTACTGTTTATCCAACTCTCAAAAATAAAAGACCAAAAAATAAACCTAGAAGCAAAAATGATTTTATTAAATTGATCTTCTCTTTTAAAAAAAACAAACCTAATAAAATTGCAAATAAAATTGAAGTTTCCCTAATGGAAGACACAACAGCAATAGGTAGAAACAAGCATGCCCAAACTACAATACCATAAGCTGCATATGATGCAGTTCCACCAATAAAAAATGAACGTTTTCCACTAATGAAAATTCTTTTTATTATGTCTCTATCTTTCCATTTAGCATAAAAGTAAAATATTAAACCATTAATCAAAGTCATCGTACTATAAAAACCAATTGGATTTTGTGTTACTCTTGCGCCATAACCATCTACAATTGAATAACTAGCAATAAAGCAACCTGTTATAATAGCAAAGCTGAAACCCTTTACAATGGAATCACGGCTTAGGAATTGTTTTAATCCATAAATTATCAAAGAAAGTGAAATAAGAAATATTCCTACCACTTCGTGAGAAGATATATTTTCTTCAAAGAAAAACAAACTGATAGTAATAATTATTAGAGGAGACAACCCCCTTGCAATTGGATAAATTTCTGACAATTCACCAAATTTATATGCATTTAGAAGAAATATTTGATAAAAAAAATGAAGTAATGTACTTATTAATATGTAATTTAAATCATTTAAATTAGGAAGACCAAAAACTAAAATTCCAATTAAGGCAAATGGTATATGACCTAGAACGACTGAAGTCATACTTAATAATTTATCTTCAGAACCCTTTAAAATAAAGTTCCAAAGCGCGTGCAAGAATGCAGCAAATAGAACTGCAATTATAATAAAGGTGTCTATAATGTTTTTCCTAAATTATGATTATTAGTTTAAAAAATTATTTATTAATAATACTTAATTTAAACTATCTCATAATTTAAATTGGAAGCGTTAGCAAAATTCTTTAATCTTCTCTCGACTTCTTTATCCATAAGAGACTTTGCTTCTGGCTTTATCTTACACATGAGTATATTTTTTTTAATTTTTAATTTTATTTTTTCTAAGTTTTTTGGGTATCCACCACAAAAAATATAAATAAATCGTAGACCCAAGCCAACTGCATAAGAAGACGCTTTTTGTTCTTCTGTTAGTAAGTTTATAATTGATTTTTCAATTTGTTTTTTCTCTTTCATGCCTACATATCTATGATAAACAACTTTAGCCATCCATACTCTTTCAACATGCGTCAAATCTCTAATAGGTAGTGATAAGATTTTATTTGCTGCAATATATCCCCTGAGGTCAGGTTGTTCATCCCATGAAATATCAGACAAATTAGTACTAATTTTAAATACTCTCTCAAGATCTTTGTCTGCTATTTTTTTGAAAATAGGGTTAAATATTTTTTTAATTTTAGTTTGCATGCCAGTAAATCTTTGATTTTTAGCAAGCACTTTATAATAAGCTACTTTATCAGGATTTATTCTATTTAATTTATTAAGTTCTGCAATCAATCCATCTCTTATACTAGTTCCACTTATTATTATATTCTGAACTTCAGATTTGATAATTAAGTTAAGGATTATATTAGCTGCAGTAGAAATAGTATCTTTTCTGACAGGTGGTATGCCTAATACGTCCAGATTTTCGTCTGTTATTCGATCTAATAGGATCGTTGCTTTTTCTTTATTTAAATTTAACCCATGCAACAAAGTAAGAGGATAGTTGTAATTTTTAATATATGCTGAACCTAAAGCTCTAAAACTTCCACCTGTTCCATATAGAGTTAGATCTTTTGCACTTTTTAACCAGTCAACTTTATTAATCTCACTTCTAATTTCTTCATTAGAAATTTCTGATAAGTGGCCTATATCTAAACTTGTAGAGTGAATTTTTTTTCCATTTTGAATAAGAATAAGTTCTAAACTTCCACCACCTAGATCTGCTATAAGCCCATTGTCTACTTTCATATTACTAAGGATACCTAAAGAAGCATAGTGTGATTCTTGTTTGGAAGATAAAATTTTAATTTTATGATTTAAAATTTTTTCTGCAGGACGAAGAAATTCACCTGCATTTTTAGCATTTCTGACTGCTGCAGTAGCAATAAGTATCTGGTGTTTAACTGACATTGTTTTCACAATGTATGCGAAGCGTTTTATTGCAGATAAAGCTCTCGAAATTGATTGGTTTGAAATTTTTTTGGTTCGAGATAAACCTTTACCAAGTTTACAGTTTAGTCTTTCATTAAATAAGGGAAAAGGATACTTACCGTTTTGAGGATAAATTACTAATCTAATGGAATTTGATCCAATATCAATTATTGCCAATTTACCTTTACTTAATTTCTTATCAAAACTTAATGCTAATTCATTCATTCTTGTATTTTAGCTAAGCTTCCCTGTCCCGATAAACTTGGGTTATTCATAAAATACGTGTGCGCACAAAATGACTTATCCTCGTCCTCATTCTTGGAGTATTCTCCATATTCATTTAATTGCCAAGTATTTTTTGTATCGTTTATTAAGGCAGGTAATACTTGTGTAAGAACTTGGTTTCTGACTGTCTTGTTTTCTAATGGTATAAAAGCCTCAACTCTATGGTATAAATTCCTGGGCATTATGTCAGCTGAAGATATATAAACTAGATTACTTTCAGATTGAAGTTTTCCTTTATTTGCAAAAACATAAATTCTTCCATGTTCAAGGAATCTTCCAATAATAGCTGAAACTTTAATATTTTCTGACATCCCTTTAACATTAGGGCGGAGACAACAAATGCCTCTAACCATTAAATGAATTTTTACACCTGCATTAGATGCTTCGTATAGTTTCTCAATAATTTTTTGATCGACAATAGCATTGCATTTAATCCAAATTCCACTTTCAAAACCCTTTTTAGTATTATCTATCTCATTATCAATTTTCTCCATTAGCCAATCAAATGAGGAGTTAGGTGAGATTATCATCTTATTTAATTGTTTTGGTTGAACATGACTTGTAAGAAAATTGAAAACTGATCTTGCGTCCTCACATATTTTTTTATCCATAGTAAATAATGAAAAATCTGTGTAAATTTTAGCAGTATATGGATGGTAATTACCAGTTCCACAATGAGCATAAGAAACTAATTTTTTTCCTTCTTTTCTTGTTATTAAAGATAATTTTGCGTGTACCTTTAAATCAACTAACCCATAAGCAACTTGAGCACCCGCTCTTTCTAGGATTCTAGCTAGTTGCACATTATTATCTTCATCAAATCTAGCTTTTAATTCAATTACTGCGACAACAGATTTACCTGCCTCAGCAGCTGCTACCAATGCTTGCACAATAGGAGAGTCAGGTGAAGTCCTGTATAATGTTTGTCGTATCGTCAGAACATTTTTATCAATAGCTGCCTGTTGAAGTAAACTTAAGACAACATCAAAACTTTCATAAGGATGATGAGCTATTATTTCTTTATTCTTTATGGCTAAAAAACAATCACCTTTAAAATCCAAAATTCTTTGTGGCATTCTAGGTTTATAAGGTTTGAATAAATCTTGTTTGGGCAAATTATTTATTATTTCTGTAAAGTCACTTATGCCAACAAATCCTTCTGCTACAAATATATGTTCATCAGGAATATTTAATTCTCTTGTCAATAATTTCTGTGCAGTTTTGGATAAGTCATGGGAAAAAATCAGGGAGACAATTCCACCCCTTTTTCTTGCTCTAATTGCAGACTCAAATTGTCCTATCAGATCGTCTGCCTCGTCATCTATTTCTATTTCAGCATCTCTTACTACTCTGAACATACCTGATTTTAATAATTTATATTCTGGATAGATTAGATGAACAAACTTTGTGACTAGTGTTTCCAACATTGCATATTTTTGGAGCTCACCTGGTAACCTTATAAATCTATCAATATTATCAGGAAGTAAAACCACGCAGTTAATATTGTTACCGTTGGTATCCTTCATTTCCATTAACACACACTTACCTTTATTTTGAATAAACGGAAAAGGATGTGCGGGGTCTAATGTAGTTGGAGTGAGAAGTGGCAAAATATTTTGTTCATAATATTCCTCAAGCCACTTTAATTCATTTTTATTCCATTGATTTTCAAATAAAATTGAAACATTACAATCTTCTTCTTGATTTAATAAATACTTCAAACATTTTTGTTGTTTATTTTTTAAATCTTTGGAAGCACTCAGTACAGATTTTAATAATTCATCTGCCCTCATTCCAGTTTCTGGGACTATTTTAGAGCCTTGACTTATTAACTGAAGTAAACCAGCTATTCTAACCATATAGAATTCATCTAAATTTTCTGATGAAATGGTTACAAATCTTAATCTTTCACCAAATGGAATTGTCTTATCATACGCTTTAAGCAAAACCCTTTCATTAAAAGACAACCAACTAATTTCACGATCAAAATATCTATCTTTTTGATGACTAATAATTTTTTTTGTTGTTAGGTTTAAAGACAATTTAGCCTCAAAGATTGTAGTTTTGAGTTTCATTCAGTAATAATCTACCTTAAATTCATCAATTATTACTATATGAACCCTCAAAACTTAATCTTTATAGACTTAAATTATTACAATTTTGTTACGCTGAAATTCTTTAGATCATTACTTCAATTAAGAATGGGCCTTTGTCTTTTAATCCATGCTTAAAATTTTTTACCAAATCTTCTATATTATCTACTCTAACTGCATCAACTCCCATACCCTTGGATACTGATACCCAGTCTAAAGATGGATCTTTTAAAGATAACATTTCCAAAGCTGATTTGCCTGGATTATCAACACCAACGTTCGTTAACTCACCTTGTAGAATTTTGTAACTTTGGTTTGCAAATATTAATACGACTATGTCTAAATTTTCTCTGGCCATTGTCCACAAAGACTGAACAGTATACATCGCACTACCATCTCCTTCTAAGGAAATAACTTTTTGGTCAGGACATGCAACTGCCGCACCTATGGCAACTGGCATTCCAAAACCAATTGATCCCCCACAATTATTAAGCCATGTATGTGGATAAGAACCAGCTGTTTGATAAAAAAATTCTCTTCCAGTAGTTACAGACTCATCTACAACTATTGCATTTTCTGGAATAAGAGCACCCAAAACCATACCAAGCGAAGTTGGATTAATGGGACCACTTGGAATATCAGGAATTTTGAGTTCTGATACTGTGCTTGGGTTATTATCACTAATTCCTACTTTATCTGATAGCTCATTAATAACAGTAGTAATGTCGTCTGAAAGTGACGCTAATTCAATAAACTTTGTACTTTCTTGTGTTAGCACACCTGGCTTATTTGGATATGCAAAAAAAGCAACAGGTCGCCTTGCTCCTATAATTATAATGCTGTCAAAGTCTTTTAGAACTTCAACAGCTTTATCAACCACATAAGGTATTCTAACTGAGTTTATTCTTCCTGCACCTTTATCTAACCGAGCATTAAACCAATCTGTTTTCATTGGGCAACCTATTTTATCAGCTACTTTTGCTAGCTTTATTAGATTTTTTTCTTCTAACGCTGAACCGCCTACAAGTATTAAAGGATTTTTAGCTTCACGAAGAGCTGTTACAGCTTCATCAATTAAATTTGAGGAAAAGATACTATATTTATTTTTTAATTTGACAGATTGAATTGCGTTTCCTTCATTCCAGGCAGTGTCACCAGGTAATATCAAAGTAGCAATTTGTCCTGGATTAACGTTTGCCATTTCAATAGCCTCAGCTCCATCAACTGCAATATTTTTTGATGATTTACTGGTTTTAACCCAATGAGAAACAGGTCTTGCTATCCCTTCAATATCTGAAGTCAATGGAGCATTGAGTTTTATATGATCAAGGGCGTGTTCCCCAACAATATTTACTATTCCTGAACTTGCCTTTTTTGCATTATGAAGATTTGCAAGGCCATTAGCCAAACCAGGACCCAAATGTAGTAAAGTAGATGCCGAAGACCTTTTCATCCTGAAGTAGCCGTCAGCTGCTCCTGTAGCACAACCCTCAAATAGACATAAAATGCTTCTCATTTTATCGTATTTATCTAAAGCTGCTACAAAATGCATTTCAGATGTTCCTGGATTAGTAAAACAGACGTCTACATTTCCTTCTAATAGAGTGCCAACTAAACTTTCTGCTCCGTTCATCTAATCCTCCAGACCTATAATTATTTATTAACATATCAAATAAAAAATCTAATTGGTAATAAATTAATAATATGCCAATCTTTACAAAATATGTTTCGAGATTTGTATGTTTAAATCATTAATTGAAAAAAATGAAAGACGAAGCCAACTTTCAATTATGGCGCAGTACCTTAATACATGTTTCATGATAAGCACTGTTGATGATGAATATTTAGTAAGTATTGAAAAAGGCAATGTAACAAATGTCGAAGAAGGACCGTTTGTAATGCCAAGCTATATTTTTAAATTAACAGCATCAAAGGATGAGTGGTTGAAATTTTTGCAATCAACTCCTCAACCAGGATCACATGACATTATCGCAATGCTTAGAAGAAAGGTTTTAAAATTTGAAGGAGATCTGCATCCCTTAATGTCACACTTACTATACTTCAAATTGCTCCTTTCCTCTCTAAGACCAGCGGAGAGTAATAATGAAAATTGAAAAAGAACCTATAACTGGTAATTATGGTAAGTTTGAAATTGACGGAGTTAAACACAGGATTTACTGGGAAGAAGCTGGTGAGGGTGTTCCTTTAGTTTGTCTACATACTGCAGGCTCTGATGGAAGACAATACAGAGCTCTTCTAAACGATAAAAAAATATTAAAAAAATATCGTGTTATAGTTTTTGATATGCCGTGGCATGGTAAATCGTCACCTCCCGAAAATTCACAAGTTGGGCATTATAAACTTTCAACTGAGTCATATATTTCTCAAATAATGAGCTTTATAGACGGTTTAGAATTAGTTAAGCCGGTTGTTATGGGCTGTTCAATAGGGGGTAGAATTATACTACATCTAGCTATAAATTTCCCTGAAAAATTTAAAGCCCTAATAGGACTTCAAAGTGCCGGACATTTAGATCCTTATTACGATATTAGTTGGCTTCATAGGCAAGATGTACATGGCGGTGAAGTCTGTGGCGGAATTGCTTATGGTTTAATGGCTCCAACGAGCCCTGAAAATGATAAGTTTGAGACTATGTGGCATTATATGCAAGGTGGACCTGGTATTTTTAAAGGGGATTTATTTTTTTATAAATTTGATGGAAATATTGGAACAGAAATTAAAAAAATAGATAATTCAAAATGTCCAATATTTTTACTTACAGGTGAATATGATTATTCTGCAACTCCAGAAGAAACAAAGTCTCTTGCTGACACCATTGGAATCGAGATGGTTAAAATGAAGAATGTTGGTCACTTTCCAATGAGTGAAAACCCAGAAGAATTTTTAAAATACTTGCATCCAGTTCTAGAAAAAATAAATTAACTACCAATCCTTACCAGCTGTCCAACCACCATCTACAATTAAGTTTGTGCCTGTACAGAAGCTTGCTTCTTCACTGGCTAAATACAAAACGGCACTCGAAATCTCATTGGGTTCTCCCCAACGTTTCATAGCGTGTAAGTTTCTTACTTTTTGAGAAGCTTCTTCATCTTGGAAATATCTTTCTGTTAAAGGTGTCCGAATAACACCTGGCCCCACTGCATTAACTCTAATATCATACTTAGCCATGTCGATCGCTAATTGTTTAGTCATTCCAGCTGTAGCATGTTTAGAAGAGGTGTAGGCACATCTATTCGGTGCTGCCGTTACACTTAAAGTTGATGATGTTATAACTATGTTACCCTTTATTTTTTCTTTTATACAATGTTTTGCAAATGTTTGGGCAGTAATAAAAACACCAGTAACATTAATGTCAATAACCTTTCTCCATTCCTCGATAGATAACTCTAAAGGAGAAACAATTTCTCTTATACCAGCATTACAAAATGCTACATCTAAGCCTCCAAAATGTTCGTAGGCATTGTTCATTGTTTCAATTGTTTCATTCTGATTTGTTACGTCTAATTTGAATGGTTCTGCAATACCGCCAGCAGATTTTATTTCATTTGCAACTCTTTCAGCCATATCAAAATCTAAATCTGAAACAGCTACATTGGCACCTTCTTTGGCAAAACTTAATCCAGTTTGACGACCTATACCGCCAGCAGCACCCGTAATAAATACAGTTTTATTTGTAAATCTCATTGAAAAGTCCCCCTGTTAATATAAGTTTATTTGAAATAACTCTTTTGACAACAAATAATCTAACTAGGAGCAGTCGATTGGATATAGAACATTTAGTATTTGAAAATGGTCCTAAAAGAGTAGGTCCGTTTAGCCATGCTGTAAAGGCAGGCGACTTTATTTTTGTTACTGGACAGATGCCAACATTATCAAATAATCCAAACGTACTAGTTAGTAATGACGTAGAAGAACAAACTCATCAAGTTATGAAGAACCTTATGGACGTCTTAAAACAGTCAGGTTCATCTTTGGAAAGGGTAACTTTTGTAAGGGTTTATTTAGTAAATTTTCAAGATTTTGATAAAGTAAATAAAATCTATAAATCTTATTTTGATGAAAATAAACTTCCTGCAAGAACATGTATTGGTGTGACAGGTCTTGCTGTTGGTGCGTCGGTTGAAATAGATCTAATAGCAAAACAATAATTTAGAAAAAAATAAGTTTATGAAGAAAAATTATAGTCCCTTTAAAAAAGGTATCTTAACCGGTTTTGGTTTTCCTGGAATAGGAATGAGTGCAGCTATGTTTGGCTTTGGAGTTTTCGCTGGTGAAGCTGGTCTTGATCTTTATCTGACCGTTGGTTCATTGATTGTACTATGGAGTATGCCAGGAATGGTTATATTTGTATCACTATATACTGCTGGAACACCAATATTTTTGCTCTTCACAACAGTCTTGCTAGCAAATATGAGACAGTTCTTTTTAGTTTTATCTGGTATGACTTTAATGAATATTCATAGTCACAAAATACCATTCATTTCAAAATTATTGTGGGCACACCTCATAAGTCCAACTGGCTGGGCTGAGTTAATAAAAATTAAAAATGAGTTTCAAGAGAGAGAACTTTTAAGTTTTTTTAGGGGTCTAAGTTTGGCTCTAATAACTATTAATACATTCACAACAATTATAGGTTTTAAATTATACGATATTCTGCCGACTGACATTGTCTCCATTCCTGTTTTCATAATGCCCTTATATATAACAATTTTAATGTTAAGAGCTGTAGAATTATATTATAGGGTTGCTGTTCTAAGCGGAGGCATAATAGGACCCATTCTCTATCCGTATATTGGTGATTGGAGTATAATTATTGGCGGTTTGGTTGGCGGAACGTTGGGACTTTTAATTAATTATCTTTTAAAAAAAGTTAAATCTAATGCATGATCTTTCATTTATTAGCCCAGAGTTGATGCCTTGGTTTATGTTATTAGTCGCAGGGCTAGGTATTTTTATTTGGAGAATTCTTGGTCTTACATTATCTAGCAAAATCGATAAAGATGGCCTTTTTGCAAAATGGATAAATGCTGTTGCCTTTGCGATGACTACAGGATTGATGGTTAGAGTTATTTTCTTCCCTACTGGCGCCTTAGCTCAAACTAATATGCTTGAAAGATTAATACCATTCGTGATTGGGGTAATCGTATTTTTATGCTTGCCCAAAAAACCAATTATGGGATTACTAGTTGGAGTAGGCGCTTTTAGTACAACAATTTTTTATAATCAGTACTTTTAATTATCTGAAACTAATTGCTTGGCAATAATAAGTTTTTGTAATTCGTTAGTACCCTCACCTATTGCTAATAGAGGTGCGTCCCTATAATATCTCTCAATATTATATTCTGGAGAATATCCAAATCCACCATGAATTCTCATTGCTTCTGTAGAGTTAAACAATGCTGTTTCAGTAGCAAAAAGTTTAGCCATTCCTGCCTGCAAATCGGACCTATTTCCTGAATCGTAAGCTTTTGCTGCTTGCTCAGTAAGTAACCTTGATGCCTCAAGCTTAGTTGCCATTTCAGCTAATTTAATTTGAATTGATTGATGTTCACTTATAGGCTTACCAAAAGTTTTCCTTGTTTTAGCATACTCTATAGAATCGTCTAGAGATGCTCTAGCAACTCCAACGCCCCTTGCTGCAACATTTATTCTACCTAATTCAAGGCCTGCTAGAATTTGCTGTAAACCTTTGCCTTCTATTTCACCAATAAGGTTAGACTTAGGCACCTTTACATTTTCAAGTTGCACCTCTCCTGTATCTATGCCTCTATATCCAAGTTTTTTTAATTTTCTGGCTACAAATCCGTGCTTTTTTTCTACAAGTATTAAACTCATTCCCTTGTGAGCAGGTTTAATATTTGTGTCAGTCTTGACTAAAACTGCTAAAATCGAACCCTGAACTGAATTTGTTATCCAAGTTTTAGTCCCATTTATGATGTAGTCGTCTCCTACTTTTTCTGCTTTTGTTTTAATTGATTGGAGGTCAGTTCCGCAATCTGGTTCAGTTAATGCTATACCACCTCTTATTTCACCGGTTGCGAACTTTGGAAGATAAAACTGTTTCATCTCTTCGGAACCAAACCTCTCAACAGCCGCACACATTATTAAATGAGAATTAAAAATACCTGATACAGACATCCACACTGCAGAGACATTTTCCACAATTTTGGAATAAGTAACTGCAGATAAACCCAAGCCTCCGTATTCCGGGGATATCGTTGCTCCGAAAAGACCTAAATCTGCCATTTTATCAGCAATTAATTGAGGGTATTTATCTTCTGATTCAAACTCCTTAACAAATGGCTTTACATCTCTTTCAAGAAACTTATTTACTGTATCTATAATAAGATTATCTTCTTCTGAAACAGGACTTTTTTGTTCGACTTCAAGAACTCTTTGATCATTCATAAACTTACTCCTAAATAAATCTAAATATCAATCTGACTATGTTCAAATATTGAATTTACATTGTTAGCTTGATCAATTTTAAGCATTAAATCTGTCAATTGATCAACTCTTTGTTTTGATAGATATGGCTCAGTTAATCCCTTAAATTTTGATATAAATTCTACATCTTCCATAAAGTTTTCTGGTTCTCCCTTAGGAATTTTTACGAATTTTTCGTATTTTTCTCCTTTTACCACAACTTTTACTTTGGCACTCATATATTCAGGACAACATTTTTCTGCATCCTCGTCAGGGCTTACCTTTATTTTATTACATAATGAGAGTGTATCTTTATTATTTAGATGATTTTTATAATCATCCCATTGCAATCCGCCACTTTTAACTGTAACTGCAGCACAAAATGGCATAGAAAACTGTCCATCAACAACACTTTTAGGGTGTTGCTTGTCAGTTAATGGATAACCAATTATATTCAAAGCCGTTTCTGAAAGACCTATTTCAATATCATCTAAATCATCAGACGAAAATTTTAATTCTTTTTTTAACTCTATTAATCCATCTATTGCAGCATGACTATATCTACATGAAGGATAAGGTTTGACACCAAGATTTAGAGTTTCAAACTCTTCTCCAAGACCATTTGTTGCTTTTTTGACATCACCACCTGAAGCATAGGAATGTAAGTAACCCCATTGTCCTTCAAAGGCTTGTGAAGGACCTTTAAAACCTTCACCAGCCATAATTGCACAACTTAAACCATTTTGAGCAGCCTGCCCAACGTGAGATCTTTTAGTCCACGCACCGTCCGTTAAAAATTGCATAGACCCTGCAGATTGACTTAAAGCAATGCCAAATGCAGATATATACTGCTCCTTAGTTAATCGCATCAAATATCCTGCTGCAGCTGCCGCACCAAAAATACCGCATGTTGCAGAAGGGTGAAATCCTTTTTTATAATGCGCTGAAGATCCTCCAGCCAAACCTAGTCTTATTTGAACTTCGTAACCAACAACACATGCTGTAATTAATTCTTGGCCAGATGATTTATTCATCTGTGCAGCTGCCAGCGCGGCTGATAAAATAGGTGCACTTGAATGAAGAGAGGCTTCAGCATGTGTGTCATCAAAATCAAGAGAATGCGCTAAAGTTCCATTTAAGAGTGCTGCAGCGCTTGGTGAATATGTTTTTTTATCCGAAAATACTTGGCAGCTACCATTGCTCATTTCTAATTTATCAATTGCAGAAACTAAGCTAGATGTTGATTCTGCGTCATGTCTGGCCCTGATGATAATACCTACAGTATCCAAGATAAGTAATTTTGTTCTTTTAATAACTTCTGGAGAAAGATCTTCATATTTTAACTGTTCACAAAATTCAGCAAATTTTTCAGTCATATTTTCCATTTATTTCTCCTCAATTTATATTAAATATTAAACTATAATTTAATTTTACAAAACCAAAAAATAATCATTAGTATATACAATCTTGAAATTATTTAGTAAAAACAAATGACAAAACCTTTCGAATTAACAGCAAGTGAAGCAATTAAACTTATAAGAAATAAGAAACTTTCTATACATGAATGGGTATTGAGTTGCTTTGAAAGAATCAAAGAAAAAGAAGATGTTGTGAAAGCATGGATATATTTAGATGAAGAAAATGCTCTAAAAAAATCAAAACAATTAGATGAACAAAATAACGACATCGCACTTGGTATACCATTTGGAATAAAAGACATTATAGATGCTAGTAATGTGCCTACTGGTTTTGGTACACCTTTTTACAAAAATAATATTCCAGCAAGAGATGCTGCATCGGTTGCTGTATCAAAGCAAGCCGGTTGTGTGTTTATGGGCAAAACGGTATCTACAGAATTAGGACATAGGGCGCCAGGCCTCACAACAAATCCACATAATAAAGACTTTACTCCAGGTGGCTCTAGTTCTGGATCAGCAGCGGCTGTTGCTTCCATGATGGCACCGGTTTGTTTTGGAACTCAGACGACTGGTTCGGTTATTAGACCAGCAGCCTATTGTGGTGTCATTGGTTATAAACCAACATATGGGGACTTTGATAAATCTGGAATTCTTCCAAACTCTCCTTCAATTGACACATTAGGCCTAATGACAAGGTCAGTAGAAGATTTATCTCTTTTTAGATCAATTTTATTAGAAGAAAAAATATTAAAACCACAAAATGTAGACTTGAAGAAATTGAAAATTGGTTTTGTAAAAACTCCTCACTGGAATAAAACAGATTTATCTACCCAGACTAACCTAAAGACATTTATAGACACTCTTAGGACAGATAAATTAAATATTATTGACCTCAATATTGATGCATTAATATCTAAAGCAGACGAATTACATTTAGACATAAGTGGTTATGAGTTTAAAAGATCTATCTCTTTTGAGAGATTTAATCATTATGACGAATTAAGTGATCAGTTGCGAAACGGAAGATTAAATGATGGATATCAAGTAACCAATAAACACTATAAAATTGCCCTTAAGAAACTAAGTATTTTAAAACATGAGACAGATTTAATTTTTAACGATATTGACATGATTATCACCCCAAGCGCTCCTGGTGAAGCTCTTGCAGGTCTCGAGTATACAGGCTCACCGATGTTTAATACTACATGGTCCTTGAATGGTAACCCTTGTGTTACCTTACCTTTATTTAGGGGAGATAAAGAACTGCCAATTGGCTGCCAGCTAGTCACAAAATTTGGAAATGATAACCAACTTTTAGATTATGCTAATACTATTATGAACACCTACTTAAAGTGAGATACCACTAAAAGCTCTGGCAGTGTTAAAGCTAATGCAGGAAATAAAAGTACAATAATTAAAACGCACGTATCAGAAATACAAAAGGGGAATGAGCCTTTTATAACTGTAGTTACTGGTAAACCAGTGACACCACTTACAGCAAACAAATTTAAACCAACTGGAGGAATTACACTACCAATCTCTATACAAAGAGCAGTTAGTATTCCGAGATGGATCGGGTCTACACCAAGTGCTAATGCTACAGGAAAGTAAATAGGAACAGTTAATACCAAAATAGCTACGCCCGTTAAAAACATTGATAAAAACAACAAAGATCCCATCAAAGCAAATAAAAAGCCTAAACGAGTTAATCCTAGTTCGCCAGCCCATTCTGCGATCATTTGCGGCCAACCCATATTGGCAAGATAAAATTGGAAAATACCCACACAACCTAATAAAAAGAAAACAACTGCTGTTAAGTTCATTGTTCTAAGGGTTGTGGGCATTAACTCTTTAACGAATGTTTTGCGTTTAAAAATTAATCCATAAAAGAGAGCATAACTAGCCGCTGCTGCTCCCGCTTCTGTAGGAGTGAACAAGCCACCATATAAACCTCCAAGAATAATTACTGGCATTAGCAGAGCAGGAACAGCATCCTTAAAAGAACGCCATACCTCACATAAATCAAATTTACCTCTTGGTAATTTTATAAACAGGGAGACACTTACTATAATTACAGCGTCACTAATAGCGAGCATTATACCAGGGATAATGCCGGCAAAAAATAAGTCAACTATAGACATTTCTGTAATTACTCCAAATAAAATAAGAGTAATACTTGGAGGTATTAGAAGAGCAATACCACCAGCCGAAGCTATTACACCTGCCGCCATCCATTTAGGATAGCCTCTTTTGATTAATTCAGGGTATGCAATAACACTCATTGCAGCAGCCATAGCAGTTGAAGAACCTGAGATAGCTCCAAATAAAACGGCTGCAAGTAAAGTGGCATAGGCAAATCCACCAGGAACCCATCCTACTACAGAATCAGCAAATCTAAACAGACCAGCTACTAGTCCTGTTTTTTCCATTAAAAACCCAGCAAAAATAAAAAATGGTATTGCTACTAATGTATATTTTGTAAGAAAACTAAAAAAAGCTTCAAATAGTGTGCTGTATGTTAAAAAGTCATCAAATAAAACTAAAAGTGCTGTAGCGCCAGCAAGGGCAATTCCAATTGGAGCACCTGCAAATAAAAGGGTAAATAAAGATCCACCAAGAGCCCACATTTTAATTTCCTAAATTAATTATGTTATACATCGGTTGCCGCTTCAACTGTAGCCGTAAAATGGTCACCTTTGATATAACTATGCACGTCCTCTATAAATTGTAGAAAAGCAACTAGAGACATTAGGCCCATTCCAATAGCCAAGATGAAGTAAAATGGCCACATATAGAAAAACAAACTCTCAGTCCTTTCTCCAATTTGAATAGAGTACTCAATTGTTGAATAAGCCGTATAAGTCAAAGATCCGGTAAAAACTGAGACAAACATGGAGATAAAAATCTTACAAAAGCCCACAGTTCGATGGAACCCTTTAGCATTTAATAATTGTAGAACAGCAGTCATAACTAAATGGCTCCTGTTGATTTGGGTAACGCATATATAAAATGCAACCGAAGAAACCATCATGTAAATCACAGCATCTTGGCCCCATTCAAAAACAACACCAAAAATATATCTTCTAATAATTTCAGCTAGTGCGAAAAGCGTGACAGCTATCATTAATATTGCAGAACATCTTCCCAAAATCGAAGTTATCAAATCTTGTATTTTATGAGAAATGTTATAAAAACTGTCCATAATAAATATTCTAATCAAGAAGGCCTGACGAAGTCAGACCTTCTTTGATATATTATTTTCTAGACTTTTTCTTATATAAAGCAGTTCCCTTTGCAAATTTAGCAAAATCTGAGGCAAACGCTGTACAGTCAGTTTTTTCTAGATTACTTGAACCCATAGGATTAGCTGCAACTAAAGCCTTTGCTTCAGCTGTAAACTGGTCAACCATTTTATCACCAGTAGCGTCAACTTTAGTTTTAATCCATTCATTTGTAGCACCACCTTCTTTTTTCTGTAATACGCCAGCTTCAGCAGGACTCATCACATAAATACCAGGGGCACTTTTGTCAGTAACCTTAAACTTATCAACCAATCTCTTATCATTACAAAAGTTAATTGCCTTTTGATAAGGTATAAAATCATTCATAATAATATCAGTTAGAGCTGCTTGTTGCTTTTTATCAAGTGAAGACCACCATTTATTTGATGCACCCATCCAGTAGTAGTCACCTACGATTCCGTTGATACCTGCAACTGTAAAGTAAGGGGCTTGCTCCTTAGTGGCATTAAATCCACCTAAACTAGTTAACAATCCATCAATAACTCCTGTTTGCAGAGCAGGTGGAACATCACCAAAAGCCATTGTGGTCGGATTAGCACCTAATGCGCCTAACAAAGCATTTTCAGCCGGACCCATACTTCTTACTTTCTTTCCAGCAAAGTCACCAGGAACTAACATTCTACTTTTTACAGCACCAGCACCCATATACATACTCAAGTGTCCAGAACCAAAAATAGTAATTCCGTGTTTATCGTTAAAAACTTTTTTCAATTGAGCAAAAGTCTTTGTTCCGTCCAAACCATTTATTGCACCAGGTGTTGTTAACTTTCCTGCACCAACAATTGTGTTAGCATATGGCTCTACACTAGAAGTTTTTCCAAACTGGCCTGTCATCATCTCTAGGTTACCTTTTGTTAAGGCTTGAGTTCCTTTTGGAACATTGTATAGAGACTTAGCCCAATAAATTTGAACTTTACTTCCAGGAATTTTTTTCTCAACTTGCTCAGCAAAAAACATCTCCGCAATTGCAGCTGGGTGGGGAGGACCAGAGTGGTCTGAAGCCCAACGCATTTTAATAGGTTTAACCGCATGTCCGTCTGCAATAGCTAGGTTAGTCCCAGCTGCAAACGTAAGAGCTACAGCACTAACTGCGCCCAAAAGTGATAGTTTAGTAAATTTCATTAAAATTTCCTCCAAATATTTAGAATCACAAACTATAACTTTAAATGAATGAGGTAAACCCCTAATTGCGATGAAATAGAAGAAATTGATTAATATGTTATGTAATTTAAACTATATTATCCCTTTATTTGTAAAATTACTTATTTGTTCTTTATTAAAACCAATTTCCTCAAGTACGTCATTCGTATCATCACCAAGTTCTGGAGCAGTTTTGTCACGAAAATTGCTATCTGATAAATGAACTGGCGTCTTCAATAAACTTATATCTTCGCCACGTTTAGTTTTTAGATGTTGTATATTTTTTCTATCTTGTAAAAATGGATTTTCAAGAGATTCTTTTAAATCTAAGATTGGCGCTGCTGGCACTATCCCACCAAATTCTTTCAACCAATCTGATGTGTTTTTTTTCATTAATTCATTATCTAGAATTTTAGTAATTTCGTCTCGGTTTTCTTGTCTACAAGCAAAGTTTTCAAATCTTTGGTCTTTACTTAAATCTTCTCTACCAATTTTTTTACATAATATTGGCCAAAAGCTTTCCTTATTACACATTAAATAAATCCACCCATCTTTTGTTTTATATAATTGACATGGAACTAAAATTGGATGAGCAGATCTATCTAATCTTTCACTTTTAAACTCTGTATTTAATGTCCAAGCAGCCATGTAGCTTTGATTAAACATAGCTGTGTCAAACAAGTTTACATCTACGTCTCTTCCTAGACCATGGGATCTTGCTGATAAAACAGCACTGACTAGACCAAAAGACATTGTAAGTCCTGACATATAATCTACAATTGAAAGTCCAAATCTTGCTGGTGGTCCACTCGGCTCACCTGTTAATGAAAAATAACCTGCCTCAGCCTGCATCAAATAATCATATCCAGGCCAATTTTTTCTAGGACCTTCTCTTCCATATGCTGAACAATGAGCAGCAACAATAGCTTTATTAAATGGCTTAAGTTGTTCATATGTTATTCCAAGTTTTTCTGGAACATCACCTCTTAAATTATTACAAACGGCATCAGCATTTTCTACTAATTTCTGGAGTATAATTTTACCTTCCTTGGTTAATATATCCAAGGTTATGCTTCTTTTGTTTCTGTTAAGTGCTTGAAAAAAGATACTGGATGCAGAATTCTTATTGTCTCCATCTATGAAATAAGGGCCAATATCTCTCAAATAATCTCCGCTAGTTCCTGCTGGCTCTACTTTAATAACGTCTGCACCCATATCCGCTAAATATTGTGTTCCAAATGGACCTGCACCGTACTGTTCAAAGGCAATTACTTTAACGCCAGATAAAGGTAAACTCATTAATATTGCTCTCTAATTAGCGGTTTCTTCTATAATTTTGTCAACAACACTATGCCCTCGTTTAGCCACAAGGAAAGACCTAACCATATCCATAATGACAACTTTATCTTGATTTTTCCCAATATGTCTAACCTTAACAATACCTTGAGTTGGTCTGGATTTTGATTCTCTTTTGTCTAAGACTTCTGTTTCAGAATATAAAGTATCTCCAACAAATACAGGTGCTGGGATTTTAATTTCTTCCCATCCCAAATTAGCAATAGCTTTTTGACTTGTACCGCTAACACACATTCCAGTTACTAGAGCCAATGTGAAGGCAGAGTTTACTAAATATTTTCCAAATTCTGACTTAGATGCATAATTTGCATCAAAATGTATAGGGTGTGTATTCATTGTTAGGTTGGTAAACCATATATTATCAGCTTCACTTACTGTTCTACCTGGCCAATGTTCGTAAACATCACCAACTTGAAAATCTTCAAAATATCTGCCTGGATCTTCTCTATACCTTTGTGCCCCTATTTTTCTAATTCCGTATGTGTTATCATCCATCTAATCCTCCCTTGATATAATCTGTCTAGCTACTGCTAATACAGGTGCGTCAACCATCTTGCCTTGATATTTGAAGGCTCCAGTACCTGCAGTTTTAGCTTCTTCTAAAACACCCTTTGCCCATTCTAATTCTTGACTTGTCGGTCTGTAAGCATCATGAATCGGTTTAATTTGATCTGGATGAATAGCAAACCGCCCTTTAAATCCCATAGTTTTAACATATTGGGTTTCTTCTCTACAACCATCAGGATCTCTAAAATCTAACCATACACCGTCAAGGGCATCGGCATTGTATAGAGCAGCGGCGTTAATAATTTTACCTCTACCGTAAGCTAAACTAGCTTTGCCCATGTCCCCACCTGTAGATGCGCAATAATCTGCTGAACCAAATCCAATTCCAGAAAATTCTATATTAGAACAATCCCAACTCTCAACTGTTGCGATACCCCGTGGAGTTTCTATCTGTGGTAATATTAAAATATTAGTTCCAAGGTCTTTTAAAAAAGTTCTACACTCATCGGCAGATTCTATTTTGGGGATGGCTATAGAATAAGGAAGAGTTGATAGAGATTTTAACATATTTATATCATCTTGATATTCGTTAGTGTCCAAGGCGTTAATTCGTAATAAAAACTTGTCCGGTTGACCATCAAAGTTTCTATTTGCTAAATCAGCAAAATTAGATCTACCAAGGGCTTTTTTATCGTGAGCCAGACCATCTTCTAAGTCAAAAATTACTTTGTCCGCACCAGATCCTAGAGCTTTAGGTAATCTCTCAATTTTGTCTGTTGGTAAAAATAAAATGCTTCTCAAAGTAAACTCCTATTTTTTATAATTTTATATAGAACTAAATTCAGTTCTAATCATTTTGCCATGCTCATCTAATTCAGGCATTTTGTTTACATCTGGTATAAAATTATCATGTATAGCACCAGGGCCTAAAACTTTTACCTTTCCATTTTTTGTATCAATTTCTAGAAAGTTATTTTGTGGATGGTTTTTTAATTGTTCCATATCAGAAATTCTTCCATAAGCAACACTAGCTTCTTCAAGTTTTCTAATTAATTCTTCTCGTTCAAATTTCATAAATTTATCTTGAATAATTTTCTCTGTTAGCTCTCTATTAGCCACTCGATCGGAATTAGTTTTAAAACGATTATCATTTGCCATAAATTCATCATCCAACACTATTTTACAAAAATTGGCCCATTCACGGTCATTTTGGATTGCTATCAATAAAGTTAGCTTGTCATTACAAGTGTACGCTCCATATGGGACAATTATTGGGTGTGTCATACCATTTCTTTTAGGAGTTTTTTGATTATAAACATAACCTAAATAAAAAGGGTTCATCCAATCAGCGAGTGAATTAAACATTGATACTGAAATGTGTCTTCCTTTTCCAGTTATACTTCTTTTAATTATTGCTTGCAAAATTGCTTGATATGCGGTCATACCTGCAGAAATATCACAAACTGATGGACCAACTTTTGCTCTTCCGTCAAATCCCTCTTTATCTGGTAGACCAGTAATATCAATAACTCCAGCTTCAGCTTGTATTAACATGTCATAGGCTTTTTGATTTTTATAAGGGCCTTCATCTCCAAAACCAGAAATAGAACATGTAATTAAAGAAGGATAGTTTAATCTTAATTCTTTTAAATCTAAACCAAGACGTTCAAATGCACCTGGGGCTAAGTTTTGAATTAAAATATCTGATTTAGAAATAATATTTTCAAAAACCACCATATCTTCTTTATTTTTAAGATCTAAGGCAATTGATTCTTTGCCCCTATTTAACCAAACAAAGTAGGCACTATTGCCAAGTGCGTTACTATCATAATTCCTGGCAAAATCTCCCTCTGGTCTTTCAACTTTAATTACTCTAGCACCTGCATCAGCTAGTCTACATGATGTGTACGGAGCAGCAACGGCTTGTTCAACTGTTACTACCAACAAACCTTCTAGATCTTTAGATGAATTTTGTGCAATCATTAGCTAACCAAACAATCAACTAGAGCATCTACTTTATTTTCATTAGGGGCGTTTAATATTTTAGAAATTTGATTTGATTTGGTCTCTGAAAGTAAAGAAACTGACTTATTTACAATTTTAGTTTCAAGAATATTATTCTCAATTTTATCTGACAAGTCGTGTTTGTTTTTGACATTACTAGAACCATCCTTAATTGAAATTAAAGATTGAGTGTTGCTTAAATTATCATTGGGTATCACTCTTACTTTATCTCTAATATTATTTAAATTATCATCAAAACAAATTTCATCGCTATATGTATCTAAATTAGACGTATCTTTTCCATAAATAGACATCGCTGCAGTTAATTTATAAGAAAATTTTGATTCCAAGCCTGTTTTTGGTTCTTCAATATTACAAACTTTCAACCATGAAGGGTTAGTCTCAATTTCAATCTCCTCTATTGTTTCAGGGTTGAAATTATTTTCTAATTTCATCTCATCCAGCGCCTCTAAGAAAGAGTGTAGGCCGTGACAACATGCATGGAACTTATATTTAATTTCAGGAAATAAAAAATCTGTGCCTAAATTTTCTATAGCTCTAGGAGGAATTTTTTTATCCCAACCGTGTGTTAAGAAAAAACCCTGATCACATTCAATACCATCTTCTTTTGATACAAATCCAAGCTTTGACAATTTAGCAGCTTCAATACCATTTGATGCAGCCATTCCAGCATGAAATGGTTTGCCCATAGTTCCAAATTGAGATTTTATTCCTGAAGCTCTGGTGGATACTAATCCAAGAGCATTTATTGTTTGATCTTCATTCAAATCTAATAGTTTTGAAGCAACAATTGTTGAACCAAACGAACCACTGGTAGCGGTTTGGTGAAAACCCGCATTATAATGAGAGTATCCTAAAATATGTCCTATTCTCGTTGAAACCTCCACTCCTGCCATATAGGCAAGTAATATATCTTCAATCGAAGAATCTAATTCTTCACCTAATGCCAAAGCAGCTGGTAATGCACTGGAAGTTGGATGGCCGACAAAAAGAAAATGCGTGTCATCATAATCTAATGCATGTCCTGTTGCTCCATTAGCTAGGGCTGCTCCTCTGGAGGAAACTTTATGGCCAGTAGAAATTACCCTTGCTTGGTTAACACCATTTTCTTCTTTAACCATTTCAGAAACAATTTTAGAAACCGGTTCTTTTTTTGCAGCATACGCAACACCACACCAATCTAATATAGACATTTTTGCAAAAAATCTCATTTCATCGTTAAAGCTATCTAATTTACAATTAGATCCATAACTACCAAACAATTTTGTTATCGATACCATGTTTTCCTCCTATAATTTTTATTCAAAATGTGCTTCAGCTTGCATGGTCATCCCCGAACCTTCAACTGCACCCCAACAAGTAACACTTCCATCTGTATTTTTTTTAGCGCCGATTATATAGTCGCTATTAGCAAAAACAGGAGCCATGACTTTGTGATTAAAAGAAGTTACGGGTTTACCCTTAAGTTTTTCTGCAGCCCTAAGTAAGAATGTTGCTTGAAGGGGACCATGCACTATTAAATCAGGATAATTTTCTTCATTTTTAGAATATGGATAATCATAATGAATTCTGTGCCCAACAAAACCAATTGCCGAATAACGAAATAAAATAGTAGGATGCATAAAAATTGTTTCAGTGAAATCTGCATCTTTTGGTATAACATCTGATACTCCAGACCCTCCCCCAGCCTTAGTTACATCACGATAAACAATATTATGGAATTCATGTAAACGAACATCGTCATCAACTAAATATTCATATTCAGCAGTTACAAAACATAACTTGCCTGTTCGACCTTCTTTTAATTTGATATCAGCTACTTTAGATTTTTTTATTACCTTATCACCTACTCTAAGAGGGGCTTTTACTTTAATTTGGCTTCCTGCCCACATTCTTCTTGGCAGTGGGACTGGCGGAAGAAAGTCACCACGTGCGGGATGAGAATCAACACCAAGTTCATCATTTTTTTTTAAATTCCAACCTAACATCCAATGTAATCCAGTAGTCGCAGCATCACCAATTACAGGGTCACCTGGATCAATGTTTAGAGTGGCCCTATACCTTTGTTCAACAATTGGTGTAAGATAATCTGTAACCATTTCTATATTGCCAAGCCATTTATTTAAATGATTGATATCTAATTCTTCACTATTCATTTGCTGAACCTCTAATTTTTTTAAAGTAATATTATTAAAAACTATTTAATATAAAAGATATATTATTATCAATTAATAAAATATCAAAATAAGTGGAATTTCCATATGCCTTCTTTAATTTTACATATCGATGAAAGATTAAATTCTAATTTTAAAAAGTCAGAAATTACCGTTATTGAAAAACAATTAACAGACATAATTATAAATGATCTCGATGCTGAAGAAGATAATTGTCAAATTATTTGGGTTGAAAGCAAAATATTTACTTCAAATTATAAACTTTATGGGGAAATGAGATTTAGAGAGAAAAAAAATAGAGACTTAAATAAAAGCAAAAATTGTCTAAAAAAAATTGGTGATATTTTAAAAAATGAATTTAATGTTTTTGTAAGACTTAGGGCGTTTTCTATAAAAGAAACTTATATAACCGCTCTAGACTTAAAAGATTAGGGTAATTGTAAAATTAGTTAAGAAGGATGAAAAATGAGTGAGGGTGTTGTTTTAACAAGTGTTGATAGCAGAGGTATAGCTGAGGTTATCTTGAATCGTCCTGAAAGAAACAATGCTTATAATGGAACTATGATTGACGAGCTAATTAAAAGTTTTACATCTTTATATAATAATGATGATGTTAGAGTAGTTCTTATAAGAGGTAATGGAAAGCACTTTCAAGGTGGTGCAGATTTAGAGTGGCTAAAAGAGATTGGTAAATTAAATAAAGAAGAAAATATAGAGGTATCCAGAAAAACAGCTTCTGCAATAAAGGGACTTACAGAATTTCCAAAACCTACTATAGCTATGATACATGGAGGCTGCTTTGGAGGGGGTACTGGTATTGCAGCTGCAGCTGATATTGTAGTTGCTAGCGAAGATGCTATTTTTTCTATTGCCGAAGCAAGATGGGGTGTAATGGCAGGAATCATTATTCCTCATCTAAATGCTAGTATAGGTGTCAGAAACGTCAGAAGATACGCGTTAACTTGCGAACGTTTTGATGCTCATGAAGCCAAAAATATTGGTCTGGCGCACCAGATTTGTAAAACAGGAGAGCTTAATGATGCTGTGAAGTCTATTATTGAAAGTTTGTTAATGTGTGCTCCTATTGCACTGGAAATGACAAAAAAGAGAGCATTAATTGAAAGTGGATTAATATTATCAGACGATAAATTTGAAGAATTAATACTAGAGCATTCTCAAAAGAGAATGACTAGCGAAGCAACTGAAGGATTGAATAGTTTTCTTGAGAAGAGAGTTGCCTCTTGGTATCAAAATAATTGATAGGGAAATAAATAATGCCAGCCTTAGTTACTAATTCAAAAATATGGGGTGAAATGTTTGGAACAAGTGAAATGCATTATTTGTTTTCAGATGAAAAAACCACTCAATTATATTTAGATGTTGAAGCCGCTTTAGCAAGATCACAGTCTAAATTAGGTATTATACCGAGTGAGGCTGGACAAAAAATAAGTGACGCAGCCAAAATAAATATAATTGATTGGGAAAAACTACAAAAGAGGACATCAATTGTTGGCTACCCTATTTTACCTGTAGTAGAGCAATTAAGTGATAATGTAAGTGACGGTTATGGACAATACTGTCACTGGGGCGCTACTACCCAAGACATTATGGATACTGCTGATGTAATTCAAATAAGGGAAGGATTTAAACTACTGTCTTCAGATTTAGATTCTATTTCAAATGCATTAGTTAAAATTATCAATGAGCATATAAAAACCCCAATGGCAGGAAGAACACACTTACAACACGCCTTACCTGTACCTTTTGGCTATAAGGCATCAACTTGGTTGTCTAGTATTGATAGACATATAAAAAGACTAGAAGAAATTAAGGCTCGTGTGTTTAATCTTTCATTCTTCGGTGCTGCGGGAACGCTTGCTTCGCTGGGTGAAATTGATGGATTAAAAACTCAATCAGTATTAGCAGACGAATTAAATTTGAATGTGCCTGATGTAAGTTGGCATTCAATTAGAGATAACTTTTGTGAAGTAACTGGTTGGCTTGCTTTGGTAGGATCTTCGCTAGGTAAAATAGCCTATGATGTAATGTTAATGATGCAAACCGAAACACAGGAAGTTGCTGAACCTTTCCTTCATGGAAGAGGTTCTTCTTCCACAATGCCCCAGAAAAGAAATCCTATTTCTTCAGAGGTGATGTTAGCTTGTTCAAAACTACTACGGGAACATCATTCGTCTATGCTTGATGCTATGGTTCTTGATCATGAAAGAGCAACTGGTCAATGGCATGTTGAATGGTATGCATTACCTAACGCCTTTATTATTGCTTCTTCATCTTTTAGTGCCGCTAAATTTCTTTTAGAAGGACTGGAAATTTCTCCACAAAAAATGAAGGAAAATATTGACAAAACCAATGGATTAATTGTTGCTGAAGCTGTTATGATGGCCCTAGCCCCTCATCTTGGTAGACAAATTTCTCACGATATAGTCTATGACTGCTGTCGTCACTCTATAAAAAATAATATTCCATTTATTGACTCACTTTTAAAAGACGAAAAAATTTCTAATATTTTTAATAGAGATGATTTGTCAAAAATTGTTGATCCAGCCAATTATCTTGGGGCAGCTCCCGCAATGGCAAGTAGACTTCTAATTAATAGATAAAAGTATTGGGTGTATAATGAACCAATTAATGACAAAAGAGGAACTTAATGATTTTTTAGAAAAAGAGTTTCCACAAGTTAAAAAAAACTTTGAAATCTTAAAAGTGAACGATAGAAATTTTTCAATGCTTATGCATATTTCCAGTGAACACCTTAGGCCAGGAGCCACGGTTTCAGGCCCAACAATGTTTCTACTAGCCGACGTTACTTTTTACTTAGCAACACTCAGTATAATAGGTCCAAAAAGTCTCACTGTCACAACTAATTGTTCAATTAATTTTTTAAGAAAACCTAATGAAAAAAACTTGATTAGTGAAGCTCGTATTTTAAAATTAGGCAAAACTCTAAGTGTAGGAGATGTATTAATATATTCTGAGGATATTGATGAGCCTGTAGCTCATGCATCATTGACTTACTCAATTCCAAAAGATTAAAATTTAAATTCTTTCTCTATGCCAATTCAAATGATCAGTCATAAAAGTTGAAATAAAAAAGTATGAATGATCATAATTGGGCTGCATTCTAAGATTTAATTTGATACCAGCTTTTCTGCACGCATCCTCTAAAAGCCAAGGTCTTAATCCTTCTTCTAAAAAACTATCTGCTTCCCCTTGATCAACAAGAATTTCAGGAAAACGATAACCATTTTTAATTAAGGCAACACTATCATACATTTGCCAGTCATCTTTATCTAATCCAATGTATTTTTTAAATGCTTCACTTGACCAACTAGCTGTTGAAGGTTCTACTATAGGGGCAAATGCTGAACAACTATTATATTTCTCAGGATTTCTTAAAGCCATTATCATAGCTCCATGCCCGCCCATCGAATGACCAAAGATACTTTGTCTGGACATATCAAAGTCAAAATTATTTTCTACAAGTTTCGGAAGTTCGTCATTTAAATAACTATACATATTATAATTTTTATCATATGGCTCTTGTGTTGCATCTAGGTAAAATCCTGCCCCAGATCCAAACTGCCAATTATCTTTTTCATCTGGCACTTGATCACCTCTTGGACTAGTGTCAGGACAAATAATTACCATGCCTAATTCTGCAGCCTTCTTTCTATATTCACCTTTTTCCATAACGTTTAAATGACTGCAAGTTAATCCAGATAAGTACCATAAAACTGGGGGATTTTTAACTTTTGGGGGAGTAAAGATTGCTAAAGTCATTTTACAATCATTTACAATAGATGCGTGACTGAAGACAAATTGTTTCCCACCAAAAGAAAATGCTTCTGATAATTTTTCCATCAAAAAACAACTACAGATCTAATGGATTCGCCTGCATGCATTAAATCAAAACCTTTATTTATATCCTCTAATTCTAATGTGTGAGTAATCATTGGATCAATATCAATTTTCCCTTGAAGATACCACTCTACAATCTTAGGTACGTCTGTTCTGCCCCTAGCACCTCCAAAAGCAGTACCCTTCCAACTTCTGCCCGTAACTAATTGAAAAGGTCTAGTTTTAATTTCCTGACCTGCTCCTGCAACTCCAATAATAATGCTCTCTCCCCAACCTTTATGCGCGCATTCTAAAGCCTGCCTCATTACATTTACATTTCCAATACATTCAAAAGAGTAATCGGCACCACCTCCTGTGAGTTCAACTAAGTGATTTACTAAGTCACCTTCTATCTCCGAAGGGTTTACAAAGTGGGTCATTCCAAATTTTTTACCCCAGGTTTCTTTTTTATTATTCATGTCGACGCCAACAATCATGTTGGCGCCTATCATTCTTAAACCTTGGATAACATTGAGACCTATACCGCCTAATCCAAATACGACAGCATTGCAGCCAGCTGTTGCTTTTGCAGTATTCATTACAGCGCCAATACCAGTAGTAACACCACAACCAATGTAACAAATTTTATCAAAGGGAGCTTTTTCATTTACCTTAGCAAGTGCAATTTCTGGTACAACAGTATAGTTAGAGAAGGTAGATGTTCCCATATAATGAAGAATAGGTTTTCCACTTATCGAAAATCTACTAGTTCCGTCTGGCATAACTCCCTTACCTTGAGTTACTCTTATAGCCTGACACAAGTTAGTCTTTGGGTGAAGACAATACTCACATTCTCTGCATTCAGGTGTATAAAGTGGGATTACATGGTCACCCTCTTTCAATGAAGTCACACCTCTACCAATCTCTCTGACAATTCCAGCTCCTTCATGTCCTAAAATTGCTGGGAAAAGCCCTTCAGGGTCATCTCCTGAAAGTGTAAATTCATCCGTGTGACATATACCAGTTGCTTTAATTTCAACTAAAACTTCTCCTAGACGAGGACCCTCTAGATCTACATCCATAATTTCAAGTGGTTTACCTGCCTCAACAGCCACTGCCGCTCTAGTTTTCATTATTTACCCCTTAATAACAGTTTAGATACGATTAATTTATTATGATTTAATATCGATGACTTGCAAGAATTTTTAGTATATAAAATTATCTTCGTAAGATTCTTTACATGTAGGAGTATATCTATGAGTTTTGTTGAAACTGAAATAAATGGACAGATTATAACGATAAGGTTAAATCGTCCTGAAAGATTAAATGCCTTGAGTACCGTTATAAGAACTGGTATGGCGGAAGCATTTAACAGGTTTCATGAAGATAATGATCTTGAAGTCGCAATTTTGACAGGGACAGGTAGAGGCTTTTGTGCGGGAGAAGACATGAAAGAGTCTCTAGATAGAGGTATACCTGGCTCTCCAAAAGAATTTGTTGAAGAAAATTTGGTAGATCCATTTCAAACTGGAGCACTTAAAAAACCAGTTATAGCAGCTGTAAATGGTTTTGCTATGGGTGGTGGTTTCATGCTGGTTGAACGAACAGATTTAAGAATAGCTGTAAAAGAAGCTATATTTGAAATGTCAGAGGCTAAGAGGTGGCTTCTTGGTGGTTATAATCATGGTCATTATGGAAATCTACCTCATCCAGTAGCAACAGAAATGGCATTTGGATACAGAATTACAGCAGAAAGAATGCATCAGGTTGGTTTCATTAATCGTCTTGTGGAAGCAAGAGATTTAATGAGTGAAGCATATTCTATGGCTGAACACCTTCTTACACTCCCTCCTGCTGCCAGAGTTAATACACTTTACATGATGAAGCATATGGCACCAAGAATTAGTCCAAACATTGCTGATCTAGCTGAGAAACTTCACCTTCATGGAGATACAGAAGATAGAATGGAAAGTAGACGTGCTTTTGCTGAAAAAAGAAAACCAAACTATAAAGGCTGGCTCAAGCCTGAAGATAGATACAATATGCCCAAACTAGAAGAAAAATAGAGGTTAAGATGAGTGAGATAAATGGCGCTCTTTCAGGTCTTAAAATAGTTGCCTGCTCAACAGCTCAAGCTGGAACAGTACCCTACATGCTTATGGCAGATCTTGGAGCTGAAGTAATTAAGATAGAAACGCCAGGCAAAGGTGATAATAATAGAGGGTCTGGATATTTAATGGGATCAACTGGATCTTTTTTTGAAACGAATAATAGAGGAGTTAAAAGCTTAACGCTTAATCTTAAGTCTGATAAAGGTCAAAAAATACTACATGATTTAGTAAAAGATGCCGATATATTCGGACAAAATTTTAGACCTGGTGTTGCTGAAAAATTAAACTTTGATTACGATACACTTAATAAAATAAATCCTAAAATTGTATATGCTTCTGTTTCTGCTTATGGACCTGATGCTCCTGATGGACATTTACCTGGAACTGATGCTGTTGGTCAAGCTTTGAGCGGTATAGCTGAAGCTTATTCGATACCAGGTAATAATTTGAGAACAGGTGTAGCTTCAGTTGCTGACGAAAGTTGTGCAATTTTAACATTTGGGGGCATTTTAGCAGCTTATATAAATGCACAGAAAACTGGTAAAGGACAAAAGTTAGAAACGTCTCTGGTTGGAAGTGCTTTTAGACTTCTTGGCTGGACAATGACAACAGCTATGTGGAGTAACAGACCACCAATAACGGGTGCAAGAATCAATGGTACAAGAGAACGCCCAGGAATTGCTGCTTGTTTTAATGACGTTGATGGTAAACCTTTTGCACTTCAACTTGATCCAGATGATTGGCAAGAAGCAATGAAGGAACTCAAATTTTTTGATGTGCTTCAAAAAGAAAACCTTATTGATCTTGGTCTTGCATTTGAGTCTGATGAAAAGAAAACCCAGATCTTAAGCAAGCTTGCTGAATTATTTTCAACTAACAAAAGAGATCATTGGATTTCAATTTTAAGAAATGCTGACATGATATCTACTCACGTCAATACAATGCTAGAAGCGTCTAATGATCCTAATTTAAAAGAAAATAATTATGTAACTGAAGTATGGTATCCAGAACTCAATAAAAATATGAAAGTGCATGGAACGCCATGGAAGTTTTCAAAAACTCCTGCAAATATTAAAAGAGCGCCTAAACTTGGAGAGCATAATTCAGAACTTCTTAATAAATTAGGATATTCTGAAAAAGATATCCAAAATTTAATTGAAGATAAAATTATTTGATTCCTTTCATTTCATCAACAAATCTTTTGAAGTTTATAACGTAGTGTTTAGAAGAGCGCGTAATATTATCAATCATATCTTGGCTCAATTCTCTTACTGCTTTAGCTGGTGAACCAACTATTAGTGATCCATCCGGAAATTCTTTGTTTTCGGTTACCAGAGCTCCTGCACCTACAAGACAGTTATTACCAATTTTTGCATTATTGAGAATTGTTGTTCCCATGCCAATTAAAGAGTTATTCCCAATAGTACATCCATGAATAATTGCATTATGACCAATCGTGCAATTATCACCTATAGTTACAGGACAACTTGGATCAACATGAATTATGGTATTTTCTTGGATATTAGTCTCATTACCAATTTTAATAACATCATTATCCCCTCTTAAAACTGATCCAAACCAAATACCAACGTCTCTACCTAAAATAACATTTCCAATAACATGTGCATCAGGTGCCACCCAATATAAGTCTTGTTCTGGAAGTTGAGGTTTTTTTTCACCTAAGCTGTAAATTGGCATTTCTTCTCCTTTATCAGAAATCATCATTAAAAGTATATTTACAGTATATACTTTTTTAGAGTTGTTAATATATTAATTGATAAACTTTAAGGATTTTTTATGAGTAATAAAGATAGCATAATAACTAAAATTTCAATTTACCGGTTAGATTTACCCTTAATTAAACCTTACAAATTATCATATAACACGTTCCATTCTTTTGAACCTCTTTTAATTCACATTATTGATAATGAAGGTAATGAGGGATGGGGAGAACAACATATATCTCCTGGCTCAAGTAAAGAAACAAGAGATGGTGGATGGACATTCGCAAGAATATTATCAAAATTAATTTTGAACAAAACATTTAATGAAGCTAAAGAAATTATTTTATCTCACTCTCATGTAAGTATTGTTGCATCTAGCGCCTTACATACAGCAATTGAAATGCTCACAAATCCTAGTATTTTAAGCGGTAAAGAACCTATTAAAATGAAATTATTAACGGCATTTAATGCAGAAGAAGAAATAGAAATAAGGGATGAATTAGACAAAGTCACTGAACAGGGTTTTACAACAATCAAAATAAAAGTTGGTAGAAATGTGAGTTTAGATCTCAAAAAAATTGATACTATTCAAAAAAACTTAAATGGAAGAGCTAATCTTAGAATAGATGCTAATCGAGCATATACAAAAGTTGAAGGCTGCAAATTTGTAACAGGTTTGGAACCTAACTTTATAGAATTATTTGAACAACCTTGTGATGCCGACGATTGGGAAGCTAATGCAGCAGTTGCAAAAATATCAAGCGTACCAATTATGTTAGATGAACCTATTTGCAGCATGCAAGATATTGAAAAAGCATCACACATTGACGGTGTGAGCTTATGCAAACTAAAACTAAAACGGTTTGTCTCTATTTCAAAATTAACGGAATCAATTAATTACGCTCATAGTTTAGGCTTAGAAATTGTGATTGGTGACGGATTAGGCTCTGAAATAAATTGTTGGATGGAAGCTAAAATTGCAAGTGGCTTGATTGAAAATGCCGGTGAATATAATGGATTTTTAAAAATAAAACCTGAAGCTAGGATTTTATCCAACCCTATTAAATTTCAAGATGGCTTTTTAGAGACTGAAGATAATTGGAAACTGCAAATTGACAGAGATAAATTAGAAAAATACAGTATTTATAAAGAAATTATATATAAATAAATTTATTAAGGAAGAAAGAATGAAGTTGTTAAAAAGCGCTGCTAGCTTAGGTGGTGAAATTTTAGGGATAGATCTTAGTCAAAAATTAAATCAAGAACAGATAAAATTTTTAAATCAATGTTGGGATGAACGGTTAGTTTTAGTCTTTAAAAAACAGGATTTAGATGATAACAAATTAATAAACTTTAGTAAAAATTTTGGAGAATTGGATCCCCCTGGGCCTAATCCATATGGGATAAAATTTTTACCAGAGTTTCCCGAAATAAATGTAATTTCAAATGTAAAAAATAAAGAAGGTACTCCTATCGGAAATTTGGGAGACGGTGAAGCTGTTTGGCACGCAGACATGACATATCAAGAAATCCCTCCGAAAGCAGGAATTTTATATGCTCTAGAGGTACCAGAAAATCAGGGTAACACTCACTTTGCAAATATGACTTTAGCATATGATGAATTACCTTATAAACTTAAGGAAAAAATTGATGGTAAAATTTTGATCCATGATTCTGCTCATAATAGTGCAGGTATGCTAAGAAAAGGCTATTTAGAAGTTGACGATCCGTCTGAAACACCTGGGGCCAGACACCCAATAATAATTACAGATAATAATACTAAGAAAAAACTCCTCTTTTTAGGAAGAAGACCACATGCTTACATAATTGGTATGGAAATAGAAGAAAGTGAAAATTTGTTAGATCAAATATGGGAACACGCAACTCAAGAAAAATTTACCTGGACACAAAAATGGGAAAAAAGTGATCTATTAATGTGGAAGAACTTAAATGTTCTTCACAAGAGAGATGCATTTGACCCAAACACAAGAAGAATAATGCATAGAACTCAATTAAAAGGTGAAATGAAAATATCTGCATAAATAAATTTAAACTAATTAATCAATCGATTAAATTATTTAAAAGATTAGTTGATTTATGGACTTTTCAAATGCAAACTTAATTCTTAATTTTAAAACTGGGAGAGTAATATGACGCAAAAGAATAATTCTTTTCGAAGAAATATTGTAAAAGCTGGATTGGGTGTCGTCGCTATAGCAGGAATAAGTGCCTTTGGCCTAGTTTCTTCAGCTAGTGCAGACAAGTACCCAAGCAAAGCAATTGAACTTGTTATCCACGCAAAATATGGTGGTGGAACAGACACTACTGCAAGAATGGTTTCGATTAGAACTCGTAGAAATTTAAAAGCTGACATCTCAATAGTTGCAAAAAGAGGTGGTTCAGGTGCAAAAGCACAAAACTATGTTTTATCTAAGCCTGCAGACGGATATACTATAATGGCTTTAACTCAATCTCATCTTTATACTATGGCAAGAGGTAAATCTAAGATGAAGATTAATGACATTGTTGGTGTAGCAAGAGCAATGGATGACCCTACTTTTATAGCTGTGTCCGGCAAAGGTAATTTTAAGACCCTAGAAGACCTTGTGTCCGCTTCAAAAAAGGCCCCTCTAAATTGGGGTGTTGCTCAAATTGGAGGAACAGAGCATATCGGTTTAGCTCAATTTGCCAAAGAAGCTGGAATAAAATTCAAGGTTGTTCCTTTCGGTTCTGGAGCTCAAATGGTTCAAGCTTTAATGGCTGGAAAAATTGATGCTACTTTACCAAACGTTAGTGAAGCAGCAAACCAAGTAGCTGACGGAAGTTTCAGAGCCTTAGCTGTTATGGCTGAAGATAGACTTAAAGACTATCCTAATGTTCCATCAACTTATGAAAAAGGAATAAAGGCTAAATGTTCTACAACTAGAGGTTATGCTGTTTTAGCATCAACACCGCAGCCAATTATTGATCAAATATCAAAGGCTATGGTTAAGGCAATGAAACATGACGTTTTCAAAAGTTATCTTGCTGGTGCAGGTCTAACAGTAGAAACAAGTGTGGCTGGTACTGAGGTATGGGACAAACACCTTAAGGCTGAATATAAAGTAGCTGAGGCAGCTCTAAAAGAGCTTGGTTTAGTTAAGTAATACTAACCTAAAGTTGTAGGTTTTATAGAAATGAAAAATGATAAAACTGCACCCAGTAATCTGGGTGCATTATTTAATAAAAAAGACACAATCATTGCAATAGTAATGATTGCTGTAATTGCTTTCCTGTGGTTTGAGACAACTAAATTTGAAAAAGTTCCAGATTTATTTTCTAACAATATACCCCCTGAAATGTTTCCTCAAATTCTACTTCTAATTATTTTAGGAATGATACTGATTATTCCTTTTGAACATATTTTCTTGAAAAAAAGTGGGAAAAATATAGATTCAGCTAGATCAAAACCTATAGAAAAATCTACTATAGGCACAATGATTATTTTGACTGCTATCATTGCTTCATCTCAATTACTAGGAGCTGCATTAACTATCATTGCAGTGAGCATTTCATTACCTCTTTATTGGGGCGAGAGAAGATTGAAAGTATTAATTTCTTACATAATTGGATTTCCATTATTTGTAATAGTTTTATTTAATATAATTCTTGGCGTTCACTTTGAACCAGGATTATTAGATTTATTAAAAAATTAACAAGGATTAAAAGTTGGAAGATGTAGCAAAAGGTTTAGGTCTATTATTAGAATTTGAAAATATAATTTTGATATTATCAGGTGTTTTAATAGGCGTTTTAGTAGGAGCATTACCAGGTCTAAGTTCACCTATGGCTATTGCTTTGTTAATCCCTTTTACAATTTCTCTAGATCCAGTTGCAGCAATTTCTATGATGGCCGCTTTATATTGTGCAGGGACTTTTGGTGGATCCATAACAGCTATATTAATAAATGCTCCTGGAGCACCACCCGCCGTAGCAACTGCTTTAGATGGATATCCAATGGCTAAAAATGGCGAACCTGGGCGAGCACTAGGACTTGCAGCAGTATCAAGTGTTTTTGGTGGTATTTTTAGTTTAATAATTTTTATTTTTGCTGCACCATTATTAGCAAAACTTGCATTAGAATTTGGACCAGCTGAGTATTTTGGGCTCGCAGTATTTGCTCTGTCAATGCTTGCATCAATGAGTGGAAAATCATCTCTAAGAAACCTAATTTCTGGTTTAGTTGGCGTATTAATCGGAACAATTGGTATCCACCTTACTACCGGAGTTGAAAGATTCACTTTTGATATCCCAGACCTTGAAGAAGGTATTCATTTTGTTCCAGTGCTTATTGGTTTATTTGCTGTAAGTGAGTTATTTAAGCAATCTGAAAAATTAAATGCCATTGTAGAACGGATTCAAGCTAAAGCCTTGAGACTTCCATCCCTTGCAGAATTAAAAAAATTAAAATACACAATTCTAAGATCTTCAGGAATTGGCACCTTTATAGGCATACTTCCAGCAGAAGGATCAACAGTTGCTGCTATAATTGGATATAATGAAGCAAGAAGATGGTCTAAAGATAAAGATAAATTTGGAAAAGGATCACCTGAAGGTATAGCAGGTCCTGAAGCTGCAAATAATGCAGCAGCAGGGGGGGCTATGGTTCCAACTTTAGCTTTGGGTATACCTGGAAGTGGATCTACTGCTTTAATACTTGCCGCTCTCATAATGCATGGTTTTAGACCGGGACCTTATTTAATTAGTGAGACACCAGAATTTGTTTATGCAATTTTTGGGGCAATGTTAATTGCTAATTTAGGTTTTTTATTTATTGGATTAATTGGAGCTAAATTCTTTTCACTAGTTGCATTTATTCCAAAAAAATTACTTTGGCCTGCTGTCTTTATTTTTTCAATGATTGGCTCTTATTCTTTTGCATCATCTATGTTTGATGTATGGGTTATGCTTGCGGCTGGTCTTGTGGGCTATTTTATGGATAGAAATGGATTTTCGGCTGCACCTTTAGTTATGGGATTAATTCTAGGTAAACTGGTTGAGGAGAGCTTTTCACAATCTATGATTATTCATGACAATAACTTTTTTGCACTCTTAGAAAGTCCCGTTGTCCTATTGTTTTTTGTACTTACTTTTTTAAGTCTATCATCACCATTTTGGACAAAGTTTTTCTCTAAGAAATAATATTAAAAAGATAATCGTATGAATGAAAACAATAATATCTTTGTTGCAGAGAAATATGCTGAATGGACCAGTAATTTGGATGTTAATGATATTCCTGAAGAAGTAAAAAATAAATTACAAATTGTTGTAATGGATTCTTTAGGCTTAATGACGTCTGCAAAAAATGAACCCTATGTTCAAAGTTTAATTGAAGCCCTTCAAGAAAATGGTAACTGTAGTTTAATTGGTCATAATAAAAAACTAACACCATTTAATGCCACAATTATAAATGGAACAGCTGTTCACGGTGAAGATTTTGACGATACATTTGAAGGAACCCCAGTTCATGTTGGGGCTGTAATGGTTCCAGCTATGTTAGCAACAATCCAAGAAAAAAAACTATCTGGAGTTGAGTTTCTAAAAGGTTTAGCTATCGGTTCTGAACTGATATGTAGGCTTGCTTTAGTTGCACCGACAGCTGTTCACCGACAAGGTTTTCATCCAACAGCTATTTTTGGAGCTTTTGGTTCTTCAGTAGGAATTTCATCTATAATAGGAAACAAACCTAATCAGATAAGTTCTGCCCTAGGAATTGTAGGTAGCATGGCATCAGGAATAATAGAATATCTAGCTGAGGGCACCTCTACAAAACGCCTTCATCCTGGATGGGCCGCAGGTTGTGGATGGCAATCTGCTAATTTTGCAAAATCAGGATTTATTGGCCCAAGGACAGTTTTTGAAGGAACTCACGGAGTTTTTAATAGTTTTGCAACAAAAAACATACAACCTGACTTTACACATATAACAGATAAATTGGGAGATAGATGGGAATGCAATAATTTAGCTATAAAGCCTTATGCCTGTGGAACAATGGCTCAACCCTTTATAGACTGTGCCATTAAACTCAAAGATAAAATTACTAATTTTAATGAAATAGAAAAAGTCGTGGCTCAAGTAGGCGAAGGAACAGTTCATAGATTATGGGAACCAATCAAGGAAAAACAAAGTCCATCTTCTCCATATGGAGCTAAATTCTCTGTTCCTTATTGTATTGCCGTCGGACTTATTGACGGAGTTGCTGGACTAAAACAATTTACAGAAAAACGTTTAAAAGACCCAGAAATAACAAAACTATCTCAAAAAATTAATTATGAGATTAATCCTAACGATGAATATCCTAAAAATTATTCCGGTGATATTTCTATTTTTATGAAAAATGGAGATGTTTTGTCAGCCAAACAAGATTGTTTAAGAGGGGGAAGAAAAGCTCCCTTAAGTTTTGAAGAAGCTGTTGACAAATTTCATGCTAATTTAGATTTCGCAAATATAAAAAGAAATGAGATTAAAAAACTTAAATTTTTAGTCGATAATATTTTCAGTTGTAAAGATCTAAGTGAGCTAGAAAATATTGATTTCAGTTAATGAATCTTTTCACAACCTTTCCCTAACAATAAGTCAAAAAATCTTTTCCACTTAGCTTTATAATTAGTTCTATTAACAACCCAATCTACATGCTCAGATTTGTCCTTCTTAGGATTTATTTGAATACCCCATAAACCATCAACTTCATTTGGTACCGCAGAATATCTTACATCAGTTATAATATTTTTTTGATTTCCATAACCTAAATAACCTTGAGAAAACCAATCGAACCTCTGAATATCCTTATATTGTTGACTATTCTGACTTAATTCCATGAAACTTATTGATGTATCTAGTTTTTTTATTCTGGTTCCCTTACAATATTCAGATTTTGAAAGCAATCTAACTGCATCTACATAGTAAAAGCCATTATATTCATATATAACTTTCCACAAAAATAGATTTCCTAAACTTGGCTTAACTGTTAATCTTTTACTTTCATGCCCTCTTAAATTAGCAATAGATTGACCAATATTCTCTGCACGATTTTCTTGAAATAGTCCTATTGCAAGATAAAGAAAAATATAAAAAAGACCAAAAAAAGTAATCAATTTATTTTTCTTTAAAATTGCAATAATTATTAAAAAAATTATGGGAATAGTTAAAAGTGGATCAACAACAGATATGTAATTCCAAGAAATTCTTTCATCAGTAAATGGCCATAAAAGTTGTGTTCCATAACTTGTACAAGCATCTAAAAATCCGTGAGTTGCATATCCAATAAAACAATAAAAGTACGTTTCCTTCCAACTTAAAAATTTACTTGAAAATAAACGTACAAATAAAGTAACAATCAAAGCCCCTAAAGGAATAAATATTAATGAATGAGTGAATTGCCTATGATATTCCAATTTCAACAAAGGATCTGAGTTTGATCTAATTAATATATCTAAATCAGGAGCTAAACCGGCGAGACAACCAATTATTGAGCCAACAAGAATTTTCTTTTTATTCGATATCGTCTGAGCAAAAATTGCTCCAAACGCACCTTGACTTACAGGATCCATTTAACAAACCAAAATAATTAAAATTATATTCTATACACTAAGATTTCTTGACTGTTTATATTTTTTTCTTTTAACTTATTAATCATATCAATGAGGAATTTTAAATGAACCACATCCATTCATCCACCAAAGAATATGACGCCATAATTGTAGGAGCTGGCTTTTCAGGTTTATATCAGTTGATATGCCTGAGAGATCAGCTTGGTCTTAATTGTTTAGTACTAGAGACAGGAGATGATGTTGGTGGAACTTGGTACTGGAACCGTTATCCGGGTGCGCGATGTGATACGGAGAGTCATGCATATTCTTATTATTTTTCAGATGAACTGTTAAAAGAATGGACGTGGTCAGAAAGATATCCAGGTCATGAAGAAATTAGAGAATATATGAATTTTGTTGCTAATAAGTTTGATCTTAGAAAAAATATTTTATTCAAACAAAAAGTAACAAGTGCTAAATTTATAGAGGATAGTAATAATTGGTATGTAACAACTGATAATAATATTTTTAAATGTAAATTTCTAATTACGGCAGTGGGATGTTTGTCAAACACCAATATGCCTAAAATCAAAGGGTTAGAAGATTTTGAGGGTAGTTATTACCATACAGGAAACTGGCCCAAAGATGGTGTTTCATTTGCACATAAAACAGTAGGACAAATTGGAACAGGTTCTACAGGTATACAAGCAATACCTGTTATTGCAGCTGAGGCTAAACATTTAACAGTTTTTCAAAGAACAGCCAATTATAGTATTCCTGCTAGAAACAAACCATTAACAGAAAAATTTAAAAAACAAGTTAAAGAAAATTTTCAATATTATAAAGATTTGATTAAAAGAACACCTAACGCACATCCTTTTGAAATTTCTGATCGTCTTGTTGCTGATGTTAATTCAGAAGAAATGAAGCATATTTACGAAAAAGCATGGGAAAAAGGTGGCTTGCAATTTCGAGCTGCTTTTAATGACTTAGTTACTAACTTTGAGGCCAACAAAACAGCATCTGATTTTATTAAAAATAAAATTAATGAAACTGTTTTAAACAAAAAATTTGCTTCTATTCTGTCAGATATTGACCACCCTTACGCAGGCAAAAGGCCGCCTATTGATAGCAATTATTTTGAAACTTATAATAGAGATAATGTTAACCTTATAGATCTCAGACGTGATCCAATTAAATGTATAAATAAGAATGGAATTGAAACTGAAAAAAACAATTTTGATTTAGATATTATTGTGTTTGCTACAGGTTATGATGCTATGACTGGAGCACTTTTAAATATGAATATATTGGGCAAAAATAATTTAAAATTAAAAAATGACTGGAAAGAAGGACCAAAAACATTTTTAGGACTTCAAATTCCTGGTTTTCCAAATTTGTTCACTATAACTGGACCAGGTAGCCCATCAGTTTTAACAAACATGCCAATGGCAATAGAACAACATGTAGAATGGATAAGAGATTGTATAAGCTTTATGATTAAAAAAGAATATACTACCATTGAAGCACGTTCAAATTTAGCAAAAAAATGGGGTCAAGAAGTAAACAGAGTTGCTAATAAAACATTATTACCTACCGTTAAACATTCTTGGTACTTGGGCGCCAATATTCCAGGTAAACCTCGTGTATTTATGCCCTACGCAGGCGGGCTTCCAAGATATAGTAAAATATGTGATGACGTTAAAAAAAATAATTTTGAAGAATTTATTTTAGCATAAATCCTCAAGTCTCTGAAAGCTGCTGTATTTTATTTATATTAGTTCTAATTTTTTTAATTCTCTCTTCAATTAAATTTTTCTTTGGAGGTGACTTTGAGTCAAGTTGGTCTAGTAACATTGATATTTCATTTGCTAATTCATTGCTCTGTTTATTAGAATCTATCAATCTTATTTGTGTTTTTCTTATTAATGCACTGAGTATTACGTTAGATTTAATCATTTTGGTAAAGTATGATTTTGGTATTTTTTTTGCCACTAACTTTTGAGCACATACCCTTGCAGTTACCGTTCTAGGCACATCTAACAGTATCGAACTTTCTCCAAAGATTTCACCTATACCCAACCTATTAAGTTTTAAACCATCTTTTGTTTCTAAATTGACATATCCTTCTAATATTAGATACGCCTCTTTTGGTAAGCTCCCAGCTTCATATATAACTTCACCTGGCTCCCATATTGCTGACTTACCATTATCAAGCATGAAGTGTTTCCTCTTAAAATTATTTTGGGTAAGTTAACCTGTAATTTTTAATGGTTCCATCCAAAAAATATAGCCATAAAAGAGTAAGTAACAATAAAACAGACCATAAGCCCACCATGGTTTAGGTTTAAATTTTTTACTTTCTTCCTCAATTATTTCTAATTCTTCTTTGTAATTTTTATAATGATTCATCATAAAATTAGATCTGGCCAATAATTTCTCCATCTTAATTCAAAGTATCAAATATCTAAAAATATTGTTTCTCTATCACCTTGTAAAAATATATCAAATAAATAAATATCTTCATCAATTTTTTTAGCTATTAAACTACTTACATCATTTCTGCTATTCTTTACATTAGATAAAAGAGGATCATTAGTTAAATCGTCACCTTCAAAATATATCCTGGTGTTTAGTGTCATATTTAATCCTCTAGATGATATTGATAATAATATATGAGGACTTTGTACTTTGCCATCAATGTTATTAATAAACCCAGGCTTTAAAGTATACAGATTAAATTTCTTAGTTAAACTGTCTGGAACAAATCGAGCAAAACCACATTCAGGTGAATACACTCCATTTTCATCACTTTGCCAAGATTCGAGCATGATATCGTCTAAAGCTTTACCATCACCGTCAAATACTGAACCAGTAATAGTTATAAACTTGTCATAATTTTTGTTAGCAAAAGGTTTCACACCCAAATCGGTGTCAAAAATTCCCTCGATATTTATTGCATTAGGTAAACATCCAATGTGAAGAAAAGGACCAGCTGTTTGGAATGGAGTTTCATCTAAAACTGTTTTTGAATTACTCAATTTATAATCCCTCTTTCCTGTTTTCGAAAAAAGTTTGATTGGTACCTCTTAAAATAATATCAAACTTATAGGATAATAATTTTTGTGTGTTAGACCTTGATGTGTCTAGTGTACTTATCAAGCTTTTTTTTGCTTTTTCATCATATATTGAATTTACCATAGGGCAAGAATTTATAAGAGGATCCCCCTCAAAATACATTTGAGTAATTAACCTCTGACCAAAACTCTTTCCAAATACAGAAAAATGAATATGCATTGGTCTCCATTCTATTCCACGATTTGGATATGGATATGGGCCGGGTTGAATTGTAATAAATTCGAAATACCCTTTTGAGGAAGTTATATATCTACCGCAACCAGCAAAATTAGGATCAATAGGTGCAGTATTATTATCATTATGATGAAGATATTTACCAGCGGCATTGGCTTGCCAAATTTCAATGAGCGCTCCTTCAATTGGATTAGCAAATTGATCAGAAATTGTTCCAAAAACGATTATTTTGTGCCCTATAGGTAAAATATTATTCTTTGAGAAATTTAATGTTAAATCATTATCTAACTTACCTATAATATCTTTGTTGAAAACAGGCCCAGAAATCTCTGTTGATGTGGATGAAAAAGAAATCTTTTTATTTTTAGGGGCCCTTAAACGGCTAGACTTGTAATCAGGAAAGTTTAATTGAGGGTGTGTTTTAAGATTTCTTTTTATAAGTGCTTCAACCATTTTTTTTCCTAGGATACTAACTTAACTACAAATTAATTTAGTAAGGTAAACCAACATAATTTTCGGCCAAAACAGTTTGGGATGCAACTGAATTTTCTAAATATTCTAGTTCGGAATCTTGTATACGCTGATCAAATGATGTTTGATCAGGGAACTTATGAAAAGTTGTTGTCATCCACCAACTAAATCTAATTGCCTTCCAAACTCTTGATAAAGCTTTTGAAGAATAAATATCTAAATCATCATTTATGTCGAACTTATAATATTGTTCAAAAGCTTTATATAAATAATATACATCTGAAAATGCTAAATTTAGACCTTTTGCACCAGTAGGGGGTACGATATGAGCGGCGTCTCCAACTAAAAATAACTTTTTCCAGCTCATTGGTTCACAAACGAATGATCTAAGAGGTGCAATAGATTTTTCTATTGATTGTCCTGTTATAATTGTGTCCGCAGCTTCTGTTGGAAGCCTTTTTTTTAATTCATTCCAAAACTTTATATCTGGCCAATCTTCAATTTTGTCATTCAAGGATGTCTGAATATAATATCTACTTAAATTCTGGTTTCTCATCGAGGCTAAAGCAAAACCACTTCCATGATTTGCGTAAATTAGTTCGTCACTTACAGGAGGTGTTTCAGATAAGATACCTAGCCATCCAAATGGATAAACCCTCTCATGGGTTCTAATAATATTCTTTGGTATAGTGCTTCTACTAATTCCGTGGTATCCATCACAGCCCACAATAAAATTACAAGTGATTTTTGTTTCAATACCATTTTTTTTAAAAGTTACATATGGGTTTTCTGTATCGATTTCCTTGGGAAATACCTCTTCAGCATTATTTATTATAGTTCCATTTTCTTTTTTTATTATTTCATATAAATCTTTTGTTACTTCAGTTTGACCATAAACAGTTACATATTTATTAGTTAAATTTTTTAGATTTATTCTAAATCCATGGTTCTTAAAAGATAGTTGTATTCCGTCATGTTTAAAGCCTTCTTTTTCTAACCTGCTCGAAACACCGGCCATTTTTAGCATTTCTATAGTCCCACTTTCTAAAACTCCTGCCCTAATTCTTCCAATTACATGTTCTTGGGATTGTTTTTCAAGAACCACATTATCAATACCTGCTAAAGATAAAAGTCTTGATAACAACAAGCCTGAAGGACCTCCTCCTATTATGACAATATTTGTTTTCATTAAAACTATTCCTTGGAAGTTATAATTATTACTTCAAATATATTACCAACAAAAAAATAGCTGCAATTATTTGTACAAAATTAACAAAGACTGAAAACTTATGTAATTTATCGAATTTATTATGATTGTTTTCATCTTTTGCCTTATTAATCATTGGCATTAACATTTGTCTAGAAAAAAGAAAGCCAAGCATAATAAAAGAAAAAATTAATAAAGAAATATTACTTTTTTCAAAAATGGATAAAACAATACCAGATGAACTTAAAATAAATCCAAAGAGATAATATTTAGGAAAAAAAATTCTCAAAAATCTAGATGACTGCTTTTCGTCTAAAACTTTAAATACTGAGGTGGCAACTACTAGTGGAAAAAAAATCATAAAACTTAAAATAGCGCCCGCAACAAATATTAACAAATCTTTCTCCTAATAAATTAATTTTTTTCTAAAAATTAGATGTTTAAAATTTAATAATATCATACAATATATATTGTTTTTAAAAAATATTCTTGAGAAATAATAATGAATGAAAATGTAATATCCTACTCGGTTGATACTCTTATTTCAAAAGAACAAATCAAAACAAGAATTACTGAACTGGGACGGGAAGTTAACCAATTTTATAAAAATACAAATAAACTTCTTGTTGTTGGATTATTAAGAGGATCCTTTGTATTTATTGCAGATTTGGTACGTGAATTAAAAATACCAGTAGAAGTAGATTTTATGACGGCATCTAGTTATGGCAATTCGATGCAATCATCAAATAATATAAGAATCTTAACAGACTTAAACACAGACATAAAAAACCTAGATGTCTTGTTAGTTGAAGATATTATTGATACTGGTCATACACTTAATCAAGTTATTAAATTGCTTAATAACAGGAAACCGAAAAGTCTTGAAGTTTGCTGTTTATTAAATAAATTTTCTAGGCGCGAAACAAATGTTGATAGTAAGTGGGTAGGTTTTGATATACCTGACGAGTTTGTTGTAGGATATGGCATTGATTATGCTCAAGACAACAGACATTTACCTTTTATTGGAAAAGTAGTTCAGAAATAAGTTGGGAATAGCTTAATTTATTTACCGTTTAGGTAGGATAATCGTGGAGATTTACAAAAAGCTATTCCCATTAAGAAACTAATGCAAATCATATGCCAAATTGATACTTTATTTACTCTATTTTAATAAAGTTTTCTAAATTCATTTTATCCGAGTATTCAACTTCACATTCACCAGTAACTCTAGAAACAGATCCTCCCATTTCTTTAATATCTTGCCAAAACTGATCTGTCCAAGCAGATCTTTCTTTTAAAGCATAATCTTTATCTTTAAATACATGAAAAATTTCTACTTGTGTGTCGGTAACACTCAAAAAACTCCTTAAAATTAATCCTCCATCTTCAAACATGTATTTACTTTTTGATTTAAGTCGATCAAGAATAGCCTCTCTGGCTAATTTGTTTTGAAATTTAATTGTAATTGTAGTCCCAAACATTTTTTAGCTTTCCCTATTTACTAAACATTATGAGGTTTAATAACTATTTTAATTGCATCATCTATTCTTTCTCGAGCATACTTTAATGCAATTGGCAAATCAATCATGTCAAATGTATGAGTGTGCACTAGTTTTGCATCAAATTTTTTCTCTTTCATAAATTCCATTGCTCTATGAGTAGCGCTTTTACCCTCACCTCTAATTCCAAACATGTAAATATTATTTATAACCATATGCGGAATGTTAATTTTAACGGCATTGTGAGGGAAAGCTGCCAAACATATTTTCCCACCCCTATTCGTCATCATGATAGCATTATTTAATGCCTGTTCAGTACCTGCACATTCCACTACATAGTCAGCACCATTTTCACCAACTATTTTTTTTACAGCTTTAACAATATCTGTTTCATTTTTTATATTAAGCGTGAAATCTGCACCAAGTTGTCTCCCAATTTTTAGGCGACCATCTCTGGTACCGATGAGAATCACAGGACCTGCACCTAAAGCCTTTCCAACTGCAACACCTAACAAACCTATTGGACCAGGTCCAATAACCACCAGACTTTCACCAGCGATAAGGCCTCCTAATTCTGTCAGCCCATACATAGTAGTACCAGCTGTAACAACCAAAGTTGCTTCTTCATCAGACATAGTGTCTGGAACTTTTATTAATGTATTTATGTTATTTATAGCATATTGCTTAAACCCACCATCTGTTGTAAATCCATTTGCCCTATGACCTTTATTAACATCTCCATAGTTAAGGCCATAATTGTGGCAGGAGGTATACATACCCATACGACACCTCTTACATTGCCCACATCCAGAGTGAATTTCTACAGTAACCCTATCTCCAATGTTAAATTCATCGACAGATGGTCCTAAGGCTACTACTGTTCCCATATATTCATGTCCTGGGGTGAAATTTTTATTAAATGGTAATCCTCCCTCTATTAATGCAGGAGGGCCACGACTTATAACATCAAGGTCGGTTGCACAAATAGCTACTGCGTCAATTTTAATCAACACTTCTGATTTGTCTGGCATTTCTACTATTTTGTCGACCAAAGATAACTCATCAGGATTTCCTAAAACCCAAGCTTTCATTTTCTCAGGTATAGGAAATTTTTGAGATGTTTTTCCCTTGAATTTTATGGACATGACAAAAACCTTTATAAAAGTTAATCAATCCATTTAAACAACAATTTGTCAAACACGATTATATTTAAATATTATATTTCTTTTTATACTCACGCCAAGTAGTAAACAATCCAGAACCAATAACAACTGTTACACCTATTACAATCATAGAATTTATACTTTCGGAAAAAATTGTTACTCCAATTATAGATCCAAAAACTAATTGAAGATAAGAAAAAGGCTGTATAACAGATGCCTCTGTAATTTGTAATGTTTTTACCATCATAAAATGTGAACTAGCACTTAACAAACACATGACAAAAAGCCACAAATAATCCTCTTCACGAATATTATTCCAAATGAACAAACTAATTATACTCATAGTTACAGTCCCTCCTATACCCGTCCAAAAAAAACTAGTAATGGCTGAATCTTGCCTGGAAACATATCTTGTTAAAATTAGATAAACTGCAAATATTACAGCACCTATTAGTGCAAAAATTGATCCTTCAGAAATAATATTTGTAGTAGGCCTTAAAATAATAATCACACCTACAAAACCTACAAATATTGCCGTCCACCGTCTCCAGCCAAACTTTTCACCCAAAAAAGGAACAGATAAGCCTGCGACAATCAGAGGATAACATGCGATAATTGCATGTGTTTCAACAAGGCCTAATAGGGTAAATGTGTAAACAACTAGACAATTATTTAATGATAAAATGAGACCTCTCATAAATTGTATATATGGCTGTTTAGTATACAATATTTTTGTCAAACTATTCTTAATAAATAAACATGAAATAATCATAATTGTAGCAATAAACCAATAACGCATAGTAACTAATGTGAAGACATTATTGCGTTCGGCTAAGAACCTAGAAACACCATCCATGGCTGAAAACATAAATGTAGTAACAACCATTAGGCATATTCCTAAAAGGACATTATTTTGCATAAAAACTCTAAATAAGAAGTAAGCTTAATTTATATATTGTTTGAAAAGTTCTAACAATCATAAAAAAATAGAGACCCTATGGTCTCTATTTTAAATAAGGAGGAATATAAATTAATTACTTTCTATGTGTATTAACGACATTTAAAAAAAAAGTTTAACTTAGAGATAAACTATCTTGTAAAGTTTCAACTTGATTTATATGCATAAAAGCCTCTTCATGCTGAAATGAATCAAAATTCTTGATAGGTGGTCGACATGCACTAGTTTCAAATATTCCTTCTTGAACACGTAACAATTTTGAAAATTTAATAGCTATATCAATATGCTGATGAGTAAAAGATAAAATTGGTAAAATTTGATTAAATAATTCTCGAGAAGCTTCAATTTTATTTTCAGTAAATAACTTATAAATTTTATTGTAAATAATTTCCATCGTTGAAGGAATAAATGCATGTACTCCTCTATTTAATGCTTCTATCATTCCCATAATAGCCCATCCACCACTAAGATGTAATTGATGATTCGCTGCTTCTAAGATCCTAGAATATTTAGGACCAGAATTTAATACTTCTATTTTTAAAGCTCTGAACTTATTGATGTTTTCAAATAGTAACATTATGTCTTCGTCACTCATCCCATTATCTGTCCAAGATAAATCCTGTATCATTAAATTGTGTGGACCTGCTTCAGCAATTTCGTTAAAACATTGTAACAGTTCACTTCCAGAAACTTTCTCAGGGGTCTGGCATAATATCCAATCAGCACCTGCTTCTTTTGCAGATTTAGCCAAAGCAATTCTATCTTTTTGATTTTTTGCACTACAACTTATAATTATGGGTATTCTATTTTTATTATAACTTAAACATTCATCAATAATCACCTTCTTTTCTTCAAAAGATAAACTTGAGTTTTCACCTGCAACAGCTCCAACAAGCATGCCTGAGCACCCGGTGATAATTGTGTGATCAATAAGATTTTTTAAGCTGGGTATGTCAATTTTATTTTGATTACAAAAAGGAGTGTGAAGACTGGGTATAATTCCTCTAAGGCCATCAATTAGTTTTTTTTCTTTATCCAATTAAGGTACCATTTTCTAGTTTAATATCTGGGCGTAATAAATGAACATTTTTACCAGAAATTGCTCCTAGTATAAGAACTTCAGAAGTGAACCCCGCAACTTTTTTTGATGGTAAGTTACATACTGCAACAACTTGTCTTCCTATTAATTCTTTTAATGAATAATTAGTAATTTGAGCTGATGTGTATTTGAGACCTACATTTGTACCAAAATCAATTTTTAAAATATATGCAGGTTTTTTTGCTTTAACATTCTTGGATGCTTCTAAAATTGTCCCTAAAACAAGGTTTAATTTAGAAAAATCATTAATAGAAATCTCTTCATTATTTGATAAGAGCATAGATTTATTTTTTACTTAATTTAATTAAATTTTTCATTTTGGAAATATTTTGAACCATCTTAGATTTTAACATCCCACCTGAATCAATAATTATATTTCGATACATGACGTCCCCATCTACAACACCAGTTGATTTTAAATGTAGATTTTCAGCTTCAATATCTGCATTCATTTCACCTTCAACTATAATGTTTTCAGCTGATACATGACCAATAAGTATACCTGATTTCTTAATATGTAAGTTTTTCACATATAACGACCCCTCAAAACTTCCGCAAAGCTCTAAATCTCCAGATCCAGAATATTGACCTTTAAAGAACGAGTCTTCTGTAATTCTAATTGATTGCTTCAATTTTTTTCCAACTAACTATGCAAATTAATCATGCAAAGTTTTTAACATTAAATCAATGACAATTTGAGGCTATCACTCGTTACCAATACATTTTAAAGTTAAGTCATTAGTATATATTTCATTATAGCTTTCTTTAATAGATCTTAAAATAGAATTGAATGCCAAGGATTTATCTTTAATTATAAATATATAATTAAGAATTGGATCATTATCTTTAGAACCTTTACTAATGGCCATCAACATTTTTTCAGAATTTTCCACAATTTTATATTCCGAGGGCTCACCCTTTTCATCCTCATATTTTAATGATTGATCCTCTATAAACATTTTTGAAAAACGACCATATTTTTTGTCAATACATGAAAATTCCAATGCGTAAGAATTGAAAGAATAAAATAAACAAAAAATTATTAAATATATGAATTTCATTAAAGTTCCCTATTTAAACCCATAAAACACTAAGTAATTTAAAATATTATTAAAATAACCTAATATACCTTAAAATAACTTTAATAAATTATAAAATGAAAAAGCAAACTACTCTATTATTTATCTTTTGGGCTCTAGCTTTTATTGTTGTCGCTTGGTTATTCCCTTTCATGGCCAGAGAAAATAACTTTTTAAATGATTTTTTATCATATTGTGTAACATTTATAAAATGACAAGGATTTTATAAGATAGTAAAAGTATAAATAAATTCATTTTAAATTAAATTTCATGTCTCTCATAAATAAAAAAATAATAATAATATCTACAATTATAGTTTCTTTTGTAATTATTTTAATTGCAACGTTTATATTTGCAGAGCACCTATCTCGTGAGAATAGTCCTAAGAATATATCAGACGTCATTAAAAATATAAATTTGGTTGATCAAAATGGAAGTCAATTTGATAAAGAAAGTCTTAATGAAAAGCCATCATTACTTTTTTTTGGGTTTACACATTGTCCTGAAATTTGTCCAACAACACTAACTCAATTATCATCAGTTACAGAAAATCTTAAACCTCCTATTAATTTAACAAATATAATTTTCGTTACATTAGACCCTAAACGTGATACCCAAGATCACTTAAAAGATTACATTCAATATTTCAATAAAAATGTAATTGCTATTACAGGCAAAATTAATGAAATCAAGAGTTTGGCTGACAATTGGAATGTATTTTTTGAAACTATAGGCTCATCGAAAGATAATTATAATCTAAACCATACAGCTTCTGTCTTTATGCTTGATAGGAAAGGTGTTTTTAGAGGAACTATTGCTTGGGGCGAGAATGAGGAATCTATAAAAAAAAAGATAATTAATTTAAATAAATATTAATCAAAAACATATCCAAATTTTTTTAAGTCTTCTTTAGTTCTTTCAGAAGAAAGAAACTTTAAAAAAAGTATTGCATTATTTTTTTTCTCACCATTTTTGAGTAAAATAGCATCTTGTTTTATAGGCGAATATAAATTTTGAGGAATTTCCCATATTTTTCCCTTTTCATTATTACTTAGAAAATCTGCCTTAGAAACAAAACCTAAATCTAAATTACCAAAGAAGCTCATTAAAAAAACTTGATTAACACTTTTTCCTAAAACGAACTTTGGAGATATTTTTTTAATAACTTTTAATGATTTTAGAACTTCTATAGCAGCTCTTCCATATGGAACATATTCTGGGTTTCCAATTCCAATATAATTAATTTTATTTGAAGTTAAGAATTGAGGTAAACTTTGGCCAAAAAAAAATTTTTTCGTAGTGTATACAACTAATTTTCCAGTTGCATAAGTAAAACGTGTTCCTTTTATTGCTTTAGGAGTTTTTTCAAGTTTTTTTGGCTGATTTTGATCAGCTGATAAAAAAATATCTAGTGGGGCCCCATTTATAATTTGTGAGTATAAACTTCCACTGGAACCACTTGAAATAAATATTTTGCCATCATTTATGCTTTCAAATTTTTCTTTTAATGCTTTCATAGGTGTAACAAAATTTGAAGCTACACCAATATAAATATCCTCTGCAAATAGATACTTAAAAGGGATAGAGTTTAAAAATATTAATAATAAATGTAATAATATGAAATTAATTTTTAATTTACTTCTTGTTAAAAACATAACAAATTAACTAAAAAATTTACTTAAATAATCAACTATAAAAATTATAATTATTGTTAATATTATAAAAATAAATAAAATAGTCTGAAGAAAATCACTAATTAAAACAACCATAAATTGTTTTGTTTCTTTAATTCCTAAGAAGATCAAAGATAAAATTAAAGATAAAGGAAAAGTTAAAAAGAATAATGTAGAAAAAATCCAGAATTTAATAAAACCCATTTCTTTAAATCTATTTTTTTCTTTAACTAAATTTATTTTACTGCTCCAAAAAGATTTAAACCTGGTTTTAAACTCAATTTATTGTTCAATTTATGTAAAACTTGTCTGAAATTGAAACAAGGCCACCATTTATAACTCTCGCATAAACTCCTAAATCTAAGTGTCCATAATGGGTATTAATTTCATTTGGTATATTAATGTCTCTAATTGCATTTACAGGGTTTACATTGGTGGCTGCGCACCTCTGTGTTTTTTTGAAAACTTCTAAAACACACTGCCCAACAGAAACTTTTTTACCAATCCAATTAAACTCTTCCCACGGATTTCCTTGATCTATTAAAAGATTTGCTCGAAACCTAGAAGGATTAATGTTTTTACCTATTTTTTTTTCTAATTCATTTATTGTATTTAGGTTGATTATGGACACAGCCTTATCTGGAATATCTGAAAATGAGTGAGTTAAGTTATTATTCTTCTCAACCTTTATTCCTTTTACTAACTTTGGTTTATTATCAATTCCTAAATTTAAATAATTTTGAAAAAAAGTTTCAACTTTTTTAATATTTTCTTCTTTAAGAAGAATTTCATTTATAACAACTTTATTATCAAGATTTATTGTTAATTCTCTAGTTTTTGGATCAAATTTAGTCTCTAATTTAGCTAATTTTTCTTCTTTTACTAATGCTAAAAAATTTGTTTTTCTTAAATAAAGTGGATCGTTTTCTTCGTACGTAACATACGACCTAGCAAATGCAAACTCACGATCTCCTGGTAGAACTTGATTTTTTTCTAGTAATATGTTTTGAAGATCTTCACCTGATAGACCTTTGATAGGATATCGAACTATACTTTTTATTTTGTTCATAAATACGACCAATCTATAAAATCGAGAATTATAGTTTAATATACCCATATATATTTATATAATAAATTTTACTATAAAATTAAGACTAAAATACTCGATTTTTTCTAGTTCGGAATCAAGACGCGGTTTCAAATAAAACTTCTGGATTAGACATAGTTTTAATTTCAAGAACGTTTCCATTTGGATCTTCTACAAAAAATGTCTCTTGCTCAAATTTTGAACCAATGAATCTCCTATATGGATCGTCAAAATAATCAATATTGCTAGCTTCTATTCTTTTTTTTACTTCTTCAAAATCTTTTGCTTCGAGGTGAACCCCAAAGTGAGGTACACAAACATCACCCATATCAACGTCGTGTCTTTCTCGTACTTGTTTTGTTTTTGTCTCATGAAGAGTAAGTTCATTTCCCCAAAAATTTATGTCTATCCAGCGACCTTCTTCTTGATTACCTGTTTTACAACCTAAAATATCTCGATAAAAACCTAAAGCCTTGCTAATATTACCCGCCGGTATTGCTAAATGAAAACAATTAGTCATAATTTCCTCATATAAATAAAAATAAATTGTATAAATATATGATATAATTATCACTTAAAAAATCAACTAATTAAGGTTGGTTTATTGTTGCGGTGCTTCAGTTACTGTAAAAAATCCAGAAAAAGGCCCGACTCCACCACCTCCGTCAGCTGTATTACTAGGAGCAGTACTTGAAAATAATTGTGCACCATAACCAGTAACATTAAATGTAAATTTAAATCCTATTGTCGATGGAGTAATAACAACAGGTTTTGTCAGATTCATTACACCAACTAATCTGTCAACATTAGAACAAACGTTAGAAGCGGTCTCGCTGGCTCCATCTCTTTTGTCTAAAGTTGAATTTTGCATTAAATATCCATCAAGAGTACCAACAGACACAACGGCACCAATATATTCACCATCACAAACATTAGTTTGACCAAACTGATTTAATGTAGTTGTACATTCTTCAGCAGGTCCAGTGGTGTCAACAGTGCCACAAGATCCAGATCCACCGTCATTATTTATATAAAACGTTGTGTCATCTGCTTTAGTAAATTGACCTTTAACACTAAAATCATTACTTAAAATAATATATGGAAATTGATATGTCCCAATTGCAGGTGAAGTAGAAGTTCCTACAAGATTGACATCACCTAATGCGAAATCATGTTCTGAACCATTTGTTTGGTCAGTTGCTATAAAAACAGTTGTACATGTTGACCTATCTAAAGATGCACCAGCCATAGGATTAACTGTACAAAGACCCATTTCAAAAACACTTGATTTATAAAGTTGTGGTGTAAAACGACAGGCGGTATTTGAACCAGCAAAAACATTTGCACCTGTACTGCATTCTCCACTATCCTCGGCTGAAATTGCAAAGACTTTATAAGTAGAAAACAAGGTCAATATAATTGATAAACAAATTATTTTAAATAAATTAATCATATTACACTCCCCCAGCCGAAGCTGTAAAGCCTGTTTGAATTACGATCTGATTTTTACGTCTTACTTTATCAAGCATCTTTTTTTTCATTGATGTATTATTAAATGCCTGATCAGCAATTAAATCTTGAACTATTGCGTCTTTCTCTGTTGGGCCTCCGCCTAATCCAAACTTGTAGGTTAGATTAACAAAATCGATATCTGTTCCAGTATCAAAATCTTTTGTCCCTGCCTCTAACGTTACATTAGGGGCTATCGGTGCATTAATTTGTAAACTATAGGTATTACCTTTTGTATCTGCAGTCTGATATCCTTCCCACTTCCAGTTTTTTACAAAAATTTTGGCTGATGGTATATATGGCACTTGTCCGCCAAGTTCTATTTCATATCCATCTAAAGCTCTTTCAGTATTACCATCTCTACCAGTTTTAGCACCACTTATAGCAAAGTATTTGTTAGCATTGACTTCAAAAGCTGAACTTTTTAATTCTGCACCTACACTCATCCTTGAATGTTCATAAGTACTTTCATAATCGTGAAAGGCATTTACACCGTAAATCCATTTTTCATCGTCAGTAAGTTGTCTATATCCTATACCTAAATTGATAGTATTTCGGTTATTTTGTCTAATAACAGAGCCTTGAAAAAACGTTAAGTCGCCCTTATCTAGATTTTCAGATATGGGATTAATCGTCAGTAAAGTAAAATTTGGGTCAGCAGCAGTCCTGCCTTCAATAGTTAATTCGGTATTTTCAAATAAAGAATTAAAACCATCTTCAAATGCTTGAATAGTTTTGTCAATAACCGTGTCTTTTAATTTGTCAGTTGCGTTACCAGCAGCACTAACTTCTAAAAATGTTAGTGGCATTGCTAATACAGAAGCTATTAAAATATTTTTGATTTTCATGTTTATCCCCTACAACATAAATTCAAATTAAGGTAAAAAGTAAATTTTGTCAAAATCCTAAAGGGACTTGAGGAGTTTTTTTAATAATTTCTTTGATTTACCATAAACTTTAACTTTCTTTATTTTGTCTAAATTATTTTTATCTTCACCAACCACAACAAGACCAATCATCCCCATTGCTTTGTGAGGAGTACATTGATACAAATATATTCCAGGTTGTGTGAATGTATATTTAGCTTCTTTACTGATTTTAGATTTATATTTAGAGGCACCTTTAGGCATACCTATGAATTCAACATTATGGCCTTTATCTACTGATTTCCATGTAATTTCATCATTAACTTTAATAGAAAGAATTTTTTCAGAATATACCATTCTCTCTTTTCCAAGTTTGTTTAGCATCTCTACAGTGTAATTTTCTGCTATTGCATGAGTTGAAAACAACGAAAGTATTATCGCTAGAATGGTTGATATTGATTTTATTATAAACATGTTTTTTCCTTATAAGTTATAGAATTAGATAATTATTTTTTTGTAAATTTAAACCATCAAATTAAAATAAATTATTAAATTATTCTAGCTTAGTTCTAGCTAAATTCAAAACTATAGGTGTCACATGAAAAAAATTAAATATGACCAAAAAGGTAGTAGAAGTAATTATTTTTTATCTCACGGATTAGTTGATTGATCTAAAATTCCATTTCAGAAAGCAGCACTGCTAACTGAGCACCGTGCATGTCTCTATCATGAATATGTCCTTGAGTTATATTTCTTGGGAAAGAAAACTTAATAACATTTAATTTGTCAATTTCAAATCTTTTTAAATCCTTAATATTTATCATTAATAAATTTGCTATTTTTGAATTATTCAAATGAAGACATACATCCTTATAAACTTCTTGATTTCCACAAAAAATATCAACCGTAATCCAAAATGGGCCTGCATTTTTGGATCTAATTTTCTTAACTTTTTCTCCAAGAATTGACAATTATACCTCTGATACTTTTATTTGAAATGCATCCATTGGATTATTTAATTCCAAAAGGTGATTTAAAGAAAATTCATAAACACAGCCTCTATCTGAATGAACAGGAGAATATGGAAAAGCAAAAGTCGGTAGTTCCTCATTAGTAGTTAGAGGAAAGTGTAGCAAAAATGGATTTATTAATTTTGCAATTTCAGTAGATATTTTATTTCTTTTTGATGTAACAATACATAAAATACCTACCTCAACAGGAATTCTTTCACTTTTTTCTAAATCACCTAAAGTTGAATTTATACCAATATGCCTAAAATCAAGAGAATAGTCAGACGTATTTAACTTCATTTTAAGCTTTATTTCTTTTTTTAAGAAACTTGAAAGTTTTTCAGTCCACTGCTTGGCATTTTTAACGTAAAAATTTTCTCTTAATATCACTAGTAATGAGGTCTGATAACCAAAAACTCGAGCTCCTTCTAACTTAACATTATATTTTTTTGACGTATACCAGTTAGCTCCCTGTACTCTAACCTTTCTATTATTTATGGAGCTATAGAATGCATTAGTCACATCCATATATCCTCCTGGTTCTAATAAAATAAAAGGATCAGCATTTTCATAAAGCATGTGAGCTGCCACTGTATCTGGGGTACATAAAGCATTATCAGACATAGCTTCAACCGTAAAGCCAATCTGATCAAATTCGACCAATACCACACCTGATGTTGGATTGCTGGAACATAGAGCTCCACATTCAGCAATTTTTGCACCATGCCAGGATGCTCCTGGGTCTGAACCGTTCATTAAGGGCAAGGCAGATATGATAGCAGTATCTGTAGTTCGACCTGCTAAAATTATATCTGCTCCTGTTTTTAAACATTCTTGAATTTGTTCTGCACCAGCAAGTGCAACGATATGTGTCATTTCATCTATTAAGCTAACATTTAAATTTGGGGCAGGATTAAGAGATGTTATTCTACTATTTTTATAATTTATCTTAATATAGTCTCTTTTTTGTTCACAGTATAACTTAGCAATTTTAAGATTTTGATTAAGCTCTTTCGCTAACTCAATTGTGATCTCCTCCATCCAGTCAACCATGCTATCAGTTCCACAGGTTCCACAAGTTCCAATAATGAGGGGAATTTTGGCCTTATTTCTGGCCTTCATAAGACTTTTCCATTCTGATTTTACGGCATCTCTTGAGTATTTAGAAGTCCCAGAGCCAAGAGAAAATGGGCCGCTATCAGTTGAACCACCGTCAATGGCGATTATGTCGGGTTTATTTTTTATACCAGTATTTAAAGCTTTCAAATCAAAGCCTAATCCAAGAACACCCGAGGGAACTAAAACTTTTGTAGATTTCATTTTGTCCAACTTAATTATCTTATTTAATTAAAAGTTAAAATATTTTAAAAAAGATTTCTTCAGATAAATTTTTTTGTTTAATCAATACAATAAATCCAATTTTTGTTAGGTAAAACTTCTCCTACAAATAAGAATGGTCCTATTCCTATCTTTTGGGAATATTCAATTAGATCAATTGTTTTATCTGATTTTAAAATCAACTTAGTATTTTTTAAATTTCCTTTAGAACCAATTATTACAACAAATTCTGAGAAAATGTCTGCAAGCCCCTTTTTAGGTTGAGTTGGGATTAAAATTTTATCATAGTTAAATCCCCAAGATTTCAAGCAGGTTATAGCAATATCAATATTTTTTGCTTTAACTTTAATTAAGCATTGTTGAAAAATATTCATATCTGCATTTTCTAAACTTCTTATTGGATAATCATTATTAATATCCTCATTAGATCCACATTGTCTCCACTTACTCAATTGATCATTTGATGGAACAACAATAATTGTATTAAAAAATAACTTAGATTTAACTAAAACGTCTAACTTGATTTCTGAACTAATCTTTTGTTCATATGATTTTTCTACATTAGAATTTTCTTTTTTATAAATTCTGTCTTTATGTAATTTTACAAATTTATTAATATCTTTTCTTTGGGAAGAGGATGTTAAATTTTTATTTTCGAAAAGTTTAAAAAAGTTTTTACGACCCTTTTCTTCTCCATAATATTTCTGATATTGGTTATCTAAAGCACTTAATTGATATAAAGAATCAAACGATGTAGGAGCAAATTGTTTTACACTAATTAAGCTGTTACTCGAACCAATTGAAAACCATTTGGAAAGTGTACCTTTAGACATTCCAAGTTTACTTGCTAATTCTGTTTGCCTATTTTCTAACTGATTGACTGCATTAGTTATTGCCTCTGCCATTTCAAATATACTAATTTTAACTTTACTCTTAGCTAAACTAATTTTTTTCACATGATCATCTAGTGACATTTTATTTGAAATTTGTACGCTCATTTTTCCAATTGAATTTATTAGTTTATGTCGAAGTAATCATTTTTACTAAAACTTCTTACCGCCATCTTTAAGTCGATTTGTAATTTGGTGGTCAGCTCTCAATTTGTTATATTCTAATTTTTCGTAAATAGTTTCTCCTAATTTGAAACCTTTGGATTCAGCCAAATCAAAAATTCTAATAATAGCATCCGCTAATTCAACTTCCATCATAGACTTATGTTTCAAATGGTTATCCATTAAACCTTTTCTTGCACCTTCCATTGCTTCACTAATCTCAGAATGTATTAAACATAACAACTCCCCTACATTTCTGTCTTTTTTAATACCTCTAGCATCATGCCACCATCCACCTTTAACAGCTGCTTCGTGACAATCTTTTGCACACCCGTTTATTCCTGCAATATTTCTATCCATAACTTTCTCCTACGAGTTTTAAATATTTATAAAATTAGACATGAATAAATAACTTGCCATACCTACAGATATAGTCGCAAGAATATTGTTTGTTATGAATGATACTATTATAGCTATTAAACCTGCATATAATTTATAATTTTCAATGAAAAAAAGGTTGTTATTTTGAATAATTGATAAATCATTGATAATTATTGGTGTCAAAACTGCTAATGGTATATATTTAAAAGAATTTTTTGTAGAGGCGGATAACTTTTTTGAAATTATTCCTGACATTGGAATAAATCTTATTAAAAAAGTAATTACCCCACATATTATAATTCCAGACCATATCATCTTTTTTTTTCCAATTTAGAAGAACTTAAACCAATCACAACCCCAATCATTCCTGAGATAACAATCCAAAAATTAATGTCTAAGCTTTTTAAAATTAAACCTGAAAAAGCTGATGCAATAACTACCAAAAAAGTTGAAATTGATTTAATCATTGGAACTATTATAGCAATAAAAGTAAGGGGAATAATAAATTGTAAATCTAAAAATTGTGGTAAGTCACCACCTAGCAAAACACCCACCAAAGTAGAGATTTGCCAAGACAAGAATAATGTTATTCCTGTGCCTAAAAGATGAAAATGAAGAGAAGAGGTGCTAGGATCATTTATAAATCTTCTAATTGATACAGCATAAGCTTCATCAGTTAATAAATAAGATAATATAATGCGCCATTTTAGCGATAAATTTTTCAAATACTCCATCATTGAAATACTATATAAAAAATGTCGTGAATTTATTGCACTCACTGTTGTTACAATAACCCCAAGCGGAGTGGCACTAGAAATTAATTGAACAAATGCTATTTGACTTGCTCCACCAAAAATAATTGAAGACATTAGAAAAGCCTGTGTGGGCGTTAAACCACTTTCAATAGCCATTATCCCATAAATAATCCCAAAAGGGAAAACGCCTAGTTGTAAAGGTAACTCTTCAAGTACACCTTGTTTGAAAATTATAAATTTTTTCATTAATTCCATTATAAACTTTTTATGATTAATTAAAATGTTATGTTTATAAACAATTTAATATTTTTTAAATTTTATTAATTTGGGCTAATGCCTAAAAGTTGAAGGATATTCATTTGTTAAAATCTGAAAGAGCAAAATTTATAATGGATTTTTTGGAACGTACTTATCCAGAAACGCCGGTTCCTCTTACAAACAAAAATGTTTTTGAGTTATTAGTTGCCGTATTACTTAGCGCTCAATGCACAGATGTGAGGGTAAATAAAGTAACTCCATCCTTATTTAAAATAGCTGACAATCCCTTTGACATGGAAAAAGTTCCTATAGACAAAATTTACAATATTATAAAACCATGTGGATTGGCACCTCAAAAATCTAAAGCCATTTCAAATCTATCAAAAATTCTTGTTAACAAATTTAATGGCGCCGTACCCAATGATATTAATGAACTGGAAAAATTACCAGGTGTGGGTCATAAGACAGCAAGTGTTGTTGTTTCACAAGGGTTTGGTATTCCAGCTTTCCCAGTAGATACTCATATACATAGACTTGCTCAAAGATGGGGTTTAACTAATGGAAAAAATGTAAAAACTACTGAAAACGATTTAAAAAAACTTTTTCCATCAGAAAAATGGAATAAATTACATCTACAAATTATATTTTATGGAAGAGAATATTGTTCAGCTTGGGGATGCAATGGAACAGTCTGTAAAATTTGTAAAACATGTTATCCAAAAAGAACAAAGCCATTACTAACAAAAAAAGCTTGAAGCAAATGTTATAAAAGCTCTAATTGATTATCTGTTTTTTTCTGATTTTTTTTAACTCTTTTACTACCTAACCTATTTAAAACTATATTCGACCCATGTCTGTAACCATCTTTAGTTAAGATTAATGCCAATTTCAATTTTGCTTGTTTGATAGCATCTGTATGATCAACAATTGGCTTAGGATAATGTTTACCAATTAAACAATTAAATGTTTTTTGAGTATATAAATCCATTTTCCAAGGCTCATGTATCCAAGTATCTGGAACGTTGGCAAGTTCAGGGACCCATTTTTTTATGAATTTTCCTCTAGGATCGTGGTCCATTGATTGTTTTATCGGGTTGTAAATTCTTAAAATATTAATTCCAGTCACTCCAGACTGCATTTGTAATTGGCTATAATGAATACCAGGTTCATAATCTGTAAATGTCTGAGCCAAGTGATATCCGGTTTTTCTCCAATCAAGCCAAAGGTCATAACTTGCAAAACTTACAAGCATAGCCCTCATTCTAAAAGTTATCCAACCATTAAAATTGAGACTTCTCATACAAGCATCAATAAATGGATAACCTGTAAGACCTTTTTTCCAAGCATTATAATATCGAATATCAAAATTATTTTCTCTCAAACCATCGTAAAATGGATGCATACACTTAAATTCTATTGATGGTTGGGTTTCTAGTTTTTGTATGAAATGGCATCTCCAAGACAAACGTGAAATAACTGCAGTCAAATTTTTATTCCAAATTTTCTTTTCACTTTCTAATAAAGATTCTTTTTTTGTTTTTATTAGTTTCAATATTTCTTTTGAGGAAATAGTTCCCCAAGTCAAATGAGGTGAAAGGCGGGTACAAGTTTGTTCGGTGATACCTGGTTTAGAAATGTTGTATGTATAATTTTTACCTCTAACAGCTAAAAAACTATCCAATATTTTTATTGCTTCGCTTCGCCCTCCTTTTTGAACAATTCCTGAATAATTATTTTTAAAAATAGGATCATTCTTCAAGGGTATTTTCCCTTCTTCTATTTTTATAATAGGAATGAAATTAGTGGGAGTTGAAATCAGCTCTTCTTTCATTCTTAAATTTCTTATTTTTGACCAACTTGTTCGATTTTTCAAGCGTCTTACAATACCGTTTGAGGGAAATTCATTGAAAGATATATTGTTTTTATGACACCAATTTTGTATTTCATTGTCTCTGTCATAAGTCCATTTATTACCTGTTTCTTCGTGGGATAAAATTGATTGGATTTTATATTGAAGTGATAAGTCTTCAAATACATCTTTAACAGAACCAATCCTAACAACCAAAGTTTGACCTATATTCTTTAAATCCTTTCTCAGTTCTTTCAGACTATCATGAATAAAGCTCCAATGTCTTTTACTTGAAAATGGTTGTCTCCAGTAATCTGTTTCAACTATATATATGGGTAATGTTGGAATTGAATTGAGTGAAGCTTCAAATAAAGGTCCATGGTCAGTTATTCTTAAATCTCTTTTAAACCATACAATCTGAATATTATTTTTTAGCATGTTTAGCTTTTCGACCGTAAACTCTTTCTCTCCAAACCTTAAAGCTTGTTTTTTTTAAATTAGAACGCATTATTTTAATAACATCTTTTTCTGGGATACCTGTCTGAGCTTTTATTGAATCAAAGCTTGTCTTATCACACCAAGCCATCTCTATTACGCTATGGACGTTGTAATTTTGCTTAATTATTTTCAATTTTTCTTACCTTAAATTTTTTACATTTTTCACTGCAATATTTCACTTCATTCCAAACTTTCTCCCATTTTTTTCTCCACGTAAATGGTCTTTCACAAATAATACATATTTTTGAAGGAAGGTTTTGCTTTTTAATCATTATCTAATTTAATTCACTTTTATTAATATCTGAAGTTTTAGTTAATACTGCAGTATGTAGTCCTGAGGTTGCTATCTTTCCAGAAGGTGATATCAGCCTACCCTCAACTGACACTATTTGCCTACCTATTTTAATTATTTTTGCTGTTCCTATAACTTTTCCTAATAATAAAGGTCTATGGAAAGAAATATGTATATCAGTTGAACTGGGTAAATATTCATCTTTGGTAAATATGTTAACACTTATTGACGTAATTTCATCTATTGCGCTAGCTATCATACCACCTTGCACAGTCTTAAATGGATTTAAACATTCTTTAGAAAACTCTAGTTCATATTTATATATTTCACCTTCTAAACCTAAAAACTTTGTTTTAAAAAAATGATGTGTACCTCCAGAATGAGCGCGTTTCATTGATTTCTTGAGATTTTCATCAGTCATTTATTTTTCCTTTTTTATAGAATTCATATAATAAATGTTTATCTTAATGAAAGTATGTATCCTAATCTTATGTATTAAAAGGAGTTTTTATGCCTAAAGGTTATTTTTTAAGTGCTCATCGTTCACCAGCAAGCCCTGAAAAAAGACAAGCTTACTTAGAACTAGCAGGTCCTGCAATGATTAGAGCTGGAGGTAAAATGCTGGCTAGTACAAGTTCAGTAGATGCTCATGAAAACGGGGTTGTAGAGCAAACAGTTTTAGTTGAATTTGAAAGTTTTGAACAAGCAAAAGCTGCTTATAGAAGTGATGATTATCAAGCTGCTTTAAAAGCGCTTGATGGAGGAGCAGATAGAGATATCAGAATTTTTGAAGGTAAATAAAATTATATTCGACCTAGTAATTATTTCTGATTTGACATTCTATCGTATGTTTTAAACAGGGATTGATTTCCGTTTTTTCCTTCGTTATGCGCTTTCGCTTCTAGATACAATGCTAATACTAAAGACAACCCTGGAAGAGGAACTCCACCTTCAAATGCGGCTTCACTCGCCAACTTTAAATCTTTTAGTTGTAAATCTATTCTGAAACCTGCATGTTCATTTTTATCTATAACATCATTACCTAAATTTTCTAGCATCCATGAATTAGCAGAACTTCCAATTAAAGTTTCCTTTAAGAGTTTCAAATCTCCTCCTTTTGATTTACATAAAGCAAAGGCTTCACACATTGCCTGTATATGTGAACCAACCATTATTTGATTGCACATTTTAAAAACTTGTCCCATTCCAAGTCTTCCAGCATAGATAATATTTTCACCTATAGCATTTAGAATATCCAATGATTTTTTGTAAGTATCTTTCTTCCCTCCTACCATAATTGATAAGCTTGCATTTAATGCTCCTTTAACGCCTCCACTTACAGGGGCGTCAAGAAACTCTATTTGTTGTTTTTGCAATATTTTACCAATTTCTGAGGCTGATGTTGCAGAAATTGTACTCATGTCAATTACTATTGTACCGGGCTTTAAATAAGAATTAATTCCAGAGTCTGTACTGAATACATTTTCGACATCTTGAGTATCGGGTAAAATTGAAATTATGAACTTATTATTCGCAACAGCTCTTAAATTATTTACTGATTTTATATTATCTTTATCTAATCTTTTAGTGATTTTAGGGTTTATATCGTATACTTTTACTTGGAATCCCTTTTTGATAAGGTTTTTTACCATTGGTAAACCCATGTTTCCAGCACCAATAAAGCCAATTGTTGGTTTTGGGTTCTTAACTTTCATATTTATTCCAGAGTATTAAAAATTTAAATTAAGTTAACCTTTAAAAAAAAAAAATTAAAGTAAAACATTTTAGTAAGGATATAATTATCCAACTAATATTTTATAGTTAATACGTTAATTGATTCTATTTGTAAAATCTGCCTAAAATTGTATCATTATGATATTGGGGGATACAATATGAAAGAAACCAAACAGTCCTTATCAGAATTGTGGTCTTTATTAAGAAATAAGGAAGAGCAATTTGGACTAAAAAAACTATCATTAACAGAACGTGACATACTTCAAACTATAATCTATTTTCAGGGAGGGGACGGGCATATAAGTCTAGAAGAAATTTTAAAAAAATGTCCTCATCCTAGAGCAACTTTTTTTCGTTGTCTTAAAAAACTTCGCACTAATAATTTTGTTAAAGTTATTAAAGACGGCCAAGACGCAAGAAGATCGTTTATAAAAGTTTATCCAAAATTTATAAATTAGCGATATTTAAATTTAATAATTAAAAATAAACTCAATATATATGTTGTAAAAATATCACGTCTGGTGGTAAAAGTATCAAATTGATAGTTTTTTAGCTTTATACAAATCAACATATATAGTATCAGATTGATACCAATCTTATTTGCGTATCCCCGTAATTGTATTGGGAGGCACTTTACCTAACCAGTAAAGTGCCGATTTCTATAATAACACAAACAATCTTTAAGGAGATTATAATGAGAAAATTACTTTTAGGTACAACTGCACTTGCTGCGGCTGCTACGCTTGCAGCAAACACTGCTGCTGCGGACGTCGCCATATCAGGTTCTTTCGAGTGGACATATGAGTCAAGAAGTTCAAACGTTACAGCAACTGATGGAACTAGATTTATGACAGACTCAGATATGGTAATTAATTTTACTAATAAAACAGATTCTGGTCTTGATCTTACATATAGAGTTGACTTCCACACCGATGGTGCAGCTTTTGGAAATGACGAAAACTCATTAGCCATTGCAGGTGGTTTTGGTAAAATCGTTTTAGGTTATGATGACCAAGCAGCAGATGCGTACATTATTGATGAGAGTGACTTAATTGCAGAAGATAGTGCTCCTGCAGTTGGATCAATGTCTATTAGTACAGGTACATCTGCACCAGCCGACAATGATGGACTTAAAGTTGCATACCATCTACCAGCAATGGGCGGCTTAACAGCTGGTATTTCACACACAGATGGTGGTTACGTAGGTGGTAATGACACAACATCAATGGGTGCAAAATACGCCATGGAAGCTGCTGGCGCGTCTATTACAATAGGTATGACTTCTACTACAACAGAAAATTCAAGTCAGGATATTGATCAAGAGAGCATGGGTTTAAAAATTGTATCTGGAGACATTTCAGTAATCTTAGCAACAGGTCAATACGAAGCACTTGACGAAGAAAGAGACAACTCTGGTGCTGCTATATCATACGCTATGCCAAATGGTATGACTATTGGTGCTTATACTGCTAAATCTGAAGATGATTTAGATGCTGGAGAAGAATACGTAAGGTCTGGTGTTGAAGTTGTATATCCAATTGCGTCAGGATTAAAAGCAATGATAAACGTTGACGACTACGAGTATAAGTTGGGAACAAACGCAGATTCAGATGGTGCTGATGTAAGTGATTCGGGTACACAATCTAAACTTACAATACAAGCAACATTCTAATTTCTTTAATGTAATGTTATAAAAAAGGCGACTATAGTCGCCTTTTTTTATATTTAAGTATTACATTTTAAATTAATTTGTTAATTTAAAATTATGTCTAAAATTAAAAATTCTTCAGACGAAATTTATAATCATCTTTTACTAGAATACAGAAGGTGTGTGATGAAGATTGAAATGGAAATTTTTAAAGCGAGGCAAACAAGAATGCTAAATAAAACACAAAGATATTTCAATTCAACACCTTTACGTAATGCCTTTGCACGTTGGATGGTAAACGCATTTTATGAAAATCAATTTTACACAATTACACATTTAGTAAATGAGATGCACACAAATAGGCAAACTATTTCTAATATGATAAATGAATGTGAAAAAGAAGGTTTCATACTTGTTGAACGTAGAGGTAAAACTGTTTCTTGCCAAGCAAGTCAAACATTACTAGAGAAAATGAATGACTATTGTGAGTGGAGAAAAGAAATTACTGAATTAACTGTGGGCAAAGCTTATAATAATTTAATTCAATTTGAAAAATGGATGTCTAAAGAATTTAACGTGTAAATCTAATTTACATATTTTTATTCTTAATTACCTTTATGATAAATTTATGAGTATCAATAGTATATTCGACAAATTTGTTTCAAATATTATAGTTTATGCTTCATGTACTTTAATGACATTTACTTGGTACTATCTTTTTTATAATTCTGGAAATCAAATATACTTTTTATTATTTTATTTTCCTTATGGAATAATCATTTTAGCGTTTTTATTTTTTGGGAATAGAATTATTATTGGATTGTTACTTTCTTATATTAGCTTATTCTTTGTACTCAAAAATTGTAACTTATATTTACCATTTAATAATTTCTTTGTAATATCAGCATCTCAGTTGTTCAGTGTACCATTAATATTATTTGTTCTTCAAAAATTTAATATCACTGTAGGAGCTGGTGAAAAATACAGGTTGGATAAAACAAATATTTATGATGTATTATTAATTAGTTTTTTCTCAACAATTCTTCTTGGAGTGTTATTACTTTTATCTTCTATATTTTATAAACAACAGATTAATATGTATACGTTTATTATGGGAAATTTTATTGGTGCAATTGTTTTAATAATTTCAATGAAGCTAATAGTGCGTTTGCTAACTAGATTTAAAATATTTACTTAATCAAATTAAATTTTAGGGTCAAGTCGAGGTTTCCAAAAAGGTCTAAAGAGTTCTATCTTTGGACATCGGTTCATCACTACTTTTAAACCTGCTTCTTCCGCCAAACGAGCTGCATCATGATTTGTCACACCAATTTGTCCCCATAAGACTTTTGCACCTATAGCTATCGCTTCTTCTGCTATACGATAAAGGTCCTCAGGCTTTCTAAACACTTCAACCATGTCCACCGGCCGATCAATTTGGTCTAAACTTGAATAAACCTTTAACCCCCTAATTTCTTTTAGTTTTGGACGAGGATTTACAGGTATCATGTCATATCCAGTTTCATGTAACACTCTAAGAACACCATAGCTAAATTTGGTCTTATCCGGGCTAGCACCAACCATTGCGATAGTCTTAACAGAACTTAGAATATCTTGAAGATAGTCGTCACTATAGGGTTCATTGTGATTGACTAATGTCATTAATTATTATCCTTTAAAATTGCAATATTGGATTTTAGTTCATGAGGTTCTAAGGGGTCAATAAATGGGTTGCGATAAAGTTTATCATGACTTTCTACGCCTATATCAAATGTACAGTCAGTTTTTGCTCGTGCAACACATAGTATTACATAACCATTGTTGATTTGTCTGTTATTAAGAGCAACCTGAGACCTTTGATCAACCTCACCATTAATTAATTTTGCAGCACAAGTAATGCACCCTCCATATTGACAACCATATGGTAGATCAAGTCCCTGTGAACGTAATTCTGATAACAAAGGTTTTGTTCCTTTAACCTCGAAAATAGTATTGTTACGATTAGCTATTGTAATCTTATTCATAACCAAATATCACTTGTACAATCCCCACCAGGATATCGACTTTCGTGGCATCTACTAGGGCCGTTCGGTTCTTTACCAAAGTCTAAAATGAAATCTTTATTAATTTTCATACCACCATTATCTACATCACAGTCAATCATAACCATAACTCCACCTTCAGTTCTAATTTCAGGATAGAATTGATTATCCCAAGTTGAAAAAAGGGAAGTTGTAACATACATGCGCTTACCATCTAAAGATAACTGATACATTTGCGGACCACCCGCAACCTTAACACCATTCACAAAGGGTGCTTTTCCCAAAAGACCACCCATCCATATTTGGCCTGTCAACACTGGGTTATGAGGGTCTGATATGTTATATTGTCTCATATCACCGTGTAGCCAATTGTTTATATAAAGATATTTATCGTCCATAGATACTAACAGAGCTGACATCACACCCGGAATTGGTATAGGCCAATCAGGATGTGGTTCATTGTCAATATCTATGATTTTTTCCCATTCCCATTTACCGTCTTTAGATTTCCAGAAATGTATCACATTGGCACTCAAAGCCGCCCCACAAAACCCATGGCTACTTTTTGGATCATGCATAAATTTAACTTCTAGAGGAATAAGTCCATCTTCACCTAAATACATTGTTTCAATTGGCTTTTTCTTTTCAAAGTCCCAAATGTGTAATCGTCTTCCATACTTGAGATGCCCAACTTCTTCTAGGTCAAATCCTGGCATAAACGTATTTGGTGCTGCCCATTCAGAACTAACCATAACATTGTGACGTGGTTGATACCAAAAATCATAACTAAATGGTATATCTCCCATAGAGTTTTCCCAACGGCCAACAATCTCAAACTCTTTATTCAGATGTAAGTAGCCACCTGGAGCCTCTCCTTTTGCATCTCCAAGGAAAGAAATAATTATTTCTGATCCAAGACAATGGACAGTATGTGGACCTGACAAATTTGTATTGGATTTAATTTTAGCACCATCAACAACCTTATGTAAACTAGGGGCGTGTGGGTTTGTTGCCGTATCAATAACATATATATTATTTGATCTAACGCCTGGAACTAAAAGATATTTTCTAGTCATTTTTTCGTCGCCATGACAAGAGGAACACGCATTCCATCCCATATGATGTAACTCATCACCAATTCCAGGCATTTCAAGTCTATGAATTACCTGTGAATAATTCTGACTTTCAGGATCTACATCAATTGTTGCTAGATAATCGGGTTTTTGTATCCCAGTGCCTGTATAAATAGCAATGGTATACAACAATTTTTCCCGAGGTGCTTTAACTGCTTCAGAGGGACTCGCGTATCCTGGGCCGCAACATAATCCATCCATTATTAGGCTCCTTAGTCAAAATTCTACAAACTTATATATATATTTATAAATGAGGCACTACAAGGTGAAAAAATAATTTTTAATAACATTAAAAATTTAATTTTTTGTATCTTGTTAAATAAAAAAAAGTAGTTCAATCTTAGAAAGCGCGTTACTTACATGGAGGTTTAAATGAAACTTTATTTTGCACCAAATTCGAGGGCCGTTAGAATTGCATGGTTACTTGAAGAGCTTGAATTGTCTTACACTTTAGAAAAATACTCAGTTGGTGACAGGGCATTACGTACTCCCGAGTACTATAAGTTACATCCTATGGGAAGAGTGCCTGTTTTAGAAGATGGTAATGTAACGATTTATGAATCTGGTGCGATCGTACAATACTTATTGGATCGACACGGTGATGGCAAATTGCAACCTCAAATTAAAGATCCTGCTTTTCCAGACTATCTTCAGTGGCTTCATTATGCCGAGGGTTCTATTATGCAACAAGTAAATACCTTAGTAGTAGAAACAATTTTACTTCCTCCAGAAAAGAAGAATGATGTAAATGTCGCTAGAGCATTAAAACTTCTTAAAATTGCACTAGTGAATGTAGATAACAGATTAAAAGATAGAGATTATCTAACAGGTATTTTTTCTGGGGCAGATATAATGACAGGACATGCTTGTTATGCGGCGAGAAGGCTAAACGTAGATATTTCAGACATGATCAATTTAAATCAATATATTGATAGATTACTTTCAAGAACAGCTTTTAAAAAAGCTGTTTCATTATAGAATTAATAAAGAATAAGACATTAAAAATACTATGGAATTTAATAATAAATTAGGGTCTATTCAACAACAACTAACATCAACCAATATTGGTGTATTCAGAAGACAAGCATTATTAAAAGAATTAAATTTACAAAAAGGGCAAACCATTATTGACATTGGCTGTGGTGGTGGACATCTAGTTAAAGAAATATCTTTATGTATTGGCCCGTACGGAAAAGCTATTGGCGTTGATCCAAGCAAATTTCAAATTAATTCAGCTAAGGAAATATGTGATGATCTAAAAAATGTAGAGTTATTATGTTGTAATGCAAATAGTATTAATGTTGACCAAGGTTCATGTGACGCAGTTACTTTCACCCAAACACTTGAATATATAGAAAATGTTGATGACGCACTTACTGAAGCAAAACGTCTTCAAAAAGCTAATTCTAAGTTTGCAAATATCTCTACATTATGGAATTTTTTTGGGTTTCATGGTCCTGAAAAAAAATTAAATGATATGATACATGATAGCTATAGAGGCCAAAAACATCCTATGCTTCCAACTCAATTAAATGGAAAACTTGAAATGCAAGGTTATACAAACATTAAAAATCAAGAAATCTCATTTTTTATTACTAATAAGGATGAAAACTCATTTCCTAAATTTCATGAAATAAACATGGTAAATGCTGCAATTAGAAATGGTATATCGAAAGATTTAGTTCAAGATTGGCAAAGGCAGCTTAATAAGGCTGAAAAGGAAGGAAGGTTTGCATTTACTGTTATAAGTATACTCACATCTGCCTTTTCCATATAAAATAATTAATTAATTATTTATTTTATATTAATTAGGCTAAGCACTCAGAAATAATTATAGTATAAAAAAACCCAAAAACTGAAATTTTTGGGTATTTTAAAATGATCTTAATTTTAAAAAAATTAGGTTTTTGTCAATTGATACACTTCATGTGAAAGACCTAGTTCTTGTTCCATTTTTTTAAACTCATCTGAGGTCATAAATTGGCCTACCATTTCTTGGTCGAAGATTTCAGTGCTTATCATTGCAGTTTTTTCGTCTACCTTACCAACTAATGTATTTCTCATCATCTTGGAATGCGCCTCAGCATCTGAGTCAAATTTTTTCTTCCATTTATCGTAAGTAACATTACTAATTTTTACTAATATGAGAGTGTTCATAAAATAATCCTATATCAATCTGTGACATCCATAACATTAGGCATTTCTTTTATGTCATTGTGAAACATTTCTGCCATTTCACCTAAGGTATCTGTGATAGCTTCAGGAGAGTTAGCTTTCCACCAACAAAACATCACCATATCATTTTTCTCATTATTCCAATTCATTTGGAAGTTTGCGTTTTCATTTTTCATATTCTTACGTATGTCGTCTGGTGTCATATCTTTTGTGACCTCAAAATACTGTTCTCTCATTTCTTCTGACTTAAATGTATGTGCCACCATGTAATCCTTCATTATTATCGCTCCACTTTACTTTTTATTATAGGTTAATTAATTTGATAAAAATATTTTGCTTTTATTACTTCTCATCTGCAAAACACATAAAACATCACACATAATAAGAACATTGTCATTATCAATTTGAAACTATTTGTCAGTATAAATTTTCATAAACCTTTTTAAAACCAATATTCTTCATGTTAATTTTTGTGAAGAATTGATCTGCAATATTTGCAATGAAATTTTGGGCACTTACCCCCTTGGCTTTGCCGACAATGAACATCCACCATCTACAACCATGAGATGTCCAGTTATATATCTTGCCCAATTAGATGATAAATAAACAACTGCCTTGCCAATATCCCAACCATCTCCTTCTACTTGGATTAGAGAAGCATTTTGTCTTTGAGAACGATGTTTATCTGTCATACCGGAAGTGTACACCATTGGTGTATAAACTGGTCCAGGAAGAATGCAGTTAACTCTTATCCCGTCTGCACCATGATCAACAGCCATTGCTTGACTAAGTGAGAGAACTGCACCCTTTGAGGCAGAGTACGAGGTTAGACCTTTAGGTCTAGTAGCAGAAATGGAAGAAATATTAACAATTGATCCACCTTCACCAGTATTTATCATTGCTGGAATAGCATACTTTGACATAAGAAACATTGGTTTTAAATTAACTTTCATAATCTTATCCCAATCTTCTTCTAATTCATCCACCACTGATAATTTGCTTGCAATTCCAATGTTATTATCAAGAATATCAAGCCTTCCCCAGCTATTCAAAGCTAAGTCAACAACCTTTTTACATTGATCAGACTTTGTTAGATCTCCTGCTACTCCTATAGCCTCTCCTCCTCTATCTTTAATCATTTGAACAGTATTATTTGCAAACTCTTCATTCCTGTCAGCAACAATTACCTTTGCACCAGCTTCTGCAAGCAATATAGAGGCAGCTCTTCCATTTCCAATGTCTTTACTGAAGGCACCTCCTCCAGCAACTATTGCCACTTTATTTTTTATGCCTAAATTGAGCGTACCATGCATTTATTATACTCTCCTTAGTATCAATTAAATCTTTTTTAGAACTATTTATTTCCATAAATTACACATATTGATTCAGTTTTAATGCTTATGGACTTAGGTGAAAGTTTATTTCGGTATGGATAGATCATATCATTTCCAATTTTTTCTAATATATCAAAATGTTTAAAATCATCTAGAGTCCATATGGCTGCCATCCCATTTGGTGAATCCATTGATCTAGTTATTTCTAACTCACTTCCAGGCAATCTATCTATATAAATAGGCCATTGTTGTTTTAATACCATAATAAACATCTCACAGTCTTCTTTAGATGAAAATATATTAGTTATTACTCTTCTAAAACGTTGCTTTGGCTCGTAATTTTTCCAACTCATTACTTATCCTGACTTATACTTAATAAATTATAATATCATAAAAACACTAGTAACTATTTGCCGTATTTTTAAGTTTTTTTTTATATTTTTTGAATTTTAGGAATATGAATTATTTGAATTTTAAATGTTTTAAACTTAATATTTAATATTATTTGATCTATGTGTTTTCATACAACGAAGGAGAATTAAAAATATGAACATAATATCTAGGAGCTTTAATCCAGAATTAGTAGAATGGAGAAATGTAACAGACCCCGACTGCAAAGAATTCAAAGTTGATTTCGATTATAGTCTTCTTGGTTATGATATAAAATCAGGACGTCTGGATATGCTTTTGAGATATGCTAGTTTAAGTCACTGCCGAAGACACAGGCATGTTGCGTCAACCTTGACAATGGTTTTAGAAGGTGAACAACACCTTACAGAATGGCAACATGATGGATCTAAAAAATCTATTTCCAGAAAAAAGGGCGATTATGCACTTGCAGGTGCAGACGCTCTTCCACATGATGAAAGAGGTGGAGAAAATGGAGGGACTGTTCTTCTATCTATGCATGCACAAGATGGAATTTTATTTGAATATTTTGATGAAAATATGGAAAATGGATGGACATTATCTATAGATGAATATGTAGATAATTGGGAAAAAGGATTAATATATGGTCAAAGGAAATAAATAATTATAATAATTCAATGTTCCATATTTTATATTTAATAATATTTTTAACATTTTCATTTAACTCAATTGCTCAAAAAAATGACGTTGACATAAAAAATTATTGTTTAGATAAAACATGTACTAATCCAATAAAAGAGTTAGAAATTTCGAATTTTTCCTTCAAAACTAGAAATTGTGAAACTAAAGACTATAGAAAATGTTTGGTTTGGTTTGGCACTAAAAAAAATTCTAAAAGGATTAGCTGGGTAAAATACTATAGAATTATAAACGGCCCTATTCCAAATAAACCAAGTTGCTTGCGGGGCAAACCAGTATGGTTTCAAGATTTACCTTTTCCAAGGAGACAAGAAAACTTAAACTACTTAAAAATCTTTAAAAACTTAAACTATCAACATCGAGAAAAAATGTACTTTCATCGCTCTCCTATTGCGACTTTTAATTATTTTTCTTCTTCAGATAAATCCATAGGAATTCTGGTTCATAGCAAAAACTTCAAAGGCATTGAAAAAAATAAAATATTTATCTTTAATACTGAAAACGACGATATGAAAATAATTGAACCCATATGTAACAAGTAAAGTTTAAAAAACTTCTATGAAAAAATTATCTTGCTAACTTTATAAATATATCACCCATTCCAGAACTTAATTCATTTATAGGAGTGCTATTTCTAATGGGGCATAATCTACCAGTTATCTTATTAGAATAAATTTTTCTTAAATCTGAAGGTTGACAATATTTGGCATCATACAATAAACCAATTATTAATTTATCATTATGTGTTGCAACTTGTTTCTTATCTAAAATATTACCATCGCAGAAATAGCTCCTATTAACTTTTTTAGGAAAATCTTTTTTCATGCAAGGATTATCTATTATTAGGGCATATAAATCTTTTGAACCATCTTGAAATTTTTTTTTAATTTTTGTGACTTTTGCGTATTTAATTACATCACAAACACAAGGCCAACAGCATTTGTAATAATATCCACAAATATTTTTTGAAGTTCCATCTTCTTTTATGTTTATAAATTCAGGTTTTGAACCTGGACTGATTAAAGATCCAGATACAGCACAATATAATTTATTGTATTCTTGAAACTCTTCGAAATTTGTATATTTGTCAGAAATATATTTAAAAAATTTTGGTCCTGCAGCATTTCTATTTCCATCTGGAAAAATTATACGCCAGTCCTTGGTCAGATTATTGTAGTATTTATCTTTATTATCTTTAGCTTTTACAACACTAAAATTTGAAAATATTAGCGTCAAAATAAGGGATAAGATGATTTTTAAGTTAAACATTATTTTAAATATCTTTTTTAAAAATATAAGTTTTGTTTAACTTATCTATTTTAAAATTGTTTGAAGATCCATCAGTCCATTTTATGGTAACACTCTCAACTTTTTCATTTACCCTTAGACCGTAATGAGCAATAGGTTCCATTTGACAAAGATATCCAGATCCAGCATCAATTGTTTTAGCATGTTTCCTAAAATTGGTATTTAGTATTACAGTTGATCCCCTAGCAGGGGCATTGTAAATAGTCTTTGGAAAAATTCTTAAATACCTAAAAGGTCTGTCAACATTTGCCTTATATAACGAAAGTGGTTGCAAACCAGATTCGCCATGAGATATTAATAATTCTAAAATTCCATCATTATCTATATCAGCAACAGCAGCACCTGTTCCCAGTCCATTCTTTTCTAATCCGACATTTAAGTCAATTTGATATAATTCTCCATCATTAGAAATCTTGAAAAGTTTATTGGCCTCTCCAATATTATTTATAAAAATTTCGTCATAGCCATCATTATCAAAATCTGCTGAAATAATAGTTCTAACTCTTGATGGAGTTTTAAATGCTGAAGTTGCAACATCTTTAAATTTTTTATTCCCTTTTAAAAATATTCTATGTTCACCTTCCCAGTTGCCCGTTACAATATCGAGTTCTCCTCTATATAGAAAATCTGTAAGAGTTGTACCGCGACCATTTTCAAATACATCTTCAACACCAAGCTTTTCAGCAAAGTCTTTAAATCTTCCGTCTTCGTTAAAATATAAAAAATTAGGACCTCTTTCATTTGCAGCAAATATATCCATCTGATTTCCTAAAATATGTCCTGAAATAACTGCTCTTCCACCAGTAATTTTATCAATGTTTAATACTGGAGCTTTGTCAATTATTTGATTGTTTATTAACTCATAAAATCGAGTTGGACCACCATAATTAGCAACATAAAATCCATAAGTGCCAACACCATTTCTGTCGACACATACAACCGATCTTCCTGCAGTAAGGTTTAAGGATTTTAAATTTTTTTCAATTTCAAATAAGTCAATTATCTTCATTTGACTGTCAAGAAGGCGGTCTGAGTATTGTTTTCTCCCACTATACGTATCTGTGTTAAGAAAATATAATTCCTCAAAACCATCATTATCAATATCGCACGCGGCAACTCCGATAGTTGACCTTAAATTGTCTGAAAAAACTTCTTCATTAATTAAGTTTTCTAAATAACCTTTTTTATAGGAAAGTGCTAAATTAGGATACCTAAAACCTGTAACAATAAACTCAAATTGACCATCTTTATTAAAATCCGTTACCGAAATACCATAACTTAATCTTTCTTTATTATTTTTGATTATGTTAGAAATATCTTGAAAAAATTCTGCAAAAGCCATTTTAGTTATTAAAAAAAATGTAAAAAATATAAGGAATTTCATTTAATATATATAACATAATAAATGATGTTTTTTAAATTTCTTTAACAAATATTTATTAACATCATAAAACTTCAACAATATTACTAATTGATAGGATTAGAATACATAAAAAAGTTATTAAAGTTCCACCAACTCTAAGAAATGGACTATACTTCATAAAACCAAAGGCAACTCCATGCATCAATCTAGCAATCATAAATAGAGTAGCTGTCATATATAACATATGAGGATGGGCACCATTATACTCCGCAATAAAAAGTAGAATTAAAAAAATTGGGGCATATTCAATTAAATTACCCTGAGCTCTAACCGCTCTTTGTAAGGCCTCTTCACCAAAATTATTGAATGAGAAGAATTTTAAAAAAGAAACCCCTCTTAGTGCTATTACCCTAGCGGATAATATCAAAAGCCATATAGCAATTATTGATGTTAATAATGTTGATATCATTTATTTTACTTTCTAAACTAATTTTTAATTATTCTGTAACAATAAGGAAAATAGACTTATATACTTAAAACAAAATACTATAATAAAAACAACTTTATTTTAGACTTATAAAAAGGTTTTTTAAATATGAGCAAAAGAATCGAATACTATTTTGACTGCAGTAGCCCATGGACTTATCTGGCATTTAAGGGAATCACAGATCTTTATAAAAAAAAAGATTTTGAATTAATTTGGAAACCTATTTTAGTTGGTGGAATCTTTAACACCACAAATCCGAGTGTTTATAAAGCTAGAAATAATCCCAATCCGGTTAAAGAAAAAATAACCTATTATTTTAAAGATTTAAAAGATTGGGCTGACGCAAGAAAAATTGTTATTAATCACGATGGTTTTGGACCACTTAATTCACCCAAGGTATTTCCTGTTAATAGTGTCAAGGCTATGAGAGGCTCATTTATGTTTCTAGATGAAGGGGGCATTGAAAATTATCTGAATTCAATATTTTATGCTTATTGGACTGATGGATTAGACATTTCCCTAGAAGAAAATTTAACACGTATTGTTGAAAACTTAAATGTAGATTCAAATAAATTTTTAAATTTTATACAACAACAAGATACTAAGGACAGATTAAAAAATAATACTCAAGAACTTATAGATAGGGGTGGTTTTGGCTCTCCTACTTTCTTTGTAAACGAAAAAGACATGTATTTTGGTCAAGATAGAATTTCTCTAATTGAAATGCTATTATAATTATTAAAAATTTTAAAATAGCTAATTTAGCTATTTAAATTATAAAAAAACTAAATATTATTATTTTATGTCTCAAAATAAAAAAATATGTGTGGTCGGTGCAAGTGGCCTAGTTGGGTCAAGTATTGTTAGACTTGCTCTTGAAAAAGGTTATTTTGTAAATGGTACTCTAAGAGACAAATCAGATATATCTAAAGTTAAGTATCTAACTAAACTTAAAAATTCCCACAATTTATATTTATTTGACGCAAATATGGATAATAAAAAAGACTTTATAATCCCTCTGCAAGATACTAACGCAGTGTTTATTGCTTGTTTAACTCCTACTTATAAAGGTAAAGACGGTACACCAGCCAAAGAAATGGATGATGAAAGAGGTTACAAGGAAATCATAAACCCAACAGTTGATGGATGTCTAAACATTATTAAGACAGCCAAATACCATAATATTAAAAATGTTGTAATATGCTCCTCAACATCTAGTACAAATCCTGTACTACCAGTAAAGTTTAAGAATGAAATTGATCACTGGTCTGATGAAAAAGAACAATGCAGATCAAAAAAATATACTTCTGCAACCAAAACGGTTATGGAAAAGGCTGCAATTAAATATTGTGAAGAAAATGATATTAGACTTTCAATTATTTTACCAACTGGGTTGTACGGTGACCCAGTTTTACCAAGTCACCTTAATCATAATCCCTTTATATGGCTAAAGAGGGTTATTGAAGGTGGAAATCCGAGACATGAAAAAATACCTAACGATTCAGCTTCAATGATACACTTAAGAGATTTAGCAAAAATTTTTTTAGCTGTATACGAAAATCCAAACGCATCCGGGCGATATTTTGGTGTTTACAAAAGCCTTCATTGGTATGATATTTATAATGAGTGTAGGAAATTAATTCCAAACATGAACATGCCTATAACATTCTCAGATAAACCAGTTGAACCCACAGGATTTGATTTCACTAGAAGGGACAGTCTTAAAGTTCATATTAGAGATTTTTCAACATCATTAAAAGAAACTATAAATTGGCTTAAAACCAAACCCTTCGAGTAAGTAATAAATAATAAATAGATCAGGACTTATTTTCTTTATTTAAACTGTTTTTGTTAACAAAATTATTGTTGGTAAATAACTAATAAGTTTTTGATAAATAACATGATAGAGTTTGTATTATGGATAATTTTAAAAATAGAAATTTTTTCCACGAAGGTATGAGAGAATTTCAAGAACTTTTTGACGGCGTTAGGACAGCTGACGCAATTGAAAAGCATCGAAAACATTACGAATTTTGGGATGATGAAATGGACTTAATTCGTAAATCAAAATTTTTCTTTATTGCTAGCTCATGGAATGGATATATCGATTGCAATATAAAATCTGGAGATCCCGGATTTGTTAAAATAGTAAAAGATGGAGTGATTGAGTATCCTGAATATGACGGTAATTCGATGTATAGAACTGCAGGAAATATACTTAAAAATGCAAATGTTGCTCTTCTTTTTGTAAACTTTGATGGAAAGAGTCGAAGAATAAGAATAAATGGGCATGCAAGCATTCACCGGGATAACAATTCCTTGAAAAGACATTATGGTGCAAAGTTTGTTGTAAGGATAAAATGCGAGATTTATCCAAATTGCCCTCGTTATATCCCAAATCTTAAGAATGATAAGCTGTCAGTATATACCCCTCGAGAAGAAGAAGGAACACCTCCTGCTCCGGAGTGGAAAGAGAGAGATTATATCAAAAATATTTTGCCTAAAGATGACCCCCATAATAATTAATTAGAATTGAGATGTATTTCAAATAGGTTTGATGCATGGAACATGAAATGAAAGAAGGTCTCCCTAAAACGTGGGATAAGACAAAACGTTTTTATGAAATATTATATCCTAATGGTAAAAAGGAAATATGGAAAGAGATAACAGCACGTGAGTGTCTAACAAAGTATGAAAATATGGATCCATATGGCAACGGATTAAAATTAAGAGAAATAGTAGGCAAAGAATTACAATTAATAAAGTTAATGGATAGTACTCAGAAATAAGATTAGCTGAAGACTCCTTGTTGCTTGTTTTAAATGAAGCAACTCCTACGAATAAAACTTCAAAAAACTTAAAATGTATCATTTTTAATCCCTTATATTTTTTTGATTACTTTATAGGCAAAATATTTTGATTTGTTATGTCGCATTGACTCTATATTCAAGTTTCATAATCATATTTTTCAGTTTTAGGTACTTATTGGGGAATATTGCCTAAATTTAGACTTTATAAAATTTTATAGGAGGATAAACAATGAATAAAATTTTTAGTTTTACAATTTTTAATATAATTTTTTTATTATTTTCAAATGTAGCTTTAGCTGAAAATATAAAATTTTGGACTACTGAAGAGCAACCAGCTCGTCTTGCAAAACAAAACGCAATGGCTGCGGATTTTTGGAAAGAGACTGGACATGAAGTAGAAGTTATACCCGTTTCTGAAAAAGATCTTGGTAAGAGGGCAACTGCCGCATTTGCAGCTGGAGACTTACCTGATGTAATTTATCATACATTACAGTATGTATTACCATGGTCCGAAGCTGGTATTTTAGACGTAGAGACTAATGATGATATCGTAAATTCTTTGCAAAAGAGCACTTTTGCACCAGGTGCGATTAAAATGGCACAATTTGATGGGAAAACTGCTGCAGTTCCAGTTGATGGGTGGACACAGATGGTAGTCTATAGAAAAGATATTTTTGACGCTGCTGGGCTAGCTCCACCAAATAGTTTTGCAAATATTGAGAAAGCAATAGATAAATTACATAATCCACCAAACATGTATGGTTTTGTAGCTGCAACTAAGGTTGATGAAAACTTCATGAGTCAAGTGTTAGAACATGTGTTCTTAGCCAACGGTGTATCTCCGGTAAATAAGAATGGTTTCAGTCCATTAGATGAAAAATCTACGTCAGAGGTTTTAGAATTCTATAAAAAAATTGCAAAGGCTTCACCACCTGGTGAACTTTATTGGAAACAATCTCGGGCAATATACTTTGCCGGTAAAGCTGCTATGATTATATGGTCACCTTTTATTCTTGATGAATTGGCCGGATTAAGAAATTCAGCGCCACCAACAATAAATGATGATCCAACTTCTAAGGCTTTGGCACAAAAAACTGGTATTGTAACAACTTTTGGAGGACCTTCTAATCCTGGAGGTGCTGCTTGGGCTGATATTAGGTATTTTGGAGTAACTACAGATGCAAATACTGACGTTGCTACTGAATTTGTCAAATATTCTATGAAAGATGGATATACTGCAACTCTTTCAATTGCACCTGAAGGGAAATTTCCAGTTCGCAGAGGAGAACCTGCCAATACCGCAAAATATGTAAACGCTTGGTCCAAATTACCTGTTGGGGTTGATAGAAAAGCTCCATTATCTGAATTATATTCGGATGTTACAATAAAAAAGATAGTGTCTGGACTAGAAACAGCAGATAGATGGGGTGTCAAAGAAGGTCAACTATCCCTAGCATCGAAGATTATTAATTCTCAAATTATCAATCGTATAGTAAGAGAATATATTGATGATCAAATAGATGTAAAAAAAGCAGTTACAAAACTAAATAAAGAACTTTCTACAATTAACTAAAATTATAAATTAGACGACCATTTATTGGTCGTCTAATCTGTATTTATATATTTTTTGTAGAGTTTGAATATGTTTAACAAATTTAAAAAAAATGAAAGTAAGTTGCATCAAAAGGAACGAAAACTTGCTTTTTTTCTCTTATTGCCGACTATATTTATAGTTCTATCAATTGTGATATTTCCACTTTTAGCTAATTTTTGGATTTCTTTTAAACCAATATCCCTTGGTGATTTAAGACCGCCCAAACTCATAATAAAAGAGAATTTTAGGGCTAAGTTAATTAATAAAGATAAAACAGCTGAAATTCATTATAGATACAGAAATTCATCTGCTAAATATGATCTTAATAACGTAATCTTCAATGATACAATACCAAAAGGTTTTACTATCAAAAAAATAGAACCTAATGACACATGTGAGATAAAAGATAAAAACTTAACTTGTAATTTAGAAAAAGTTCCTGCTAAATCCTCGGGAAAAATCATTTTAAAAATCACTACAAATGATTATTGGAAAAAGTATAAGGATAATCCAAAAAATACCAAGCCAACAACTTCATATCAAAGTAAAAATATCCTTACGTCATTTGAGTTTACTTTTGACAATTTTAAAAAAGTATTTTCCGCTACTGAATTTGTACAAGTTTTAAAAGTTTCTATCTACTACACTATTTTTGGTACTGCTGGAGCTTTATTGGTAGGTCTGTTTGCAGCGCAGATTCTACAAAAATCCTTTAAAGGTCGAACATTTGTTCGAGGTTTGCTTCTTTTCCCTTATATATCACCTGTTATAGCTGTTGCATTTTCATGGGTAATTTTGTTTGATCCATTTTCAGGAGTTGTTAACTCAATGTTAATACAAATGAATGTAATAGATAAACCTATAAATTTTTTTGGCCAAAAATATACTGATATCAGTATTTTTGGATATATATTCAAATTTCCTTTAGCTTTATCAATGGTAATTGCTTTTGAGATTTGGCGATATTTTCCACTGTCTTTTTTATTTATCTTAGCCCGCATGCAATCATTGCCTGAAGATGTGTTTGACGCAGCTGAAATTGACGGTGCATCTCCTTTTCAACAATTTTATTATATTTCACTTCCTTTTTTAATTGGTATAATTAGCATTTTATTTCTACTTCGGTTTATTTGGACATTTAATAAATTTGACGACATTTTTTTGCTCACTGGAGGAAATGCTGGCACAAGGACATTTACTGTAAATGTATATGAACAGGCTTTTGCTATTTCTAACTTAGGTGCTGGAGCAGCCGTCGCAGTCGTTATTTTTACCTTTTTACTAGTTTTTTCACTAGTTTTTATAAAATATTCAAAAAAGGACGCATTTTAGAATGTTTTGGAAATATGGTTTATTTTGTTCAATTTTTGCTGGATCCATATGGGGCGCTTTCTGGCAAATAATTTTTACTATGATGGGAATATTAACTTTTGGAATTCCTCTAGAATTAGATGTAAATCAAATGCTAATCATTGGACTAGTATCAGGTATTTTTTATATTAATTTTCAAAAAACAATTTCAATGAAAATCCATTTAACTGCAATTGTTTCAATGACTTTACTTGTATACGTATTCAATTTTGGTAAACCCTATCAAATTAATGAAAGCCTGAATAATATAAACATATTTATATTAATTTTTTTAACTTCAGCTATTACATGGATCAGTATTAATTTTTCCTTAAATAAAATATCCATTGGAAAACTCTCAAGATATGATCTTGAAAATTTTTATATTAAACTAATGTGGGGCCTGGGTTTAATAATCTTTATTTTAATTACACTAGTCCCTTTCTATATAATGATAATGACAAGTTTAAAAAATCAACAAAGCTTGATTTTAAACCCTCTAGATTTTTCTCTGAATATTAACTCGGATTTTAAAACTCTTTTTAATTCTTATATCGAATTATTTACAGATTTTAATTTTCATTTATTCTTGATAAATTCTTTTTTTGTCTCTTGTGTCACTGTGTTCATAACTTTATTTTTTTCTATTCCAGGAGCTTATGCACTTGCAAGATTAAGATTTCCTAGCAAAAAATTATTTTCAAGTTCAGTCATTCTAATTTACCTGATCCCTTCTATTGTATTAGTAATTCCTCTTTATGCCATTTTTTCTCAAATTGGCTTAAGAAATTCTCTTCTTGCCCTAATAATTGTTTATCCGGCTACAACTATTCCTGTAGCACTTTATATGTTGAGGGGATATTTTAGTTCATTGTCTAGTGAAATTGACGATGCAGCTTTGATGGATGGTCTTTCTAGGGTGCAAATAATTTTTAAAATAGCTATCCCTTTATCAAAACCAGCTATTGTAAGCGTAGGATTATATGTGTTTATGATTGCTTGGAATGAATTTTTAATAGCATTTATGTTCTTAGATGACCCAAGTATTTTTACTTTATCTAGAGGAATTATGTCTTTGAACTCTTCAGAGGTTCCTCAACAACATCTTATGGCAGGTGCTGTAATAGCAACTATACCAGTAATGATAATTTTCCTTTATTTAGAGAAATTTTTAATTTCTGGACTCTCAACGGGCGGGGTAAAAGAATAACAATGGCCTCTATAATACTTAAAAATATTTCCAAATCTTTTGCTGACAATCTAGTTATAAAGAATGTTGACTTAGAGATAAATGATGGAGAGTTTGTTGTATTTGTAGGTCCTTCTGGATGCGGAAAGTCAACACTTTTGAGAATTATTGCAGGACTTGAAGACTTAAATGAGGGTAACATTTTTATCGACAATGATAATGTTACAGATAACATTCCTTATGATCGCGCTCTTTCAATGGTATTTCAATCCTATGCTTTATACCCTCATATGAATGTTTTTGAAAATATTGGATTTTCTTTAAAAACTGCTGGAATCAAAAAGGATATCTTGAGTAAAAAGGTTTTAGAAATAGCAAAAATCTTACGACTTGAAGATCTTTTAAATAGATTACCTAAACAATTATCTGGTGGACAAAAGCAAAGAGTGGCGATTGGAAGGGCAATTATTAGAGAACCAAAAGCATTCTTGTTTGATGAACCTCTTTCTAATCTTGATGCAACTCTTAGAGTAGAAATGCGTTTAGAGATCTCTAGACTTCATAAAAAACTTGGTATCACCTCAATTTATGTTACCCATGATCAAGTTGAAGCAATGACACTTGCAGATAAAATTGTTGTTCTAAATGAAGGTCAAATAATTCAAACTGGAACTCCATATGAACTTTATAATTATCCAAAAAATCTATTTGTAGCTGGATTTATTGGCACACCGAAAATGAATATTTTAGATTGTTATCAAAGGGGTGGTTTCATCTATTTGGAAGGTAATAAAGATAAAAAGATTAATATAAAAACAAAATTAATGGATGTAAAAAAGATTGGTTTTAGGTCTGATAATGTTATTTTATCTGATCCAAATAAAAATACTTTGCTGGGCGAGATTAAATTTTGTGAATACCTAGGATCAGAACAGTTTGTTTATGTAGATTGTGATATAAATGATAAACTTATTGTAATAAAGATAAGCCCAAAAATAAAAGTTGTCCTTAATAAAAAAGTTGGTCTAAAATTTACTTTAGAAAATATACATTTCTTTTCTCAAAATGGTAATAGGATTCATTAAAATTTAAATTAGCACTAGGATTTTTAGGGATGTTTAAATATTTTATTCATTTATAATTTTATAAAACTTAAGAATAACTGCTCTTATAGTATTCTTTACTAAATATATTTTTGGGTTAGTTGGATGCGTGAGAAACATAATTTGATTTTACAATTTTTATTATAATTATTCATGCCAACCTAAATTATCCATTACTTCAATAATTTTCTTAAATTCGTTAGGCCATATGCGGTGAGCAGGGTTGGTTCTTCCAGTAAAGATGGCTTTAGTATATAGAATAAATTGGTTGCGCGGGTAGGATTTGAATCTACGACCTTCAGGTTATGAGCCTGACATTTTCCTATTTTTGGCTGTATATCCAGGTTTGTGTTTGCGGTTAGCCACAAACTTTTCCAATATTATTAAAAATTAGAGATTGATTTAAATAATTTTAAGCATTTATAACATAGATATGAAAAAAGTAGTTCAAGACATTATGTTAACAAAAAAGTTTGTTATTGGACTAAAAACAGCAAGTTTTTTATATGGTTTTGCTAGTTTGCTTGCTGCAACATTTAATTTTATGTTCCCATTTACTGAAAAAAAAGAATTAGTTATACAATTTTGTCTAATTCTTGCAATTTCCTCTATCATACATTTTTCAATATCTTACTTCTCTTCAGAAAAAAATTACAAAATATTTCTAGGAGCTTTAATTATTCAAGTTATGCTTCAAGGCATTTTAATGAACAAAGTAAATATGGCAGATATTGCTTATACCATGAATATCATACCAACTGGAATATCAGGACGATTAGTCGATTATTCATTTTTTTTTCCGACACTTTTTTTAGCAGTAAGTATAGTTCTATTTAGAATTAAAGTTTTTATCTTCTTTATATTTCTTTACATTGCAGTCCTTACTTTAAATTTGTCCCCATTTTTATTTGATGAAAACGTTTATTTTTCAATAAATAAGTTAGATATTTTTTTTGATAATAATGTTGTCAACAGAGCTGTCTTTATGAGAAACATACTCCTTTTCTTTTTTATTATTTTAATAGGAATTGCGATATTATGGCAAGCCAATCGTCATGCTCAAAGTTCAGCTGATTTTGAAAAAAATAATATGGTTTTAGGAAGATATTTTTCACCAGATATTAAAAATGAAATTGAAGAAACTGGTCTCAATTTTTCTGAATATATTCCAAAAAATTTGAATGTAGCGGTTTTATTCACAGACATTGTTGGTTTCACAAAGCTATCTGAAAAAATGGAGCCTAATGATGTCCTTGAATTATTATCAGAATACCAAACCATAATGGTTGAATGTATTTTTGAGTTTAATGGAACAGTTGACAAATTTATTGGTGACGCTGTAATGGCCAACTTTGGAACCCCAAAATCATATGGTAATGACGCACAAAATGCATTTGACTGTGCTAAAAAAATGAAATCAATGTTACATGAATGGAATAAGAATAGAATTGATAATAGGCAAAAAGTTATCGAGCATAGAATAGGGATACATTATGGAGAATGTATTGTTGGTAACGTTGGAGGAGAAAAGAGAGTTGAATATACAGTATTAGGAGATACTGTAAATGTTGCTAGCAGGCTGTGTGATTTAAGCAAAATCTTTAATAATGATCTTTTAATTAGTAAAGCTTTATATGACCAAATTGAAATTGTTGAGGAATATGAAGAATTTGATTCTCATCCAATCAAAGGTAGAAAAGATAAAATTGATTTAATAAGAGTCTTTTTAGATTAACCTACGACCTTCAGATTATGAGCCTGACTCTTTTCCGCAGAGTTCTGCCATTTATTAAAGGTGGTTGGCACGTTGGTTGGCATGGTTTTTCGCACTTTCCTGTGGTTGGCATGGTGGTTGGCACAAATTGACATTTTTTTTAATTAATCAATAATAGAATTATCAAAAATTTTTAAAATTCTAGTCTTTTAAATATACAGTGATAGGAACATTAACTTTGTCATTAACTTTCAAGGAAGCCTTAGACGGTTGGAACAAAACTTTCACTACTGGTGATGCACGTTTCATTTCAAATATTGTGACAGATGATTTTGTATTTCGACCAACTTATGAAAATGAAAATTTGGAACAAGTATTGGTATGGGCAACAAATACTACATCTGTTTTATCTGACTACAAAGTAATTAACGAGGATAATTATTCACTTTGTGGCTTTCATAGTGTAAACAGTCGTGAAAACCCAGAAAAGCGAACAAAGATGGTTTATGCATCACTTCGCAACGGTAAAATAGCAGTCTATCATTGTCACGAAATAATTCCTTAATAATGGTTAGGAAAGTTTTCTAAGTCTATTTTATAAATGATATTTTGTTTTTTTGAAAAGATTAAAAATTAGTCTTATTTTGATAATAATTATTTTTATCATGTCTGATTTACGAAAATGGTGTTAATAAATTCTTTCGCGTTAAATTAAATATAACAAACATGTAAATATTAAAAACAATAGTTATAAATTCAAATTATTTTTAATATTTTACTTTTAAAAGGAATTATCATGAGTATTTTAGTACGTTTTTCACCACCATCCATGACAGCAGAACAGTATGATACAATAGTTGAAAGACTTTATAAGGAGGGTGTTCATCCAGATCCTGGACTTGAATTAGAATTATGCTTTGGAACAGGTGACCAAATGAAAGTTTCTCTACTCTTTGACTCTAAGGAACATTTTGAGTCATTTGGGGCAAAAATAGGTCCAATCCTTTCAGAAATGGGAATGGACCCTGGTGAACCAGAAGTAATAGAATTGCATAAAGTCATTAGACGTAAAAATTAAAAAAATAGAACCTCAATATTTTATAGGAGAACGTATGGGAAAGTTCATAACTTCAGTCAGATTTAAAGTAAAAGAAGGCAAATCAGAAGAATTTATTAAAAAAGAACAATTGATTATAAAGTGCATCTAAAAGAATAGTTAAAAATACGAATAGTGATTATTAAATTTGAAAAAACCTTACTACCGGTTGGTATAGTGGTTGGTACATGCAGCTAAGATTATAAAAAAATATGAATATAAATATTCAAATTATTTAATAAGTAAATTAAAGAATTAAATAAATTAAAATAAATAGCGGAAGCAATAATGTTAAAAAAACATCAAATAAGTGGTCTGATGGATCATCTCAAAATAAATAAAGCATTTATTGCTAGTCAATGTTCAAATGACATTGAAGATTTTTGTTCAGAATATCATAATAAGATCCTTGGTTTAAGCTTAGTGGTCCCAATTACTATTAACTCAAAAAAGTTTTTAGAACTTGACCAAAAAATCATGGTCTTAAAGAGTGAATTTGGCGTTACAGCTAACTCAATTAACACATTAAAGAATGAAATAAATAATTTAGAAATTATTCAATTGAATAATTACGAAGCTCTTGCTTGGTCTGATATTTGTGAAGATAAATCAAGTGAAACATGTGAAGCATTAATCTCATTTTTTAAGGGCTTAAATATAGAAAACTACTCTGTAAATATAAATAATCAAGAAGGACAATTTGAAAATATTTCTTATAAAGTGATTGGTGAAGGCCCTCCACTTTTACTATTTCCATTTTTTTTATCTGCTAAACAATGGAACCCTATAATTAAAAAATTATCTGATTTTTTCACGCTAGTTATAATTGGTGGAAAAGATTTTGGAGCAATTCCTTCATTAGAAGATAGAGCAGAGTTACCTACTTATAAAGCAATGCTAGAAACATTAGTATCGAATATGAATATTTCCAAAAACGGTAAAGTTTTAGAATTAGGTTGTGGCCCTGCTTCATTATGTAGACAAGTATTAAAACTTAGAAAAGATTTGTCGCTGGTTGGTGTTGATATAAATGAATATTTGTTAACAGAGGGTAGTAAAATTGCTCAAGATCAAAGTTTCAAAGTTAATCCTTTTTTTAAGGATAATTCACAACCTTCAAGATCAAATTTAAAACCTAATGAACTTAATTTGTCTTATAGTGATGCTACTAACATTTCATTTCCAGATAATTTTTTTGACGCAGTTTACTCAGTTACCGTACTTGAGGAATGTGATGCACAGAAATCAATTGCTGAAATCAAAAGAGTTCTTAAACCTGGCGGTGTTGCTGGAATTGTGGTTAGAGCATTAGATGCACCTCAATGGTGGAATATAAAAGTTTCAGATTCAGTTAACAAAATTATCAGTGTACCACCTCAAATGGTATCTCCAAAAGGTGTTGCTGACATGTCTTTATATGAAAAAATAAAACTGGAAAATTTTAAAAATATTCTTTCATATCCCTTTTGGTTTACAGCTTCTTCAGGTAATAACAGTTATATATATGACATGTATTACGGGAGAGCACGACAACTATTAAATAACAAGCAACAAGAAGAATTTGAGAAAGAAATAAAAAATGTAAATGAAAAAAGTCAATCTATTTTATCAGTGCCACTTCATTGTTGTATCGGATATAAGTAGAAATAATATATATTTAAAAACAGAAAACCTGACGACCGGTTGGCATGATGGTTGGTATGAAGACTGGAAATTACAACAAAAAACCCCAAAAACCGAAGTCTTTGAGAGTGATATACGTCATTGATTTTATTGAATAAGTTGGTTGCGGGGGTAGGATTTGAACCTACGACCTTCAGGTTATGAGCCTAACATTTTTGCTCCATTTTTGGCTCTATATATAGGTTAATAGTTTTCATTTATCACTTTATTTATCACTTTATTTTTAAATAAATTAATTTACCACTTTGAAAACCTTATTTTCATTTCCTTTCTATTCTTATTTAGTAACAATCAACATATACATTGTTAGACACAAATCTTTAAGAAGCTATTTTACATTTACTAATACAGTATCCATCAGTCCCTTACCCCTAATTTCGATGGATTTTTCCTCTACCTTCTTTTCTTTATGATTAAGCAACTCATATGTGGTTTTTGTCATATGAATACAATCTGGTGAGCCATAACTTTCTAATCTTGCAGCAGTATTTATTGTGTCTCCCCATACATCAAATGCAAATTTTGACTTTCCAATAACTCCTGATACTGCTGGGCCAGAATTTAGTCCTATTCTTAATTTTATTGGATCTCCATTATGATCTTTAAATGTTGAGGAAATTTTCATCATTTCTTTGGCAAGATTAAATAAAGTTAACGCATGATCTTTTCTACTAACTGGCATACCTGAAACTACCATATATGAGTCTCCAATAGTTTTTATTTTCTCGACACCATATGACTCAGTCAAATCATCAAATTTTGAAAACATATCATTTAAGAAGCCAACAAGTTTTTCTGACGAAATTTTTTCTGACATAACTGTGAAACTTACAATATCCGCAAATAAAACAGAAATATCTGGATTATCCATAGAAATTAATTTGCTATCTTTTTTTAATTGGTCAGCAATAGATTTTGGCATTATGTTATGTAGCAATTTTTCAGATCTATTACGTTCTTGTTCAAGAAAAAGAGAGTACATTCCCATAGGTAAACCTAAAACTAATAAGCTTCCTATAATATTACTCAAACCCAATATTGATAGTGTTGTATTTTCAATTTTATAAAATGGCTCTATGTCTGAAAATAACAGAAACATTGAGGAATAAATTGAAATAAAAATTAAAGCTAAAAACACCTTTAGCCTCATATCCAATGGTACTGCGATAATTAATATTGCTAAGTTGATATACCAAAGATGAAAAAAAGAATTCCACCCTAACATAAAAATAAAAGCTGTTGCAGATCCAACACCTGCTAAACAAGATAAAATTACACCGGATTTTGCAAAGCCAATTGTATGTAGAATAAAGCCCAAAAATATAAAGGAAGCAAAAAATAGTTCAGATAAAACCAAAGGTTCCCAATTTTGAACTGTTAAATAAAAGAGTAAATCTCGTCCGATTAATCCAAAGCCACCTGCAACAAAACCTAACTGCATAGCCAAAAAAGCAGGCTTCCATTTATCTGGATACCTTAATGGTGGAACTAAAATTATATTATAAAGTAATTTTAGCAAATAATTACTCAACATAAATCAATCAATAACGACTATAATTTGTCATTATTAAATTTGAATATCAAATTAATATTTACTGTGTTGAATTAAATTGTAAAAAACTGACAAATATTAATCAATTTATTAATAAAAACATGTAACTATGCCTGACGACCATTTATCACTTTATTTATCACTTTTCACAAACTTTTAAACTTAAACCGCAAAAAACCCCAAAAACCGAAGTCTTTGATGATCGTATAAGTCATTGATTTTATTTAATAAGTTGGTTGCGGGGGTAGGATTTGAACCTACGACCTTCAGGTTATGAGCCTGACGAGCTATTTATTAAAAAAATAAAATATATTTAATCTTTACCTTACCCTTAGAGTAAGGTTTATTTTTATTAAATGATAGTTAATGACATTATAAATATAAATTGGTTCTGCCAACATACTTGGTTACAATCATCTAAAAATACTTTGTGGTGTTTACTTGGATGTTGTATTGGTGATTTTGGTACAATTGCATATTTTCAATTTATGGAAATTGAATGGCCCGTTATTTTAATCATGTCTTTAGCTATTGTTAATGGAATATTAACATCTATTGCACTTGAAACTTTTATACTTTCCAAACAAATGTCTACGAAATTAGCTTTTAAAACAGCAATTGGAATGTCTTTAATTTCTATGGTTTCTATGGAATTAGCTATGAATTTAACTGATGTTGCGCTTACTGGTGGCGCTATTTTAACTTGGTGGGTTATTCCTTTTATGCTTATTGCAGGATTTTTGACCCCGTTACCATATAATTATTGGCGATTAAAAGCATTAGGCAAATCATGTCATTAAATTTTAAAAGTTGTATTAATATTAGGTTCTTACTTGCAATCTTTATTTCAACATTTTTATTGTTTTTTGGCATAATTATCTACATGCCTAAAGATAAAAATGCTCAAGCTGCATACATTTTAAATCCTGATAATCGTGACATCGTTGAACTAGGAAAATCTGTATATGTTCAAAATTGCGCATCATGTCATGGTGTAAAATTAGAGGGTCAAAAAGATTGGATGTTAAGACTGCCAGATGGATTAATGCCAGCTCCTCCACATGATGAAACAGGTCACACTTGGCATCATAGTGATAAATATTTATTCATGATTACCAAGTATGGGATTGAAGATATTATTGGTCAAAAATATGCTAATAATATGCCCGCTTACAAAAACATTCTCTCAGATAAAGAAATTATTTCTGTATTATCTTACATAAAGAGTACTTGGCCAAACAAAGTTAAAAAAATCCATGACCAAATCAATGATCGTGTAAAATAAAAGTAACTTTTACATTAATTAAAATATAAATGGATATAAATATGCTATCTCGACGTGAATTTTTAAATTTTTCAGCAGCTACAATTGCTTTAACGTCTTTACCTAATCAAATTCAATCGAACCAACTAATTCGTAATTATAAACTAACGGCCAGTATTACCCCACATTTATTCGATAAAAAAGGTGTTTCTGATAATCTGTGGTTATATAACAAACAAACACCTGGCCCAACTATTGAGGCTAAGGAAAATGATGTTATTAGAGTTGAGTTTGTTAACAATTTACATGAAGCAACTACCATTCACTGGCACGGTATAAAAAATATTAATAAAATGGATGGTGTTCCATATTTAACACAAGATCCAATTCAACCTGGTGAAACTTATATATATGAATTTCCAGTTAAAAATGCTGGAACATTCTGGTACCATGCACATTTTCAAACTTGGAAGCAAATTTCAAAAGGATTGTATGGTCCACTAGTTGTTAAAAATCATCTAGATGAACAATTTGATAATGATCTAATCATATTAGCGGATGATTGGAGATTAAATAAAAATTATCAAATTGATGAAAAATCTTTTGAATCGTTACACGATTGGTCGCATGCTGGAAGAATTGGAAATTGGCTTACTATCAATGGAAAAAAATTTCCTAAATACTCTATAAATAAAAATGGTCATACAAGATTAAGATTTATTAACGCATCTAATGCAAGGATACTTTCATTTGGATCAAGTTTAAATGGCATGAAGATCATATCAATAGATGGAATGTCGGTTGAACCATTCATAGAAGATAAATTTAATTTAGGGCCAGGACAACGAGTTGATTTGTTAATAAAAACTGATAATCTATCAACAATTGATTTTTTTGAAGTCAGTGGTAAAAAACTGTTAAGTGCTTTCAAGCTAAATGTTGATCAAATTATTAAAAAAAATATTATAAAGAAAGACATAAATTTACAATCTTTTAAAAAAATACCTCATTTTAAAAACCCAAGAATATTAAAAATTCATATGCAGGGTGGTGCAATGGGAAATCTTGCAACAGCTTATTTTGAAGGTGTTGAAAAAAATTTTTTTTCACTAGCAATGGAAGATAAAAAATTCTGGGCATTTAATAAAGAAGTAGGTAAATATGAACATTCACTCGCAAGTGTAAAAAAAGACCAGACAATAATTTTAGAAGTTTGGAATGATTCAAGATGGCCACATAGTATGCATCTGCATGGTAATCATTTCTATGTTGAATCTAAAGAGTTTTCAGATACTGATAAACTAGTTCTCAGAGATACATATCTGATGCAACCAGGCGAAAAGTCAAAATTTACTTATATAGCTGATAATCCTGGTAAATGGCTTTTTCATTGTCACATGTTAGAACACGCAGCATCAGGTATGATAGGTTATATTGAAGTATTGTAATTTAAAATGCCTGTAGAAACCTGACGACTGGTTGGTACAACCAAACCCTTATCAGGCTTAAAACGCAAAAAACCCCAAAAACCGAAGTCTTTGAGGGCAATCTAAGTCATTGATTTTATTAAATAAGTTGGTTGGTACGATGGTTGGTACGGTTTTTTAAACTTTATTCTGGTTGGTACAGTAGTTGGTATAAATTGACATTTTTTTAATTCCATATTTTATCTTTCTTAGAATATTTACGTTTATAAAATGTGCGCAATATTCTAAAATCATATTAAAATTTAATCATAATTAGGTAAGACTTTAATATTATGAAACATACTGAAATTGATAAATTTTTTAAGGGGAACATTAAAATTCCTTCATATGACCACCTGACAGCAAATAAAGCTAAGCATCGGCAAGATGAACTAACAAAACCAATTGGAAGCCTTGGAAAATTAGAAGAATTTGCGATTTGGATGGCTGGGTGGCAAAAAAAATTAAAACCTACAATGAAGAACCCATATTGTTTAGTATTTGCAGGTAATCATGGAATATCAAATAAAGGTGTTTCAGCCTATCCTTCAGAAGTAACATATCAAATGGTAGAAAATTTTAAAAAAGGAGGGGCAGCAATAAACCAATTATGCGATCTGGCTAACATTAAATTGTCAGTAATCCCAATTGATTTAGATAAGCCAACAAGAGATTTTTCTGAGGGCAAAGCAATGGATAAAAATGAAGTATTTTCTGCAATGCAATTAGGTTTTGACTCTGTACCTTCTGATTGTGATTTACTTGTTTTAGGAGAAATGGGAATCTCAAATACTACGTCTGCAACTGCAATCTCTTGTGCTATTTTTGATGAACCAGTTAAACTACTGACAGGAATAGGGACAGGTTTAAATAAAAGTCAATTATCTAAAAAAATAAAAATAATTAAAAGCGCTCTTAAACTTCATGGTAAAAACTTTAAAGATCCTATAGACATTTTATCCTGTTATGGCGGTAGAGAAATTGCGGCTATTGCAGGATCGGTAATTTCAGCAAGACTCAAATCTATTCCTGTTTTATTAGATGGTTTTATCTGTACGGCTGCTGCATCGTCCTTAATACTTTTTGATAAAATGATATTAGATCATTGTAGAATTTCACATTTATCTTCAGAGCAAGGTCATGCAATAGTTTTAAGAAATCTTAAAATGGAACCAATTTTAGATTTAAATTTAAGACTTGGTGAAGGAAGTGGTGCTGCAATAGCGTCCTTGATTTTAAGAGCGGCTCTAGCAACCCACAATGGAATGTCTACATTTACTGATGCAAAAGTAACAACAAAAATAGTGTAATGAAAATTTTATTTCAAAATAAGTATTTATTAGATTTTCTTGCTGCAATAATGTTTTTTACTAGAATACCTATTAATTGGCAATTTTTCTCTAACAAACCACCTGATCTTACAAAAGCCGCTTGGTGTTTTCCTCTGATAGGTTCTGTAATAGGTATAATATCAGGCATTCTTGGCGATATCTTTCTTTTATTTAATTTACCAATATTCTTATCTTGTACAATTGCAATAACTCTAAGTGTAATTTTAACCGGAGCTTTCCACGAGGATGGTTTAGCCGATATGGCCGATGGTTTTGGAGCTGGTGGTTCTCCTGCAAAAATTAATAAAATTATGCATGACAGTCGACTAGGAACTTATGGAACAGTTGCATTAACCCTAGGGCTTTTAATTCGCTTAGGACTTGTAGTTGGCCTAGTAGAATTAGGATATTCTATAACTGTAATTTTAGCTTTTAGTTTTGCTTCTGGAAAATTATCAATAATTTTTATAAGAAATTTTTTTAATGTCTCTACTTTTTCAAAAACTGGAAGTATAATTGAGAATGTTTCTACGAAAAATTGGCTTGTTGCAATAATAATTTGGTTTGCACCCTTACCTTTTGTTTTTCCTTTTTGGGGCATTTTGTTTGGATTTATTTTAAATTTTTGTGTTATTTTTATTATTGGCAAAATGTCACAAATAAAATTAAATGGCATTACAGGTGATGTTTTAGGTGCAACCGCATTCACAACTGAATTAGTGTTTTTGCTTGGATTAATAATTTATCTACAGTTACCATTTTGATAGAAACAAATAAAATATATTTAATACGACATGCACCCGTAAAAAAAAGAGAGGGCTATGTGCCCAAAAATGATCCCAGTGCTATAATTAACCCAGATCATTTTAAAAGCCTCGCCTCTCATATTCCAGATAATAGCATATGTTATGTAAGTCCTTTAAAGAGAGCAGTTCAAACTGCTCGCCAGTTATCAAAATTTATAAAGTTAAGAGAAATTATCATTGAAAAAGATTTAAGAGAACAAAATTTTGGTGATTGGGAAGGAAAAAAAATCTCAGTGGTATGGGAAGAATTAAAAAAGTATAAGATCCAACACAACTTTTCATTTATTTGTCCTGAGGTTTGTCCTCCAAATGGTGATAGTTTTATAGATCAATGTGATCGTGTTGCTAAATTTATAAATAATCTCAATTTTCATGATCAAGGATCATTAATTGTCATTGCTCATTCTGGTACTATTAGAGCTTTTTTGTCACTCGTATTAGATATAGATCATAATAAAGCAATCAGTATAGAAATCTCACATTTAAGTATAACGTCGATAGAAGTTCTTAAAAAAGAAAATTGTAAAAATAAAGGTGGGAGATATCGTCTTTTAAACATAAATAAACAAGTGATATGAATAGCTTACTTACAAGTATCACATATTTAAATTATGTTGATATTAATTTATTTTACATAAAATAAATTATAATAATGGAGCCCAACATGAATAAAAAAAATGATGATGATAAGTTAGCTGTTCAAAGTTTATACAATTATGTGACTTTATTTAATGAAAAAAATAAAGACAAAATTTTAGATTGTCTCCATTTTCCACATATGGCCCAATCTGAAAATAACGACCCTGTAATTTATAATAGTAAAGAAGAAATATGGAGTTATCTAAGTTTTCTCTATAAAAAGTTAGAAACCGAGGAAAATTGGGATCATTCAACTTTAGATAAAGCTGAAATCATTCATAGTTCTAAAAATGCTGTTCAATGCAGTGTTGAGTTTAATAGAAGAGATAAGAATAAGAAAAGTTATGCAAAGGCAGTAGGTATATTTATTTCAACAAAAAAAACGGCAAGTGGTGATTACAGTTAAGAATAATGATACCAGCTTCAGGCAATGTAACTTTGGCTGGAGCAAACATTAAATAAATCAACTATTGATTATTTTTGTTCAGTATCGTCAACCATGTGCATTAAAAGCATGGGAAACTAAAACTCCAATTTCCAATATAAGACCATTACATATATACAACGGATCAACAAAATCATCCCTGATATTCTTATAATCATCTTTAGTATCAAGTGTAGTATTTAAACTACTATTTGTTTTTATTCTTGGAAACGCTAATTTTATTTGGGAAACAACTTTTTCAACATCCATTTTTAGTGCTGACAATAACATATTTTCTGGGGTTAAGTTGTCCCTAGCAGAAAATGTTGGAAGTTGAGCTGTTAAAAGAAGTACATGGGTCATAAGCGCTAGTCTTATAGATTGCAGTAAATCTAAAGTAATCCTCTCATTATTTTCTGGGTGTAAATTTAAATCGTCAGAAGCAATTAAATTAAAATCTAAAGCATCATCTCTAAGCATTGTAATAAGACGAACTACACTCTCAGCTCGCTTATCATTTTTAAGAACATTAGATAGTTTTCTAAAGGCCCAATACATATTTTTTTCTGAATTCGTGTATGATCTTGCTACCCAATATGATTGATCCAATAGCCGAGCATAAGCGAGAGGAGTATTTAATGAACTTAATTTTTTTGCAGTAAAACCAACCTCTATTAGTTGTTTAAACCTATTAGAGTTTTGTCTGAAATATTCAAACTTTTCGGCATCAACATTTGCTGCAGTCCCTAAACCACCTGCTATATGAGCTAAATATCCATATTGTTGAAGAATTGCGTTATGTGATATTGCTCTTATTTGTGATGGATCTTTTCTTTCATTTGAGTAATCAGATGTTCTCTTATTTGTTCTTGAACCAGATGGAACCACTAAATTGCTTGAGTACAAATCTAAAAATTGCCAATAATCCCAATTAACATATAAATCTTCATGCCACTTTTTTAATGTTATAAAAAAATCTAGGCTATAATCTGTATCTTTATAAAAAATATCCTCATTAACGTTATTTGGAGTTAGTTCAGTATTTAAAATAGAAGAAATTGAATTTTTAGTAATGTCCTTATTTCCAAATCGTAAATAACCATCCCCACCTTGAAATGTTGTTTCATGCTTGAAAGAAAATCCTTTTTTAATAAATGAATTTCTTGCAAATGCAGTAAATACATATTTGTTTCTTTCCTCAATTCCATTTGGGTGCCCACCTCTACCAATACTTTCGCCATGGGTATTAAACATTACAACTTGTATTTTTTTGCTTAATTTTTTCTGAAAAATTTCTGCTAACTTTACTTGTAACCTTTCTACAGCAAGTGAAGAGGTGATTTGTCCCATAAATCTACCAGCATCAGAGAAACCGGTTTGTATAGCTATTCTTTTTCTATTATTAATATATTGGTTAAAGGGTTTACAATCTAAAGCCTGCTCTAAAATTCTAGCACCCCGTTCTATAGATATTGAGGTCTCAAATAATGGGCTAATATCCAAAGATCTATCTATCCCATATTTTTTTGCAAAAAATAATGCTGATAAAATTGTTGCAGGATGTTCGCATTCAGCAATGAGGAGTCTCAACGGAATGGAACTGTCTATATATCTAACAATTAAACTAACTAACATTAACTGTCGCTTAGCAGTTGTAGGCTCTACATCAATATCTTTAAAAGAAATCCTTTGAAACCTTACTGTTTCTATTAATTTTGATAATCTATTTAAATCTGTTCTAACTGATACGCTGTCGGTACTTATTTCAAGTATCCCTCTAAAGGCATTGTGTAACTGTAAAGCATTAAATCTTAGTTGAATCTCTCCAACTCCAAAACCTTTATTCTGAATTTCTGATGCTAAAATTGACAGCTCTGAAGATACTTCAAAGCTTTTACATATAGTAGAAAGTTTGAAAATTTTATCAGCTAAAATTTTAGAACTAATGACAGACTTTTTATAACTTTCTAATTTATCCTCTAATTGTGGGAAATTAACTTGGTCATTTATGCTAATTAAATTTAAAACTTCTTCTGTACATTTTTTTATGTATCTTACTTGATTTAATATAAATAATAAATTTGAGCTAATGTCATGTGAATCTAATTTTTTTATTCCTACGATATCAACATCTAATTTTTCTAACATTAATAACTTTTCTTTTAATCTTAGAGAAAATGAATCTATCCATCCAATATCCGTTCTGCCATCAAGATCGTATCCAACCCAAGTAGAACAATTTATGATGTTTGTTTTGAAAACTTTATATTGTTTTGGCCATTTGTTTTTCCCAAATTTATTAATTATCCTACAAAGATTTCTTCTTACATCCCAAAAATTATTAATAGCGTTCAGAGCTGCATTATGTTCTTCTTGCAGTGTAATTTTTTTTGTTCTTCTTTGTTGAAAATTTTTGAATAAATGATTTGAGTTCTCCATCTTGGTAGCTATAACAATATTTTTCCATGTTTGATCATTTAGATTAAAAGTTGGATGAGCAGTAAAAACCGTTCCTATTTTTGTTGCAGCCCAAAAATTTTTATATTGTTCAAATGTTTTTAAGTTATTTTTTTCAGTAATGTTGATTACAGTTTTTTGTATATTACATGACTTATTTTTTTTTAGAGAGTGAACTCTACTTTTTACCTGTTCTTTAGACAGAATATCAATTATTAGTTCAATGTTTTGTATATCGATTTCTCTACTTAATAACTTTTTTGAAACATGATGTGCTAATGCAGAAATTGGATTAGTTGAGGGGTCTTCAATAGATATTTTTCGTTTTTCTTTAAGAAAATCTTTTAATTTTACAAGTTCTTTTTTTGCATTCATGCCCATAATAAAATTATGATCATGGTGTACTAAATATCAATAATTACAGATTTTGTAGTGTTATAAATTAAAATAAAGGAACAATAATTGTGCAATTTTGAAAAAGTCCTGTGGAAGTTGAATAAAATATAATATTTTGTATCAGAGTAAGTGAAAAATAGAAAAAACCTGACGACCGGTTGGCATAATGGTTGGCACAAACACTAAAAATTATAACAAAAAAACCCAAAAACCGAAGTCTTTGAGGTGCGTTTAAGTCATTGATTATATTGAATAAGTTGGTTGCGGGGGTAGGATTTGAACCTACGACCTTCAGGTTATGAGCCTGACGAGCTACCGGGCTGCTCCACCCCGCGTCATGCTTGTAATTTTAATATGAGGCTAAAAGGCCTGGCAACGACTTACTCTCCCACACCTTAAGATGCAGTACCATCAGCGCAACAGAGCTTCACGTTCGAGTTCGGAATGGGATCGGGTGGGACATCTGCGCTATAATCACCAGGCCGTTTAGCCTCACACTTAAAAAGAAGATAATCCTAATAATAGCTTACAAACTCATCATAATTATATAAACTTCCGGTTTCTACTTTCATGACGGTCACGATCAAGCCGATCGAACTATTAGTACTAGTTAGCTTCACACATTACTGCGCTTCCACACCTAGCCTATCAACGTGGTAGTCTTCCACGGTTCTCGGCGAATCCTAGTTTTGAGGGAGGCTTCCCGCTTAGATGCTTTCAGCAGTTATCCTTTCCGCACATAGCTACCCAGCTATGCCGCTGGCGCGACAACTGGTACACCAGAGGTGCGTCCATCCCGGTCCTCTCGTACTAGGGACAGCTCCTCTCAAGATTCGAACACCCACGGCAGATAGGGACCGAACTGTCTCACGACGTTCTAAACCCAGCTCACGTACCACTTTAATTGGCGAACAGCCAAACCCTTGGGACCTGCTCCAGCCCCAGGATGTGATGAGCCGACATCGAGGTGCCAAACACCCCCGTCGATGTGAACTCTTGGGGGGTATCAGCCTGTTATCCCCGGCGTACCTTTTATCCGTTGAGCGATGGCCCTTCCACACAGAACCACCGGATCACTATGACCGACTTTCGTCTCTGCTCGACTTGTCAGTCTCACAGTCAGGCAGGCTTATGCCATTGCACTCAACAACCGATGTCCGACCGGTTTGAGCCTACCATCGCGCGCCTCCGTTACCATTTAGGAGGCGACCGCCCCAGTCAAACTACCCACCATGCAGGGTCCCGGACCAGGATAACTGGACTCGGTTAGACAACAGAAAGCAGAAGGGTGGTATCTCAAGGATGGCTCCCTCATAGCTTGCGCTACAAGTTCCAAGCCTCCCACCTATCCTGCACATCGGCTTCCTGATGCCACTGCAAAGCTATAGTAAAGGTGCACGGGGTCTTTCCGTCTGACCGCGGGTACCCCGCATCTTCACGGGGAATTCAATTTCGCTGAGTTGATGTTGGAGACAGCGGGGAAGTCGTTACGCCATTCGTGCAGGTCGGAACTTACCCGACAAGGAATTTCGCTACCTTAGGACCGTTATAGTTACGGCCGCCGTTTACTGGGGCTTCAATTCGCTGCTTGCACAACTCCTCTTAACCTTCCAGCACCGGGCAGGCGTCGGACCCTATACGTCGTGTTGCCACTTTGCAGAGCCCTATGTTTTTAATAAACAGTCGCTACCCCCTATTTTATGCTACCTATTTCTGGTTGCCCAGAATAGGCCACCCTTATTCCGAAGTTACGGGTGCATTTTGCCGAGTTCCTTCAACATCATTCTCCCAAGCGCCTTGGTATTCTCTACCTGCCCACCTGTGTCGGTTTCGGGTACGGTCTTAATGATGGAGCTATTTCCTGGAACGGCTTCACTGCAAACACAATCCGATAAGCATTTACAATTTATACCATCCGTCACTACCATCAGGTCACGGAATATTAACCGTGTTCCCATCGACTACTGCTTTCGCACTTATCTTAGGGGCCGACTAACCCTGCGTGGATTAACCTTGCGCAGGAACCCTTGGGCTTTCGGCGAGAGTGTTTCTCACACTCTTTATCGCTACTCATGTCAGCATTCTCACTTCTGATACCTCCAATAACACTCACGTGTTACCTTCAGCGGCTTACAGAACGCTCCGCTACCATGCCTTACGGCATCCACAGCTTCGGTGTATGGCTTTAGCCCCGTTACATCTTCGGCGCAGGCCGGCTTATTTAGACCAGTGAGCTGTTACGCTTTCTTTAAAGGATGGCTGCTTCTAAGCCAACCTCCTGGCTGTCTTGGCCTTCCCACATCCTTTCCCACTTAGCCATAACTTAGGGACCTTAGCTGGTGGTCTGGGCTCTTTCCCTCTCGTCCAAGGACCTTAGCACCCATGGACTGTCTGCTATACTGTACTTACCGGTATTCGGAGTTTGGTTAGGTTTGGTAAGGCTCGCGCCCCCCTAGCCCATCCAGTGCTCTACCCCCGGCAGTAATATATAACGCACTACCTAAATAGTTTTCGCGGAGAACCAGCTATCTCCGGGTTTGATTGGCCTTTCACCCCTAGCCACAGGTCATCCCCGTCTTTTTCAACAGACGTGGGTTCGGTCCTCCAGTGCGTGTTACCGCACCTTCAACCTGCCCATAGCTAGATCACCCGGTTTCGGGTCTAATCCATCGAACTAAAACGCACTATTCATACTCGCTTTCGCTTCGCCTACACCTAACGGCTTAAGCTTGCTCAATAAATTAACTCGCTGACCCATTATACAAAAGGTACGCAGTCACTACGTAA
>QCHB01000001.1:0-67500 GCA_003278095.1 SAR116 cluster bacterium AG-390-L20 | reverse complement strand
ATATATTGATGTGTAAAACACAAAAACCGCCGTCTGTGAATCTCTTCTTATGTATTAACAATTTCAAACAGACACTCAATTAAGAGTGATTCGATTATTTTAAATAACCGAATGGGGTTTATACTCATCATAATACCATATGTCAAACTTAATTAACAAAATTTGTACGAAAAAAGGATTTTTTTTTCTATATATCTAATTACTTAAAATATGTTTCTATGTTTATGATTGAAAATTGTTATCTTGACATTTATTAACAATGATATCAGTATCCTCAATATTATGAAAAAAGCTATAAATAATAACTCTTTACATAAATTTCTTATTGTTATGGTTTTATTATTTGCATGCTTTACTATTTTCAATTCCAGCATTGCTTTTTCTAAATCTTATTTAGATAACCAACAAAGCATCCCTATTAAAAGACCTATAAATTTTTTAAGTCTTGAAGAATCAGCCGACACGATTTTTAATATGATACAAAAAGTCGGTGGAAAACTAATAGTTAATGAAAAAAGAACCACTTTAAAGAAAAATGAAACTCTAAGTTCAGCTTTGAAACGAATTGGTTTTGATAATAACAATATTAATAAAATCATTCAGGCTATTAGAAATATTTATAATGGTAAAAAAATTCTTACAACTTTACCAATTGGAATGATTATTGATTATTCAAACCCTTCAAAACTCACTGGAGGGGCAATTAAGTTAAGCTATACAAAAACAAATGATGTTTTTGTGTGGCAAGATATAAATAACAATTACTTTTCACAAATCTATTTAAGACCTACTAAATTAGAGAACACTATAGTTAAAGGTAAGATTCAGTCTAGCTTATATGTATCAGCACTAAAAGAAGGAATACCTGAAAACACCTTGCTAGAAATGATAAGTTTGTTAGGATTTTCTGTTGATTTTCAAAGAGAAATTAGAAAAGGGGATAACTTTGAAATCATATTTACAAAAAAAATTGATTTATTAAAAAATGTAATTATCGAAACTAAACCTATTACTTATGTAAGTTTAAATTTATCTGGAAATAAGTTAAATTTTTTCAATTATGAGGACAAATATGGATTGCCACAATATTATGATGAGAATGGTAGATCTACTAAAAGAACCATTATGAAAACACCAATTAATGGAGCGAGATTATCGAGTGGATATGGAAATAGAAAACATCCAATTCTAGGGTATACAAAAATGCATAGAGGGCTTGATTTTGCAGCGCCTTCAGGAACCCCAGTTTTTGCAGCTGGAGATGGAGTTATAGAAAAAGCAGGATGGAATGGATCATATGGTAGATACATTAGAATAAGACACACAGGAACTTATAAAACTGCTTATGCTCATTTGTCAGGTATTATTAAAAATATTCGTGTTGGTAAAAGAGTTTTACAAGGTAAAACTATAGGTTTTGTAGGAAGCAGTGGTAGGTCTACTGGCCCACATCTACACTATGAAGTTCTTAGGAATAATAAGCAAGTTAATCCAATGAATATAAAATTACCAGCGGGTAAAAATGTTCCAAAAAACAACATACTTGATTATAAGAGACACGTTCAGAAGATTCTAAGTCAAAAAACAGCTCTTGAGAAATCAATTCAAAATCACAAAATAGCAACAAATGAACTTAACAATAAGGTTTCTGAATTAAATTGATATTTTATTTAACATTTACTTGAATAGTATTGTCCATAGCGCTCACCAAAATTGTATCACCATCTTTAACTACGTTATTAATTATAAGTTTACTTATTTCATCTTCTACAACATTTCTAATTTTTCGTTTAATTGGCCTTGCACCATATTCAGGATCATAGCCAAGTAGGGCGATTGTATCATTAACTTCATTGTCCCATTCAATAAAAAAATTATTTGATAGTAATCGTTTTTTAAGGTGATTTAATTGTATTTCTACAATTTTACTAACATGGGACTTCCCTAATTTAGAAAAAAATAAAATTTCATCTAATCTATTTAAAAATTCTGGAGCAAATTTAAATTTAACAGAATCCATTACTCTTTGTCTAATTAGTTTTTCTTTTGCATTGTTTTTACCAAAATTGACATTAGTATTGAAGTACTTTGCACCCACATTGCTTGTCATAATTATAATAGTATTTGTGAAATCTACAGTTTTACCATGACTATCGGTTAATCTGCCGTCATCCATTACTTGTAAAAGTAAATTCAAAACATCCCCGTGAGCTTTTTCTACTTCATCAAAAAGTATTACCCTGTATGGTCTTCTTCTAACTGCTTCGGTTAAAACACCTCCTTCGTCATAACCAATATAGCCAGGAGGGGCTCCAATTAACCTAGAAACAGAATGCTTTTCCATATATTCAGACATATCTATTCTTATAAGAGCATCTTTTTTATTAAATAAGAATTCTGCTAAATTTTTTGCCGTTTCAGTTTTACCTACACCAGTTGATCCTAAAAATAAGAACGAACCTATAGGGCTGGTCCCATCACTTATTCCAACTCTAGAGCGAATAATTGTTTTAGCAATTGCGCTAATTATATAATCTTGACCAATTATTGATTTTTTTAATTCCATTTCAATATTTAATAATTTTGCACGTTCAAACTCCAACATTTTTTCTACTGGTATACCAGTCCATTTTGACACTACTGTAGCAACGTCATCTTCCGTTACTGTTGTATTTACCAGTTTATCCAAAACTTTAGACTCTAATATCATTTTTTCTAAATTTGGTATAACTTGATAAGAAAGTTCTCCAGCCCTATCCCAATTACCATTTCTTTTTTCTATCTCTAATTCGTTTCTATAAGTCTCAAGTTGAATTTTTCTTTCTTGCTCTTCTTCTATAATTTTTTTGTTTGACTTCCATTTCTCTGTTTCTTTTTTTGAAATTACTCCTAATTCTTTTAATTCTAACTCCACCTTTAATATTCTATCGTTCGATGGTTGGTTATTTTCTTTTTTTAAAGCCTTTTTTTCTATTTGTAATTGTATGATCCTCCTATCAATTTCATCTAATGAGTCTGGTTTTGAATCAATTTCAATCCGTTTACGACTAGCTGCCTCATCAATTAAATCTATAGCTTTGTCTGGCAAATATCTATCATTAATGTACTGTGATGATAAATTTACTGAAGCTGACAAGGCCTTATCTGAAATAGCAATCCCGTGAAACAATTCATATCTTTCTTTGAGACCTCTCATCATTGAGATAGAATTTTCAATATCAGGTTCATCAATATAAACTTGTTGAAAACGCCTTTCTAGAGCTTTGTCTTTTTCAATATATTTCCTATATTCATCTAAAGTAGTTGCACCCACACAACGCAACTCTCCTCTTGCTAATGCAGGTTTAAATATATTAGAAGCATCAAGTGAGCCATCTACACCCCCCGCACCAACTAATGAATGGAGTTCGTCGATAAATAATATAATTTTATTTTTTTGTTTTTGTATTTCAATTAATAAAGATTTTAATCTTTCTTCAAAATCACCTCTAAATTTTGCTCCTGCTAAAATGCTTACTAAATCCAAAGAAAATATTTCTTTACCTTTCAGTTTTTCAGGAACATCATCATTCCCTATTCTAATTGCCAAACCCTCTACAACCGCAGTCTTCCCAACACCTGGCTCACCAATTAAAACCGGATTATTTTTTGTTCTTCTAGATAAGACTTGGATGAGTCTTCTTATTTCTTCATCTCTTCCTATAACAGGATCTAATGATCCTTTTTTTGCATTATCTGTTAAGTTAGTTGCAAATCTATTTAACGCATCAAAACCTGATTCAGCATTGTCATTCATAGCTTTTTTGCCTTTCCTAAATTTTTTAATTTCATTTTGTAGTTTACTAAAAGTAATATTATGGTTTGATAAAATGTCTTGAATTTCATCGTTCATCGCTGTAAAAGATAATAATAATATTTCTTGAGTAACAACTTTATCACCAAATTCTTTCATTAACTTCTTAGAAGTTTTTAAAAGTTTTATTACACTCTCGTCAGCTTTTTCATATTGACTTGAAGAATTATGTTTTTTTAAAAGTAGACTTATTCGTTTTTTAATAAAATTAATGTTTGGATTTAATTTAATTAAAAAATCTTTAATATATTTTTCTAAATCATCTAATAAAATAAATAATATATGATTAGAAGTGAAAACTTTATTATTTTTATCAGCTAGTTTATAAGCCGAACTAAATATAATTTTCGATCTATCTGAAAGTTGATTTATTAAGTTATCTATTATACTGATCCAGATTTATTTATTATAAATGGTGATTTATAAAAATTTTTCAATGCAAAATTCAATATAATTAATATTTTTGGAACAAAAATATTTACTTCATTACAGTTAAGCTAATAGGTTATTATTATCTGTATTTTCTTTTTTTCCTGGGTTAAGATCTTTGTTTTCAATATTATTTTCAGCTTCTTTCATTTCGTTTTCTCTAATTTGAAAACCTCTTTTTCGCCTTGGTGGCCTTTTATCATTTTTGTCTGTTTCAGCTTCAGAAACAGCCTCTTCACTTGACTGTGGTTCATTTTTAATTCTTGTTTCTTTAGCTTCGTTATTTATTTCTATTTCTTTTTGGAGCCTATAATAATGATCAGCAAATTGTAGGAAAGATTCTGCCAATATTCGATCATCCGACGATGCAGCATCCGATGCAAGACTAGTATATTTCTCACTTAATTGAGAAACTGAGCCTCTTTGGCGACCATCAGGTCCTGAGCTATCAATGACAGTATTTTTATTTAAGTTTCCACTATAATTCCCGTTGCCAAAGTTTCGACGATTAGATCCACGGTTTTGGCGACGACGCCCACTATTTTGCTGTCTCATAATTTTCCTAAAATTAAAGCTTTTATTTTAATTAATACAATACTTGTATTAAAATGTTAGGAGCTCTTTTTTCAACCAATAGCTCAATAATTCAAAATTTAAGGTTTAAAAGTAAGAATTTAACTTACATAATATATATATAAACTTTTTTTGCTTTAGCCAAGTATAAAAAAAATTATTTAATATTAAATACAATCACCCTGTTTATATTTGATAAATCTTTTTTATACCCAAAAGAAAGAAGTCCATTCTGCAAACCTATTTTTGATACTAAATTTTCTTGACCTTTGCCTATTTCAACAAATATTTTTCCATCAGGCTTTGATAAATTTTTAAGCTTTGGGATTATAGACCTGTAAGCATCTAAACCGTCATTACCTCCATCCAATGCTAGAATAGGATCGTATTCTCTTACTTCTGTTTCCAAAAACTTAATTTCATTGGAGGGTATATATGGTGGGTTAGTTACAATTATATCAAACTTTGTCTTATCTATAGAATTTAATAACTTTGTATCCCAATCATCTGTATGCCAATCCAAATTCATATATTTTAACTTACCTTTAAATCTAAATTGATGCGAGTTTCTCTTAACAATATTAAGAGATTTTTTGGACGCATCTACAAAGGTTATTGAAGCATTTTCATATTCTTCTAATAAAGATAAACCCAAACAGCCAGAACCAGATCCTAAATCTAAAATTTTTAATAATTGGGTACCATCAGAAAAATGATCTAGAACCGTTTCTATTAATATCTCAGAATCAGGTCTTGGATCAAGTGTCTCTTCATCAAGGATAAACTCACTTTTCCAAAAACTTCTTCTATTTAAAATTCTTGATACAGGTTGACCCTCTTCTCTTTTTTTAACTAGGGTTTTAAATTGTATTATTTGATTTTGTGAAATATAAACCTCTTGATGAGTAAAAACTGTGTTAGTTTTTTTTAGAATTTGAGAAAGCAATAACCTGCAGTCTAGACTAGCCGTTTTGTTACCTTTTTTTTTTAATTTTTCAACTTCACGTCTAATTAAACTATAGACATCAATTTTTTTTTTATTCATTTGATGCTAACTTTAAGCTTCTATCTTCAACTACGAGAGCATCAATTAATTCATCGAGGGCTTCACCTTGAAGAACTTTATCTAACTTATGCAACGTTAAATTAATCCTATGGTCAGTAACTCTTCCTTGAGGATAGTTATAAGTCCTTATTCTTTCAGACCTATCACCTGAACCAACTTGATCTTTTCTAGAAGAAGATCTCTGATCTTGTTGCTTCTGTCTTTCAGTTTCATATAATCTAGATAGAAGTATTTTCATAGCTTTCGCTCTGTTTTTATGCTGAGATTTTTCGTCTTGTTGACTTACTACTATACCGGAAGGAAGATGTGTAATTCTTACAGCTGAGTCTGTAGTATTTACAGATTGACCGCCAGGTCCACTAGATCTGAAAACATCAATTCTAAGATCCTTCTCTTCAATGGAAATTTCTAAGTCTTCCGCCTCAGGAAGCACGGCTACTGTTGCTGCAGAAGTATGTATTCTCCCACTCGTTTCAGTAGTTGGTACTCTTTGGACTCTATGAACACCAGACTCAAACTTTAATCTTCCAAAGACTCCATTGCCTAAAATATTAGCTTGAGCCTCTTTATAACCTCCAACGTTAGTTTCGGATACTTCCATGACCTCAAATTTCCATTTATGCTTCATAGATAGTTTCTCATACATCAAAAAAAGATCAGACGCAAAAAGCCCAGCTTCGTCACCTCCAGTTCCTGCTCTGACCTCAATAATTACGTTTCGAGTGTCGTCTTTATCTTTTGGTAGTAACGCAAATTGTATATCTCTTTCAAGAATACTAATTTCTTCTTTTAAATTTTCAAACTCACTAAGAGCAACCTTTTTGATATCATCATCAGCCTCATTGTCATTTAATATTTCACTAAGATCCAATAATTCTTCCAACATGACATCCTTTTTTTTTGCAAGATCCGTTACTGGTTTGATATCAGACAACTCCTTTGATAATTCAACTAGTTCTGAAGGTTTTAAATTGGATGAATTAACAAGCAACTGTTCGATCTCAGCCTCTCTTTGTATAATTTTATCAATATTATTTTTTAAACTCAAACTTTGCTCCAGTTAATTATGTAATGTTTTTTTTAAAATTTTTATTCCTTGATTTAAATCTATTAACTGCTCCGAGCCTGATGACAGATTTTTTAATTTAATGACCTTTTTAACCACTTCTTCTTCACCAAGTAAGATTGCATATGATGCGTTAATTTTATTTGCTCTTTTAAATTTTTTAGACATATTTCCTGTATAAATTATCTCAACTTTAAAATCTTGATTAACCAATTCATTCATTATTGGAAGCAAAAGATGATTATAAAGCTCAGTTTGAGCCATTAGTACTATGTCGGGATTGTTGATATATTCACTTTGAACCATCAATGCTAGTCTTTCTATGCCTGCTGCCCAGCCAACCCCAGCAACATCTGCTCCACCAAGCATTTTAGACAGACCGTCATATCTCCCACCTGCTAAAACTGTTCCTTGAGCGCCTAATTGATCTGTAATAAATTCAAAGGCAGTATGACAATAATAATCTAAGCCTCTAACAAGATTTTTATCTATTTCATATTTGATTTTTAAAACATTTAATCCTTCACAGACATTTTGAAATCTTTCTTTCGATTCCTCATTCAAATAATCTAAAACATTCGGAGCATTAATTAATATTTTTTTGTCGATTTCATTTTTACTATCAAGTATTCTAAGAGGGTTTTCTGACAATCTTTTAATACTATCTTTTGAAAGTTTAAATTTATAATCATTCAAATAATTTATCAAAACTTTCCTGTAGGTGTGTCTACTATCAGTGTCACCAAGAGAATTAATTTTTAGAGTAATTTTATCTGTTATATTTAATTTCTTTAAGAATTCATAACCTAAAGATATTACCTCAATGTCTGCCATTGAATTACTTATCCCAATACATTCTACTCCGAATTGTTTAAATTGCCTAAGTCTTCCCTTCTGAGGCCTTTCATATCTAAACATAGGACCAAAATATGAGAATCTTTGAGGTATGTCTTGAACTAATCCAGCATTTAAAAATGCTCGTACTATGCCAGAAGTTCCTTCTGGCCTTAACATTAATTCGTCATCACTTCTATCTTTAAAAATGTAATTCTCTTTTGTTACAATATCACTTGATTTACCAAGTGGTTTTTTAAAAACTTCCGAAAACTCAAATATAGGTATTTCTATTTCAGAGTAGCAATATTTACTAGAGACGTTTAATCCCGCTTTTATTACTTTTTTGTGTTTATGTAAGGCATCAGGTAGAAGGTCATGTACACCTCTTACCGTTCTAAGTTTTTCCATTATAATCCTATAAGATATGAATTAATTAGACTAAGTTAATTTTCTCTGTTCAATTTTATTTTGAACAAAATTTACTATATAATCAGCAACATTTTCATTTCTAATTATGTGATCTGTGATGCCATTTACATAAATTTGATGAGTACCTTTCCCGCCACCTGTCAATCCAATATCTGTTTCTTTAGCTTCTCCAGGACCATTTACAATACAGCCAATAATTGAAACAGTAATTGACTCAGATATATGCTCGAGCCTTTGTTCTACTTCTTGAACGGTTTTAATAACATCAAATTGTTGTCTAGCACATGAAGGACAAGAAATAACGGTTACTCCCCTTCTTCTTAATCCTAATGACTTTAACATTTCGTAACCAACTTTAACCTCTTCAGAAGGATGCGCAGACAATGAGACTCTAATGGTATCTCCTATTCCAGACCATAACAAATTACCGAGACCAATTGATGACTTAACTGTTCCTGCTCTAAGGCTTCCTGCTTCTGTAATGCCTATGTGCAAAGGACAATTATCTATGTCTGCTAATTGCGTATAAGCTGCAACTGCTAGAAAAACGTCTGAGGCTTTTACACTAATTTTATAATCGTGGAAGTCATGCTCTTTTAATATCCGAATATGGTCTAATGCCGATTCTACAAGAGCTTCAGGTGTTGGTTCACCGTATTTTTCTAAAATATTTTTTTCTAAAGAGCCGGCGTTCACACCTATTCTTATTGAAGTTTCATTTTGTTTAGCAGCACTAATAACTTCTTTGACTTTTTTTATATTACCTATATTACCAGGATTAATTCTTAAACAAGCAGCACCAGCATCTGCTGCTTCAATTGCTCTCAAATAATGAAAATGTATGTCGGCCACAATAGGTATTGGGGATAATTTAACAATTTCTTTTAGAGCTTGAGTAGATTCTTTATCTGGGCATGACACCCTAATAATGTCTGCTCCAGCTTCTGCAGATAAATTAATTTGTTCCAATGTTGCATTAATATCTGTAGTAAGAGTATTGGTCATTGTCTGAACACTAATTGGAGCATCACCACCAACAAAAACATTTCCAACCTTAATCATTCTAGATTTTCTTCGTTCTATATGCCTGTATGGCCTTATATTCATTAATATGTCCCGTAGATTTGTTTATAAGTAAATTTATTCTTAATAAATCTACTCAACAGCTAATGGCACTTTTGAAAATGCCTTTATGTTTAATGGTCGAGCCGTAATTATTTCACCTATAGCTCCTAGCTTTGGGACAATCATATCACCTTGAGATAATGATAATGCCCCAGCATTACCCGTATTAAAAGTTAAGCCATTGATATTTGGAACGACATATGTTTCGCCAGGTCTCATAAGTCTTGTCATTAAGATATTACCATTTAAATCTTCGATTTCTACCCAACTATTGCCAATAGCTTTGAGTACCATTTCATTACTTGGATCTCTCTCATTTGCTTTTGCTGACATTTCATTAGTTTGGATTTCAATATTTTTTGTACCAACAGCATTAGAAGAGTTAGCAATTTTTTCGTTATTTATATAAGGCTTGATAGGATTTGTAATAAAATTTTCTTTTACTTCAGTAATATTCGCTTTTTCTTCCAGCATATTTTGTTTAATATCATTGCCTTTATTTTTTATCTTCGAAATAACAGAATTTTTAGGGTCAAAATTTTCTTCTATAATTACATAACTACTCTTATCTGTTTCGGTTATCTTTTCAATTTGTTTATCTACAACATTGTTGGATGAGATGTTTATTGCATTATTTCTGTCGGTATAATACCAACCTGAATAAACAACAAGCGCAATAAAAAAAGATAAAACAGCGCCTATTGGTAAAAGCTTATTATTATTAATTTCTGGTGATAAGAATTTATATTCTTCTTTAAAGTTGTCTACTTCTAAACTCTCTTTAAATTCACGAACTAAAAGGTCGCTATCCAATTTCAACAATCGTGCATAGGATCTTACAAATCCTATTTTATAGGCTGTGCCTGGTAAATCAATCTGGTCACCATTTTCAAAATCTTTAATAATCTTAACTCTTACTTTTAATAAGGCGCTAGCCTGTTCTTGTGTAAGACCGTTATTAACTCTTGCATCAAGACACAATTTACCTATAGTAGTAAGCTCGACATTATCAAAAGCTTCAGTAATAACGTCTGAAATAGAAGAGTCTTCATTTAGTGAAGATTTTAGTTTATCTTTTTCAATTAAAGCGGGCATGTAATCTCCTAAAGATAATTCATTTTATAATGAGATACCTTTTAAATCAACATTTGTTTTAACGGCTCAAATCTAAAAAAATTTACTTAATGGATATCAGATATCTAAACCAAATGCAGAATGTAGTGATCTCATTGCAAGTTCATAATAATCTGAGGAAATAAGAACTGAAATCTTAATTTCACTTGTAGAAATAACATGAATATTAATTTGATTTCCAGCCAATGTTTCAAACATCGTCTTAGCTATCCCAGATTGCGTTCGCATTGCGTTTCCTACGACAGAAATTTTTACAACATTCGTATCACTCGTGAACTTATTAAAATATATTTTTTTTTGGAGTTCTTTTATTTCTTTTTCAGCAATTATCAAATCAGTTTCGGGTATGGTAAATGTAATGTCAGTTACTTCATGATTAATAGACGAAGACTGGACAATCATGTCTACATTAATTGAGTGTTGTGCTAATGTTCCAAAAATATCTGCGGCTTGACCAGGTTGATCTGGAACTCCATGTAATGTTATTTTAGCCTCATTTAAACTATGAGCAATTCCACTTATTTCAGATTTTTCCATATTCTTTTCCTCTTTAACAATAGAAGTTCCTGGCAGATCTTCAAAACTACTTAGAACTCTTAAATTTACACCATATTTCATAGCTAATGCCACAGACCTGGTTTGAAGAACCTTAGCCCCCTGAGAAGCTAATTCTAACATTTCTTCATATGTAATTATATCAAGTTTCTTTGCTCTTTTGACAATTCTAGGGTCAGTTGTATACACACCGTCAACATCTGTATAGATATCACAACGAACTGCTAAAAAAGAAGCTGCCATTGCAACTGCTGTTGTGTCTGAACCACCTCTTCCTAAAGTGGTAATCCTATTTTCACTTGATACTCCTTGAAAACCAGAAACTATTGCAACCTGATTAACTTCTAAATCTTTTGAAATGTTATCTGTTTTAATTTTTTCTATCACTGATTTCCCGTATGTTTTATCAGTGACTATTGGTATTTGCCAGCCTAACCAAGAACGAGCTTTTATGGATATTTTTTCTAGAGCGATGGCTAATAGAGCTGACGTAATTTGTTCTCCCGTTGATATAACAGTATCATATTCTGAATAGGGCGGTATATCTGAAGTATTTTTTACTAAATCTATTAAATTATTTGTAACTCCAGACATAGCTGAAACTACAACTATAACTTTATTACCTTGTTCTACTTCTAATTTAATTTTAAGTGCAATGTTTTTTATTTGTGGAATATCTGCAACTGAAGTTCCTCCAAATTTCAATACCACAATATTCAAATTTCTGTTATCCTTCTAAAATCAAGATATAATTTAAAACATTCAAGAAAACCATATAATGACTAATACAGTAGACGAAAGAGAAATAGAACAATTTTCTTTATTAAGCAACAAGTGGTGGGACAAATCTGGCCCTTTTTCCGCACTACATAAATTATCAAATGCAAGAATTGAATTTATTAAAAATAATGCTAGTCGAATTATTAGTCATAAGAAGTCAGATACTAAATTTTTAGAAGGCATTGAGTGTATAGATATTGGTTGTGGTGGTGGCATATTATCTGAACGTTTAAGTAGATTGGGGGCAAGAGTAACTGGGATTGATGCTTCAGAAAGTTCTATTAATGTGGCTAAAGAGCATTCATTTAAAAGTCGTTTAGAAATTGATTACAAATGTTTAACTACAAGTGAACTCCTTAAAACTAAGAAAGACAAATTTTTAAATAAATTTGACATTGTCATTGCATCAGAGGTTATTGAACATGTAAATGAAAGAAAAATTTTCCTGTCAGATGTTTCCAAATTGAGCCGATCTGGTGGTTTGATAGTCTTCACCACAATAAATAAATCTTTTTTAGGTATATTATTAGGAAAGTTTTTTGCTGAAAACATTTTAAAGGTTGTTCCAAAGAATACTCATGATCCAAATAAATTTATTTCACCACAAAAACTTTCATCAGAAGCCGAAAAACATAGTATCATCTTAGATAATTTTGTAGGTTTTGTACCTACTTTTAAAACTAAAAATATCTTAAAAAAGGAATTTGGAGATTTTAAATTATCATCTAATATAAGTATAAACTACGGTGCTGCCGGTATAAGATTATAACTTAGTGATCATCTGGTATCCAAGGAATGTTAATTACTTCAATTCCTTCATCTCGTAATTCTTGGATTTCTTCTTTTGTACCATGACCGTGAATTGGTCTGTCTTTTATTTCACCTTCTTTCATAGATCTGGCTTTGGAGACAAACTTATCTCCAACAAAAGTAGAGTTCTTTTGTATTTCTTTTTTTATAGTCCTTAAGATAGTTGTAATATTTTTTAAATTTTCATTTCCTATAACGCTCTTTTCAGAGTTCGTGACTAATGTGTTATTTTCAATTTTAGTATTTTTAGTGGCTTGAGATTTAGCTTTTCTTACATTCGGTGTCGCCAATAATTTAATGATGTTATGACTGCCACATATTGGACAATTTATTAGACCTAATGACATTTGCTTTTCAAATGCCTCAATATTTTGAAACCAGCCATCAAATTCATCTTGTTCAGAACAATATTTAGATTTACACTTTAATTTATATTTTATCATTATGCTTAAAGTTTTCCACAACAATGTTTGTATTTTTTTCCTGAATCACATAATGGACATATTGAATTTCTTGGTATTTTTTTGGTAATTGGGAGTGTTTGAGGTTCATTATTAAGTTCTTTTGACTGAATATTTTCTTGTTCAATTTCTATATATGATAATACAGACGTAATAGTTTTTCTTAATTTATCAAGCATATTTTCAAATAACTCAAAAGCTTCTTTTTTATATTCATTTAAAGGATCCTTTTGAGCATAAGCTCTTAAACCTATAGATTGCCTCATTTGGTCTAACATCAATAAATGCTCTTTCCAGCCTTGATCCAAAACTTGTAATAATAGAGTTTTTTCTGCCTGCCTAAAAACATCAATACCAAATTTTACAGCACGCTCTGCCATGAAATTATTAGATAATTCAATAAGACGTGATATGATCTCCTTTTCTATAATTCCGTCTTCTCTAGTCCATTGACTTATTGGAACTGTTAGACCTAAATAATTTTTAACATCAGTTGCTAACGTTTCTGATTCCCATTGATCGTGATAACTTTGCTCAGGAATGGACTTGAATACTATCGTTTCTATAACCTCATGGCGCATATCTAAGATCATTTCGCTAATATCATCTGATCTCATTATTTCTTTTCTTTGATCAAAAATAACTTTTCTTTGATCATTCATAACATCGTCAAACTTTAATAATTGTTTTCTAATTTCAAAATTATGAGCTTCAACTTTACCTTGTGCTTTTTCTACGGCTTTATTTATCCATGGGTGAACAATAGCTTCTCCTTTTTCCAAGCCAAGTTTTCCTAACATTGTCTCTAATCTGTCTGAACCAAATATTCTCATCAGATCGTCTTGTAGGGACAGTAGAAATTTTGAACTTCCAGGGTCACCTTGTCTTCCTGTTCTACCCCTAAGCTGGTTGTCAATTCTTCTACTTTCATGACGCTCTGTACCAATTACATACAAACCACCCGCCTTAAGAGCTACATTTTTCTTTTCTTTTATGTCGTTTATTAAATTTTTAACTTTCTCAGAGCTCAAATCATCTACTTTAATCTCTTTTGCTTGTCTAATTTCTAAATTTCCACCTAACTGAATATCTGTGCCTCTACCAGCCATGTTAGTTGCTATTGTAACCGAACCTGGGATTCCAGCATAACCAATTATTTGAGCCTCTTGTTCGTGAAACTTTGCATTTAAAACTTCATGATTAATATTTTTTGCTTTCAACAATTTTGATAAAATTTCAGATTTTTCGATTGATACCGTTCCTACTAAAACTGGTTGGTTATTTTTTTGACAGTCTTCAATTAAGTTTATTACAGCTTCATCTCTCTCTAGATTAGTTTTATAAATTTCGTCGTTACTATCTATTCGTGCTATTTTTAAATTAGTAGGCACCTCTATTACATGTAAATTATAAATTTCAGAAAATTCTCCTTCTTCTGTTAGAGCTGTACCTGTCATTCCTGCCAATTTAGGGTACATTCTGAAATAGTTTTGAAAAGTTACACTTGCTAAAGTTTGATTTTCAGGCTGAACAGTGATTTTTTCTTTAGCCTCAATTGCTTGATGTTGGCCTTCGCCAAAACGTCTACCTTCCATAGCGCGTCCAGTAAATTCATCAATAATAATTACTTGATTATTTTTAACCATATAATGCGTATTTTTTTTAAAAAGCTTGTGAGCTCTTAAAGCTTGATTTATGTGGTGCAATATAGATACGTTTTTAACATCAAAGAGACTTCCATCCTCAATCAAATTTTCAGACTTTAATGCTTGTTCAATATTACCAATTCCATTATCGGTGAGATTACAAGTTCTTTGTTTTTCATCAAGTTCATAGTCATCCTCTTTAAGTGATGGAATAAACTTGTCTATAGTTTTATATAAAATTGAAGAATCTTCAGATTGACCAGATATAACCAGTGGCGTTCTAGCCTCATCTATTAAAATGGAGTCAACTTCGTCAACAATAGCAAAATTGAATGGTCTCTGAACCATTTCATCTAAACTATATTTCATATTATCTCTTAGATAATCAAATCCGAATTCGTTGTTAGTTCCGTATGTAATATCAGCTTTATAAGCAAGTCTTCTTTGATGGTCATCCATTTCAGAGACTATACAGCCAACAGACATGCCTAAAAATTCATATATTTGTCCCATCCATTGTGAGTCTCTTTGAGCTAAATAGTCATTTACGGTTACTACGTGAACTCCTTTCCCTTCTAAAGCATTTAAATAGCATGCTAAAGTGGCAACTAAAGTTTTACCTTCACCAGTTTTCATTTCGGCAATCTTACCTTCATGAAGAACTAAGCCACCCATCAATTGAACGTCAAAATGTCTTTGATTTAGTGTTCTTTTTGCAGCTTCTCTAACGCTCGCAAAAGCTTCAGGTAAAATATTTTTTAAGTTCTGTTCTTTAGATAACAAATCTTTAAAATAAGTTGTCTTTAGTTTTAATTCATCGTCAGAAAGAGTCTGAAGATTTTCTTCTAAACTGTTAATTTGATCAATAATAGGTCTATATTTTTTTATCTGTCTATCATTGGACGAGCCAAAAAATCTAGACGTTAATTTGTTGAACATTTAATAGAGCTCCAATTATTATATATATATTCTTCATAATCTTTGAATACTATAAAAAAACACATCATTCCTTGTATACTACAAAAAAAACCTGTAAAAAAATTAAACTTATAATTGGATTATACTAAAATGTCTTCTATTAAAATTTTTTTTATTGTAGGAAAATTACTTTTTGCTTTTTCAATTTGTAACGCTTTAGCTGAAAACCCAAGTAAAATTATTGCTGCAAAAGTTAATGACCACATTATAACTGCTCAAGACGTATTGGATGCCTTGAACAGATTACCAAAAAAAATAAAAGAAAGGCCTCTATCTGATATATATCCAAATATTGTAAACGAACTTATAAACCAGCACTTAATTACGAAACAAGCTTATAAAGATAAATTAGATTTAAACAAAGACGTTACTTATTTATTAAAGAAAAACAAAGATCAAATAATGGCTAAATATTGGCTGAAAAATTTTCTTACTAATCAGGTAAAAAAAGATACTATCGATAAATACTATAATGATTATGTCAAAAATTTTAAAACAACAAAAGAATTAAATGCCAGCCACATTTTATTAAAAAGTAAAAAAGAGGCTTTGGAAATAATTGAAAAAATAAAAAATAAGTCTAAATTTTCTGATCTAGCAAAAAAATATTCTATTGGACCCTCTGGAAAAAATGAGGGAAAGTTAGGTTGGTTTCAATCTGGACAAATGGTGAGAGCTTTTGAGAAGGCTACATTTGCACTAAAAAAAGGTACAATAACAGAAGTGCCTGTTAAAACTAAATTTGGGTACCACGTCATTATGCTGAATGACATCAGAAATTCTAAGCCAAAAGAATTAAATATCGTTAAACAACAAATAGTTGAGAGAATTAGAAAGTTATCATTATCTAACCTAGAAAAAGAAATTAGGAAAAATCAAAATATAACTATTGTTGACTTTGAAGATGTTTCTAAAAAAGTGAACAATTAATTTTTTTTATAGATTTTATTATGAAAAATAATCATAAAAAAGATATTCATTTGGAAGGTATAAAAGTTTTCACTACTTTTTGTGGAATAAAAAACACTCCTGATAATGAAGATGATCTCCTGCTAATTGAATGTGATAAATCATGTTCAATTGCTGGTGTTTTTACCAAATCTCTAACATCTAGCGCACCTGTAAATCAATGTAAAAGCAATTTAAGTTCTATGGAGCAAGCTACTGTTAGAGCTATTGTTGTAAATTCAGGAAATGCGAACGCATTTACAGGTAAATTAGGCGAGGAAACAGTGTTAAAAATAAGTAAGTATCTTTCACAAAAATTAGATTCAAATATTAACGAAATCTATACAGCGTCTACAGGTGTAATTGGCGAACAATTAGATACTAATAAAATCATAAACGGCTTTAAATCAATGACTTCTTATGAATCTCAAAGCTGGTTTCAAGCCGCACAAGCAATTAAAACAACCGACACTTTCCCTAAAGTTGTAATGAGAAAATGTAAAATTAATGGTATTGAAATTGACATTGTTGGTATAGCAAAGGGTTCAGGCATGATAGCACCAGACATGGCGACAATGTTAGGATTTATTTTTACCAATGCCAATTTACATTCAGACATTCTTCAAAAGCTTCTAGCTAAAGCAAACGAAACTAGCTTCAACTCAATAACTGTAGACAGTGACACATCAACAAGTGATACAGTTTTATTAACTGCCACACGAAGAGCTAATCATAACTTAATTACAAAATATTCAGACAGACGCCTTAAAGAGTTTAAAATTACTTTGTCCAGTTTAATGTTAGAATTAGCGAAATTAATTATTAAAGATGGCGAGGGTGCATCAAAATTTATTACCATTAATGTTACAGGTGCTAAAACAAAAAAATCAGCGAAAAAAATTGCCCTTTCTATCGCTAATTCTCCCTTGGTTAAAACTGCAGTCGCTGGAGAAGATGCTAATTGGGGCAGAATAATTATGGCTATAGGTAAATCAGGAGAAAGTGCGGATAGAGATAAGATTAAAATTTACATAGGTGATGAATTAGTCACTAATAAAGGGATGATTCATAAGAACTATTCAGAAGCTCGAGCAACAAAACACTTAAAACAAGATGAAGTTTATTTGTCAATAGATGTTGGGGTGGGTAAATGTTGTGGAAAAGTATATACGTGTGATTTAACACATAAATATATTCAGATTAATGCCGATTATAGATCATAAAAATTTAAAAATTGTTGTTTCAATTGCTCTTATAAATAATGAAAACGAAATTTTATTATCAAAAAGACCTGAAAAAAAACACTTGTCTGGATTTTGGGAATTTCCTGGAGGTAAAGTTGAAGAAGGTGAAACTCCTGAAAAAGCTTTGATTAGAGAAGTTAAAGAAGAATTAAATATTGATATAAATAACAAATGTATTGCCCCTTTATCTTTTAGTGAGTTTGATTATAACAATTTTCAATTGTTATTGCTTTTGTATATTTGTAGAAGATGGGATGGAGTACCTATGTCTATGGAAAATAATAAATTAGAATGGGTCAAACCAAATATGCTTCGAGTTTATAAAATGCCACCTGCTGATGATGCTTTAATATATTGTTTACAAGATCTATTTTAAAAATTTAAATCATTTAGGAATCCTCATGAACAAAGTTAACAAGGTAGTTATATATACAAGTTCTTTATGTGGGTTTTGCTACAAAGCAAAATCTTTATTAAAAAGAAAAAACATTCTTTTTGATGAGATTAATGTTGACATAAACTATGAAAAGAAAAAAGAAATGATTAATAGATCAAATGGGAGAACGTCGGTACCGCAAATTTTTTTTGATGACCAACATATTGGTGGGTGCGATGAATTATATAAACTTGATCAAAAAAATGGATTGGAGATTTTTCAATAAATAATATATCAAAACATCTATCAATCGCATGCCTTCAATACGCTTCAACTAAGGATGAACTACTTACTTTAAAAATTATAAAGAAATTAATAAAAGAGGCCGTTGATTTGGGTGCTGAATTTATTGCTTTGCCTGAATGCGCTACTTCTCTTCATGAAAATTCAACAATTACAAAAGAATTAGCAAAACCAGAATTGAAAAATTTTAGCCTACAAACTCTGATGGCATTGGCCAAAAATAATGCAGTTTACATTTTAATTGGTTCTTTACCAATAAAGTTAGAAAATAAAATAACTAATAGATCCTTCTTAATTGGCCCCGATGGAAAAGTTTTGTATAAATATGATAAAATACATTTATATGATGTTAATTTACCAAATGGTGATATTTATAGAGAATCAGATACTTACTCATCTGGGAATAAAGCTGTTATTGGCGAAATAAAAGAAAATAAAATAAAAATCGGAATGACGATTTGCTATGATCTAAGATTTCCAAATTTATACCAAGATTTAGCTAAAAATGGTGCAGAAATCATTACTGTTCCTTCAGCTTTCTCGAATGTTACTGGTCCGCATCATTGGCACACACTATTGAAAGCTAGAGCTATTGAAACCGGTTCATTTATAATTGCGCCAGCTCAAAGTGGTAAACATCAATGTGGAAGAACAAGTTTTGGACATTCTTTGATTATTTCTCCGTGGGGGAAAGTTTTGAGTGACGCAAAGAAAAAAGAAGGCTTAATTTATACAAGAATAAATTTACAAGAAGTTACATTAGCCAGACAAGCAATTCCAAATATATTTAGCAAAAAAAAATATTCAACCGATATTTAAATATTTATTTTCTTTTTGTTTTATGATTTCTTCTTTACTTATTGATAATAAGGTGTCTAGTCTTTTTTCTATAACATTTCCTATGGCATTTATAGCCATCTCAGGATTTCTATGAGCACCGCCAACAGGTTCTGGGATTACTTCATCAATGATTTTAAATCTTTCCATATCTTGTGCGGTTAATTTTAAGGCTTCTGCCGCCTTGTCTGCATTATCTGCACTTCTCCACAAGATAGAAGAGCAACCTTCGGGTGAAATAACAGAATAAATAGCATGCTCTAACATTAAAGTATTGTTTGCGACAGCTAGAGCAACCGCTCCGCCAGAGCCACCCTCACCTGTAATTATTGATATAGTTGGCACTCTGATTTCTAAACTTTTTTGTATGCATCTAGCTATAGCCTCTGCCTGTCCCCTTTGTTCGGCTCCTTGTCCTGGGTAGGCTCCAGCAGTATCAACAAACATAATTATTGGTATAAGAAATTTATCTGCCAACTCCATAAGTCGCACTGCTTTTCTATAGCCTTCAGGCCTAGCCATACCAAAATTTTTTAAAATTCTGTCATCTGTATTTTTTCCTTTATCAATACCCATAACAATAATGCTTTTACCTTTAAAAATTGCTGTTCCACCTGTAAGGGCATTATCGTCAGAAAAATTTCTGTCACCGGAAAGAGGTATGTAACATTCAAATAATTGTTTAACAATATCTTGAAAATGAGGCCTTTCAGGATGTCTAGAAACCTGAACTTTCTGCCAAGGGGTAAGTCGTGAATAAGTAGATTTTAATTCTTCTGAAACTGCCCCTTGAAGTTTACCAATTTCTTCAGCTATATTTATATCAGTCCCAGAAGATAAATGACGTAACTCTTCTATTTTTCCTTCAAGATCTGATATTTGTTTTTCAAAAGATAGAAAATGTTTAATCATATTAAAAACCTTCTTTATTTTTAAAATTCATTTTATTTAAAGGGTGAGTATCTTTAATAAGGCCTGAGAGCCTCTCTGATTTGACATAAGTATATATTTCAGTAGTGCTAATATCAGCATGACCTAGCAGTTTTTGTAATGATCTTAGATCAGCCCCTCGATTTAGCATATGAGTCGCAAAACTATGCCTAATGTTATGAGGTGAAATTTCCTTTTTATCAATGCCTATACTTTTTGACAAAGAAGATAAGTCTTTGTAAATAATTTGACGTGAGATATGCCCGCTACCATTTTTGTCAGGAAACATATATTTATTATCTATTGATCCCTGTAAGGTAGATCTATGCTCTAACCAAATATCTATTGCACTTTTAGCTTCTTTATTAAAAGCGACCATTCTATAAACTTCACCTTTACCCTTAATTTGCAACTTTTCAGTTATATTTATAAAGTCTGATAAGGGCAATTCTAATAACTCAGTAATCCTCATACCTGTTGAGTATAAAATCTCAAGTATTGTTAAGGTACGCAAACATTTATTTTTTTGAAGAGATAAATCTTGTGATTTTTCGTAATCATACTTAGCTTTTTCTAAAAGCGAAATCATAACATTTTCTGATAAAGATTTAGGTAATTTTACATGCTTTTTAAAACTTTCTTGATTACTCAATGGGTTTATCTTTATATACCCTTCTTCTTTTAAAATTTGATAAAATTGTTTAAGTGATGAAAGTTTTCTATTTAATGAGCTTGGTTTAAAATTCTTACTTCTTAATAAAAAAAATATTTCTTTAAAATTGTGTTCTTGCGCTTCTAGAGCATTGATATTATTATCGTTCAATAAATTAAATATTAGATTTATATCAGATCTATATGCAATTTTAGTATTTTTAGATAGGCCTTTCTCTAAACTAATAACATTTATTATTCTGTTAACCAACTCGATATTTTGATCTTTGTTTTTTTTCATCAATAAACTTTTTTAAAAATTAATAAACTTAGAAGTCATTATTTCATAAGTAATTTTATCAGCTAAATCAAACAAACCTATTTTAATAAGTGCCGACCTTATAGTAATCATATTGTTTATATCAAAATCAACTAATGTAGTGTCATCCATTAATCTACCTATAAGTAAAACTGTTAGCGCTTTTCTGTCATTATCAGCGGCTTGTTCAATAGATTTTCTTAAAATAAAGTTTTTTAAACTATAACTATTTTCCCATCGAGTAAAACTATCGTCGTCCAATTTTTTTTCATCTGTACTATTTACATAATCAAGCCATTCAATTGAACTTGGTTCTTTCATCCCTGATTTTTCAATAATAGGAATGATAGGCCATGCTCTTTCTTTTAGAATTATTTCCCAATTCCAAGTCTTGTCTTTTTCTAACATTATTATATTTGCTAAACTATTATCCGGATGTAAGCTTGGTTTGGAAATTATCATCAATCTATTTATTGAATTATTTAGTTCTTTTGTCAGAGAAGATTTATCTATATTTTCTAAAACAGGTATATATAAATCGGCAATATCTTTAAATCTTCCATTTCTAATTTCTGATTTAATAAAAGTTATTATTGACTCTGCTTTTTTAATTTCATCTTTCATCGTTATTATTGCTAGCCAAACGTTAGCTCTATTTAACCCATTAGGTTTTTTTGTATAACTAGATAAAGCTTTTTTTATATCAATATTACCGTCGGCTACAGATTTATAATTTTCAATTATTTCTTTAACATTTACAAAACTATAATTCATTTTTTTGTCTAATAGAAAAGATCTAGCATTCGGAGTTAAATAAGTAAGTGATAAAAGAGAATCTGTATACTCAACCGCAAAATGAGCAATGTAATTTGCTTTAATTGGTATCTTTAAAGTATCCATCATAATTACATGTAAAGGCTGAATTTTATTATATTCATTTTCCAAATTAAAAGTTTTTTCGTTATTATTAATAATCTGAAATAAATTTTCAAAAATTTTGTCTGAAAAACCTCTTGATTTTATTAAATCCAGTATAAACTCTGACTGGTTTACTTTACCGTCTATCGCAAGACAAAAAATTCGAGCCATTTGCCAGAAGTTATCCGAATTAACTTTTGATTTTTTATTAACATATTGGCACGCTTTTTTATCTTGACGGTTTATTAGTTCATATTCTGTCTGCCAACGTTTCCAAAAATCCCACCTTTTTCCTCCTGGCAACTGAGTAACTAATTGATATAATTTTTGGCTCTCTCCACCACTTTTAATTTTATATAATCTAGTTTCTAAGAATTTAACTATATTATCTGAATTACCAATTGGTGGATTAGACGTGCTTAAGTACAAATCGTTTAAAAAAATGTGTAGGCTTTTACTTAATAGTATGTCTGGAATGTAATTAAAATGTTCAATTATATCAGACGCCTTCATTTTAGTCCAAATATCTAGACCCATTATTTCATTTACGTCTGTTTTAATGCCTAGTGATCCCAATGAAGGCTTTTCTAATTTACTTACTTTAATAATAGAATTTTTATTATTATCCAAAGGTTCTTCATTAGTTGATTTAGTAGTTTGGGAGTAAACTTCAATTTCAGCCATATTTAATAGAAAAATAAGACCACAACTTAAAAAAAAATTTAATACTCTTTTGAACAAATTATGACTACCTTACTATTTTATCATTAACATCTATAATTTTGTTTTTTAACTTATCAGGTGCAGGCATATCAATATATGTCACTGTAGCAAAAACTCCTAAAACAGTAAAAACAAACACCATTAATAAAAACTTATAATTTTTCATGTACAATTCCAAAATTAATTAAGACTTTAATTTTAAATTATGGCGAGTTTTTGTCTATTACTAACGTGATTACTTAACATAAAATTTGAAAATTTACTAAAAATATGATGTTTCCGAAAAATTAGTATGATAATTTATTCTTATGTTAAAAAAAAATAAAATAAATCTAAAAAGTATTAATAATAATAAAATTATAACTTTCATTGGTATGATGGGCACAGGGAAATCTAAATTTGGCCGTCTGATTGCAAAAAATCTTAGTTTTAATTTTTATGATTTAGATTTATTAATTGAACAAAAATTTAACAATACAATTAAAACAATTTTTGAAGAAAAAGGAGAAAAATTTTTTAGACAAGCTGAAGAAAATATTATTAAAGAATTAATTTATACTTTATCACATGCTAATAAAAGTTCTGTCATAAGTTTAGGTGGAGGTGCTTTTGACAACGTAAATACAAGAACACTATTATTGAAAAAGTCGCATGTAATTTGGCTGAACACTCCTGTCGAGAAACTGATTTATAGAGTTGGAGATGGATCAAAAAGACCTATGATTAAAGGAGATGTTAATAAATCAATTTCTGAGCTTTTGAAAAAAAGAATTAAATACTATTCACTTTGTCATGACCAATTAAATACTAATAAACTTAATCAGAACCAGATAATTAAAAAAATTACTGAAATAATATCTAATTAGAATTAAAAAAGAAACATAATGAAGTCAAAAATCTTAAACGTTTCCTTAAATAGAACAGTAGAAAATTTGTCATATCCAATAATTATTGGAGATAATATATTAAGCAGTAGTGGCGAAATTTTAAAAGAATTTATATATAAAAAAAATGTTATTATTATTTATGACAGTTTTTTTTCTGTTAAAACTAGTCTCAATAATGAGTTTGAGGAGTTTGTTCAGTCTATAAATAAATTAACAACAACTTTGAATTTCATTGATATTCCTGGAGGAGATCAAACAAAAAATATAAATCAACTAAATGAAATTATCGAAAAAGTATTAACGTACGGAATAGATAGACAAAATGTAATAATTGCATTTGGTGGAGGGGTTATTGGTGACATTGCTGGTTTTGCAGCGTCTATTTTGTTAAGAGGAATAAATTATATACAAGTTCCTACCACCCTTTTATCACAGGTTGATAGTTCTGTAGGAGGTAAGACTGGTATAAATTCTAAAATAGGTAAAAATTTAATTGGCTCTTTTCACCAACCTCAAGCAGTTTTGGCAGATATAAATATACTTAAAACACTTCCAAATCGGGAGTTTCGAGCTGGCTTTGCTGAAGTTGTTAAATATGGATTAATAAAGGATCTAGAATTTTTCAACTGGTTAAACCAAGAATATGACAGTATTTTCATTTATGACAAAATTAAGTTACAGAAAATGATAACTAAATCTTGTGAAATAAAAGCTAAAATTATTAAGAAGGATGAAAAAGAAGGAGGAAAAAGAGCTCTTCTTAATCTTGGTCACACATTTGCTCATGCTATTGAGTCCTTTGGAAATTTTGATGGAAGAATAATACATGGAGAAGCTGTGTCTATAGGAATATGTTTAGCTTTTAAGCTCTCAAATAAATTATGTTTTTGTTCAACAGATGACACTAAAAAAGTAATTAATCTCTTTCAAAAATCAAAACTACCAACTTCTTTAAATGATATTAAAAAACTATCTATTTCTACATCTGGAATGATTCAAAAGTTCAAACTTGATAAAAAAAACAGACAAAACGAGCTTACATTCATATTAAATAAGCGGATTGGTGAGTCCTTTATTAAACATAATGTGAGTGTTAATATTTTAACCCAATTTTTAAATGAAGAAATTTAATGCCAGAACTGTTTGTTTTTTTTACTAATATTTTGTTATTAATTATCTTGTCAGCTTTTTTTTCAAGTTCTGAAACAGCTTTGACTGCAGTTTCAGAAGCAAGAATTCATGAGTTAGCACTTCAGGGTAATAAAAGAGCCGTTACAATTGAAAAAATTTTAGCAAAAAAAGAAAAAATGATAAGTACAATATTAATTGGGAATAATTTAGTGAATATTGTTGCCTCTGTTTACGCAACCAGTTTTGCTATAAGTTATTTTGGAGAGTTTGATTTAATTTTTGTAACTATATTGTTAACAATTGTACTTGTAATTTTTGCTGAAGTAATTCCTAAAACGTATGCTTTTAGCCATGCAGATAGATTAGCTTTAACTGTAGCCCCCATCATTAGACTTTTTATTTTTTTATTTACTCCAGCGACCTTTATAACAGAACGTTTTGCCAAGATTATTTCTGGTCCAATAATTGAAGATGAGGAGGCCAAAACTGAAGAACTTAGAGGAATGATTAGATTACATGCTGGTAACGAAAGTAGAGGAAAAGAAAGAGGAAAAATGATGTCAAGCATGCTTGATATGGATGAAGTAACAATTGAAGCTGTTATGACACATAGAGGTGCTGTAACAATGATTGATTCTGAGGAAAATCCAGAAATTATATTCAAGGTCGTTGGTGAAAGTCCTTTTACTAGAATACCAATTTATTCAGGGAATCCCGATAATATTATAGGAATACTTCACGCTAAAGAGTTGTTTAGAAATTTGAGAAGACGTAATTTTAAAAATATCAACTCAATAAACTTATCTGAGTTGATGATACAACCATATTTTGCCCCAGAAACAACTTTGTTATTTGACCAATTAGAAATCTTCAAAACTAGAAGAGAACATTTTGCAGTTGTAGTGGACGAATATGGTGACTTTCGAGGCATTGTTACCCTAGAGGATATTTTAGAAGAAATCGTGGGTGAAATTGATGATGAAACTGACATTAAAGTTAAAGGTGTAAAACCACAACCGGATGGATCTTTTATTGTTGACGGTTCTGTTACAATAAGAGATTTAAATAGGTCACTAAGCTGGTCCCTTCCTGACCAAAATGCCAATACTGTTGCTGGGTTAGTTTTGTATGAATCAAAAACGATACCAGAGCCTGGTCAAGAATTTAGATTTTTTGAAATAAGATTTAGGATTCTACAAAAAAAAGGTAATTTCATCTCTCAATTACGTTTATGGAACGAAATGGCGACAGAAAAAATATAAAAATTTATCTCATATATATTTGTGTTCATCAATTGTATAAGTCTTAATAACTACTGAATGAAGGTCTGATAAAAACTCTTCTTTAAGACATTCATTTACCATTCTGTGTCTATCAATTTTATTTTTATTATGAAATTTTTCAGAAACTATTATAATTTCAAAATGGCTTTCAACATTTTCTCTAAAATTTTGGTGACCTCTATGTTGTTCAGAAACGTCTAAAACAGAAAAAAAATGTGGTTTAAAATAGTTTACAATTATTTCTTCAATCTTTAATTTTCTTTTCAAAATAACTTTCCACTTATTAAATTTAAAAAATGCATTCCAATCTTGCACGTATTAAAAGATAATCCTATAATAAATTAAAAAAAAAAGTTATGCTTAACACAAAACAAAATCAAAATAGTGAGAAAATTTGCTCTAATCCAGGTTGTGAAGAAACTGGTATTTATCCTGCACCTAAATCAAGAGAAAATTTAAATGAATACTTATATTTGTGTATAAGTTGTATAAAAGTATTTAACAAGTCTTGGAATTATTTTGCAGGATTAAGCGAAAAAGAATTAGAGATTGAAATACGAAAATCTGTTACTTGGGATAGACCAAGTTGGAAATTTGGTACTAAAAACTTAAATCATGATTTTGAAGAAGCCTTCAGGGCTTTCAATGGACAAAAAAAATTAATTAAAGAAAAAGTTGTCGATAAAAAACTAGAGAGTTGCTTTAAAGTTTTAGGTTTAAGTTCAAATAGCAAATTAAGTGAGGTTAAATCTAGGTATAAAATTTTAGCAAAAAAATGGCATCCTGATGTCCAAAATGATAAAAATTCAAAAAATAAAGAAACGTTCATAAATATAACAAATGCCTACAAAAATATTTTAAAATCATTTACAAAAACTACAAAAAATAAATAAACCTGCTTTGGAGTAACTATAATGAATGAAGTTAGTTTAACTAACAATATGGACTTTAACTCAGAAACTTTTCCCACTTCTCTAACTTCAGTTATAGATTCCGAAAAGGTTTTTGGCTTTAAAAGTAATATGAAAATTTTAGGATTTAAAGAAAAAACTAGATTTGTACCTGATATTGATCAGTCTTATTTATTCGACGAAATAACTACAAAAGCAATCCTTGCAGGGTTTTGTTATAATAGGAGAGTGATGATACAAGGATACCATGGTACTGGAAAATCAACTCATATAGAACAAGTTGCTGCAAGATTAAATTGGCCTTGTGTTAGAGTTAATCTCGATAGTCATATTAGTCGTTTAGATCTGGTAGGTAAAGACGCTATTATTTTAAAAGATGGTAAACAAATTACAGAATTTAGGGAAGGTGTTTTGCCTTGGGCGTTACAGAACCCAGTTGCAATTGTTTTTGACGAATATGATGCAGGTAGAGCAGATGTAATGTTTGTTATCCAAAGAGTTTTAGAAGTTTCAGGCAAGCTAACACTCCTTGACAATAATAGAGTAATTAATCCTCATCAAAACTTTAGATTATTTGCGACAGCTAACACAGTAGGTTTAGGTGACACTACGGGTTTGTACCATGGAACTCAGCAGATTAATCAAGGTCAAATGGATAGATGGTCAGTTGTTTCAACTTTAAATTATTTACCTGCAAAAGCAGAGGAGGAAATAGTTGCATCTAAGGTACCAAATTTTAGAACTAAAGAAGGAAAAGAAACTATCAAATCCATGGTTTCTATAGCTGAATTAACAAGGAATGGTTTTATCTCAGGTGACCTATCAACAGTAATGTCTCCAAGAACTGTTATAACATGGGCAGAAAACACAAATATAGTTGAAGATATAGATTTAGCTTTCAAATTAACTTTTTTTAATAAATGCGATGAAATGGAACGACCAATATTGTCAGAATATTATCAAAGATGTTTTGGAAGAGATTTAATTAAAGTTGACAAAACTGAAGATCTTTAAATCCACAGATGAGTAATAAATCTGAAAATACTCAATTCCAAAATGCAACTGCCTCTACTTTAAAGGCTGTTTCAGGAGATCTTGACAGTGAAAGAGAAATTAAATTTTCTGGGAGTTCAAGTTATTTATCGACAAAAGAAATTAGATTACCTCAAATTTTAAAAGAATTGGATAGTACGCAGCTTTCAAGATTAAGGGGTGAATCTGATAAAATTGCTCTTAAAATAAAGCATCATGACCCCATCGTGCATAACAAGTATTTGCCATCATCAGATCTGTCATCTCAAATATTTCAATTTGCTGAAGATTCTCGCATAGAGTCTGTAGGATCAAAAAATCTAATTGGAATAAAGAATAATCTGCAAAATTTAGTTGAAGAAAAATTTAAAGAAACAATTTTGCCCGTACCAGGTGGAGATGATAAAGAAGCCCTAATGAACGCATTACAGTTAGTAATTAGAGAAAAAATTACTGGATGTAGTTCACCAGCAAACACCTCTTTATCTCTTGAAAAATGGCGTCCTTGGATTAATAGTAAAATAGGGAATTTACTTAATCAATTAGCAGAAAACACCCAAGATCAAGAAAATTATGCTAAAAAAACTAAAGAATTGTTGACTGCTCTGCAAGCAGATATAGGTGAAACAGATCAAAATAAATCTGGTGAAAATGAAAACGAGAGTGATGAAAGTGTCACAGATGAAAGTGAAGATGATGGTTCTTCTGCCCAAAGTGATAGTGACGACGATCAAGATGCAGGTTTAGATGGCGGCAGTGAAGCGCAAGATGATGATGCAGAAATAGATGGTGAAGCACAGGAAGGTGATGTAGAAGATCAAGATGGAGAGAGTGAAGGTGAAATAGCCTCTAATCCTCTTTCCGGTCATAACCAAGGTAAAAATAATGTTAATTATAATTACCAGGTTTTTTCTACAAAGTATGATGAGATTGTTAATGCTGCAGATTTGTGCGATGAGGATGAGTTAAATAGGCTTCGGGGTACTTTAGATAAACAACTCGAAACACTTCAAGGTGCCATTTCAAGATTAGCTAATAAGCTACAAAGAAAATTACAAGCAAAACAAAATAGATCTTGGAATTTTGATCTTGAAGAGGGAATGCTAGATGCCTCAAAATTGTCACGAATAATTACACAACCTCTATTTCCTCTTTCTTACAAACAAGAAAAAGATATGAAATTTAGAGATACAATCGTAACATTATTAATAGATAATTCTGGATCTATGAGAGGCCGTCCAATAACAATTGCTGCTATTTGCGCTGATATAATGGCAAGGACACTTGAAAGATGTGGCGTAAAAGTTGAAATTCTTGGCTTTACTACTAAAGCTTGGAAAGGAGGACAATCCAGAGAAGAATGGATCAATGACGGTAAGCCTTCTTATCCAGGTAGATTGAATGACTTAAGACATATAATTTATAAACCTGCTGACGCTCCATGGAGAAGATCAAAGAATTCTCTTGGGTTAATGCTAAGAGAAGGTATTTTGAAGGAAAACATAGATGGTGAAGCATTAATCTGGGCCCATGAAAGATTATTAGGCAGGTTAGAAGAAAGAAAAATTCTTATGGTTGTAAGTGACGGTGCACCAGTTGATGATACTACATTATCTTCAAACAGTGGAAACTATCTAGAACTTCACTTGAAACAAGTTATTTCTTTTATTGAAAGCAAATCACCTGTTGAATTAGTCGCAATAGGAATAGGACATGATGTTACTAGATATTACAATAAAGCTGTTACTTTAACTGACGCTGAACAACTTGGAGGAGCTTTAACTGAGCAGTTAGCTGATCTGTTTAATGAGGAGTAATTTAAGTAGATTTAGTTTCGTTTTTAATATTTTTTAATATTAATTTTTTTACAGATATCGCTTCTTGAGCTAAAACTCTATTTTTTGTCTTAGTTAGATAATCGTCTAAACCACCATTTTTTTCGACCGACTTTAAAGCACGTACGCTTACCTTCAAACTAATGAATTTATCCAATGTTTTACTAAAAAATTTAACATTTTGAAGATTAGGTAAAAATTTTCTTTTTGTTTTATTTTTAGCATGACTGACGTTATTTCCACTCATAACATTTTTACCAGAAATTTCACAAACCCTAGACATTTTTAACCCCTATCAGTAATTGGATGTTTATAAAATATGCTTTTTAAAAGGTCAAGTTAAATGGGACAAGAAAGTAATTTAAGTTTGAAAATTATCTATAATCCCATCATTAGCAATCTTCATCGCAGCTTCAGGATTATCAACTATACCTCTTACATCGTTAATTGAACTTATTTTGTCTCTGTTCATTAATTGCTGTAACCCTTTTAAAATATTGTCAGCAATTAAAGGGCCAACAAATGTCATAGAGGAATATAATTGAACAAGATGAGCCCCACATAAAATTTTAGCATATGCAGATTTAGCATCTAACACTCCACCGGCAGCAATTAAATATAAATTATATTTTTTGTGTTTTATTATTTTATTAGCTAAAGCCAAAAAAGTGGTCGATTTAGTAAAAAGTGGTTTCCCAGAAAGTCCCCCCCCTTCATGCAAATTATCCGGATGAAGATCTTTGTATCTATCCACAGTTGTATTGGAAATTATTAAGCCTGCAATATTATTTTTATTAGCGGTTTCAATTATTAGATTCAAATTGTTTTCAGTTATATCAGGAGAAATTTTTAAAAATATTGGTAAATGTAACTCCAATTTTTTAGATTTGGCAATACCATTTTTTACAGATATAAGGACTTTTTCTAAGTTTTCAGTTTCATGAAAATCTCTTAAATTTGGTGTGTTAGGGGAAGATATATTTATAGTAAGATAATCAGCAAACTCTGATAGGTCTTTAGAAAGTATTTCATAATCTTTAAATCTATTATTGCTATCTTTGTTTGGCCCTATATTAATACCTAAAACAAAGTCGCTACCGACTGGAAATTTTTTTCTGTAATGTTTTAATTTTATTATAGCCTGAGCCATTCCCAAATTATTAAATCCATTTCTATTTATTATTGCTTGATCTTTTTCTAATCTGAATACTCTTGGTTTGGGATTTCCATACTGTGGTAATGGGGTAATGGTTCCAACTTCAGTTAATCCAAAATTCAAATGATGAATTTTTTCAATTACCTGTGCATTTTTATCAAAACCTGCTGCAACACCAAGAAAATTAATAAAATGTAAATTATTAATTTTAACTGGAATTTCAATTCTCTTTAATCTTGGATGCAATCCTAACTTTAACGCAATTAAAGATATTTGATGAGCAATTTCTGGTTCAAGTTTTCTAACAAAAAAAGTAATAAATTTCCAGATCATTCTTTACCTATTCTTTAACTAATTCACCTTCAAGTACTTTTTCTAATAGTTCTTTAGTTGTTTCTATACCATAAAGTTTTATAAAACTTCCCATCCTAGGACCTTCTGGTTGACCCAATACAGTTTCATACAATCCTTTGAACCAATCACGTAAATTTTGATAATCTAATTTTTTTCCTATAGAAAATATAATAGATTGTATTTCATCTGATGAGGTTTCTTTATCTAAAGTTGATAAAATTTCAATTAATTCTGTAATTCCTTTTTTTTCTTTGTCTGAAGGTAATCTATATTTTTTTTTAGGTTCAATCATCTCTTTATAAAAATTAACAGCTAAGTTAATTAACCTTTCTATTTCATCTGTTCTTTTTATATCTGAAGCATAGCTTGAAACATATCCCCAAACTGTATCCGTATCATTTGCATGACATACTGATGCTAAATTTAGTAATAAGGTATAAGTAACAGGCAATTCATTAATTTTTGGTAAGCCTTTATGAATATGCCAAACTGGATTATTAATTTTTTCATCATCTGTTTGTTCATTATATTTTTTTAAATGTGAAAAATATTCATCAGTAGTTTTAGGAATAACATCAAAAAAAAGTCTTTTGGCTCTCTTGGGATTTGTAAACATAAAAAGACTTAAGGATTCTGCAGTGCCGTATCTTAACCATTCTTCAATAGATAAACCATTCCCTTTTGATTTAGAAATCTTCTCACCATTATTGTCTAAAAAAAGTTCGTAAGAAAAACCGGATGGTGGTGAAGATCCAAGAATTCGTAAAATTTTACTAGATAAAATTACACTTTCTGATAAATCCTTTCCTGACATTTCATAGTCAACTCCAAGGGCAAGCCAGCGCATTGCCCAATCACATTTCCATTGTAACTTGCAAGCTCCACCTAAGATGGATACTGTAATTGTTGTTTTTGAATCTTCGTCAAAATAACTAACTGTATTGTTTTTATTATCAATAGAAGTGATATTTACCTGTAAAACCTTTCCTGACTTGGGACAAACGGGTAAGAATGGACTATAGGTTTTTTTTCTTTCTTCTCCTAAGGTAGGTAGGATTACATTTTTAATATCTTCGTAATGTAATAAAATCTTTTTAAGAGCATTATCAAACTTACCACTTTTATAACAGTTAGTTGCAGAAATAAATTCATACTCGAAACTGAATCGGTCTAAAAATTCTTTCAATTTAGAATTATTGTGAGCTCCAAAACTATCAAACTTTCCAAATGGATCTGGAACATTCGTTAGTGGATGATCTATATAATTTTCTAGCAAAGTCTTGTTAGGAACATTCTCAGGAACTTTACGAAAACCATCCATATCATCTGAAAAACAAATTAATTTTGTTTTTTTTCCTGTCAAAGTTTGAAAAGCAAAACGTACTATGTTAGTCCTGGCAACTTCTCCAAAAGTCCCTATGTGGGGCAATCCAGAGGGACCATATCCAGTTTCAAATAAAACTGGCGGTTCATTTTCTTCACCCGACTTGCTTCCTATTTGTTTTAATCTATCTCTTAAATTTCTTGCTTCAACAAAAGGCCACGAATTCGATTTTTCAGCAATTTTTTGTACTTCAGAATTGTTCATAATTTACTTCTTATTATTTTATAATATAGCTATATCAGTTAAGTCAGGTAGGCAACAATTTATAAACATCTAGACATAAAAAAACACCTCTAATGTTAATTAGAGGTGTTGTATAGTTTTAATGAGGATTATAGTTACATCATGCCTGGCATACCACCCATGCCACCCATTCCGCCCATGCCGCCCATGCCGCCCATGTCAGGCATTCCACCACCGGCACCGCCAGCAGCTGGCTCAGGTTTATCGGCAACCATTGCCTCAGTTGTAATTAAAAGTCCAGCCACAGAAGCTGCATTTTGTAAAGCTGATCTAACGACTTTAGTAGGATCTATTACACCAGCTTTAACTAAATCGGTAAATTCATTAGTTTGAGCATTAAATCCAAAGTTTGCATCTGTAGATTCTAATAGTTTTCCAACAATAACTGCACCATCTTGACCTGCATTGTCAGCTATTTGTTTAGCAGGAGCCTTCAGAGCTCTTCTGACAATGTCAACTCCCATTTTCTGGTCAGGATTATCTACCTTGACTTTGTCTAAAGCGGGAATAGCTTTCACAAATACTACACCACCCCCAGGGACAATACCTTCTTCTACAGCAGCCCTAGTTGCATGCATTGCGTCATCCACACGATCTTTACGTTCTTTAACTTCAACTTCTGTTGCTCCACCAACTTTAATTACAGCAACACCACCAGCTAATTTAGCCAATCTTTCTTGAAGTTTTTCCTTATCATAGTCAGATGTTGTTTCTTCAATCTGCGCTCTGATCTGGTTACATCTTGCTCCAATATCGTCTTTAGAACCAGCACCATCTATAATAGTAGTTTCCTCTTTAGTTACCTCCACTCTTTTGGCAGTACCTAACATTTCAAGAGTTACATTATCGAGTTTTATACCTAAATCTTCAGAAATTAGATCGCCTTTTGTCAGAATTGCAATATCTTCTAACATAGCTTTTCTTCGATCTCCAAATCCTGGAGCTTTAACTGCAGCAATTTTTAAACCACCTCTTAACTTATTTACAACAAGTGTGGCAAGAGCTTCACCTTCTACATCTTCAGCAATTATCAATAACGGCTTACCAGATTGAACAACCTTTTCTAATACAGGAAGCATTTCTTGAAGATTAGCTAATTTCTTTTCAAATAAAAGTATATATGGATCATCCATTACAACTTTCATTTTGTCAGCATCAGTTATAAAATAGGGTGATAAGTAACCTCTGTCAAATTGCATGCCCTCAACAACATCTAATTCAGTTGCAAGTGTTTTAGCTTCTTCAACAGTAATAACGCCTTCATTGCCAACTTTATCCATAGCTTTAGCAATCATATCACCAATCTCACCTTCTCCATTGGCAGATAACGTTCCAACTTGAGCTACTTCAGAATTTGTAGATATTTTACTAGTTCTTGTTTCTAAATCAGCAACTACAGCTTCAATAGCTAAATCAATTCCTCTCTTAAGATCCATGGGATTAAGTCCAGCGGCAACGGCTTTTGATCCTTCTTTCACTATAGCCTGTGCTAAAACTGTAGCAGTTGTTGTTCCATCGCCAGCAACATCATTAGCCTTAGATGCAACTTCTCTAACCATTTGTGCGCCCATGTTTTGAAATTTTTCTTTTAATTCAATTTCTTTAGCAACAGTAACACCATCTTTTGTTATTCTTGGAGCTCCAAACGCCTTGTCAAGAACTACATTTCTACCTTTAGGACCCAATGTTACTTTTACAGCTTCTGCGAGTATGTCTACGCCCTCAAGCATTTGAGCTCTGGCGTTTGCGCCGAATTTGACTTCTTTAGCAGCCATTTTCTATTCCTTTCAAATTATAAAGTAATTATTATTTAATTTAGAGAATAATTAACCCATTATTCCCATAATATCGCTTTCTTTCATGATCAATAGATCTTTACCATCAAGCTTGACTTCAGTGCCGGACCATTTTCCGAAAAGTACAACATCATTTTCTTTAACATCCAAAGGTTGAACTTTACCTGTCTCGTCACGCGCACCAGAACCTGCTGCAATAATTTTACCTTGCATAGGCTTCTCTTGAGCTGAATCTGGAATTATTATTCCACTAGCAGTTTTTTCTTCAGCTTCAAGACGCTCAACTACTACTCTATCGTGAAGTGGCCTAAACTTCATGCCTTAATCTCCCTTATTTAAAAAAGTTAAAATTAAACAATAAATCCATTATTGATGAAGTTTAAATAATGTTTTATTGTTAACTTTCAAGACAAAAAAAATTTTTTTTTTAAATATTGTTTTTGTTAAATTAATTCACACATAAACATCATAATTCACAATAATATGCTAATATGAAATCTATCTCACATTCTGGACAAATTCGCATATGGTTACTGTCAACTATCGTTATGGTTATACTAATGATTTTGATTGGAGGAGTCACTAGATTAACTGACTCTGGTCTATCAATGGTAGAATGGCGCCCACTTTGGGGATTCCTACCTCCAATTTCGCAATTTGAATGGAATAGAGTATTTGAATTATATATGAAATCACCAGAATATATTTTTAAGAATAAGGGAATGAGCTTAGAAGAATTTAAGGAAATATTTTTTTGGGAATATTTTCATAGGCTTTGGGGAAGGTTAATTGGAATTATTTTTATAATTCCATTGTTATTTTTTATAATTGTAAAAAAGATACCGAAATCCATTTTATCAAAATTATTTTTAATCTTATTTTTAGGTGGATTACAAGGCTTTATAGGTTGGTGGATGGTCAAATCCGGCCTAGTAAATGACCCAACTGTTTCCCAATACCGTCTAACAATTCATTTATCTAATGCTTTGTTAATACTATCTCTTTTAATTTGGGTTTATCTTGATGTTAAAGAAGGTGTTTCCCAAATCAAGCCAGATTTTAGTTTTTTTATGTTTTCTATATTATTTATAACTATTATAGCCGGTGCATTTGTTGCAGGAATGGATGCTGGCTTGATGTATAACGAGTACCCTTTTATGGGAGACAGTTTAATACCTGAAAATTATGGTGAATATCAATTATTAGACCCATTTGAAAATCCAGCATCTGCTCAATTTCATCATAGACATTTAGCTTTATTTACTACGTTGTGCGCTCTGTTTTATTGTTATAAGTATTACTTCGAGAGTGAAGACAAAAAAGTTAAAAAACTATCTTTGCTCATATCTATCGTAGTATGCTCACAATTCACGTTAGGCATAATAACACTAATTAATATGGTGCCAGTATATTTAGGGGCAATACATCAAACTGGTGCTGTCATTTTATTTATCTCATTAATATGTTCTATGCACAGACTTAATTTAATTGAAAAACTTAATTGATTCTTGTTTTCTTATCTAACCTTATCCCAAGTTCCTTAAGTTGAGCATCGTTAATTTCGTTGGGAGCATTCATCATTAAGTCTTCTGCTTTTCCTGTCATTGGAAATAAAATCACTTCTCTTATATTTGGCTCATCCGCTAATAACATCACAATTCTATCTATACCTGGGGCTATTCCTCCATGGGGCGGCGCTCCGAATTTAAAAGCATTAATCATACCAGGAAATTTGTTGTCTACCACATCACGTTTATGACCTGCAATTTCAAAAGCTTTGTACATTATTTCTGGTACATGATTTCGTATCGCACCAGATGAAAGCTCAATTCCGTTACAAACCAAGTCATATTGGAAAGCTAATATTTCTAGTGGGTCTTTATTTAAAAGAGCTTCCATTCCGCCTTGGGGCATAGAAAATGGATTATGTGAAAATTCTATTTCACCAGTTTTATCATCTTTTTCATACATTGGATAGTCTACCACCCAACAGAATTTAAAGATATCGTGCTCTATTAATTCTCTGTCATTTGCAATCTTAACTCTTGCTTTTCCTGCTAAATTTGCTGCTTCATTTTCATTTGCACACGAAAAAAATAAAGCATCACCATCTTTAAGATCAAATAAAGCTTTCATCTCTAGTGACTTATCAATCCCCAATGCATTAGCAATCGGACCTTTTGCAGTTTCTTCACCAAAAATTATATAACCCATCCCCGGTGCTCCTTCACCTTGAGCCCAACTATTCATTCTATCAGCAACTGACCTAGAACCACAATGAGGACCAGGAATTCCTCTTACTACCGCACCATTTTCAATAGATTTTGCAAAGATGGTAAAACCAGAATTTGCAAAAAAATCAGTGACATCTTTGATTTCAAGAGTAAATCTTAAATCAGGCTTGTCATTACCATATTTTAACATTGAATCTTTATAGGTAATTTTTGGGAAAACAGCATCAATTTTTCTATTAGAGAATTTCGTGAAAACCTCTCTTATAACTGGTTCAACAGCGTGAAAAACATCTTCTTGTTCTACATACGACATTTCTAAATCTAATTGATAAAATTCTCCAGGTGATCTGTCAGCTCTACTATCCTCATCTCTAAAACATGGTGCAATTTGAAAATATTTATCAAAACCTGAAACCATTATCAGCTGTTTAAACTGTTGAGGTGCTTGTGGTAAAGCGTAGAACTTACCTTTATTTAACCTTGAAGGTACTAAAAAATCTCTTGCGCCCTCGGGACTTGAAGCAGTTAGAATAGGAGTTTGAAATTCGAGGAAACCTAATTCTAACATTTTATTTCTTATAGTTTGGATGACATTTGATCTTAAAATAATATTTGAATGAGGCCTACTCCTCCTAAGATCTAAATATCGATATTTTAACCTGGTTTCCTCTCCATAATCTTCGTCTGAATTTACCTGTAATGGTAATGTATTTGATTTTGAGATTATTTTTAATTCAGAAAGATTTACTTCAATATTTCCTGTAGGAAGATTTTTATTTATAGTTTCCTCAGATCTTTCAACTACTGTTCCACTTATTGTAATAACGCTCTCAAGAGATACATTTTCAACATCAGAGAAGTTTTTATTTGATGAATCAACTACAACTTGTGTTAACCCATAATGATCTCTTAAATCTATAAATATTAATTGACCGTGGTCTCTTTTTCTGTGAACCCAGCCTGATAGTTTCACACTGTCCTGTACGTTTTCAATTCTTAATTCGTGACATTTGTGAGTTCTATATTTATGCATAATATTTTCCTAAAATTTAATCTAATTTTTTGAAATAGATCTGTCTTTTATTTCTTTCATAATTTGAAGAGCTCTTTTATTATTTATCTGTGGCCAAATTGCTATTTCAGAAGAAGATCTTAAGCATCCAATACATAAGCCACTTTGAGGATCAATTGAACAAACTCCCACACAAGGACTAATAACATGTTTTTTATTCATTAAATTACCTAAGTTATATTGTGTTATCTTTAATAGCCGCTGCTAACATTTCCAAAAGGTCTGAAATTCCAGCTTCACCACTAGTTGCGCTTATTAAGTTTTTATCTCTTACAGTCGGCTTGTCTATAATTTCTGCTCCAGCAGCAATTAAAAGAGCGCTGTCAGCGTCAGACGCAGCAACTTTTCTACCTTCAGCAGCGTCAATAGTTGTTAATAGCATTGTTGAAACTCCGGCTAAAGCTACTGGTTCGTTTTCTCTGAGAAACGCCCTTAAGATTCTTCTTACATGAAGATCACTACTTAGCGTTTCAATCTGATTTGCTCCACCAGGTACTATTAAGGCATCAAAGTCTATTGCCAATGTTTCAGAAACAGGCAGGTCAACTGGATAAGACAAACCCCATTTTTCTGAGGCCCATCCATTTGTAGTACCTATGTCCCTTGAGACAATTGTATAGGAACCTTCTGCCGCTAATATTGTTTTTTGTATTATTAAAAATTGCTCTTCATTGAAGCCGCTAGCAACCATAATAGCAAATTTTCTACCTTTAAAGGCCGAAGTGTCAGACAAAATTTTCTCCTGAATCATTATGTTAATGTTCTATAAAAGATTTATCATACGTTATCAAGTGTACTAAACAAATTTAAAATCTCCATTTACAAATCTTTTTACTTAAATAGGCTACAGAAATTAATATTAAAATTGGTATTATTATCTGAAAAAAGGTTGCCACTCCTAAGTCTTGCCTTGAACCACTTAAGGCTAAATTCAAAGCCTCTACTGTTAGAGTTGTAATTCTCCCTCCGCCAAAAAAATAAACTGGCGTGTAAAGAGAGAATGAAACAAGCATCCCGATAGCAAAAGATGTTAACAATGAAGACATAACTATCGGAATCTTTATACTTAGTAGCCTCTGTAATCTGTTTTTCCCAAGAGAAGTTGCAACTATTATTATTTCTTTTTTAATTTCTCTCAAAGATGGTGCTAATATTATAAAACTATACGGAATAACATAAAATAATTGTATGATAATTAAGGGAAGTAAATAACTGTCAAAATCAAAAATTATTATAAAACTTTGTAAACCAATTAAAAAAGATATTTGAGGTATAAATAAAGGAACAAATATAATCCATTCTAAATATATTTTTTTTATTTTTAAAATCTCAATTAATTCTACCCAAATAATTGTTAATAAAGAAGATATTAATGAAACAATAAAAGAAATAAAAATAGATATAAATATTATAGATTTGTTTTCATTATAAAAATTTGTAAAAACATCTAAAGTAAGGCTCTTTGGAAAAAAATTTGGAAAGTACCAATTTGCACTAAGTCCCCATATTAAAGAAGAAATTATACCTAATATTGACAAAAAAAATAATATTACACTTGTAATGATCACTATTTTTTTAATAAAAAAAGTTTTAAATGACAAAATTTTCATGAAAAAAATAAAACTTAACTTATAGCTAACTATTTTTTCTAAAACCATCCAAAATAGTAACAAGATTATAATTATAAATAATTGTATTAAAGCTAAATTCGATGCAATAAAAAGTGAGTCAGCATCAGAAGATTGATAAGTTTGTAAAATTCTAATTGCCAGGGTAGATGGAGTAGATGGAGCCAGAATTAATGACATATCAACAACCGAAGCTGTGAACGCAATTACAATGAAAATAACAAATCTTATTTTTTTATAAATTAATGGAAAAATTAAAATACACCATGAAGAGAAATTAGAATTTTGAAGAGATTTGCCGAGATCAAATATTTTTTTTGCAGAAAATTCTTGTAATGCAGATAAAGAAACTAAAATAAAAAATGGAATTTCTTTTAAAATAAGCCCTAAAATTAAAAAAAGTCCATACTCATCCGGCATTATAAAAAAATTTGGAGGTCTATCAAAGCCTGTCAACCAAGGTGAAATCAATCTGAAAAATAAACCACTTGGAGAAAAAAGAAATATTAACCCAATAGCCATCGTAATATGAGGCAATGCTATCAAAGGTGATATTATTATTTTGAGGTAATTATAGGCTCTTGTTTTAAAGAGATATAAGAGTATAACTTGCGAAAAAAATAATGCTAATAAAGTCGAAACTAGACCAGTAAATAATGACAATATTATAGATTTTGAAATGCCTGCAATATTAAATGATAAGTGAAAATAATTTAAATTGAATTCACTTTTACCCAAGATGGGAAAATATCCAAAAGATGGTAAAAAAAAACCAATAAATCCAAAAATAATAGGAATTATTACTAATGTTCCAATACAAATAACTAAGGCTTTAGTTAATTGTCCATAAAAATTTGTTCCCATGAATATTTAATTACTAGACCCATATTTTTTAATCCATTTATCTTCAATAACTTTTACCCATGAAGGATGGGGTTCTTCAAGCTTCATTCTCAAATCTTCATTAGTTAATGTAGCTAGGCCTCTAGGAAGAGTTGAAAATTTGTTTTTCCACTTTTGACTTAATTTATTTATAGAGATTACGCTTGGATCTCCCCAAAAATCTTTATTCTGTTTTTTTATTTGGGCTTCAGGCGAGATTAAAAAGTTTGCAAATACTTTAGAAGCTGCTTTATTAGAAGAATTATATGGTATAGCCACAAAATGAACATTAGCTAGCGTACCTTTGTCGTGAATATAACTCCTAACAGAATTTGAAAGTTTGCCTTCAGATATAGAGTTTGAAGCATGGGCAATATTAAATGCCATTCCAAGATCTATTTCTCTTTCTGCTACCAGTTCAGTTATAGCCGAGTAGTTTGATGGATAATTTTTGCCTCTTCTCCATAAGTGAGGAGTAACTTCGTCAAGCCATTGCCACAAAGTTTCAAGCTCTCTTTCATGTTGTTGAGTAACATACTTCAATTTTAATAATTTTTTATCAGAAATAAGTTCAATTAAAATTTGCTTTAAAAAACTAGTACCTACAAAGTCAGGTGGCTGCGGAAAAGTGAACCTTCCTTTATTTTTAATTATGTAATTTTTTAATTCTAGAGCAGATCTAGGGGGCGAATTTATATATTTAGTATCATAATAAAAATTTAATTGAGAAACTCCCCATGGCATTTCCATGCCATCAGTTGGTATTCCAAAGTCATTAAGCAAGCTTGGATCATTACTAAAATCTAAAAATTTTGAGTTAGGTAAATTAAATATCCATTTTTCACTTAATAATAAGTTATTACTCTTCATTAATGAAAAATTCTCGCCATTTATCCATACTAAATCAACTGAACCATTATTATTTTTTTTTACATTTTTTTCGGATAAAATCTTTGCGACAACATTTGCTGTGTCAGAAACCTTTACATGTTTAACAGTAATATCATACTTCTTTTTTACTTCTCCTCCAGCCCATTTTATATAGGAATTAATATTTTTTGCTCCGCCCCATGCATGAAAATATATAGTCTGCCCAGATGCTTTTTTTAAAACGTCTTTCCAACTTTCATTCCTTTCAAGAGCGAATGAGGGAAAAATGAAATGAATAAAACTATAAATAAGGCATAGATTAAAAATTAATTTTACAAGATTTTTTCTTATATTTATTAGCACTTTGCTTTCCTTTTGATAGAAGTTCGTAAAATAGACAAAAGTTTACATTAAATGTAGTATTTTAAATATTAATAATTATTTATATATATATATTTTACTTATACCATAATGTCATGAATGCACTCTTAATATTATTAAATGAAATCATTACACTCTACCTATATACTCTATTTATTTATGTTATAATGACTCTTCTGATTCAATTCCAAATGATAAATAGTTATAATAAAATCATAAATGCCGTATTTCGTGCATTAATTTCATTACATGAGCCCTTATTAGGGAAAATAAGGAGATACATGCCTTCTCTATCAGGAATTGATTTATCACCAGTAATCGTCATTCTATTGCTAAGTTTTATAAAAAACTTAATTCAAGATTATAGATTAGGGTTATAAGACAACATCTATGGAACATTTTAAAAAAATTATAGACGGGAAAAGATATTCTGAAGAATTTCTGCAAAAACTACATCCTTTAAGTACTGAATTTTTTAAAAATTTCAACCGAAAGCCCTGTCTTGCTGTAATATTAGTTGGAGACAACACAGCTAGTAGTATATATGTGAAAAATAAAGTACGTACGGCAAAAAAAAACGGAATACGATCCGTAGAAGTAATTCTTTCTAGAAATGTGTCAGAAGAAGATTTATTAAATAAAATATTTAAGCTAAATGATGATCAAAATGTTGACGGTATTCTTGTTCAACTTCCTTTACCAATTCATATTTCAGAAAGAAAAATTATTAATAATATTAGCCCGATAAAAGATGTTGATGGATTTCATCCAACTAATTTCGGTAAACTATTTATGGGCGATCCTAATTTCATACCATGTACACCATTAGGTTGCTTTTACATGTTAAAAAATGAATTGAAAGTACTAAGTGGGAAAAATGCTGTAATTATTGGTAGATCAAACATTGTTGGCAAGCCAATGGCCTCACTTTTATTATCTTCCAATTGTTCTGTTACAATAACTCACTCTAAAACTGAAAATCTTCGCGAACATTGTAAAAAAGCAGATATTTTGATATCAGCGGTAGGAATTCCTGAGATGGTTGACGACACATATGTAAAAAAGGATGCTATAATTATAGATGTAGGTATAAATAGATTGCAGTTTGTTAACTCAGAAACTAAAGCAAATGAGACTAAACTTGTTGGTGATGTTAATTTTAAAAAAGTAGTTGATATTGCAAAAAAAATAACTCCTGTACCAGGAGGAGTTGGCCCAATGACAATTGCCTGCCTAATGCATAATACTATTAAGGCTGCTTATAAAAATAAAAAAGAGGATTTTGCGAACTTTTTAGGAGAAAATTTCTAGTGGATTGGTTTAATATTACATTATTTATCTCAATGTTTTTAGTAGTTCTTATCTTAGCTTGGGGACTTATCACTATGGCTAGAGGAGGTGAATACAACAAGTCCAACAGTAATATTTTAATGCGATATAGAATTATATTTCAAGCTGTGGCTATTTTAATATTTGTGTGTCTTTTAATGTATAAGAAATATTCTAATGGTTAAACTAAATAAAATTTACACTCGAACTGGTGACGATGGATCAACAGGCTTGACTGATGGGAGTAGAGTTCCTAAACATTCATCAAGGCCGCAGGCATATGGATCTGTAGATGAATTAAATTCGTCGTTGGGTCTGGTTTATTTTTGTCTAAATAAAGATAATTCAAATCCCTTATCAGTTGAAATTAAGGATTTAATTAAAGAAATTCAAAATGACTTATTTGATTTAGGTGCAGATCTTTCAACTCCTAAACTAAAAGGTAAACAAAAATATCCACCACTTAGAATTAAAAAAAGTCAAATTGATAAACTTGAAAAAAGAATAGACCACTATAATGCAGATTTAACAGCATTAAATTCATTTATTCTACCTGGTGGTTCAGAAGCTTCTTCTTTATTACATGTATCAAGAACAATTGCTAGAAGGGCTGAAAGAAATACAAGTTTACTTTCAAGTGAAGAAGAAATCAACATGAAATCATTAACATATTTAAACAGGTTATCTGATTTATTGTTTGTTTTGTGTAGAGTTTTGAATGAAAATGGATTAAGAGATATATTGTGGATACCAGGTTTAAATCAAAAATAATTTATAAAAGATAGATGTGGAAAAGGAGTTTAACTTGAAAGTCTTAGTACCTGTAAAAAGAGTTGTTGACTATAACGTCAAGGTTAGAGTTAAAAGCGATAAATCCGGTGTGGAATTAGATAATGTAAAAATGTCAATGAACCCTTTCGATGAAATCGCTGTTGAAGAAGCTTTAAGACTTAAAGAAAAGGGAATAGTTACTGAGGTAATTGCTATCTCAATTGGACCAACTCAAGTTCAAGAAACTATCAGGAATGCTCTTGCCATGGGTGCTGACTCCGGAATTTTTATAGAAGCTACAAATAATCTTGAGCCTCTTAACATAGCTAAAATTATTTCATCTGTAGCTAAGAAGGAAAGTATAGATCTAATGATTTTAGGAAAACAGGCTATAGATGATGATATGAATGCTACTGGACAAATGATTGCTGCTTTACTTGGTTGGCCACAGGCTACTTTTGCAAGTAAAGTTGAGATTTCAGACAAAAAAGCAGTTGTAAGTCGTGAAGTTGACGGAGGTATAGAAAATATAGAAGTTGCACTACCTGCTGTGATCAGTACAGATTTAAGATTAAATGAACCAAGGTATGCAAGCCTTCCAAATATAATGAAAGCAAAGAAGAAACCAATAAATCAAATTCAAGTTGATGAGCTGAATTTAAAAATTGAACAAAGGCTGGATATTTTGAAAGTTGAAGAACCTACCAAACGTCAATCTGGGATTATGTTAAAAACAGTTGAAGAGCTAGTTGACAAATTAAAAAACGAAGCAAAAGTAATATAAATAGTATGAGGTTAAAAAATGAATATTCTTGTTATAGCAGAGCATAATAATACTGACTTATTGCCCGCGACTTTACATACTGTAAATGCTGCTAAACAACTTGGCAGTACAGATTTATTAGTAATTGGTTATAATTGCAAAGATGTAGTTGACGCTGGCAGTAAAATCGAAGGTGTTAATCAAGTTATATTTTCTAATGACGCTATTTATGAAAAACCCCTAGCTGAAAATACAAGTCTTTTAATTCAGTCTATTGCGAATGATTATACGCATATTTTGTTTGCAAGCACAGCAAATGGAAAAAACACAGCACCACGCTTAGCAGCATTGTTAGACGTAATGATTATTCCAGATATAATTGAAATTATTGATCATGAAACTTTTAAAAGACCAATATATGCAGGTAACGCTATTGCGACATGTAAAAGTAGTGATGACTGTAAAATTATAACTGTAAGAACTACAGCTTTTGAGAAAGCTACATTAACTGACAAACAAGCTAAAATAGTGTCTGCCAACCCTTCTAAAAACACTAACTTAGCAAAATATATAAGCTCTGAACTTTCAAAAAATGAACGTCCTGAATTGACTGCAGCTGATATTGTTGTCTCAGGCGGAAGAGGACTGGGATCCAGTGAAAATTTTAAAGTTCTTGAAAAATTAGCAGATAAATTAGGCGCAGCAATGGGAGCCAGTAGAGCTGCTGTAGACGCAGGCTATGTTCCAAATGATTGGCAGGTAGGTCAAACTGGTAAAGTTGTAGCACCTAATTTATATATTGCAGCTGGAATATCTGGTGCAATACAACATTTAGCAGGCATGAAAGATAGTAAAGTTATAGTGGCTATAAATAAAGATGAAGAAGCTCCCATCTTTACAGTATCTGATTATGGACTTTCTAATGATTTATTTAAGGCCGTGCCAGAGATGGAAAAGCTAATTAAGTAAATTTATTATTTCTTTTACGACTTTATCTTCTGACCATTTTAAAATGCCCTCATGCTTTGATATAACTAAGCCTGTTTTATCAACTAATATAGTTGTAGGGACTCCTCTTAACTTCATCGCTTTAAAAATGTTCATTTCTTTATCAAAAAAATGAGTTAAATTGGATCCACCATTAATTAATAGAAATTTGATTTGATCTTTAATATTTTTTTTATCAATTGAAATCGTTAACACATCAATTTTGTAATTTTCCAATTTTTGGTCTAATGAACTAAGATCAGGAAGTTCCTTTTTGCAAGGAACACACCAAGTAGCCCAAAAATTTACTACATATCCATTTTTATCTAAATCTTTATTTAACTTTAAAATTATTGGTTTTTCTTTACTATCTAAAATAGTGAATGTAGGAAATTGTATAGGATCTCTAAGTTTTTCTATATAATCAGCAGAAGAAGTATTATTACTTAAAATTAAAAAGTATAATATTAATAATATTTTTTTACTAAATTTTGATGTATGCATATTAATAGTTGTTTTAGTGATAGTTTGCAGTAGTCCAATATAGATTAAAAATGAAAAAAAGTAATAGTAAAATATGGGGTGGACGATTTTTAGCTCCTACCGATGAAATAATGGAAGAGTTTAATTCTTCTATTCAATTTGATAAAATTTTGTATATTGAAGATATTGAAGGATCCATAGCCCATTCTGAAATGCTTTCAAAACAAAATATTATTTCAAAAGATGAATTAGAATTAATTAAATCAGGCTTAAAACAAATAGAATTAGAAATATCCAATAATGAATTTAATTTTTCAGTTAAACTGGAAGATATTCATATGAATATTGAATATAGATTAATTGAAATAATTGGTGAGGCAGGTAAAAAATTACACACTGCTCGATCACGAAATGATCAAGTTGCCACCGACATTAAATTATGGCTAAGAAAAAGAATAGACCAAATTGAACTAAATCTTAAGAGTTTACAACGAACACTAATTGAAAAATCAGAAACTTATTATGATCTTCTCATGCCAGGATATACTCATCTACAAGTTGGACAACCAGTTACATTTGGACATTATTTGCTTGCCTATGTCGAAATGCTTGGTAGAGACAGGGGTAGATTACATGACTGTAGAAAAAGATTGAATGAGTTGCCTTTAGGCTCTGCAGCATTAGCAGGTACCAGTTATCCAATAGATAGGCATTTTGTTGCTCAAAAACTTGATTTTAGTAAACCTACAGAAAATTCAATGGATTCTGTATCAGATAGAGATTTTGCAATTGAATTTATGTCTTCATCATCCTTGATAGCTATTCACTTGTCAAGATTAGCCGAAGAGTTAGTAATCTGGTCCTCAGATAGGTTTAATTTTGTTAAATTGCCTGAAAGCTACACAACTGGATCAAGTATCATGCCCCAAAAAAGAAACCCTGACGCTGCTGAATTAATAAGAGCAAAGCCTGGAAGAATATTTGGTAATTTACTTAGCTTAATGACAGTCCTTAAAGGCCTTCCAATGACCTATGGGAAAGATATGCAAGAAGATAAAGAGCCAATTTTTGATACTGCAAAAACTATTGAACTATGCATTGTCAATATGGAAGGAATGATAAAAAATCTTAAACCTGTCCCGGACAAAATGATGGAAGCTCTTCAAAAAGGTTTTCCAACTGCAACAGATTTTGCAGACTATTTAGTAGGAAAACTTAAAATACCTTTTAGGGATGCACATCATTTAACTGGTAAGATTGTTTTATTAGCTGAAAAAAAAGAAGTTACTTTAGAGAATTTAACAATAGAAGAAATTCAAACTATAGTTCCAAATGTTGATATTTCGATATTAGATATTCTTAAAATAGAAAGTTCTGTTTCTAAAAGAACCTCATACGGTGGCACTGCACCAGATAATGTTTTACTAGCAATTAAAAAAGCTAAAGAAAGGTTTTTAAAGGATTAAAAATATGAAGTTTAGATCTATAATTTTAATAATTTTATTTTTTTTAGTATTTTCATTTAATGGATGTGGAAGGAAAGATACACCATTAAAGCCCTCACAAATAATTTCAAAACAATAGATTTCATTATGCATAAAATTGGGTTTTATAGAGATGGAAATGGTGATTTAAATATTCAAGGCATTAAAATTTCTTCATTAGCAGAAAAGTATGGAACACCGCTGTTTATATATGATGCAGGTCTAATGAAAGAACGTTATAATACTTTTTTTGATACCATAAAGGAAGTTCAGGGAAATATTCATTATGCTGTTAAAGCAAATGACGCTTTAAGTGTTATAAGCTACTTTGCAAAATTAGGCTGTGGAGCAGATATAGTTTCAATAGGGGAATTTGAAAAATGTATTGCAGCGGGAATGTCACCGCAAAAAATAATATTTTCTGGTGTAGGTAAAGATAACCATGAAATTGAATTCGCTTTGAAAAATAATATTTTACAATTCAACATAGAGTCAGAGGAAGAATTAAACGACATTTCTACAATTGCTTCTAGGCTTAAGTTAACTGCTAACATATGTCTAAGAGTCAATCCTGACATAGCTCCTAAAACTCATAAAAAAATATCAACTGGTGAAAAAGAAACTAAATTTGGAATAGATTTCCAAAATGTAAAATCAATTTACAAAAAGCTTCATCAATTAGACTATATAAATCCAGTTGGTTTAGGAGTGCATATAGGATCACAAATATTTGATTTTAATTTTTTTTATAGAGCATATTTAAATCTTAAAAATTTAGCTGACGAACTCAGATTTACTGGATATACAGTGCCCACTTTAGATTTGGGCGGTGGAATTGGAATAAATTATGATAATAGTTTAGAACCTGATTTTAATAATTATAAGAAGATTATCTTAAGTTTGTTTAAAGAATCTGACTATTATTTAAGTTTCGAACCTGGAAGAAGCCTAATTGCAGAAGCAGGGATACTAATTACCAAAGTGATAAGAAATAAAAAAACTAAAGAAAAAAATTTTATTATTGTTGATGCTGCAATGAATAATTTAATTAGACCTACTTTATATGACGCATATCATAAAATTGAAACAGTCAAGAAAATCAGTAATACTGAAATTATTGCTGACATAGTTGGACCAATTTGTGAGACTGGAGATTTTTTTGCCTTAGACAGGAAAATAAGTAAAGTTGATGGTAATGATCTATTAGCTATTAGAACAACTGGTGCATATTCGTCAGTAATGAGATCTAACTATAATGCAAGAAAAGATGCAATAGAAGTTATGATTTATAATGAAAATGATTTTCAGATTAGAAAAAATGAAGCTATAAAAGATATTATTTCTAAAGAAGAAATAATAGCATTTGATTAGAGATCATAAATTTTTTTTATCAATGTCGCTTTTACGCTTATATTTTCTTTTTTACTCTGTATTTCTAACATTTCGTTAAATTCTATCTGTGAGAGAGGAAAAATTATTTTATCTTTAAAAGTTATAACCTTCTCTAAAATAATTTTTCTATCTTCCCTTATGGCTAAAATTTTTACTCTAGGAACTAATATTGGTCTATTGGAAGTATTTTTAATTGTTCCTACAAATCTAACTTTTTCATTTTGAAAAGTTGCCACAAAGTTTATCATTTTTAAATGATTAAGATCGGCTAAAATAGGTAATTTAATATAATTAAAAAGTTCATTCAATTTGTATTCATAATTTTTCGTATATTTTGGAAAGTATAAAAAACTATAACTTAACAAAATAGACCGAAAAAATAATAGAGTAGAAAAAAGAATAATTATTAACAAAAAAATGAAGGGAATAAAATTTTTTTTTGTAGAAGAATTGTTGTTTATAACTTTATTTTTTGGTTTAGCTTGAACCACATCGTCTTTCTTAACCTTTGAAGCTGATAATTCAGACGCTATTTCAGAAACACTTTTATTTTTTTGTTCTAATACAGGATTGTTTTTTGGTGACATATTTTTTGTTTTGTCTTCTACAGCTGATTTTATTGAAGCTAATTCATGCATAACTTGTTCAGACTTATTTTTAAACCTAACTTTTGTTGACACGAACTTTTTTTTATCTTTGGTTGTATTTTTATCAAATTTTTTATTAACAATTGAGGAAACACTCCATTTTTCATTACAAACACCACATCTAAGCCACTTAATCTTTTTTGATAAGATATTTTCATCAATGTTAAATACTGTTCCACATGAATGACATGTTTCAAGCATAAAGAAATTCCTTGTACAAGATTAGAAATTATCGATTATTGTATACTAACACAGGTTTTTTTGCCAACATGTTTAAAAAATTAAATTGTAATGATTCAAAAAATGTTACGTTCTATATTAAAGACCATCTGTATTGTTTTGATATCTTCAATTGTAACATATTTTTTAATTGGACTAGTTGAATATAAAGAAAAGATCTTATTAACTATAAAATATAAAGGTAAAAAAAGTTCAGATATTGTTATTTTAACCGGTGGTACCAATAGGATTAAAGATGGTTTAAAAATAATCAATGAATTTGAAAAAACATCTACTTTTAACTCTAAAATACTTGTAAGTGGAACAGGCAAAGGTTTCACGAAAGCGAGTTTAGAAAAAAATATAAATTTTGATTTTGATTCCAACTTAATTGAATGTTGTGTTGAACTTGATAGTATATCAATAAACACTTATTCAAACGCTATTGAAACTTTGAAATGGGCTAAAAAAAATAATATTAGTAAATTTATTTTAATTACTAGCAATTATCATATGCCAAGGGCTTTTCTTGAATTTAAATATAGAATGCCAAATTTAAAAATCCTTACTTATCCAATTACTCCAGAAAAGCATAATATAAATATGTGGTTAAGTTCGTTTCAAACTTTCTCTCTTATTTTTTCTGAGTATTGCAAATTCCTTGTTGCTAACCTAAGGATAGCATTTCAAAAAATATAAAGTTCTTATTAAATTTGCCCCGCATCAATGATTTTTTTTCGAATTAACCTAGTTCTAGAGAAAAACGAATGTAATTTGTCTCCATCCTTTTTTCTTATTGCTTTTTGTAAATCTGACAAGTCTTCATTAAACCTTTGAAGCATCTCAAGAACTGCATCTGAATTATTAAGAAAAACATCTCTCCACATTATAGGATCTGAAGATGCTATTCTAGTAAAATCTCTAAAGCCTGATGCAGAAAATTTAATTACATCGTTTTTTAGGTCAGTCTCAAGATCAGATGCCGTTCCAACAATAGTATAAGCAATTAGGTGTGGTAAATGAGAAGTGATTGCTAGAATTTTATCATGATATTCTGTATTTACAATTTCTACAATTGAACCTAGCTTTTCAAAAAAATTGATTAACTTTTTTGTCTCATTAGTTTTTTTATCGTGAACTATTAACCAATATCTGTTTTCAAAAAGAGAACTAAAACCTGATTCTGGACCAGAATACTCAGTACCTGCTAATGGATGTGAGGGTATAAAATGGACATTATCAGGTATATAAGGATTTATGTCATTTATAACTGACCCCTTAGTTGAACCCGTATCAGTAACTATAGAATTTTTCTTAAGAAATGGTGCTATCAAATTAGCAACTGTCTTCATTGAACCGACAGGAACAGCAAGAATTACTAAATCAGCATCTCTTACTGTATCTTTAATATCATCACACACAAAAGTTGCAATCTTCATTTTCGATACAATCTGTCTATGCTTAGGGTTAATATCATACGCAAAAGTTACTTTTTCATCTTCCTCTTTAGCCTTAATTGCGTGTAAAATCGAAGTCCCAATTAAACCCAATCCAATAATTGAAATTTTTTTAAAATTTAAATCCATTTTTAATTATCTAAGAAACTTTTTAGTTGTTTTATAAAAGTAATATTTTCCTCTTCATTGCCAATAGAAACTCTTAAATAATTTGGCAAACCATATGCATCCATTCCTCTAACTAAAATTCCTCTCTCAGCTAAAAATTTTACCGCACTTTGAGCATTATTAAAAATTTCATCTGGAAATTTTATTAATAAAAAATTAGTTACTGATGTTTGGAAGTCTAATTTCAATAATTTTAGTTCTTTTTCAAACCAGGGCATCCATTCTAAATTATGTGCAACAGAATTTTCTTGGAATTGTATATCCTCTAACGCTGCAATACCTGCTAACATAGCTGCAGTGTTTACACTAAATGGTCCCCTTACCTTCATAAGATTACTCAAAATATATTCAGAACAATATCCCCAGCCTAACCTAAGGGATGCTAAGCCATGTAACTTAGAAAATGTCCTTAACATTATCACATTGTCATGTTTATCAACTAAACTACTTCCATCAATGTAATCATTATTAATTATAAATTCTGAATATGCAGCGTCATAAACTAGCAAAATATTAGAGGGTATTGATTTATGTAGCCTAATTACTTCTTCTTTTGAAATAAAAGTACCAGTTGGATTGTTTGCATTAGCTAAAAAAATCAGCTTGGTTTTTGTATTAATTTTTGAAAGAATGTTATCTACATTTGCTGTAAAATTAACATCTCTTGCAACAACACCCTTTGCTCCAGAAACTGATATAGCTTGAGGAAATTGAAGAAAACCAAATTCTGTGTAGATAGCTTCATCTGTAGGCTCCAAAAAAGCTTGAGTGATTATTGAAATTAACTCATCAGACCCATTTCCTAAAATAATTTTTTTGTAATCGAGAGAATATCTATTTGCTATGGCGTTGATTAAGTCGTCACTAACTTGAGGTGGATATCTGTTTAAATTATGAGTGAAAGAATTTAGTGCCTTTATAGCATTTAAAGATGTTCCTAGGGCACCTTCATTTGCTGATAATCTAATAAGGTTACTTATTTTGCTCTTACCAAAATTTGGTTTGTAAGTCTCTAATTTTTCAATGCTTGCTTTTGCAGTAGGATTATTCATTAAATACTCTGTGATTTATCATTTTTAAGTTTAATAATATTATATTCTTTTTGATTAGTACTTTTATAAAGTGGAACGTTAGCTACAATATCAAAATTAATTTTAATTTCTGTCTGATTTTTCAGCTTGTTAGTACTTTGACTGTCTATAAATCCTAACTCAATGTCTTTTTTTTCTAATGCTGCCAATAAACTAACAACACTCAAAAAATAAGTGGTTTTAAAATAATTACCAAAGTGTGCAGAATATGCCGATTGAATTTCATCATCTTTTCCTGCAACCCCAATTTTGAGAACCTTTTGCATTGACAAATTAGATGAGATAATTTGGCGCCATACTTTTTCAACTAAAAACTTGTCTAAACCCAAATTAACTAATTTTTTGATTAATTCTTCTTCTCTTTTAGGGTCAAAGGGAAAACCCCCTTTTTTGGCGCTCATTATCTTTGAGGCTAAAGATTGTCTTTCCTTTATCAATTCACATAAATTAGCATCAATGTTGTCAATCTTTGATCTAAGATTATCTAAATCAGTTTCACTCATGTTAATCCTTTAATATTAATTGATATATATATACTTTAATATAATAAAAGAAACTTTTTGATTATATTAATAATTAAAATTATGTAATTTTATAAAATAAGTTTTTAAATCTTTTAATTTATGTGGGTAAAAATGCTTGAAATCAATATAATTGACGCTTTTTCAGATAATTATATCTATTTAATACGAAATGAGACAAAAAACATTACAAGTGTGGTTGATCCTGGAGAATCAACTCCAGTGATAAGATTTTTAAAAAGTAGAGGTTGGCATTTAGATGAAATAGTGAATACTCATCACCATCATGATCATATTGGAGGTAATACTAAACTTTTAGAAATTTATAAATCAAAGTTAATAGGACCTGTATATGATCAAAATCGTATTTCTAACATTGACGTTTTGGTTTCAGATAACGAATTAATTAATGTTGCAGGAGTAAAAACGAAAGTTATTCATACCCCCGGTCATACACTAGGTCATGTTTGTTTTTATATGGAAGACGAAAAATTTTTATTTTCTGGTGATACAATGTTTTATCTTGGTTGTGGAAGAGTTTTTGAGGGTACTATGGATCAAATGTGGTCAAGCCTACTAAAACTTAGATCTTTACCTAATGATACATTAGTATATTGCGGACATGAATATACATCTTCAAATGCAAAATTTGCCAAACACATTGATCCTAATAATAAATTGTTGGATGACGCCATCGTAGAAATAAAAAATAAACGAGAAAAAGGCTTGCCAACAATCCCTTTTGAATTAGGAACTGAAAAAAATATTAACCCTTTTTTGAGAGCAGATGATAAAAAATTTATAGATTCCATTGATTTAAAAACAAGTAACCCTGAAAAGTCTTTTAGCACCATGAGGTCGAGGAAGGATAACTTTTAAATACTAGACAATTCATACGCAACTTCACAATTATCAAAGATGTCTGGTTTGGATATATTTACCTTTACTCCAAGGACGAATTTATTTTTTGAAATATCAGTGTGTATTTTCTTAGTTAAAATTTCAAGTAAATCAAAATGTTTACTCTCAACTAAATCAATTACACATTTTCTAAACTGACTATAATCTTGGGTTTGTTGCAAATTATCACTTTGTGGTTCAGTTTCATTAGTAAGTAGTATTTCTAAGTTGACTATTATTTTTTGTTTGTTTTTTTTTTCTTGTTCATATACACCGATTGAAGCAATCAGGTTCAAGTTATTAATAAATATTTTTCTTTTTCTAGTTTTCATTTTGTAATCCGTATTATAAACCAACATCTCTTCTAGGTGGAGCAAGATGTGCTCCTCCATCAAGAAGTATTACGTGTCCAGTCATTGATTTAGAATGAATTATAAGTTTTATAGTATTTAAAATTTCTTCAACTGTAGAAGATGATTTTAACAGGTTTTTTTTATGAGATTTTCTAAATGCCTTTTCATCCTGTCCAGGGGCTAATAATGTAATGCCAGGAGCTATACCATTAACTCTTAAACAAGTTGAATATGCAAGTGCAGACATTTTTGTAAGGCCATACATTGCTTGTTTCGATAACGTATAAGTATAATAATCTGGATTAAGACCAAAAATTTTTGCATCAATTATATTAATAACAAATCCTTGTTCACTCTTTTTCTTTTTTTTTAAATTTAAGGTATATTTAGCTAGTGCCTGCGTCAAAATTGTTGGTGCAGCAAAATTTACTGACATGTGATTGTAAAGTGATGCACTATCAAAATTAACACCATTATCATAATTAAAATAGCCAGCATTGTTTATTAAACCAGACCAGATTAAATCCTGTTCTTCTAGATCGTTAATTAATTTCTCAAGATCTGAATTAATTGTTAGATCAGCTTGATGTAATGTTACTTTGCCTCCTATTTTTAATAATTCATCTACAGTTTCTTCTGCTAATTGTTTTGATTTATTATAATGAACAGCGACTCCCCAACCTTCTCTAACTAAATGTGTGGCTATTAATTTTCCTAATCTTTTTGCGGATGCAGTGACTAAAATCGTTTTATTTTTTTGTGTCAAAGTTAAGTTTCCTTTTGTAATGCTTGGTATGACGTATCTCTTATTAATTTTAAATATTTTTGAAAACATTTATTTTCTAATGATTTTCTAAGCCCTAATTTTTGCCAAGACTCAGAGCTTTTACTTTTAGGCGGTATAAAACTTTTAATAACATTTATGGGTGCTAATCCTGTGACCAAAACTTCATCACTTAGTAATGCTGCTTCTTCAATCGAATGTGTGACCATAATGACCGTAACTGCTTCTTTTTTAATAATTGAAGTAAGTTCTGTTGATATAATTTCTCTACTTAAATTATCTAAAGCAGCAAATGGTTCATCTAAAAGTAATAATTTAGGATTAAATAATAATGCTCTTGCAATTGCCACTCTTTGTAATAACCCGCCTGATAATTGATGAGGGAAGAATTTTGTATATTCTTGCAAACCTACATCTTTTATAACTTTGTCAATTTTATTAAATTTTTTAATTTTTTTATTTATACCTCCTAACTCAATATTCTGGTAAACATTTAACCAAGGCATAAGAGAAGTACATTGTTGTACTAAGCTAACATCAATTGATTTTTTTTTAATTATTTCATTTTCAAATCTAATTTCACCTTTTTTACATTCAACAATACCAGAAATTAATTTTAGTAAAGACGTTTTTCCTGATCCAGAAGGACCTATAATACTTGTAAATTTTCCTTTCTTGATTTTATAACTAAAGTTATTTAAGATTTCTTTTGTGTTAAGTTTATTTTCGTAAGAAAAACAGACTTTTTGAAAACTTAAGTCATCTATTGAGCAACTATTCATTGATTAAGGACTTTCGACAATATAGTCAGGAATAATATTAGTACGTTTTATCATTTTCCCAACATTTACATTTTTAAGTAAGCCATGCTTAGTCATTAAAATAGATTTTAAACCAAAACTATTTGCGCCTAATATATCAGTATGTAGAGAGTCTCCAACCATACCAATTTTAGACAAAGGTATGTGCCTACCAGATAATTCATTAATTCTATTCATGGCGAGTTCAAAAATTGTTGGAAAGGGTTTACCTAACCAAAATGGGAGATGAATTCCATTTTTAATTAGGTGTGAGACATAATATGCAGGCTCTATACTAAACTTTTCTTCATGAGGAGCAATCAAGTCTGGATTTGCAACAAATAACGGCCTAGGATTTTCTTTTAATGAATTAAATAATAACTCTTGCCATACAGTATCCCATTGAAGAGTTCCTAATAAAATAAATGAGTTCATTTCCTCAAACATTGAATAATCTTGTTCAAGTGGAACACAATTTAGATTGGGTATATTGAATTCATCCCCTATATTGCCCATAACGCCCAAAGGTCCTTCTGGCTGATTATATGATAGAAATATTTCGGCAGCTTCTCTGCTCGAGATTATTTCTGCGTCTGAGAATTCTAAACCTAAAGAAGAAAGTTGCTCTCTTTTTTTATATAAATTATTGCTTGCACCATTTGTAACCACTAAAAGCGTAATGTTTTTTTCTCGAGCTATATTTAACGTTTTAACAATTCCAGGTATCAATGTAGTGCCAGTATTTAAAACTCCAAACGCATCAAGTAACAATGCTTCAAATTCGTCTAAAATATTTTTTAATTTTGGAGCTAAAGTTGTCTTGTAACTGTTTTCCTGATATTTTGGAAAAAAATCACGCATACCTTCATAAACATTTATTACATTTTCTGCGTTCATATTCTTGACAGATGGTATTTCAAAATTTTCTTCAAATGTAAATTTTTCTAAAACAAACTCAGATTTTATAAAAAAGTTATCCATTTTATGTGTTTATCCTATAAGATACTATTTTAATGAAAGGATCCAAATGTCAAAAAAAATCCTAATTATTGGATCAGGAATAGCAGGAATTTCTTCATCATTAAAGTTAAAATCTTTTGGTTTAGAGTCAACTATAATTGATAAGGGTAATTTCATAGGAGGAAGAGTAGGAACTAGAAACATTGAAAGTAAAGATAATTCAAATTACTTTTTTCATGGTGCACAATTTTTTACTGCTAAATCAGACAATTTCAAAAATGTTATCCAAAATGGAATAAATAAAGGATATATCAAAGAATATGGAAGTTTTTCTCCTCCAAGATACAGGGGTTTTAAATCTATGAGAGCTTTTCTAATAAATTTATCCCAAAATTTAAGTATTACTCAAAATGTCAAAGTTACCAATTTAAAACCTCATAATGAAAAGATAAGTGTCCTTGACGACAGAAGCAATATTTGGGAAACGTACGATGCTGTAATATCAACTCTTCCAGCACCACAAAATTTAGACTTAATGAAGAAATTCCCAATGTTAAAAAAAACTCTTAAGACTTCTTCTTACGATGCATGCATTTCACTAATGTTTTTCTTTGATAGGAAACCTAAAAACATTCCATATTTTTTTGATTATTACAATCAACAAGGTATTTTAAGTTGGATGGCTGCTGGAAGTAATTTGCGTTTTTGGACAGCGCACACTAAAGGAGATTTTTCAAATAAAAATATAAATAAAGATAAAATATTACTTAAAGATGAAATTTTACAAGAAATAGAGAAAGCTATTTATCAACTAGAACCAAATATAAAAATTAATTTTCATAGTTTACATATTTGGAAATATGCTAAAGTAACAAAAGTTTGTTCAGGACCTCAAATTGATTCAAAATTTCCTATTGTAATTGCTGGAGATTTTATGGAGGGAGCGAATATTGAGTCGGCCTTTTCTTCTGGAGAAAAAGCTGCAGAATTAATTTTAGAAAGGCTTCATTGATTTAATTAATTTTGTGTAATCTGGAAAAATAAAAAATGATAAATAGTAAAAATTCTGTTTTAAAACTTGTCGAAAATGCAAAAATCAACATTAATTGTGTTAAAACAGAAGATGCTATTAAAATACACTCTAATAAAATGAATACATCCGTAGACTTAAGAGATATTAGAGAAATCACAAAATATGGTCGAATTTTAGGGTCTAAACACGTACCAAGAGTCATTTTAGAATTTTGTATAGATACTAAAAGTCAGTATCAAAAAAAGTTTCTTAATGAAAGTTTTAACTTTACATTTTATTGCGCTACAGATTTGCTTTCAACTCTTACTACTCTCGTAGCTAATAGTATTAATCTTTTAAATACATCCAACCTAATTGGTGGCTATAATAGATGGCTTAAACTAAATGGTCCAATATAAGAAGCAAGATAATTTCATATAACCTTTTTACGTCAAAGAGAATAAAATTTTTAATATTATACCACTAATTTTTGTTTTTCTTTGGTCTTCAGCATTTATCACTAGCAAAATTATAGTTGACAATTCAAGCCCTTTTATGTCTCTTTCATTTAGGTTTGGTATTGTTGCGTTCTTTTTTTTCTTATTTTTTATTTTTTTTTCAAAAAATAAAAAAATTTCCTTAGAAGCCTTTAAGGACGCGTCTATAAGTGGTTTATTATTCCATGGATTTTATTTAGGTGGTGTTTTTTATGCCCTTTCAAAAGGAATGTCGGCTAACCTAATAGCTCTAATAGTTTCTTTACAACCAATTTTAACATCTATTCTTGCGAAAATTTTTTTGAATGAGACTTTATCTAAGTTTCAGTGGATGGGAATATTTTTTGGGCTTTTTGGAGCATTAATTATAATTACCTCTGACATAATAGAAGGTCTAACTATTTTTGTATTTTTTGCAGGGTTGATTGGTTTAATTGCTTCATCTCTTGGCATAATATGGCAAAAGAAAATAGGATCTGATTTGCCACTTTCAGGTAATAATTTTTTACAAGCATCAAGTGCCTCAATCTTTCACCTTTTTCTTGCACTTTGTTTTGAAGATTACTTCATAAACTTTTCAAATAAGTTTATTTTAGCTATGTCATGGCAAATATTTGCGGTTTCACTTGGAGCTTTTTTGATTCTGATGTGGTTGCTAAAACACAATAAAGCTAATCAAACATCTGCCTTGTTTTTTTTAGTTCCTCCTGTTTCAGCCTTAATGGCATTTATAATACTAAACGAACAATTTTCTTATTACGATCTAATTGGTTTATCCCTTTCGTGTGTTGGTGTTTTTATAGTAACAAGGTCCCAGGAAAAAATTTCATAATATAAATTATATTGTCTTTTTTTTATTAATTGTTATGTTTTAGCTATCAAAGTCTTTTTATGTGAGAGCGTTTTTTAAACCACCGAAGGAGCAACCACCCCGGAAACTCTCAGGTACCCGAAACATAAAAAGTTGATAATCTGGAGAGCGATGAATTTTTTCATCCACCGAAGGGGTAAGCCAATTTTTGGTCAATCTTTCAGGTTCCGTGACAGATGGGGTAAATTGTATTTTACAATAAATTTGTTACGGAGTTTTTTATGAAAAATATAGCAATTATTGGTGCAGGAATAACTGGAATAACCACTGCGTATCAACTGTTAGAAAGAGGATATACAGTTTCAGTTTTTGATAAAAATCGTTACGCAGCTATGGAAACGAGTTTTGCTAATGGAGGTCAGTTATCTGCATGCAACGCTGAAGTTTGGAATAGTTGGTCAACAATAGGTAAGGGTATCAAATGGATGCTCAAAAAAGATGCACCTCTGTTATTCAGTCCTAAATTAAGTTTTCATAAAATTGGTTGGTTACTAAGTTTTATATCTAATATTCCTAATCATAAAAAAAATACAATATTAACCGCAAAAATGGCAATAGAAAGTAGAGATGAACTTAAAAGAATTCTGAAAATCGAAAAAATTAATCTAGATCTTGAAGAAAAGGGTATTATGCATCTGTGCGACAATCATGATTCTTTGAAAGAGGGAAGAAAAGTAAATAAGTGGCTTGCTGAGGCAGGATTAAATCGTAAAGAAGTTTCATTGGACGAAATGTTGTCCATTGAACCAACTTTAAATCTAAAAAACTTTGTTGGTGGATTTTATACAAAAAGTGATATGTCTGGGGATATTCATAAATTCACTAAGTTACTTGCAGATGCCTGTGGAAAAAGAGGTGTAAAATTTTACTATGAAACAGAAATAACTAGCGTTAATCACAACAAACAACAACCTATAATAACTTTCAGAAAATCAAATCAATTACAAAAACATAATTATGATGGGATTGTTATCTGCGCAGGCGTTAATAGCAAATTTATAGCTGACGGATTAGGTGATAATGTCAATATATATCCAGTTAAAGGATATTCAATTACTTTATTACTTAATGATAGAAAAAGCGTTAATAATGCTCCTTATGTTTCGTTACTTGATGACAAAGCTAAAATAGTCTCAAGCAGATTAGGGAAAGACAGATTTAGAGTTGCTGGTACTGCTGAGTTTAATGGTTATAATAAGGATATTAGAGCAGATAGGATAAACCCCTTAATTAAATGGTGTAATGAACTTTTTCCAAATGTGTCTACGGAACATGCAATTCCATGGGCAGGATTGAGACCGATGACACCTAATATGGTTCCAAAAGTTGGAAGTGGTAAATTACCAGGTGTATTTTATAATACTGGTCATGGACATCTTGGGTGGACCTTAAGTGCATTCACTTCTCAACAAATTTCTGATTATATTATGAGAAAAGATAATTATATTAAATAAAGATTAAATGTCTAAATTACTTACCTTTAATGCATTGTCTTGAATAAATGCTCTTCTATGTTCAACAGTTTCACCCATTAAAGTAGAGAAGGTCTCCTCTGCATCACCTTCATTTTCTACCTTTACTTGAAGTAGAAATCTTGCATTAGGATCAAGTGTTGTTTCCCAAAGTTGAACAGGATTCATTTCGCCTAATCCTTTATATCTATTAACTTGAGATCCCTTTTTCCCTAAATCAGTTACTCTTTTTGCCAGATCAAGAGGTCCATTTAACTGATAGCTTTCTGTATTTGAATTAAAAATACATTTACTTAAAAAATGACTCCTAAGGAACTCTTTCATTTTATCCAAAGCTTTTATTTCTTCAGAGTTTAAATCTTCTTCGCTTATTATTAAGGCATCTTTTACACCTCTATTTACTCTAGATATTTCTATGAATTTTTTATTATCATTTTCACTATTAAGTTTGTAAGTGGCAGTCCAATCGTTAGATACGTTGCTAGACAGTATATTTAATCTTTCAGTAATCTTTAAAAGATTATTGTCATTTTCAAATAGTTTAAAATTTAAAAGACCTAAAATAGCTAATTGAGAAATAATTTCTGGAAAACCTAATTTTTTAGATACATTGTCTATAATTCTCTTCGCAAAAATTGATTTTTCTACAGACGCCCTTAAATCTTCACCATAAATGGTTTCTCTATCTCCTATTGACAAAGAAATATCTTTAATTCCTGATTGGATTAAATAATCATCTAAAGCAACTTGATCTTTCAGATAAACTTCGGATTGACCATGTTTTGCCCTAAATAATGGTGGTTGCGCAATATATAAATAGCCTGCATCAACTAGAGGACGCATATGTCTAAAGAAAAAAGTTAACAGCAATGTTCTTATATGACTTCCGTCGACATCTGCATCTGTCATTATAATTATTTTATGATATCTTGCTTTTTCTATGTCAATTTCCGAATTCCCTACACCTGCACCAATAGCTGTAATTAAAGTACCAATTTCTGCAGACGACAACATTTTATCAACTCTAGCTCGTTCAACATTTAGAATTTTTCCCCTTAATGGAAGAATAGCTTGATTAGACCTGTCTCTTCCTTGTTTAGCTGACCCACCTGCAGAGTCACCCTCAACCAAAAAAATTTCTGATTTTGCTGGATCTTTTTCCTGACAATCTGCTAATTTACCTGGTAGACTTGCAATGTCCATAACACCTTTTCTTCTTGTCAGTTCACGAGCTCTTTTAGCTGCTTCACGCGCACTTGCAGCTTCGTATGCCTTTGCTACTATTTTTTTAGCTTCTGTTGGATGTTCATCAAACCATTGGTTTAAAGATTCTGAAACTAATTGCTCTACTACTGGACGGACTTCACTTGATACTAATTTATCCTTTGTTTGACTTGAAAACTTTGGATCCGGAATTTTTAGGGATAGTACAGTAGTTAATCCTTCTCTACAATCTTCACCAGATAATTGAAGCTTTTCTTTTTTTGCTATACCAGAATTAATAGAGTAGGAGTTGATTACTCTAGTAAGAGCCGCTCTAAACCCAGCTAAATGAGTGCCTCCATCTCTTTGTGGAATATTATTTGTAAAACAAAGAGTAGTTTCATGGTATCCATCTGTCCATTCCATAGAAATGTCTACAGTAATACCTTCTTTTTCGTGAGTGGTGGCTATAACTTCATGAATAGCATTTCTAGATCTATTTAGATACTCTATATATGCCTTCAATCCTCCTTCATAAAAGAATGAAACTTTTTTTTCATCTGTTTCTCTTTGATCAATTAAATCTATATGGACTCCACTATTTAAAAATGCTAACTCTCTAATTCTATGCTCTAGAGTTTGATAATCAAAATTACATTTAGTAAAAGTCTCTTTACTTGGTTTAAAATTGATTTCTGTACCCGTTTTTTGATTATCTTCGCCAACAATCTTCAAACGATCCGTAGCAACGCCATTTTTGAAATTAATCTCATATATTTTTTCATTTCTGTAGATGGTTAAAACCAACGTTTCCGATAATGCATTTACAACTGAAATACCAACCCCATGTAATCCACCCGATACTTTATAAGAATTGTTATCAAATTTTCCACCTGCATGTAATTGTGTCATAATGACCTCTGCTGCTGAAACACCTTCTTCAGGATGAATATCTACTGGTATACCTCTTCCATTGTCACTTATAGTAACAGAACCATCATTTAATAATTTCACTTGAATAAGGTCACAATGACCGGCTAATGACTCATCAATAGAATTATCTAAAACCTCATAAACCATGTGGTGTAAACCTGAACCGTCGTCAGTATCACCAATGTACATGCCGGGTCGCTTTCTAACAGCATCTAACCCTTTGAGAACCTTAATAGAGTCTGCGTCATAATCTGTATTATTTATTTCTAAATTTTTTTCAGACATCTAAGTTTCTCCATATTGAAAATCATATTTACCTTTAAATCGATTCATTATTTCAGGAAGATTTATTCTATCAATTAAAGTTGGGTAATCTGCAAAAGCTTCTTTACTTGTGCTAGTAAACCATGACTGACCTTCATGCCTAGATATCTCTAAAAACAATGCACATCTATGTTTTTTATCTAAATGCTCTGCAATATCGTCTAACAACAAAATAGGCGCCATATTAAAATTTTTATTTAGCATTCGTGCGTGCGATAAAATAATTGAAATTAATAAAAGTTTCTGTTCACCAGTTGAAGCATAATTAACATTCTTATTATTTTTTCTATTAAGTATTTCAATTATTGTCTTATGAGGTCCAAAAATATTTTCTTCTTCAGAAAAACGCGATTTTTTTAAATTGTCTTTTATATAACCTTCAACTTCTGAAGCTGGTTTGTTGGTAAGAAGCTCTTCAATTTTTCCAGTCAATTTTATGACCGCGGGAGGAAAATTGTCTATTAAATAATTATCATTTAACTCTTTATTATATAAATCGTCTAATGCCTCCACCATTTCTAATCTACTAGCTGTAATAGCAACAGAAAGTTCAGAAATTTGATTTTCTATAGCATCTAACCATGTTTTATCACTTTTTAATTGCATTAAAATTTTGCTTCTCTGTCTTAGAAGTTTTTCGTATTTGTATACCCTATTTAAATGCAAACTATCTAAGGAAGAAGTTAGCCTATCTATGAAACGTCTTCTTTCACTCATACCGGTCTGAAATAAAATACACATTTGAGGCGTAATCCATGAGATTTTTAAAATTTTTCCTAGTGAGCTTAAGGAACATCTATCAGTATTAATTTTAGCTACTCGCGAATTTTTGACCGTGTCTCTTTTGAGTCCTGTACCAATGTTAAATTTTCCTTTCGGACACATAAAGTCTGCATTTATTCCCCAAGTATTGTAACTACCTTGAAGCAAAACATTCTGATTTAAATAATCTTCAATTTTTGACTTTCTAAGACTTTTACCTTGATTTAATAAAGAAATAGCCTCAAGAATATTAGTCTTACCACAACCATTATCTCCATAAATTAATACAGAATCCTTACTAACATTTAAATTTAAATCAACGTAATTTCTAAAATTTTTTAAATTTAATTTTTTTATGTAAAATTTGTTTGAATTTTCAATAGTTGGAATTTCATCTTTGAAGTTTAAAATATTATTTTTCATTTTTATCCTAGATTTACTTATTTAAACTTATAAATAAATTAAACTCTCATAGGCATTAAGACAAAAATAACACCATCTTGATCTGGGTCTGTTATCAAAGCGGGTGATGCTGAATCTGACAATAAAATTTCTATGTCTTTCCCCTGGATTTGAGACGCTATATCCAGAAGATATTTTGCGTTAAAACCTATATCTAAATCATCATGATTATAGTCTATTTCTAAATCCTCAGAAGCATTGCCTAAATCATGACTATTAACATTTAAGGATAATAAGTTTTTATTTAACGAAAGTTTTACAGCTCTCGATTTTTCCATAGATACAGTAGAAACTCGGTCAACTGCTTTTGAAAAATCAGAGTTTAAAACTATTAACTTATTTAGATTTTCTTTTGGGATAACTCTTTGATAATCTGGGAATGAACCATCTATCAGTTTTGTTGTCAAAACGGAATTTGGAAAAGTAAATTTTGCTTTAGTATTAGAGATAATGATTTTAATTTTACCATCAGTTCCATCAGTTAATTTTCTAATTTCTCCAACAGCTTTTCTTGGCAAAATTATACTAGGCATAGCTTCAGCTCCTTCGGGAAGTGGAATTTCAGCTTGAGCTAAACGATGCCCATCCGTTGCAACAGCCCTTAACTTATCTTTGTTCGGTTCAGGAACATGAAAAAAAATGCCATTTAAGTAATATCTTGTTTCTTCTGAAGAAATTGCAAATTTAGTGTTATCAATTAAACTCGCAAGATCAACAGACTCTATAGAAAATTCATTACCTTTTTCAATTTCTGTCATTACAGGAAAATCGTCTACTGACAAAGTTGGAAGAATAAATTTAGATTTACCCGCTGAAACTTGAACATTAAAATCAACCTGTTCAATTTTAATTTCAGCTCCATCAGGAAGCTTTCTAACAATATCATAAAGAGTATGGGCTGCTAGTGTAACTTTCCCTTGGTTTAAAACCACACAGGCTGTAACTTCCACAATATCCATATCCATATCTGTAGCTGTAAATGATACTTTTGAAGAATTTGTTTCTATTAGTACATTAGACAAAATTGGGATTGTGTTTCTTCTTTCAACAACAGAATATATATGTCCAAGTGGTTTAATAAGTGCGTTTCTATCAATTGTAAAATTCATAATTTAACCTCAATCGCTTACAAATAAACATAAATATTATACTTTTAATATAACATGTTTAAACTTGTTTCAGCAAGCAATTACATATAAGTAATCTTCATTTAATGACAGCATCATTAAGAAGAAAAAATAGATATTTTTAGTTCGGAAAGTTGTTTTTTTAATTTTTGATCTACAAGTAATAATGCTTCAATTTTTTTTACTGCATGCATTACTGTAGTATGGTCTTTTCCTCCAAAGGCTTTACCTATCTCTGGATAAGAAAAACTAGTTATAGTCTTACAAATATACATAGCAATCTGCCTGGGTCTGGCAATACTGATTGAACGTCTTGAGGAAGTCATATCGGATAACTTTAAATTAAAAAATAAAGAAACTTGTTCTTGTATAAAATTAATAGATAAATTTTTTTCGTTAACTAATAAAATATCAGATAACAAACGTTCAGAATTTTCTAGAGTTATATCATTACCCGTAAGTTCGTGATTTGCCCAAATTCGATTTAAAGCACCTTCTAATTCTCTGATATTACTTATAATTTTATTAGCTAAAAATTGAAGAACATTTATCGGTACACTTATACCAGATAAATTAACTTTTTTTCTGAGTATATCTAGTCTTAATTCATAATTAGTTGGAAGAAAATCAACAACTAAACCTCCTCCTAATCTTGATTTTAATTTCTCTTCCAAGTCAACCAATTCAAAGGGTGATTTATTAGATGAAATTATAATTTGTTTGCCATCATCTATCAAGTTATTGAATGTATAAAAAAACTCCTCCTGAGTTGAGCCTTTACCACCAATAAATTGAATATCATCAATAATTAAAACATCGATAGATCTAAATTGATCTTTAAACTTTAGAGTATCTTTTTGTCTAATAGATTTTATAAACTGGTACATGAAACGTTCTGCAGACATTAATACAAGTTTAATATTTGGATTCTTATGCTTTAAATCTATTGCAATTGCATTTAATAAGTGTGTTTTTCCCATCCCTACATTGCCATGAATATATAATGGATTATAAATAAAAGAGCTTTCCTCGCATATTCTTTTGGAAGCTGCATAGGGCATTTGATTAGTAGTGCCAACTACAAAATTATCAAAAGTAAATTTTGTATTAATTTTCATAGACACAGTATCTACAAATGAGAGATCATTGTGTATTAAAGTATCAACCTTGGGATTAAAGTTTTTTTCAATCTTGAAAGAATTAGAGGACTTAACACTAACTGTTGTGTGAATAATAATTCTTGTTAATCCTTCAAAATATTTTGACGCCTCAAAAAAAATATTTTCATAATACTGCGTTTCAGCTCTGTTTGATATTAATTGAGAGTCGGAAGATAAATGAAGTATTTTTTTTTCATATTCAATAAATTTGAGTGGTTCTATCCATGCTTTCCACACTACTTCCTTAATATTCTTTGAAATTAGATTTTTAGTTTTTTTCCAATTGTCATCTTGTAAGGATTTAAAAACTTTTAAATCCTGATCGATTTCAATTTTAGTTTCTTTTGTCTCAGAATATGATCTAATTTTACTCATTTAAATAAATACTTCTTAAAAACTGATGGTTTAATACTTTTTAGTTTTAACTGAGTATGTTAAAAATATGCTTGATTTTATATAGCTTATTGTCATCTGCAATATGCATAATGCATAATAAAT